>CP166133.1:0-651713 GCA_041228285.1 Neisseriaceae bacterium CLB008 | reverse complement strand
CAACCGACGCTTCAATAAAACCATGCTGCTTTCTCTCCCGCTGCCTAATCATCATTCGTACGCGTCATGATAGCCATTATGGCCTCACATGAGAACAGCTGAATGGTTAAAAATATGTAAATATTTTCATCACGATAGGTTAAATCAATGCATGCCGAGCAACTTATCCCTCTGCATTCTCATTATTCATTATAGATTGAACCACTGTTTCCCATCACCCTAATACTTAATGCCAAGAAAAACAATAACACATTGAAAAACCGATGATTATTAGATCAATTCAACCTTAAACACACTGTAACATATCAACCACAATATCCCACCAGCAAAAAAATAAAATGGTAGTACTATCAATTACTTAAAAAAATCAGATCTGAATCAATTTTTAATTACTAATGAATTTAACATTTCTAATCAATACACTACAAAAAGAACGCCAGCATGCGTAGTATAAAAACTAATAGCATAAAACTTTGACACGCTTCCTCCCATTCAGGCCAATTTATTTAAGCCAGCACCAAACCATAAAGGAACTATCATGAATAAAGTGTATAAAGTCGTCAAAAATGCGCGCACCGGCCTCTTAACGGTGGTTTCTGAATTAGCAAGCAGCCATCAATCGACCCAAACCGTCGGTCAACGGCCTGCGGCCAGAGCCTCTGGAGCAAAAGTCCGACGCACCGTCTTGGCGCTCTCACTGTGCACTCTATTCATGGCACCAGCCCATGCGGACACAACCGTCGACCTACACCCCATCTACAATCCTGGCCAATTCATCTGGGGCAGTGATGGTAAAATTACCGGCATCAATCCTGATAACGCCAATAATTTTAAAAAAGCCTTGGAGTTCGGCACCTCCATCACCACAGACCCCGGTAAGTCTTATGTACTTAATTTCAAGCCCATGGGCCAAGCCGTAGATTTTCAAGCCGAAAACGTTTTGCCTTTTGAAGAGGTAGATTTACAACCACTGTTTGACAAGGGTGCGGCCATCATTTATGACAACTCCGTCCCCAATGGTGAAGACAACCCATTAAATGCGCCCCCCACTTGGGAAGACTGGGCTTTCAATGATAAGAATATGCTGGTTATCAAGTGGCAGTTAGATGATGGTGAATGGGTTGAAACGGAAGTTTTCGACGCCAATAAGATTAAATTTGACAATAAATTCAGTTTTTTTGCCAAAGTATTAAAAGAACAGCCTAGCGAACCGTTCCATGAGCTCACACTGGCCCGTATTCACGATGGCACCCTCACCTTAGCCCCAGATGAAGACCCCAACTGGCTCCTAGGACAAACCAAACACAGCTCTTTATTTATTGCCCAAGGCACCGGTGCCAACACTGCCACCCTCAACGTCACCAAACCCATGACGGTTACCTTTAGTGATGCCGTCTCAATGAATGACGCTCTGCCTGGAGACACCGTGAATTTTGGCCAAACCAAAAAATTGGCAGGTAAAATTTACATCAAACAACTAGATGGTTTTTACGACCCTAAAACAGACACTACCTATGATGGTCACTTCGATATCGACAATGAAGCCGCCCTCATTGATTACAACAATGTCCTCATAGCCGCCATTACCAATAACAGACTGATCTCAAATGATTATGATGGTTTAATTAAAAAAGCGTTAGTTTCCACCACTGATGCCGAAAAAATATACACCCTTAAATATCAATACACGCCTAGCGACGATCCTGCAGAATATTACATCAGTACCGCGATGGCTACAGACACAGGCATGCGCAGCCTCATTGAGGCACATGGATCAAATGCCGTGGTCAATATTCAGCCCGACGCTAAAATCCGCGCCATAGGCTCTGCTGAACTATACGCCTATAATTTATACGTTCACGACCAAGCCACCGTCCACCACCATGCCACTAACGCCGTCATCAATCTAGGCACCCAAAATGCCCTCGTGGTCGACGCGACCTTCATCAACGAGGCCGACGGTCGTTTGCTCTTCGGTTATGAATCCGCTGACGGCACCTTCCCCGACGGTGGCACTACGGCCCGCGTTCATGCTGACCAGGTTCAAAAGCCCGATGGCGTCTATCGAAACAAGGGGGCCATTTTTGTGTCAGCCCCGCACGGGGGTGACGACGTCCGTAACGTTGCTTTGGCTATTGGTTTAGGCGCTTTAGGTGAAAATAGCGGCCAATTTACCATCGCCCCAAACGCAACTCAGCGCGGTGAAGGCGTGGCCACTGGCGCCCACATCCAAAATAATGGCCGCTTCCACAACACCGCAAATGGCGTCATGAACATTGGCCTAAACAATACCCTTGCCGGCGGCAACCCCAGTGACAACCTAGACGTTGACAACACCTACAGCGCCATCAGTACCTATTACAACGATCCTAATGACACCGTCTCCATCATCAATGACGGCACCATCAATATGGGCGCCAATGTTAGAAACGCAGTGGCCATCAACACCGACCACACGCCAGGCTCAACCAGCAACGACCGTTTTGATCACATAAAGATTGTGAACAACCACATCATTAACGTCGATGGCCACAACACCGCCGGGATTAAAGTCGTGGGTGAGGTAGGCCACAATGGAGAGCAAATCAGCAATAGCGAGACAGGCCAAATTAATGTCAAAGGTAAAAATGCCACGGCCTTGTTCGCCAAAAGCGGCGCCAAAGTCTACAATAAAGGGCAAATCATCGTCGACGGTACCGGCCACGCCAGTACGGATGCATTTAGCTACGGCGTGCGCGTAGACAATGCCGAAGCCATTCTTTCTGGAGCACAAAGCAAGGTCACTATTAAAGGCGTCAACACCATTGGCGTCTTCGCTCGCAGCGGTGGCCAGGTCAACGTAGCCGATGGCGCCACAGTGGTTTTTGACGCTGGCAGCAATCAAATAGGCTATTGGATTTCTGGACGAAATGCTCAGGAAAGCTCAAGCATCCGCTTTGATGGTCAACCGGTTAACCTCACGGTAGCCAACGAAGCCTCCACCCTATTCCGAGTTGACCAAGCCGCCAGCTTCCTTGCAGACAACGACCTATACACCTTTAACATCACGGGTAAACGCGCCACTGGCTTCTACGTAGCCAGCGCGGGCACCCAATTAGACACAGGGGGCATGACGTTAAACGTCGACAGCGAGAACGCAACCGGGCTGACCATTAACTCAGGTGCAGGTGCTGATAACAAGGTACTTCTCAGCGAACACTCCAAGATTAACGTCAAAGGTAAAGATGCATCGGTCGCCATTGTCGATGGCCGCCACTATAATCTTCATGGCGACGCCAGTACCGGCAAACCCAAAGCCAAACTCATCACCAAAGCCGCCCTTACCTCAGCCAACGTAGCCCAAGGGGCCGTGGCTTATAAGGCTTTAGAAGAAGGTATTTTACGACATGAAGGCAGCATCGACTTCACCCAATCGCCAGACTCAGTAGGCATCTACGTCAAAGGTGGCGTAGTCGACAACGACAACGCCGCCAGTGTGCTGGTCAACGGCGTAGGCGTCGACATTTACGGTGCCAATTCACACATTCTTAATCTAGGCAGAATTACCGCCACTGACGGCACCGCAGCCGTAAGGCTGAACGAAGGCGCCAGCTTAACCTTACAAGGCAAAGAAGGTGCCGGCCTTGTTAAAGGCGAAGGCAGCGCCGACGGTGTCCGAGTACATGCGGGCGCCAGCCTCACCGCAGATCAGGCTCAAATTGCCATTTCGGGCTCAGGCAGTGGCATCCAATTTTTAAACACTGACGGCGATGGCGGCGCCAATAAAACATTTAAGCTCACCGGTTCTGGGCTCATTACGGTGGCTGGAAACGATGGTAAAGGCCTCACGCTACAAGCAGAGGATGCCTCCGGAGCACCCATCATGGCCACCAGTAATCTGGATACTTCTGGCGCAACAAACTTACTGATTAAGGTTGAAAAGGCCGCTGGCCAAGGGATCGTTACCAACACATCCGGCTGGGTTAAGACAGGCACCAGCGTAGACATTACTCAAGCCCAAGGCCAATCAGCGCTCATCGTCACGGGCAAAAGCCAATTGATTGAACAATACGGCAACCTCACCTCCCAATCAGACCACGCTGCCGTGGTTGACTTAACGGCGCTCAATCATGACTTTACCTTTACCAACCAAGGAAAAATCACCGCCCAAACCGATCAGCACATCGCCATTGATGCTGCCAATATTGATCAAAACGTGAAGTTTACCAATCAATCTACAGGTAATATCATCGGCACAACGGCGCTGGGCGGCGGCAATAACCAAGTCGCGTTGAAAGATACCAGTTCAACAGGCGATCTGACGGCTAAAAATGGCCACAATGTCATTAACTTAACCGAAAAAGCCGTCGCACGAGACATCACTTTGGGGGATGGCAACAATACCCTAACCTTAAACCAGACCAGCCAAGCAAACGATTTTAAAGCGGGCAACGGCAACAACACCATCACCCTGAATGGTGGTACGAAAATCAACACCGCCACCACCGGCACTAGTCAAACGGGTAATCAATTTATTTTAAACAATGTCAGCGAAGCCCAAGGAGGCCCTTTATTCAACACCCTCACAGCGGGATCTGGCACCAAGGACAGACTCACATTACAAGGTGACAGCCACTATGCCTTAATCGACCCTGCCAAAATTAATGGATTTGAACAGCTGTGGATCAAGGCCGGTGCCAAATTTGAATGGCGAAACACCGACATCGTTCTCAATGAACAATTGCCCGAGGATGGCGTGACGGTTGAAGCCAATGCAGAACTCTTTGTGAATCAAAGTGATCAGGGCGCCTTTACTTTCAAACACCAGTTGGCTGGTGAAGGCTTAGTCCGCACCCACACTAAAGGAGCCGCTTTTGACTTTGACACCGCCAGCGCTCAGCACAGCAGCCAAAACTTTACCGGTACATTAGGGCTAGGGGCAGGTACGTTTGACATTGCCAACGACAATACCCGAGCCTTAACTCAGGCCGTTTTACGCCTAGATCAAGAAGGCATCGCCACCGTTCGAGAAGTCCAAGGCATGGGCATACAGAAAATGGGGGGCCTCATGTTTAATGGCGGCACCTTAAAATTTGCAGAAAACATCACCGGTAAGAAAAAGCTGCAAAGCCACATTCAAGTAGATCACCTTAACTTAATCCAAGCAGACGGTACGGTTGAGGCCACCGCTGCCGGTTTTGACAACCTACCAACGCCCAACGTTGATTTTAATCTACCCTTACTAGAACAGGATGAAGGCGATGCCATCGTGCAACTGGTTGCCGCCACTAAGGTCAGCGGCATTGCTGACCCCCTCACGCTGACGCTTCTAGATGCCCAAGGACAAGCGATCACCACCACGCCCACGCAGCAAGACATTCGACAAAACGGCCAGAAGGTTGCCACCGCAAGCTACGACTATGGTTTTCAAACCACGGTACAGCGTGGCGGCGCAGATGATGGCCTATACGTCGCCTACAAGCTCACCGAAATCGACCTGCAAGGCACAGGCAAAAATGCCCTAGTGTTGGCTGCTGCTGCAGGAAAACAGGGAGGGGCCAGCCGCCTCGATGCTCAGTTAACCGGCAGCGGTGATTTGGCCATCAACAGCGACAGCGACTGGGTTGGCCTTGCCAACTGGCGTAACAACTACAGCGGCCAAACCCTTGTCCAAAGAGGCAAACTAAGGCTCGAAGCAGACACCGTTTTGGGCAACACCAGCGTCTTGGATTTGGCCAGCGGTACTGAAGTCAACTTCAATTCAACCGCTGGCACGGCCACTACTCAAACCATTGGCCAGCTCAAAAGCCAAGCCGGTTCTGAGTTGGCGTTAGCCGACGGCACCTTAACCATCAAGCAAGGCGGCGTGTCTGACGGGCGCATCAGCGGCAGCCAAAAAGCCACTTTAGTGGCCGAAAACGGCAGCCTCAAGGTCAATGGTGCCAATGCCCCATTGGCTGCCCACATCGACATCAAGGCGCCGGCCAGCATTGACCTAAACAATGCTCAGGGCCTCGGCTCTGGCCTTATTACCAATGCCGGTAAGCTAAACCTCAATCAGGCCCAAGGCGTGTTGCGTAACGACATCGAGGACAAAGGCCAAGTCAACCTAAAAGGCGCCAGCATCGAGCTAGCCGGCAATAACCAAAACTTTGCCGGTTCATTTAACATCGATGGCAGCAGCACCTTGCAAGCTGCGGTACCGAACCACCTTGGCAGCAGCGTGGTGAACAACAGCGGTACCTTCATCGTCAACCAAGCCGACACCCAGAATGTCTGGACCTTAGCCAATGAAATCAAAGGCACAGGCACTTTGGTTAAAGCCAACGCCGGAACCTTGGCGCTGACCACGGCATCGGCCCAGTACACCGGCACCACCGACATTAAGGGCGGCACGCTTCTGGCCGGTAGCAAAGATCAAGCCCTAACCCTCAACAGCCGTCAGGTAAACGTGGGTAAAGGCACTCAGTTTAGCGGCTTTGGTGAAGCCAAAGGCTCAGTCGACAACCAAGGCACCTTCTTTGTGGGCGGCCTAGATAAAACTGAGCAAAGCGACACCACCCAATACCGCGTGGCAGGCAACTTCAGCAATAACGGCGGTAGCATCAAGCTAGGCAGTAAAGAAGGCACGGGCAGCCGCCTCAACGTTGGAGGGAATTTTATCGCCAACGGCGGGCGTATTGACATGAACACCATCCTCAATAAGGGCCACGCAGAAACCGAGACCGATCAACTGGTGGTGGCCGGTAACGTCACCGTTGGCGCCAATGGCCCCACTACCCTCTATATCACCCCCGTTGGCGGTAAAGGCGCTGACACCCGTAAGCAGCCCGACGCGATTAAAGTTGTCGACGTTGGCGGCACCTCAGCAAATCAAGCCTTTAAGCTAGGTGCGCCTGTCGCCATCGGTATTTATGAATATCTATTACACAAAGGCTATAAAGACAATAGCTGGTATCTAGACTCCTATGACACCAATGTCTATCCACCGGATGAAAATAAGGTACCGCCAGTCGATAAACCCAACCCCTTAATTGGCACCTACTTAGCCAACCAAAGTGCGGCCCTGAGCATGTTCCAAATGACGCTGCATGATCGCCTAGGCGAGCCCCAGTATGCCAATAGTCTGAAAGGAGAAGATCGGGCCACCTCTGTGTGGATGCGCGTGGTAGCCGATCGTCAAAAACATGAAGCGGCCAACGGCTTTCTGAAGCTCAAAGGCAATACCTACACCACCCAAATAGGTGGCGACATCATCCAGTGGCACGATGAAGGCAACCACAGAAGCCGCATTGGGCTGATGGCGGCCTACGGCAAAAGCGACTACACCAGCCGCTCTAAAACCACCGGTTCTGAAGCTAAAGGCAAAATTAAAAATGCCTACAGCCTAGGCGTGTACGGTACGTGGTATCAGGATCATGACCAACCGAAAGGCGCTTATGTCGACGCATGGGCTCAATACTCATGGTTTAAAAATGAAGTGTCCATGGGCCGATCAGCCAAGGATACTTACAACAGTAACCTCTTTAGCGCCTCGATTGAAGGCGGATACACCTTTAAAATTCATCAGCAAGATGAATTCAAACAGTGGGAACTACAGCCTCAGGCGCAAATTACCTTCAATGCCTTTGACTCTGACGCCAGCGTTCACGCCACAGGCCTAAAAACCAACGGCACTAATGAAAACAGCATACTCACCCGTCTAGGGGCACGCCTCACCTACGCCAATCGCTATGAAGCAGATAAATCGGTGCAACCGTTTGCTGAGCTGAACTGGATTCACAGCAATGCCAACAACAGCATCGTGTTTAACGACCGATATACGTTTAAAGACGAGATCCCCAGCAACCGCTTTGAAATTAAAGTCGGCGCCGAAGGTCAGTTGTCTAAGAATTGGTCTGTCTGGGGCAATATGGCCCACCAAACCGGCAAGCACAGCTACTCCGCTTACCGCGCCATGGTGGGTGCTAAATATCAATGGCAATAGGCCTAGCCTAAAACAAACAGCCGCTACCTTAAGGAGCGGCTGTTTTTTAATGCGGCAGCGCTAACTCAGTGCTGTCTCATGAAGGCGAATACGGCTGCCCATTAGGCTGGGCACCACATCAATACGCAGCAACATTTGCTCTTTCAGCTCGGATACATGTGAGATCAAACCAATCATGCGGCCACTGGCCTGAAGGTCAATCAAGGTATTCATGGCCAAATCTAAAGATTCACTGTCTAAGCTGCCAAAACCTTCGTCGATGAATAAAGTATCCAAACGCACCCCGCCCGAGTAGGCCTGTACGACGTCCGACAAACCCAACGCCAAAGCCAAGGCCGCCAAAAATGACTCACCCCCAGAAAGCGTCGCCACGTCACGAGCCTTACCTGTATAGGCATCCTCTACCTGCAAATCCAAACCGCTGGCGCGATTGCCCTTGCTTTTTTCATCTTTACGCAAAAGCGTGTAACGGCCCTTACTCATCAAGCGCAATCGGGTTGAGGCCTGAATCAACACATCATCCAGTAAAACGCTCAACACAAAGCGCTGTAGGTTAATTTTAGCGCCGTGGCGGCCAGAAGCCACCTCATTGAGGGTGCCATAAATGGCGAACTCAGCCTCTAATTCGGCATTGGCCTGATGGGCCAGCAAGAGCTTGCGCTGGGTGCTGGTTAAGGCTTGGTATCGATGAAAACACGTTTCATATAAAGCCTCTTGTTCAGCCACCACGCTCGCAGCAGCCTCTTGTGTCGCTTGTAGCCCCGCCATGTCTGGGCACTCTTTAGCCTGCAAGAGCTGGACCAATCCCGCCAAGCGGCCTTGCTGCGTTTGTAAGGCTTCTTGGTGTTCAGCCAGCTGAGCCTGCCACTGCGCCATGGCCTCCGGACTGGCTAACGCCACCTGCTGTTCGGCCTCATCCTTAAAGTAGGCCTGCCACTGCTGCTGCCATTGAGCCTGCGCTTCTGCTCGCGCCTGCTCTGCCGCCTGTAGCTGCCGTTCAGCATTGGCCTGATGGGCCACGGCGGCGGCTAGTTCAGCCTGACTGGTCTGCCAAGCCGTTTGCGCGTTATGGAGCCTTGTTTCTGCCGCTGTCAACGCACGCTGTGCTTGGTCTCGTGCCTGCGCCAGCGCTTCAGGACGACGATAGGCTTCAGGCAATAAAGCTTCCAGTTTTCCCACCGTGACGGCCTGCTCGGCCAGCTGTTTTTCTGCCTGCTGCAGCGTCTGGGCCAGTGCCTCTCCTTGCGTTTGGGCCTCTTGTAAAGCCTGCGTCTGCTGTTTTAACTGTTGGCGATGCGTTTCAGCCTGCACCTGCCGACGCAGTAAGGCCTGCCACTGCGCCTCAGCCTCAATCGCCGCTACCTCAAGTTCGGCTACCGACTGCGCTGCCCACTCACCCAAGCCAGCCTCAAGCTCAGCCAGCTGCGGAGCCAATAAATTCAGCTCAGTCACCCATCGATGCACGGCTTGCTCTGCTTGATGCTGGGCCGAAACGGCCTGGGCCAAACCCTCGTTCGCCTCTGCCACGCTGGCCTCATCCACCAGATCACCTTGAGCCAGCGCCGGTGCAGGATGGGTGGTGCTGCCGCATACTGGACAGGCTAATCCCGCTTGCAGCTGCGCTGCTAACCAAGCAGCTTGCTGGCTATGCCAGGCATAGGCCTTAGTTTTGGCGGCGACATCCGCAGCCTCAACCGCGTCACGCGCAACGGCCAAGGCTTGCTGGGCCTGATGATGCTTGGCTGAGGATTCTTGCTGCTGCACCTGTAGACGAGCCCACTTTTGCTTCCCTTTCAGCCGCTCAGCACTGCGCTGAGCGCTTTGCTGAAGGGTGGCTAAGCCTGCCAACGCAATCTGGTCTGCCTCAACGGTTTCGGTTAAAGCCTTTAGCAATCGATTTTGTTGAGCATAGTGCTGTCTGGCCGCCAGCAAGGCCTGCTCTGCCGTTTTCACCTCAGCACTTTGTGCGCGCTGTTGGGCCAGCGCCGCCACCAACGGTACCTGCTGCTGTTCATAACCATTTAAAGCCTGCAGCTGCTGCTTGAGCTGATCAATCTGTCTTGACTGGCCTTCAGCCAAACGTAAGGCGGCCTGGTGAGCGGCTTCAGCCTGAGTCGACTGAACCAACTGTGCCGATGCCAAACTGAGCTGCTGTTGTACGTTCAGCACCGCCTGCTCTGCCTGCTGTTGCTGTCGCCACGCGGGCTGAATCAATTGAGCCTGCTGAGCCCGCACCAACCGCTGCTGAACATCTTGCATCGCCGGTGCCGCCAGCTGTAATTGCTGTAAGCGCGTCTGGGTTTGAGCCTGCTCCTCAAACTGTGCTTGCAGCTGCGTGGCTTCGGCTTGAGCGGTACTGGCCCGATGCAGCTGCGCCTGAGCATCAGCCCGCTGCGCCTTAGCGGCCGCCAAAGCCTGCGTCGCCGTCGCCAGCTCGGCCAACAAGGCCTCTTCATCAGCCACGTCCACGCCCAGCAGCAGGCCCTTCACCCGCTCATCGTGGGCCAGCTTGGCTTGTTGAATGCCGCTGGCTTTTTGCTTAAGCGCCTCTTCGATACGCTGATAAATTTGGGTTTGAAACAAACGGCTAAAAATCTGTTCACGTGATTTGGAGTCTGCCAGCAATAAGGCCCGAAACTGCCCCTGCGGTAAAATCATCACCTGCCGAAACTGCTCTGCCGTCAAGCCAAGTAGCTCTTCAATCGCCGCATTAGCCTCCGTCACTTTACGGCTCGTCATCAGGCGCTCTGCCCCATCATCGGCACACTCATACAGCGTGGCCTCGGCAGCCTGGTCGGTATAACCCTCGCCACGGCTTTTCGGCCGCTGCTGCTGCGGCATACGCTCAATCCGATAGCGCTTAGCGCCGAGCTGGAATGTTAGCTGCACCTGCGTGGGCAGCTGCTCTGGTGCCAGATCGCAGCGCATTTGTGCCCCTTCGCGTTCATTGCCGGTGGTTTGGCCATAAAGAGCAAAGCAAATGGCGTCGAGTAAAGCACTTTTACCCGCCCCTGTTGGTCCGTTAATTAAAAACAGCGGATGCTCACCCAGCAGCCTAAAATCTACCCGTTCGGTGCCGGAAAAAGGCCCAAAAGCCTGTATCTGTAAAACCAAAGGCCTCATGCCAAATCCTTATTTTTCGTGGTCAGCTCACTCACCAACGCCGTCATGGCCTCAGCCTGAGCCTCACTCAATGGCTGGCCTTGAACCTGCTGATAAAAATCATCAAAGAGCGCCAATGGGCCTTTTTTTAATTGCCGCTGGCTCACATTCACCGGCCGCTCTTGATTAAAAGCCAGCCGCTCCATATGCAACACATTAGGGTATACCGCCCTTACCTGGGCCATCGCATCAAGTAAGGCCTGCTGATCGGTTAAGCGCACCAAAACATAGTCATCCGCCGCGGGGTCGACGCCGCCTTGCGCCTTCACTTCGGCCAGCGTGCCTTCAATGATGCGCATGTCACGCAAGGGCGTGAGGGGTAAATGAGTGATTTCAGCCACGCGTTGCTGGGCCAGCGTGATCAAAGTCACGCCCTTTTTCTGACCCACCTCAGAAAAGCTGTATTTTAATAAGGAGCCCGAATAGCGTATGTGCTCAGCACCTTTGGCCTGAGGGCTATGTAGATGGCCTAAGGCCACATAATCAAACGGCAACATCGGCGCGGCCGCCACTTGATCGGCACCGCCGATGGCCAGAGGCCGTTCTGAATCAGAAGCCGCCGCGCCGCTGACAAAGCAGTGACTCATGCACACATTGGCCACGTCCGGCCGCATCTGCGTCACAATCGCCTCGACTAGGGCCGTATGCGCCTCATCAAAGGTGCGTACCGACAGCCCTAGTTCTGTACGCACTTCTTCCGGCGTATGGTAGGGCACGCCGTACACATGAACCGTTTGCTCGCCCTGTTGGATCACTACTGGTTCGGTCACCTGCGCCAAATCGCCCAGAATGTGTAAGCCAGAGGCTTTTAGCTGGCTGGCGCCAAAGCGCAGCCGCACGGCACTGTCGTGATTTCCTGAGATTAAAATCAGCGGCGTTTTTAAGCGACCGCATACTTCGCTCACCACCTCATCCAACAGCGCCACGGCATCTGCCGGTGGCACTGATCGGTCGTAGATGTCACCGCTGACCAAGAGTGCGCTCACCTGATAAGCCTCAATATAAGCCACAATCTGTTGGAGTACGTGGCGCTGGTCTGCCAATAGCGAAGCTTGGTGAAACTGACGGCCCAAATGCCAGTCAGAGGTGTGTAATAGTTTCATGCTGCTCATTCCATATGCCGCGATGCCCTCATTATAAGCGACTTCCCCCCTCTGCTGTAGCGCCGACTGCCGCCCAGACCGTAGCGTCATGATTTGGTCACATTTCGCGCTTACACTACAGGCTTCTTCTTCCTGATCATGGTCTCTCATGCGCCCTCACGCCCTGACGCTCAGCGTTACTTTAGCCACTTTATTTGCTTTAAGCGCCTGCGCCAGCGCGCCTAAAGGCCAAATCCTACCCTACCAAATCTTGGCCACCCTCACCACAACCCAAGGCCCACCTTTAACCATTAACCACGGTGGCTTTGGCTCTGACGCCGCTGCCCACCCCAGCATCGCTGGCCAGTTTTACGCCTTAACCGACCGCGGCCCTAATCTAGACACCAAGGGTGAACACGGCGCAGGCAAGATTTTCCCAACCCCCGACTTTACCCCCAGCATTGGCCTTTTTGCCATTGATGCCCAGCAAAACATCGCTTTACTCAAAACCATTACCTTAAAAAATCGCCAAGGCCAGCCCATTAGTGGCTTACCCAACCCACCAGGCATAGGCGGCACCTTAGAAGTTCCCTATCGCCTCGACGGCAGCGTCATCACCGTCGACGCCGATAAACCGTATCACCCCGACACCAATCCCATTCGCTGGGACCCAGATGGCTTGGACAGCGAAGGCTTAGCCGCGCTTACAGACGGCACGTTTTGGGTCAGCGATGAATACGGGCCGCACATGGTGCATTTTGACGCCAATGGCGTTGAAATCGGCCGCATCAATCCGTTTTCACAAGACGTTCGGGCAGAATTTAATCTACCGGCCGAGCTGGCCAACCGTCGCCCTAACCGTGGCATGGAAGGCTTAACCATCACGCCAGACCAACAAACCTTAGTGGGCATCATGCAGTCAGCCCTATCCAACCCCAATAAAGCCGCGCATCGCTCCGACCTCACGCGCATCGTCAGCGTCGACCTTAAAACAGGCCAAACCAAACAGTATTTATATCCACAGGCCTTAGCTGAAAATTCAAATTCCGGCATTATGGCTTTAGCCAACGGCCAGTTTTTAGTGATTGAACGCGACGGCCAGTTTGCGTTAAAGCAGCCGAACACCATGAAGCACATTTATCAGATTGATTTAAGCCAGGCCACTGACCTCAACGCCATTCAGGCTAATGACGTCTTCAGCCACGACCCGCAGCTAGGCCTCCTCATTCAAGGCCAAACCTTAGAGCAATATCGTCTCAACCACGACTGGGCTGACTTTGCTCAGCTAGGCCTGATACCGGTGCAAAAAACCCTGGTGGCTGACTTGGTCAAAAGTTTGAATTATCCACACGATAAGCTAGAAGGTATGTGGCTCATGGACGCCCACACGCTGGCGGTGGTTAACGATGATGACTTTTCAATCTGGACCACAGACAATCAGCCAGAGCCGAAATACCTAGACCCGCAGCGCCGCCGCGTTGACCACAATACGGTGTATACCCTGCCGTTTAAGCCACAGCCCTAAGATGGCTCCATAAAAAAACCGCGCCTAAGGCGCGGTTTTTTAAACCTCAGCAGGTGCTATTTTCACCGCCAGCAGCTCACCTTTACCGATCGGCACCAGGCTACTCATAAAGCCTCGATCGGCCTCAATTAAATCGGCTAATGGCTGGATTTGGGTTTGATGAGACAGCGCATTGTCCACCACCAGCAACCCTTGTGGACGCAACAGCCGCCGTAAATCTGGCCACCAAGCCACATAATCCTCACGCTTGGCGTCTAAAAAAATCAGGTCAAACGGCTCGTGCGCCTCATCGGCTAGAAAAACACCCGCATCCCCCGTAAACAGCTGGATATTGCGTAAGCCTGAAGCCTTAAAGTTTGCGGCCGCCATTTTGGCCTTGTAATCACTGCGCTCCAGCGTGATCACCTGGCCCTCTAAACGCTGGACCGAATCCGCTAGCCATAAAGTCGAATATCCATTCGACGTGCCGATCTCCAACACCCGCTTCGCCTGCGTGCTTTGTACCAGCAATGCCAAAAACGAACCGGTTTCTGGCGTGATGTTCAACATTTTTAAACAACGTTCGCTGGTGCTTTCATCATTTTTATTGCCAAAGGCGGCCAGTTCCGCCAGCAGCTGTCGTAAAGCTTCCCTCATCACCACCTCGTCTTTGTGTATATTAATATACATTCATCCTAACCCCTAGGCGACTGATGAAGCAACAAAAAAAGCCCGTCTGGGCTTTTTAAAACACGACCGTCTATTCAAGCAGCTTCCTCGGCATCAACATCACGCTGAACCAGATAAATCAACACCAGCAAAATAGTCACAAAAAAACGAAACGCATCCGGTACGCCGTTCCATTGCTGCGACATCCACATGCCAAACCACTCGCCCCCGACCGACATAAAGGCCACTTGCCAGGTTAGGAAGCCCAAACTTAGACCGGCCACGGCCACGTTTTTTTGTTGGTTAAATACCTGAGCTGGCTGCTTCAGGTTTTTAAGCAGCTTAATGCCCCCAATCCAGCACAAAATGGCCGTCAGGGTTTCCAAACAGATGATGCCGATATAGCCTAGATTTTGAATCACGTCATTATGGATGGCGCGATAGGTGATGCGGGCATCTGGAAAAATAGTGTCCATCGCGAACACATGGTGTACAAAAGCAAAATTAGTGTCGTAGTCAGTGATGTTGCCAAAGGCCACTAAGGTCGAGAAAAAAGCAATGGCGCACACCATCAGCGCCTTAGATAAACGTATGATCATATGAAAGTCCTGTTGTGTAAAATAGCGTACAAGCTGCGAACGCAGCGTCTATCGGGCTCAGAACCATGCTTGATGAGGCCTGCTGGATACCCGTAAGAAACAGACCTTTGAAAGATAAAGTTTAGCATAAATCAAAACTTTGCTCGATCTTCACCATGCCGCTCACAAACAGCGACAGACTGAAACAATTCACCACACATTCCATCACACCATAGGCATAAAAAAACCGCATTACTTAAGCACTGGCCGATTTTACTGCTGAAAA
Source organism: Neisseriaceae bacterium CLB008 (assembly GCA_041228285.1). Lineage (NCBI taxonomy): Bacteria > Pseudomonadati > Pseudomonadota > Betaproteobacteria > Neisseriales > Neisseriaceae > Neisseriaceae bacterium CLB_ANTARCTIC_008. Next base: position 636,466 of record CP166133.1, on the reverse strand, counting down.
AAAGCCTAGCCCCTACATAATGAATCATCATCCACTTTTTATGGCTGATTTTAGCCATATTCTACGCCCGTTAAAAATAAATTATTTAAAATCAACCGTATAAAATTTAAAATTACAAAAACAAACCTCTGTTTAAAAAAAAACGTTGTCGCCCTGATTATTTATATCTATGCTACCGAACACTCAATAATAAATGATTCAAACAAAGATTTGCTTTATCAGTTGAGTGATTTGGCTGCTAACCGCGGCCTTTAAACGGAGAAAAAAATGTCTACTGAAATCCCTCAAGACGACCTCAAACGAGGTCTCGACAATCGTCACGTACAGCTCATTGCTATTGGCGGTGCCATTGGTACTGGTCTATTCATGGGCTCAGGCAAAACCATTAGTTTGGCCGGCCCATCTATTATTTTCGTGTACATGATCATCGGCTTCATGCTGTTTTTTGTGATGCGCGCCATGGGTGAGCTGCTGCTGTCTAACCTGAAGTACAAGTCGTTCATCGACTTCTCTTCCGATCTATTAGGTCCTTGGGCCGGCTACTTTACCGGCTGGACCTATTGGCTGTGCTGGGTCGTCACTGGCGTAGCCGACGTGATTGCCATTGCAGGCTATGCCCACTTTTGGTGGCCAGAGCTTAATCCGTGGATACCGGTGTTAATCTGCGTGGTGTCATTCTTGGCCTTAAACCTCGTGGCAGTGAAGCTGTTTGGGGAAATGGAATTCTGGTTTGCCCTCATCAAAATCGTGGCCATTGTGGCCTTGATCGTTACTGGCCTATACATGGTATTAAGCGACTTCCAATCGCCAAGCGGCAGCGTGGCCTCACTAGGCCATATTTGGAATGATGGCAATATGTTCCCACACGGCGCCATTGGCTTCTTTGCTGGTTTCCAAATTGCGATTTTTGCCTTTGTGGGTATTGAGCTTGTGGGCACCACTGCGGCTGAAACCAAAAACCCAATGAAAACCTTACCCAAAGCGATCAATTCGATTCCGGTACGGATTATTTTCTTCTACGTTTTGTCCCTCATTGTGATTATGTCGGTGACGCCTTGGGACCAAGTGGCTGCAGACCGTAGCCCCTTTGTGGAAATGTTTGTGCTGATCGGCATTCCTTTTGCCGCCAGCTTGGTGAACTTTGTGGTGTTAACCTCTGCCGCCTCATCGGCCAACAGCGGCGTGTTTTCAACCAGCCGCATGATGTATGGCCTGGCCGAGAAAAAAGCCGCTCCAGCCCTGTTTGCTAAGCTGTCTAGCCTACATGTGCCAGCCAATGGCTTGATATTCTCATGCATCTGCATCGCCATCGCCTACGGTATTTTGTCGATGATGCCGAGCATCATGGGTGCGTTCACCGTGGTCACCACCATTTCTGCCATTTTGTTTATCTTCGTGTGGTCGATCATTTTGATTTCCTACATTGTGTATCGCAAACAGCGCCGCGAGCTGCATGAACAATCTATTTACAAAATGCCTGGTGGCGTGGCCATGTGCTGGGTGGTATTGGCATTCTTTGCCGCCGTACTGTACCTACTCACCTTAGAAAAAGACACGATGGAAGCACTGGCCTTTACGCCACTGTGGTTCATCATGCTGGCCTTGTTCTATTTCTTTGTTCGCCGCAACCGCATCATTCAAGAAAAATTCTAACAGCCTACTCTAAGCGTCAAAAAACCGCCCCAGCCAATCAGCTTGGGGCGGTTTTTTTGTGTGTGAATTTATTTGCGCTTAATGCGGCCCACCAGCTCTGGCGCACTCATGCGGGGGCCATCATAGCCCACTACCTCACCAAATCGAGGCGCCCCACTGGCCCAATCCTCCCGAGCCTGAGCCACGGTTTCATGATCGTCGGCGACAAAATTCCACCACAATAAGGGCGATTGATTTAATGGCTCACCCGCCACCACAAAGACACGCGTGTTGGCCGCCAAACTCAGGGTTAAAGCCTCGCCACCAGCAGGAAAATACGCCAAGGTTTGGTTGTCCAAACCATGAGCCTCACCCACATCCGCCTGCCCCTCCAACACCATCACCCCATATTCAAATTCTGGCTGTAGCGGCAGATGCACTGTTTTGGCCTCACTCGCATACAGCTCGGTCGCCAGCAGCGCCGAATGGAGGCGTACCGGAGAGGCATGGCCTAATAGTTCACCCACCAATAAAATCATGTCGACGCCGTCGTGCTGAAACTGTGGCAATTCGGGATAGTGTTCAAACGCCGGGGCCATGTCTTTATGCCCTTCTGGCAACGCAATCCACAGCTGCACCGAGTGTAGTAGCTCATCCCCAGTGTCGGCTGGCGTCTCTTCCGTGTGCACAATCCCTTCGCCCGACGTCATCAAGTTAACCTGCTTGGGCGCGATCAGCTGTTTAAAGCCTAAACTGTCCTGGTGCCAGATATGGCCTTTAATCATCCAAGTAAACGTTTGGAGGCCAATATGGGGGTGTGGCCCCACGTCGATGCCCCCTTGCCCCTTCTTAACCTGAACCGGCCCCAAATGATCTAGAAAACACCAAGCGCCAATATTACGTAAAGCGCGGCTGGGAATGGCCCGATCAATGCTTAAACCGTCACCTAAAACAGCGCGACGCACGGAAATTAATTGTGGGCTAGTAGTCATAAAACGTCCTTTATCCTGATATTATGAATAGTGTTTAAACCATACACTACACGATTAAGTCGCCCAAGAATAATGGATTAAATCAAGGATCATGATTAAATAAATTCATCTTTACAGCCCAGCCGCTAAACCTTTTAGGCTTTTTGCCGTCTCACCCCTAACCCAACCGTGAGTATGCCCATGCCACCCTTACACCATCCGGTCCTTTTCAGCCTCTTAGCCACGCTAGGCGCCAGCCTAGCCCTTGCTACAGAACCTGCCATGAACTCAGCTTGGACTGAAGTGGTGGAGCACGTAGAGGTCGTCACCCCGCCAAGCCAGCGCACCACGCTGGTGCCACAGCAATCAGCAACCCTGACCTATATCGGCCTATTCCCTACCGTTATGCAGCTACAGCGCCAGCAAGACCAATACGAAATCACCGTAACGGCCAATATTCCTTTTCGCCAAGTGACTTTACGCAGCCGCGGCACCCTCGTCGACAATCAGCTCCAGCCCGTACTGTTTCAAGACATTCGTAACGGCCAAGTGTACGCCCAAACCGTATTTGACCATCAGCGCCACGAAATCCGCCAAGGAAAAACCAAAGACACGCCTACCGTCACCCCCATGATTGATCAAGCCTTTGACCCGTTTAGCTTAGCCTGGCAGCTCAGCCTCAACCAAGGCATCATCAAGACGCCGTTTCAGCTGGCCACCGGCAAAGGCGATGTCAAAACCCAGCAACCGGAAACCCTTAAAAGCGACCGCGTGATCCGTTCAGTGGGTAGCGACAGTAGCGAGATGGCGATTCAGCTCATCACCCTGCCCAACCAAAAAAACAGCAGCTACGGCTTGGCCATCGACGTTGGCTTTCTGCCCGCTATTTTTGGCTTTGAAGACTATGCCCTCACCCTAGAAAGCATCAGCATCGATGGCCAAAACTATGGTTTAGACGGCCAACCACGGCCCTAGGCTGATGCGGTGGGCGGCACTGAAAACGAAAATGCTTGGGCTTCTTTAAAATGCGGCGCGGCTTCACCCGCATAGATCTCACCATTTTGAATCAGTAGCTTCCGTACCGAAGCCCCCGGTTTAAAATCTAGGTTACCCAACGACACCCAAAAGGTATTCGGGCTGGTGGCCGAATCGAAATAATAGACTAAGTTTTTTTGGTCGCTGACCGTGCGCCAAATTGTAGAAGATATATTGGGCTCTTCCGGCGTGCTGATGCCTAAAGGCACGCTAACCGCACGCTGTAGGCTCAATACTTCGGCCATCGCCTGATGATCAAAGCTTTGCTTGGGAATCGCCCCCAGATACTGAGGTGCCAAGGTTTTAGGGATCGCATTTAATAAAAAAGAGGCTCGGACAAAACGATCAGCAGCACGGTTAGTACCGGGTAAAAAAGCCAAGCCGCCAATGCCTTCCCAATACTCGTTTAAGGCCACCTGCTTGTCGTAGGTTGGCGAATTGGTCATCACCTTATATTGCTTGCCATGATGAATGCTCAAACGGCCTTCAATATACTCGAAAATAGCTGAATCACCGCTGGGGTCAGAAATGGCCAAATGTAGGGTGGTATGCTGTCCCGTGGGCAAATCCGGCGCCACCAGCTGAAAAGGTTCGGCCGCCAACACCGTCACCGCTTCCGCCACGGTAGCAAATAAATCCAATACATATTGCGCCCATGCCCCAATCACCAGCTGCGGGCGCCCAAGCGTGGGTTCGCCATAGTCTGACTCAGCCAAATACAACAGGCTGGCCACCAAGCCTTTCTCATTCATGCCATCGGTACAGCATAATTCATAGGCCGAGGCCACCACGCTACCGTATTTTGAGACCCACTTCAGCGTGTGCTCATCAGCGCCACCATCACGCTGTAAGCCCGCCGGAAAAGCCCAAAGATTGGTCGACATATCTTCCTTCCAATCCATATTGCGCCCGGTGATCACCATATGGTGTTCGCCAACAAAAAGGGTTCGAGTACACATAAGGTTTCTCCCATTAGGTCATTATTGTAAGCGTCTTGTGCCTAGCCAGGCCTGAGCCAGAAAACGGCAGGTGACGATAATCAGTTTAGGCTAACGCTCATTTAAATCAATAATTTAAAATAGATTGAATTCATTTAGCTTTATTTCGTGGTATGGAAGACACAAGAGCATGTCCAATCAATAACTGCATAGCCGATTGAAGACAAAGAATTTTTATGTGTATCATGCGTCAATCATGATTCACGCCGATCTCGACGCCAGCCACATCGACACAAAAACACCGTCAATCAACGGACAAACTGGCCGAACTGGGCAGACTTAACTTCACTTTACGTTTAAACATGCTATAACTAAAAGAAAGACTAACCGCGCGCAGTCACACAGCGCGCTTCATCATCAGGACGTTTCATGAAAAACCATACCCAAGTCGTCACCAGCCAATTTGGTGAACAGGCCAATGCTTATCTAAACAGCAGCGTACACGCCCAAGGCACTGAATTTGCTCACCTACAAAGCATCGTTGCCGATCAACCTCAAGCCCACGTATTGGATCTAGGCTGCGGCGCCGGCCACGTCAGCTTTCACGTGGCGCCACTCGTGGCTCAGGTAACGGCTTATGACTTAGCCAACGACATGCTCACGGTAGTGGCCCAAGCCGCGCAAGAAAAAGGCCTCAGCAACATCACCACGCGTCAAGGCCTGGCCGAACAGCTGCCCTTCGCCGATGCGCAGTTTGACTATGTGTTCAGCCGCTATTCAGCCCACCATTGGCAAGACGTCGGCCAGGCGCTTAGAGAAATCAAGCGGGTCTTAAAACCCGGTGGTCAAGTGGTGTTTATTGACGTGTGCGCCCCTGGTCTACCGCTCCTAGACACTTATTTACAAACAGTTGAAGTGCTGCGTGACCCAAGCCACGTTCGCGATTACTCCGTCGCCGAATGGGCGCGGTTATTGGGCGAGGCTGGTCTACATGTACAGCAGCAACACACGCAAAAACTCACCCTTGAGTTTCAATCTTGGGTGACGCGCATGCGTACCCCGAAAGTCATGCAAGATGCCATCCTAGCTCTGCAGCAAGCCATGGGCAAAGAAGTGCGGGACTACTTTGCCATCCAGCCAGAAGGCACGTTCAATACCGACGTTTTGGTGATTCAGGCTCAGGCTTAGACCTAAAGGAAAAGGCCGTGAGGGACAACACCCCCACGGCCTTTTATTTTTTTAGGTGCGATACCACCCAATATGGTGACAAACCATGAATTATTGACCGTCGCGTAGGGTGGGTAAAGCGTAGCCTACCCACCACTCCTAAGGTGCTTACGTGTCCACATTTAAAACCCGCGTGGGTCACGGCCCACCCTACGCTTAAGGGCCCACACTGTAGACGTAAAAAAGAGCATAGGAAACAATACAACAAACCATGGCTTAGAGGCCATTCCAACCCACCCCACCCCCAAAAAACTCAATAAATAAAGACAACCCCTAATCCTCAGAGCCAACTTCTTCCCCGCTAGAAAACTCATGCCGCAGCAGAGCATAACGGCACAAAGAAATATAGCCATCGTCCTTCCACTCACACTCCCGCATAATGCCTTCTAGCGTAAAGCCTGCCCTCACCAACAGCTGACGTGATGCCTGATTGGGCACTTCAACCAGCGCATGAACGTTGTGTAAGCCTAAACGGCCAAAGGCAAAGTCTAAAAACCCTTGTAAAGCCTCCGCCATTAGGCCTTGGCCCCAATAGTCTGGCAATAGCCAATAGCCTAGCTCAGCACTACGATGCACCAAATGCCGATCAGATACGCCGATGGCGCCCACAAACTGCCGCGTTTCCAGCGTTTCAATTGCCAGCCAGTAACCGCTCTTGGTAGCCACAATATCCTGAAACCACTGCATTTGCGCCTGAGTCGCCTCGAGGCTGTCGTAGCTAATGCCATAATGCTTGATCACCTCTGGGTGAGACAGGCCAGCATAAACATAGGGCCGATCAGCGGCAACAAAGTCGCGTAGACATACGCGATTTAATATTAAAGGCTTCATCTGAGGACTCCATTCGGTAGGCGGTCGGGACGATGGTAATGGGCACAAATCGTGCCCAAGTTTATTTAGGCAGCGCAGCCACGGCTTCAGGCACCTCCGTCACGCTCACGGCCAAAGGCTGTGCCACTGGCTGACGAGGTTCAACCGGTATTTTCTGACCCTGATTGCCTTCAGTATACGCAGGAGTCGGCTGACCATCTTCATGGTGCTTGCGGTCAAAGTAAAAGGTTTGATTCAACATCAACTGTATCCATTCAGGATAGTTATAGGCCACACCGCTGGCTGTATCAATGATGGCGCCAATGCCGCCCCCTAAAATAATGTTGCCAAATACTGCACCACCCACCCGAGAGGTCAGCACCCCATCTGCAACCGCCTCGGTATTAAGCTGCGTACATTTCACCATCAGAACGCCTGCGGCTTTACGTACATAAGCCATATTAGGGGTTTCGCTGTAAAACGTGCCCGCACTGTTGGTTAATACACATTTAGCGCCCTTAATACTGTTCCCTTCCGCATCAAAAGCCTCCACTTTGATCGGCTGCATCTTATCGGTCGTCAACGACGCACAGCCGCCTAAAACGCCCAAGGCCAAGCCTATGCTGATTAATCCATATCGATTCACGTTCGTCACCCCATTTAAAAAAAGCATCATACTCAGGCGTCGTTTCTTTTAGCAATGGATTAAATGCAAATGAGTCTTATTTATTTTATGACAAAAAAGGGCTATTGAATTGATTGATCATTTTTTATGAAAATGTTGTATAAAATGCAACAATTAAATATTTAAAAAAGATGTTCTAGGCCAGTTTAAAACGCTCGAGCAGGCGTTTTAACCACAGCCGCGTCGGCTGATGAAACAAACACAGGCCTGCAACACAGCCGATCACGCTGCCCAATACCGTATCCCAAAAGCGTGCCTCGATCAGGCTATTAACCGGAATCGTGCCCTTACTGCCCGCTTCGGCTAAAAAGATGGTTAAAGGGGTAAAAAAGATCGCCGCCGTGGTGTAATGGCGCACCACCACCATTTCAATGGTAAAGGTCAGCGCCATCATCATAATGGCGATCTGCCAAGGCTGAAACGAAATTTTTAAGAGACACCAGGCCAAAACTAGGCCCAACATCGTGCCAATGATGCGGTGTATTTGCTTATGCCAAATGGCCTGAAAATTCATGCCCTGCAAGATGGCCAAACAGCTGATGGGCACCCAATAAGGCCGCAGCATGCCTAAGCTTTGGGCCAGCCACAGCGACAGACCCGTAAACACACCGACAATCAAAGCATCAATGATCAATTCATCCACGGCCAAACCACTGATTAACAGAGGACTGGTATTTTTGGGCGCCCGTTTGGCCACATGAATCGTCGCCATACTGTATAAAAAAGCCAGCACGCACGACAGCACACAGCCCAAAGTCAATAAGCCAACATAGGTCGGCAAGGCTTCAATCTCAATCGGCATATAAATGGGCATCGCCCCAACCATCACCAAGAAAATACTGCCCGGCGGCCCAATGGAATAATAGCGCGTGACAAACGTCACCAATAGCGCCATCACCCCTATCACAAGCGGAGAAAATACGATCAGAAACTGGCTTAAAAGCCCTGCCGTAAAGCATAAAATCATGCCAAATGAAACCGCCATCATGATCATCATTTTATGCCATACGGGCGTCGGCGGTAAATACAAAAACACCAGTCCACCTAAGGTGGCGATCAGACCATAATCAAAGCGCCCAAAATACACCCCAACCAGTAAGGGGATACCAGAAGCCAAGGCCGCAATTAACGGCATATCCCACTTGCGATCCGAATGATTCACCGCTAAAAGGGCCCTTAATTCGGTTCGAAACAGCAACAATAATTTATCCATAAACATCCATTTCCATCATCAATTTAAATCATTATACCCCGACCACTGAGCCGCCAACACCATCCCAAACAGGTTCAAAAAACCTAAAAACAACCAAAAAACAACGCATGCCAACGTCTTTTTAACGCCTGTTCTTTATGCACTTACTTTTCGGCTCGCCATAAGGGCCATCTTCATACCCCGTAAGGCATCAAGCGACGCCGAACGATCTTTTCAAATATTTTAAATATTGATTTAAAAGGCTAATATTTTAAATATTTTTTATAAACAAAAAACAATAGTGCTGGCTTTTTAAAAAAAGCCGACTATAATGGCCCGACAAATTGCAGACATAACCTCGTTAGGTGAGGCTCCTGTACGGAGATAGGCTACTGCCCAGAAACGTCCAAAGACGCCAACGGGTTTGAACAGAAACCATCGACATAAGGTGGTTTATAACGTAGCTAGCGACAATTCATCGTCACTGCTTATGCCGTACAGTGCTAAAACTCAATGATTTGGGGGAATTCGCACTGGACGCTGCGTGCGCGCTATTTAAGCGCACACGGCATCAGTGTGGCATCAGCATCGACCGATAACGGTGATGCCTACGCACGCCCCCATTCTTTGGAGGCGTGCTTTTTTATTGGCGATTGATTATGCCTACATGATCAATCGCTGGTGGAATCAGGCTGGTTTGTAGGTGCTCAAGGCATCGGCAAACAAAATAACGGTTATAGGAAGGTGTTTCACATGTTACAAATTTATCATCCCCAACACGGCTGGCAATCGGTTCAAACAACCTTGCCCACCCATGGCTGGCTCAAACTCATCAATCCCAGCAAGGAAGAAATCCATCAAGTCGCACAGCAATGCCAAATTGCGACCGAGCTGATTCAAGCAAGCTTAGACCCAACGGCGAGGCCGCGCATCGTCAGTAAAAACCAAGCCCACCTTGTGCTCACTCATCTACCGCTGCCGCTGGCGGCCACAGAACGCGCGCCCTTTGCCGTGATGCCCATGAGCATCATCGTCAAAGACCAGCTGGTGCTGACTGTGTGCCAACAAGACAGCCAGGCATTCCACGATGTGGTCGGTCAAAGCGTCGCGACAGAGCCCGCCCGCCTCGTCGCCCAGCTGTTGGCTGCCGGTGCCGAGTATTTTTTTAACGCGTTAAACAAAGTTGAAAAAATGATCACCACCGTCGAGCAAGAGCTACAAAAGTCGATTAAAAATCGCCAGGTGTTTAAGCTACTCAATCACAATAAAAGCCTGATTGGGTTCGCCAACTCTTTGGCCAGTAACGTACAGGTGCTGAACGGACTGTGCGCTCAATCACCCCTGCCATCCTCATCGAACACGCACAATACGCTGTTGGATGTGAAGGTCGCGACCGAACAGGCCCACGCCATTGCCGCCACCCACAGCGCCAATCTGCGCAACCTGATGGACGCCTATTCTGCTGCGATTGAGAACAATCTCAGCCTAGTGGTTCAATACCTGTCGATCTACGTGATCATCATGGCTGTGCCCATGGGCATCGCCGGCCTGTATGGCATGAATACCCCCTTGCCGCTACAAGACGAACCGTACATCTTGGCCCTATTGGCCGTTATTGGCATCGTCGTTGCCAGCCTCATCACGCGTGCGTTCAAAGCCCGCAGCATCCTTTAAGCCGTGTAGGAGAATCATATGTTAACCATTCACACCAGCAACGCTCAAGGCCAATTGGTTCTGGGCCCAGACCTAAGCCACAACGCCATCGTGTCGCTCATCAACCCCACCACGGCCGAAGTAGACCGCATTGCGAACGCACTGAACGTACCCCATGACTTTTTTAACAGTGCCCTAGACCCCAATGAACGCCCCCGCATTGAAAAAAACCAAGACAATCTGTTGATCATCCTCAATGTGCCCGTACCGGTCCAACAGGCTGATTTAGCCAAAGAGGTTCCTTATCGTACCCTCCCCATCGGCATCATTCATGCGCCCGACCATGTCATCATTGTCGCCAAAGAAGAAGTACCCTTATTGGCTGACTTACTGGCCGGTAAGCAAGGGGCTTTTCACAGCCACATGAAAACACGGCTCAGTCTGCTGTTGTTCAAAGCCATCGCCGAGTCGTATCACGACCACTTAGGCCACATCAATGCCGAAGTGGGCCGCCTACAGAAAAAGCTCAAAACGTCTTATCAAAACAAAGAGCTCTTTAGCCTCATCAATTTGAATAAAAGTTTGGTGTATTTTTCGACCTCACTCAGCGCCATGGCCATTTTGTATCGACGTCTGATGGACGGCCGCGACGTCAAGATTCACGCAGATGAACAAAAACGCCTAGAGGCCATTGCCAACGACATTGCCCAAACCGCGGCGCTCACCGAAATGCGCCGTGAGAGTCTCAGCAACCTGATGGACGCTTACGCCGCCATTATTCACAACAACTTGAACTCCGTGCTGAAAGTATTAACCACTTTAGCCATCATCATGGTCATTCCCACCATGATCGGCAGTATTTTCTCCATGAACGTGGCCCTGCCCTACGAAGAAGAGTGGATCTCCACCGTCGTCATCAGCATCGCTATGGTAGCCCTCAGTGCAGGCCTACTGGTGCTGTTCTACAAGAAAAAATACTTACGCATGTAATGGAAACCGACGCATCGGTCCAGATAGAAAAGAATAAAGAGGTAATAAAATGATGACTGTTTATCACAACGCCCACGCCGGCGAATTTCAAAAAGTAGCGCAAATCACCCCCAATAGCTGGATACAGCTACAGGCGCCCAACGCCCAGGAACTCAAAACCGTGGCCAGCACGTTAAACGTGCCGCTGGCATTTTTAACCGCAGCACAAAATCCAGACGAACGCCCACGCTTAGAAACCCATGGCCAACACACCTTATTATTGGTGCATGTTCCCCTCAACGACTCAGCCGTTGAACACAGCTTTGACGATGTCAAATACCGCACCATGCCCTTAGCCATTATTTTCAGCGAACAGCACCTCATCACCGTGTGCCAGGCCGACTGTTTCTTCAATCGTGGCTTTTTAATTCAGCATAACATTTTAATTAACCAAGCCAACCGCAGCCACAATGCCCTCACCGTGCTGAATCAAACCGCCCATGCCTTTATCGGCTTTATGAAGGTGGTTGAAGCAGCCATTCAACAGGCAGAACAAGAGCTAGCCAATTCTTACCGCAACCAAGAGCTGTACACGCTGCTGTACTTAAACGAAAGCCTATTGTACATGGCCACCTCGCTGAAACAGCTGCGTCATCTTCTGCAGCAAATAGACGCCGATGCTTTATTGAGCATGAACGACGCCGAACGAGCGCTGTATGACGATACCGTGGTCGAGCTGCAGCAGGTTTCAGCCGTCACCGAGATCAGCCAATTGAATCTGAATAACGTTATGGACGCCTATGGCAACATCATTCAAAACAACGTCAGCCACGTCGTGAAGCTGCTCACCGCCATCACCATCGTGCTGTCCATTCCCACCCTTATTGCCAGCATTTACGGCATGAACGTGCCGCTGCCTTATCAAGATGAACCGCATGCGTTCAGCGCCGTCATCACCAGCATGGTGATCGTCAGCGCCTTTGTCGCCTACATCTTCCACAAAAAACGCTATTTCTAAAGCCTCATGATGCGTTTTTTCGGCCTCAGCTGGCTCCACGCCGGCTGAGGCCGTTTGGCCTCAGCTGGCTCCACGCCGGCTGAGGCCGTTTGGCCTCAGCACAGCCGCAAACCACAAAATATTCATTTTAAATTTCACACAACGAAGGTTTTAGAATACACTCATAGATAAGAACGACTTATAATCAAAACACGGGAGCTTATTATGGAAATCGTCATCGTCCCCATCTTGGCATTCTTATTCTTTGCCTGCATCGTCTTTTCTTTAGCCATCGCCCTCTCCGGCCGACGCCGCGTGGCGGCAGAGCACAAACAACACCCTATGACCCCAGTTGAGCGCCGACTCAAATTACAGCCAGCGATGAAAAAATCAGGTCTGCTCTTATTGGTGGCTGTCGCCTCACTGGCTCTATTGGCGATTCTGACGTTTTCGGCGCCTCATTAATGTCACAGGCGCCAAAAGCAGGCCTCACCTATTATCCCGTCATTAGTGCTCGTAGACATTAAGCAGGGATGACCGCCTGCGCTTCAATCTCAATCAACCATTCAGGTAAAGATAAGCCTGTCACCACAATCCATGAGGAGGCAGGCGCATGATCACCAAAATACGCCTGTAGCGCTTCGGTAATGTGCAGTTGCTCTTCAGCGCTACTGGCGCTTTCCTTGATATAAATGCGCAACATGGTGACCTGTTCTTTATGTGCTTGAGCGGCCTGTAAAACCCGCTCAATATTGGCCAAGCAGGCAAGCGTTTGCGCCTTCATGTCGCCAGCAACCGTTTGTTCTTGTGCGTCAACCGCAACCTGCCCAGATAAAAACAACTGCCGGCTGCCGCTAGCCAAAACGGCCTGGCTAAAGCCATACTGACGACTATTAAATACCGTGTCGGGATTAATCAATTGGTGGGGCATGTACTGTCTCCTTTAGAGAGAAACGGATTGAATAAGTGAATCCAAGCCAGATGGGGCCAATAGCCAGAGGATTCAAGTAAACCAGCCGCCCGAACACCTACTATACGCAGCTTTAGGCAGCAAGATGGCAGGCACAAACCGAAAAGCCTCACCCTCTGCGCACGCTTGAGGCATATGGTCTCAATGCCCTGAAAACAATCAACGCCTCTTGCCAGAGCGTAGCATTATCGACATGTTCGGTTAATCATCTTCACCACAGAGCCTCCGTTGCTGAATACGTCGGTGATCTGACAACGATCTGCCTCGCAGCTCAAAGCATACGTCACCTGCGCCTGCTCAGGCTGCCCAATGCTCACTTTCACCTGCCCCTTACGGGTTAAGGCATACTGCAACGGCTCCGCATAATCTGGATCTTGAGATTGCCATAAAACATCATAATCTAAGCCGCAGAGCTCGCCATATTTCGCTCCAAAGGCATCTTGTTTTTTTAATGCTTTTTTCAGATCAGCACCTGCAAAGTGCGCTAAGGTCGCCAAACCATTCTGTTTTTTTAGATCTTGTTGATACATCTTTTTAATAGCCGTTAATTTGGCCTCACTCTGGTCATTCGCCCAAGCCCCGCCACCCATCATCAATAGCAATATCCCTAGCCATCCGATTCTCTTCATGTATGCCTATCCTATATACGCCTTATTTCATCAACATCAACGATCAATGCCATTGACCCTCACCATTATTTAATCATACAAGAATCTAACCTGCCCCTACCAGCGTTGACACAAGCGTTCAACGTGCCAGAAACGCCCCACTTTCCCAAGTAATCCCACACAATACATCTTCAACCAAATAATCGGCGCCACCGACTGGCCATGCCACCCATGCTATAATTTTCAACCCTCAATAAAATCGGTATTCCTAATGGATATAAGCATTTATGTTGCCAGTGCTTTTAGTAAAAATCATCAAGGCGGAAACAAAGCCGGCGTCGTCTTAAATGAAGAAACATTGACGCGCGCACAGAAAATGGCCATCGCCAAACGGTTAGGCTATGCGGAAACCGCTTTTATCTCCACATCTAAAGTAGCCGATTATCAATTAACCTACTTCACCCCAAAAGAAGAAGTGGACTTATGCGGCCACGCCACCATCGGCGCCTTCACGATTCTGAAGTATTTAAACAAACTATCCGGCGACTGCCACACCATTGAAACCAACAGCGGCGTATTAACGGTGACCGAAGAGGATGGAGGGTTCTTCATGGAACAAAACCCACCCACCTTCTACGACATCATCCCAACCCAAACATTCAGCGACTGCTTTGACACCGAAGCCATAGACAGCACGCTTCCCATCCAAATTGTGTCAACGGGCTTAAAAGACATTTTAATCCCGATCAAAAGCGAAGCCCAACTACAGGCATTACGGCCCGATTTTGAACACATAAAGCGCATCAGCCAACAGCATGACGTGGTCGGCATGCACCTATACGCCTTTAACGGCGACAGAATCATCTGCCGCAACTTTGCCCCACGCTACGACATCAACGAAGAGGCTGCCACCGGCACCTCAAACGGCGCCCTCGCCTGCTATCTGCAACAGCAGCAACGCCCACAGCAAATGCGCTATGTCTTTGAGCAAGGAGAAACCTTAGCCTCGCCTTCTGAAATAAAGGTCGCACTCATCACCAACGACCAACAGAACATCACAACCGTGTCTGTCGGCGGCCAAGGTTATTACTGCGAAACCAAACATCTAGACGTAAACAGCCTTGAATAAGCCCCGACCAAAGCATTTTTAGGCCGAATCATCCGGCTCAAAAATGGCATGGCACCACAGACCAAGACAGCCCTAACAGGCTGTCTTGCTTTTACCCCTACTCTTTGCCAAGCCATCGTGCGCTGGCCCATTCTTCTTACCCCAACGCTCACTAAATCTTAACGATGGACGGTCAAAGCAGGTTGCCTGCGGACGTGGTAGCATAATTAAGAATTCTTTAGTTAGGCTGTCTATGAACGCAAAAACCTTAACCTATTGTCTCGTTTCCTGCTTAATTCTTGCCACCGCAGGATGCGCCAGCAACGTGCGCTGGAAAGCCCTTTACCCATCCAAAACGCTCACTCAAAAAATCGCCAATGACATCTACGTCACACAGTATGATGACAAGCCCATGCACGCGCCCAGCAGAGACTATGCTTCATTCGAAGCCTTTGAAAAAATCATGACCAACCCCGTCAGCGAACACACGCGGCCAGTCAGCCATGTATTGAACCTACCCAATGGCCACATCATCATTATGGGGTACAGTAAAAGCCCGCATAAATTAGGCTTAACCTCAGCGGCAAGCTACGCGCGCTTTAAACTCACTGACAAGCCCGCTTATGGTTATAAATATGTCTACGAAGGCAAAATAACTGGCTTGGGTTTTCAAGCGCAGCACATGACCATGAGCAGCGATCAACGCACGCAAATGTTATTGGCCACCAAGCCAGCAAGGCCCTATACCGTTTGGCTCTACTATAAAGACGGTACCGTAGCTCAGTTTGATTTCCTATCCTCACGCACCTCGTCTCGTCTTGGCGGTGGGTTTAAAGCCAAAAAGCTGAATCACTTTGATGGGCTATTCTGGGTGAACTATGATGACAGCAGCGACACCTTTTCGATTACAGGACCTTATAACCGCTAGAGCGCTTCTATTGAACGCGATATGGGCATACATACTTTTGTTTGCATCGAAATCATCGGTTACCGATCAGTCTATGCTCACGATAAAAAAGCCTTAAATCCGTTAAGATTTAAGGCTTTTAGATGTTTCAGCGTACTGCTGAAAAGAGTGTTTGGTGGAGGCGGCGGGGATCGAAAGAAAAATTTAACTTATAAATATCAAACAATTAAGCAAAAAACTATAGCTTTACCGCTATTTATACCGTTATTATAAAAGCAGTAATTCTGGTAGATAATATCTCCACTCATAATAACTATTTACTTTTTATTATATAAAAAATTAATAATAACCATATAATAAGCAACAATATTAAAACAACATATATTAAAAATTCGTTAATATTACTAATATAAAAGTTTATTCATATAAAAAATTAATTAAATGTTTAATATAAAGTCAACTTTTATAAAATAGACCTACATTTAAAAATTATTCCATAAACTTTAGATTTACTACTTCCTAGTAAACTACCTAATTTAGATTTTGTTTTAAATTTTTTGTATTCTGATACATTGAGGCTAATTTAGTATGTATATGCTTTTATCTTTATTTAAAAAAATTCGTGTTTTTTTAATTAGTTCCTTAAAAAGGATACTTTCAAATAGTATTGTCGCAGTTTTTTTTCTATACTTGCTCCATACTCTATCAGGGATAAATGTTTTTTGGGATACTTATAAAAATATAGAAACATCATTTTTACAAAAAAAAGCTGTAGATCATTTAGATAAAATGTATGTAGGTACATCTATTCGCTATGTCGAATCAATTTTTGGCATACCTGTTAAAGAAATTTCCTCTGAGAAAAGAAACTTAAAAGCTAGTATTTATGTGTTTGAAAATTTTTATTTACAGGTAATTTATGATCAAGATGGCACTGTTATACTATATTCTGTAACTAGTAGAAGTACTGGTTTCAAACCCCAAATCCCATATTTGAATACTAGGCTTGGTAACAAAACTTTTTTTGAATATGGGCCTAGTGAATTTATGTACTCAGCCTTATCGTCAAAGTTCTATGAGTATGCGGAGCACCATTATCTGGGATTTCCTTCAGAATATCGAAATATTTATTTATCTTTTCAACCGACTGGAGTTGAATATAAGAAAATAGATTCTTTTTCGGAAATTGGCTATTGTTTAGACGAATGTTCAGAAAAAAGTATAGAAAATTTTAGAAAAAAAAATATACCTAATACTTTTGCTGTGGGAAGTATTTTTTCTGAAAGAGATGAGGAAGCATTAGAACAATTTGGGTTAGGCGCTGATTTTTATGAGGCATTAAGTCTACCTCACCTTGTGGAATGATAAATTATTTAATATAAAATTATTAATAAATAAATCGCCCAGATATTATGGGAAACTGAAATCTATGAAGAAATTATATATTAAGAATACATTTATTTTTAAGGGGATCACCTTAAAAACATCTAAAAATTAGATAAATAATCATAGAAAGGCCACTTGAGGCGATCTCTCTATGATTTCAATGACATAAAACTATCCATATAAAAACCCTCTTGTACCACGAGGTATAGCTTTACCCAATCTCAAACGACCATGCGAACCCTATTACTACTAAAACAATTAGCTATATAGAGGGTGAGTTTTTAATCAACCATAATCTCAACACATCAACCCTTTTTAATTCACTCTTAGATATTCCATTAGCAATTCTATGCACTGTGAAATTACATTTCAATAATTTACGTCGCATATATGTATCTTTAAATCGTTTATGTAATCTATCAAACTCTTCCGACATTTGTTCTAGCATAACTAAAGAGCCTAAAAAATCATTAGCCGAAGCAAGTTTATCCGCACTTCTATATAATATTTGTATATTAATATCAAAAAACATTTTTTGAAGTTTAAGACTGGCATTTTTAATCAAATCTTTAATTTCAATAAGAATGCCCTTCGACAATTCAAACTCATGTTGAAAAAGATACGCCCTAGCTAAATAAATATTCACTATAGCACTTTCTGGATCTAATGCCTTAGCCTCAATAAACTCAGGAACAGCCTCTTCCGCACCCTCTTTTTCTAATAGAAAATAGCCATACCAGAAGTGTAACTGTGATACATTAGGGTATAGTTTTATTGACAATTCATAATTCTCTTTAGCACTATGAATATCCCCTTGTTTCTCATAATAGTAAGCTGCAACTCTAGCAACTTCAAAATAATCTGGAGCTAAAATTCGACACTGATCAAGCTCATCAAAAGCCTTATCATAATGTTCTTTATCAATTAAAGATAAGATTTCTTGCAATCTTTTAGCAATCACCCTGTCTCTTTTATTTCGTAATGTTATATGTTTATATTCATACTTATTAAGCCCCTCAAATGCCCTTTGTCTTTCATACGTTGAGCTTAATTGCTTTTTCTTCGCAAGAATTGATGATTGTAATTTAGGGGAAGGCTTATGATGTTTATTTAGGTAACTTCTACTTAGCTCAGAAAGCTGGTATATAGTTTTTATACTTGCTCCCTTAACTTCAGAGGTCTGAGAAAGCATATTTGTTGCCATTAACTCTTGTATTGTTTTTTGCAGCTTTAATGCTCCAAATTCGGTTAAAAAGTCTAATTCAGGGATATCCACATATCCGGGTGCACAAACCATTGCGGATAGTACTAACTTAGCATTTTCTGACAAATAATTATATACATTAGACATACAGAATTCCAAAAACAACTCAGAACTTTTCTGTAGTACTAATTCAGGCATAATTCCAGCTTGTACACAGTTGACAAACCACTTAATGAAACTTGGATTACAATACATCCTATTTACATACTTAAGTAATATATCTTGGTTTTGATTTGATAAGCTCTCAACACCTCTAAGTTTGGCTACAGTTCTTAGAAGCTGAGTAGCATATTTCGGCTCCATGCCTTTAAGCATGATAGGTGAGTCATACGCCCCCATACCAATTCTTGATGTAAGAACAACTTTACTACCCATAGGAAGTCCATCAATGAACATCCGAACGTTGTCGTCTAAAATAGTCTCCAAATTATCTATAAATAACAAAACTTTGTATTCCGATAAGTAATCATGTATTTCTTCTACTCGGTCATTAAGATTTTTTGCACTATCCTTAGAACCATCTTGAATCTGTGTTGAAATTGCATTAATAACACCAATAGAATCTGAGATTGCACCTTTTATATCTATAATTTCATTCACTGTAATTTGTGTTGTTTTTGAAGAAACCCAAATAATAGCTTCAAAAGGTGAATTAGGATCCTCTAATAAGTCATAAGCAACTTGTAAGGCTACAGCCGTCTTTCCTATACCCCCCTCTCCAATTAAGGAAATTACTGGAAATGCACCTCTGATACATTTCTTTTTAATTTCTTCGACTTCTTTCTTCCGCCCAATTAATCCTGTCTCATCAAAATCAGGTAATGGTAAATTATGGCTTATATCTTCGCTGTCGTATTTTATAATTTCTAAGGTAAGAACATAACTTGAATTGTCACTTAGTTTATTTAGTACATCCTCAACTTCACGCCATATATCTCTATTTTGAGATACAATATCCTTACAGAAAGTAGTTACTATCTCAAAATCTTCAACATTGAGGGGCCGTATATGCATTACTCGATTTCTAACAGGAACAACTTCTTGTAACCTATGAGTTAAGCTTTTTATGTACGAACCAACATCATCAGGTAACTCTGAAAAATTTTCATTAATAAACTGATAAGTATCTGACATATCAAAGTAATCAACAAGATCTTTCATTTCTAGATCGTCTAATTTAAAGCCTAAATCTTTAACAAGCCTTTTTTCAGCAAGCTCCCTTAACTTAGGCTTAATTTTATCAACACTCGTTGATAAATAATTATTAATAAGGTTTCTCAAATCCGACTCAACACCACCGATCAAAGCATAAAGTGTTAATCTATTAATATCATGTGACACAGTAGCATTCCTCTTTAAATTTAAATGGATAATTTATTTAAGCACTCATAATAAATAGAGTTTACATGATAAAAATATATAAATATAACTTATACATTCTTTCACATAAAAACACCCACCTTTGCATAATAATACGTAGTTTTCTATTCACTTTAAATACCCACCAGGTCCATAACACATAAGGCCGAAGCCATTGTTATAACTTGCATAAGAAAACCCTATTCTGAGGACATCGAGGGCGGGAGGGACAATTCCGTTTTTAGGGTGCGGGAAGTGAATAGGCGTTTGAATCAAATATGTCGCTTGTCACCAAACGCTCAACAATTATTTAGGGCGACTACGCTTCAGATCTGTATTGCTCTCCATGTGACGCGTGGTGATGAACCGGTATCAGCACCTTACTTTTAGGCAAAACAAAAGCCAGCCGCTTAGGCTGGCTTTTTTAATCAAAGCTGGTGACTTCTGGGTCCTACTCTATCGCTCCACAATCATCAACCCCCCCATTCAATCATTTTCGGCCACGCTTCTGGCTGCTGATCTCATACTCTTTAAACCTAAACACCTCTAAGCCCGTCACTTCATTAAAGCTCTCAAAATGCTGCTGTATCGGCCTGACCTCGTTGGCGGCGAAGATCTCGGCCGCCTTGCCAGCGTCGCCGAAGCCGCTGCGAGCCTCGGGCATGATGCTCATGAGTTGTGGGGGCACGCGATGGATGACCAGCTGGTCATTGGCTCTGAGGCGTTTGATGTTGAGGAATTCATCTTTGGCGGCGACTTCGGAGATGGGGATCAGCTTGATGCCTCCGTCTGCGCCGGCATTGGCGCGCAATAAGATGTTTTTGAAATTGCCCGCGCCTTTGGCGTTTCTGAGGTTTTGCTTGAGCTCGTCCCAGTCGTCTTGGTTGAATTAGCCGTTGGCGTAGAGGATAAAGCCGGCGTGAGAACCGTTGTCGTAGTAGCGGCGCCGAAACAGCGTGGCCGAGTGGTTGAGCTGGATGGAATGCATGGCGGCCAGATACGAAGGCACGCCGTAGACCTCTTGGCTGAGGTCGTCTTCCATGACGTGGATGACGTTTTGGCCTACCAGAGTTTCATGTTCGCTGTGGTTTTGGCGCAGGTAGACGAAGTCGTTGAGGTTGCTGTGACGGCGCATGTACAGGCTGAGGCGGTTCACAATGGTGAGGGGCTGCTGTAAGACGTTGTGGCGGATTTCCAGATAGCCGTTGCCGGTGACCACGTAGTTGTGGGCAAATTTTTTGAATTCGGCTCGCTTCAGCAGTGGCGTTTCCACAAAGGTGCTGGACAAAATATTGACCTTGGCCCGAAGTGCTGAGCCGTGGTGGATGCCGATGGCCATCAGCTTGAGCACGTCGTTGAGATTCACGGGATACTCAAAATAATGGCCGTTGTCATAGGCGGACAGATAATCCAGCCATTCATGCTGATTGATGATCTCTTCTTGGCCAAAGGTGATGAGTTCGGTGGTGGGTGCGATGCGAGTCTGGTCCATTAAATCACCTCGATGGTGTCGGTTTGGTCAAAGTTCTCGGCCAGCGGCTCTTGGGCGCATGATTTGCTTCAGCCGATTCACCTGTTCATGAGCACCACGCTGTTCAATCACTCCCAATACTGCCACTACATCTTCGGCCTTAATCTTGGTGATGGTCCTACCATTAAAACGTGACGGTATGTTGAGTTTTAAATTATTTTGGATGCGCTCAAAATACCGCGGTGTGACCTGGGTTTGCTTACGCTCCAGCCACATAGCCGTCACCGTTTCAAAGCTAATGTTGTCGCCTTCGAGGCGATATTTAGGATCTTGGCCATGGGCCAGCAAGATTCGGTATTCTGTGCGTTTTTTACGGGCATCAGCGAGACTGATTTCAGGATAACGGCCAATAGTGAGGGTATCTTTTTTCTTATCTTTACGGGTGTATTCAAAACGCCAAACTTTACGACCATTCGGCGATACCCAAAGGGCTAAGCCATAACCATCACCGAGCTTATACAGCCTTTCGGCCGGTTTCGCGTTCGCTACATCCCTTACAGATAAAGGCTTTATGAGCTTTGACATGATTTTTTAGCGGTATGTTGTTGAGGAAATTTTGGCGGTAGCTTTGTCCAATCACAAAAATACCGGCAAACTCACCCTCCACTACCGCTAAAATACCGCCATCATTATTGAGAGTCAACAAGTTTCATTGAGCACAAAAAAGAGATAAGACGTAAAAAAAACCCGAAAAACCAAGGTTTTATCGGGCTTCTTAGGTCGTTAATAAGTCTTAACGATTGGATATTTGGTGGAGGCGGCGGGGATCGAACCCGCGTCCAAAAGTCCTCTACAGAGAGTTCTACATACTTAGTCTTATTCATTTACTGCTTCTCGTCCAAAACACGCCAACAAGACAGGCTTGGTTTGAACCAGTTACCTTAAGTCTTATTCTAAGCTAAGTAACCCAGCTTAGAACCAGCCAATGTAAAATAACGTTGCGGTGAATTTGACTTCACACGGCCCATTGGCCAACCGCTGCAACGTCTAGCCTTAAGCGGCTAGAGCGTAAGTTTCGTCGTTTGCGACTATATGTATTCAGTGTTTTACGGGCATCTGAGACCCCGGTATGCCCTCTTCTGCTTTGCAACCCCTGTCGAAACCAAGATCGCCCCCAGAAAAAGTACTGTAGGCCTCTATTGTAAGCGTTTACGGGCTTTTTTACCAGCACTATCATAAAAGCCACGGGCAAGGTGGGTCGATTTGGCTTATAATCTTCTACATGCTCTTAACCCATTAGGACGTTTGTGCCCCATGTTTGACATCAATTCCCACGAAGCCCGCCAATTTTTTGCCAACGTTTGGGCCAGCCGCTTTGCCCCACACCTTGATGCGCTCCAAACACGTATTTTGGAGATCATCCTGGCCCACCCCGAATACCACGTTTATTTAGAAAAAATAGATGATTACGTGGATTACCAATGGCTGCCGGAAAATGGGGAAACCAATCCGTTTTTACACATGTCTTTGCATCTGTCGCTGAAAGAACAGGTAGGCATCGACCAGCCGTTTGGCATTGCCGATATTTATCAAAAATTATTACAAAAGTATGGCGACTGGCATCAGGCTGAGCACGCGATGATGGATGCGTTAGTGGAAACCATTTGGCAGGCACAAAAGCATGGTCAAGGCCTAGACGTAAATAACTACATGACTCATTTACGTCGTTTGGTAGACTTAGGCCAAGAAGACAATGCCCGCCTGAACCCACACGAAGTTTAAAGCCGCTACACGCTAGCTGCGCGACCGTATACCAACAGTCGACCACGATAGGGCTGCTGATTCACAGGCTCCGTTAGGCGAATGTGCTCCTCAAGATCAAAGCCATGATCGGTCATGGCACGGGTGAGCTGGTTGTGATAGCCACGATTAGGGTCAACCACCCATACGGTACAGTTCGGTGCGGCAAATTGCTGAATAAAGTCGGCCACTTTAACGGCGCTGCCCGGCTCATACAGCACATCGCTGGCCATAATATGGTCATAATGGCCGGTGAGGATAGGCGCATTGGTGTCGACTAGGCTAGGTTTGGGCACATCGCCCCACTGGCCATGCTTAAACCGAATACGGGGTAAGTGATTCAGCTCGGCGTTGACGTTCAAAAACTGACCGGCCAAAGGATGGCGGTCGCTGGCCGTGATGTCATGGCCCAATAGCTGGGCAGTAAGGCTGGCGATGCCTAAGCCGCAGCCAATTTCCAAGATTTTACTGTTGGGGCAGATGGGCCGCTTGATGATTTTTAAGGCCAGCTGAATGCTGGAGGGCCACAATAGCCCAAACAAGGGCCAGGCGGCAGAGCAAATGCCTAAACGCTCTGCTTTTTGATCGGGATCGTAAAACTGCTGTTGATCTAAGAGTGATTGAATCGTCAACAGCCGTTCACCGTCGATTTGAACCGACTGCTGTCGGGTTTGATAGGCGGTCGTACTCAGGGACGCGGTTTGCATAAAGCCTCCTAAACGTATGAAACACAGCCTACTATCGCAAATTATTGAACATAAAGCGAATTTTTAAACCAAATAACGTAAAATAATAAATATTAATTGAGACAACAAGTCATCACTCATGCTGCGACATCAGAATCACAAACTCGCCCCAATGTGATGAAACCCTTTATCGGCCCTGGATAAAACCATTGCCCGAAATCAATAACCATAACAAGACTGCGACAGGAGACGCGACCAATGAGCCAAGATTACGTACATTACGACATTATAGATGCCCAAGAGGGCCGTTTTGCCCTCTTAACCTTAGACAACAGCAGTCGCCTCAACGCCCACACCACCAAAATCGTGCGCGAGATGCATGCCTATCTGGACCAAATTGCCGTCGACGACAGCATCCAGTTTGTGCTGATCCGTGGTGCAGGCGAGCGGGCATTTTGTGCCGGCGGCGACATTCGTGCCGTGCGTGACGGCATTCTCAGCGCCACCGAGGAGCGCAACGATGGCTGGACGTTTTTCACCACGGAATATCATTCGGTTCGTCGCTTGCGCAGCTACCCTAAGCCCATCATCAGCTTTGCCGGCGGCATCGTCATGGGCGGCGGCGTAGGCGTGATGCAGGCTTCGCGCTACCGTATCGTCACTGAAACGACGGTATTCGCCATGCCCGAAAGCTTAATCGGGCTGTTTGCTGATGTGGCCATTGTTTATTTCCTTAGCCTATTGCCTAAACCACTGGGCTTATTCCTCGCCTTAACCGGTGCTCAGCTGCCGCCACAGTCGGTATTGAATCTGAATCTGGCCGACTTTTCCTTGCCGCAAGAGGGCTTTACCCAGCTGACGGACATGCTAAAAGCGGGTAAATGGCACGCTGACGGCATCGACAAACAGCTCAACCTCAGCCTGCACCAGCTCACGCGTACACATGCCGTGGCCTTAGGCGACGACGTTACCGCCGACAGCCTGGCCATTTTACAGAGCTTAATCACGCCAGACTTTCAGCAAACGCTGACCAATCTCAACGCCTATGCCCAAGACGGCAGCCACGCTTGGATTAAGCAAGCCTGTGCCAATGTGGCGCAATGCTCTTTATACAGTTTAGCCCTGCACTGGCTCTACTTCACTGAATACCAGCCCATGAGCTACCATGCGGCCTCGGACACTGACTTTAAGCTGGCGCGCGCTCAATGCCAGCCCAACAGTGACTTTGTCGAAGGCGTGCGCGCGCGGATGGTGGATAAAGACTATGCGCCGAAGTGGCGCTGGCAAACGCCAGACCAAATTGACTGGGCCGAGCTCAGAGCCCTATTTGAATAAAGGCCCAGCCATGCAGATTGACACCGTTTTGTTTGATTTTGATGGCACCTTGCTCAACAGCAATGAGCTGATTGCTCAGTCTCACCTACACGTACTCAATCATTATTATCCTGGCCAATACAGCCGCGAGGCGGTGCGCCTATTCAACGGGCCGCCGCTACGCAGCGTCTACGAACAGCTAGACCGAGTTCGAGTGGATGAAATGTTGGCGCGCTATCGCGACTTCAGCCACACCCATCACGATGATTGGGTGACGCTGTTTCCCGATGTGATCGAAACCCTCAAGGCGCTGCGCCAAGACGGCAAGAAAATCGCCATTGTGTCCACCAAGCTCAACCCCATCCTAGAGCGTGGCTTGGCTCTGTTTGGGCTTCGTGATCACGTTGACGTGGTCATCGGCGGCAGCGACTGTCAACACCACAAACCAGATCCAGAACCCATTCAACGAGCGTTACAAGCTTTAAACAGCCAGGCCGAACACAGCGTCATGGTGGGCGACAATTGGCAAGACATCGCCAGCGCCCACAATGCCGGGGTGAAAAGTGTCTTCGTGGCCTGGTCGGAAAAGACCTTGCTCGATCTTCAACCCCATTCGCCCGACCACATGATTGACAGCATGTTGGCGCTGGGCCAATGGCTAAAGGCCAGGCCAAGCTAGCCTGCTGCAAACCAAAAAAACCGCTGCTGCCCCACGGGACAACAGCGGTTTTCTACCATGATGTTCAAGCCATCAATACAGCAGGCGGCATTTGAGCGTGCCGTCTAAATGCTTCATGTCTTGATACAGCGCTTCGGCATCCTCGATGCTGCAAGATACGTCCAATACCACATAGCCAATGTCGCCGTCGGTTTGTAGATATTGGGCATTGATGTTCATGTCGGGATAGTGAGACACGAAGTTGTTCAAAGTACGCAGAATACCGGGCACGTTGGTGTGAACGTGCAGCAAGCGATGGCTATTTGGATCGCTGGGCAACGACACTTCAGGGAAGTTAACCGCCGACAGGGTTGATCCATTATCAGAATAACGCACCAGCTTCGCCGCCACTTCAACGGCGATGTTTTCCTGCGCCTCCACCGTTGAGCCACCGATGTGGGGGGTCAGCAACACATTGTCTAGGCCGCGCAGCGGCGATTGAAACTCATCTTGATTAGACTTAGGCTCGACGGGGAAGACGTCAATGGCGGCGCCTGCCAACGTCCCGCTTTTAATCAAGGCGGCTAAGGTGTCTAAATCCACCACGGTGCCGCGTGAGGCATTGATCAACATAGCCCCCTTTTTCATCTGGCCTAGGCGCGTGGCATCAAACAGATTGCGGGTGGTCTTGTCTTCTGGCACGTGTAGGGTGACGATGTCGGCCACCTTCAATAAGGCCTCTAAAGTCGGCATCGGCCGCGCATTACCTAAAGTCAGCTTGGTCTCTACGTCGTAGAACACCACATTCATGCCTAGATTTTCTGCCAAAATCCCCACTTGGGTACCGATGTGGCCATAGCCGACGATGCCGATGGTTTTACCTCTCACCTCATAAGAACCGGTGGCTGATTTCATCCAGCCGCCACGGTGGCTATGGGCATTTTTATAGGGAATGCCACGCATCAACATAATGCTTTCGGCAATGACCAATTCGGCCACGGAGCGAGTATTCGAATAAGGGGCATTAAACACAGGAATGGCCCGCGCCTGCGCCGCAGCCTTATCCACTTGGTTGGTGCCGATGCAAAAACAGCCCACGGCCAATAGCTTAGGCGCTGCGGCAAACACTGCCTCGGTTAATTGAGTCCGCGAACGAATGCCGATGATCTGCGCCTCGGCAATCGCCTCCATAAGCTCCGGCCCTTCTAAGGCCTTAGGGTATTCCACCACGTGGGTGTAGCCTTCTTGCTTGAAATAGTCGACTGCCGCAGCATGGACGCCTTCAAGCAAAACAACTTTAATCGCTTCTTTGGGATAAGACGTTTGTTTCATTTGGGTTAAACCTCTACTGTGCTCACTGTCCCACTTCGCCATACTGGGTCAATGAAGGGTTAATAAGTCTTGGGGCGCACACCGAGCTGCACGCTCCACCTAAACGCATCGCGCTTCGCCATCACGGCCAAGGCGCTGCCAGATATTGCTGCCTTAAATAACCAACAGCCCCTAAAACCTTAGGGACAAAAAAAACCTGCACTGCATGGTTGCGGTACAGGTTTGAATGGTGTTTTGGGGTTTTAGCCGCGCATACGGGCCAGAACTTCGTCTTTACCAATCAATGCCAGTACCGCATCGACCGACGGGGTTTGGGAGGTACCACACACCAAGATGCGTAGCGGCATGCCTAACTTGCCCATTTTGATGTCTTCTGCATCGCAAAACGGTTTGAACTGGTCGTGGATGGCCTCAGCCGTCCAATCGTTGACGCCGGCCAAAACGTCGGCAAAGCGCAGCATACGCTCATGGGCTTCATCAGACCAATGCTTGGCCAATTCAGCTTCGGTGGGCGTGGCTTTACGGTAGAAGTATTCACAGGCCACGGCCAATTGATTGATGTCTTGCGCGCGCTCTTTCACCAAGGCCACCACTTCCGCCAAGGCAGGCTGCTGAGTCTCGGTGATGCCGGCTTCGGCCATGCGGCCCTGAATTAAACCGGCTAAGCGATCATTGTCAGCGGCTTTGATGTGCTGGGCGTTTAGCCACAACAGCTTGCTTTGGTCAAAGCGGCTAGAAGATGGGCTGACGTCTTTTAGGTCAAACCAAGCCACAAACTGCTCCATGCTGAAAAACTCATCGTCACCATGGCCCCAGCCTAAACGCGCTAAGTAATTCAACATGGCTTCAGGCAAAATGCCTTGACGTTCGTAGTCCACTACGCTGACGGCATCGCGACGCTTAGACATTTTAGCGCCTGACTCATTCAGAATCATGGGCAAGTGTGCATATTCAGGCAAGGTTGCGCCCAAGGCTTTTAAAATATGGATTTGCTTCGGGGTATTATTGACATGATCGTCACCGCGAATGACTTGGGTAATGCCCATGTCCCAATCATCGACCACCACGCAGAAATTATACGTAGGTGAGCCGTCTGGGCGCGCAATGATTAAATCGTCTAATTCTTTATTGTCGAACTCGATGGTGCCTTTCACCAAGTCATCCCAAGCGATTTTGCCCGTCATCGGCATTTTAAAGCGCACCACCGGCTCAACATCGGCAGGAATAGTCGGCAGGGCTTTACCCTCTTCTGGGCGCCAACGACGATCGTAGGCAAAATAATGCTGGCCAGCGGCTTCTTGCTCTTGGCGCATGGCTTCTAGCTCTTCTTTGGAGCAATAGCAATGGTAGGCATGACCAGAGGCCAGCAGCTGAGCAACCACCTCTTTGTAGCGGTCAAAGCGTTGTGTTTGGTAAAAAGGGCCTTCATCATAATCCAAACCCACCCAATGCATGCCGTCCATAATGGCTTGAACCGATTCCTCGGTTGAACGCGCTAAGTCAGTATCTTCAATACGCAAGACAAATTTGCCCTGGTTTTTACGGGCATAGGCCCAAGAAAATAAAGCAGTACGCACGCCACCAATGTGTAAAAAACCCGTTGGACTAGGCGCAAATCGAGTACGAACCATGTTCAAACACCTTTAATTTATTTAATCTGTTAAGCCTCCATTGTACGCCTTCCGCTCCCTCAGGGGCAATTGCACAACCGTCATCTAGGCATAAATTTTTCATTAATAATGCTTGACAAAACCTATTTTCATCTAAAAACCACAAACTTATGCACCGCTGGTCGTATCCGATCACATCCACCCTTAGGTTACGCCAAAAAAACTCATTGACACTTTTAAAATAACAGTAACCATTTGAAATAAAACAAAAAAATAAAATGGGCGCTTTTTTAATCAATCACAATCATCCCTTTAGTTATAAAGGCCTTATCCGGGCAAACCTACTTTAATCCACAAAGTTATCCACAGCTTTTGTTAATAACCTTACAACCCCTAAGCTTATCAGTGATTTAATCACCTTATCGCCTGCTTGAGCCGCCATGATTGACTGACTTAAAACGCCCATCGCTGCGTCAACGTGGCCCAATGACAAAATTGAAGGCTAAGATTTTTAAGCGCCAACTTGACCTAAGCCAAAGCATATGCTGCCACGGCCTCTCTCTTTAATAAGTTTTAAGGCATGCTTGGCGCTGTAGCGGCCGGCGGCGGCGCCACCTGTATGCTCAAGGTCAGCGGCTGCCCCTGGCGCAACACGCCAACATCTAGCCGAGTGCCGATGGGCACGCTGCTGATTTGGGCCCGAAAAGCAGCAAAACTGGGCACGCTCTGACCATCCACGCTCACCACGACATCGCCTGCCCGCATGCCGCCATAGGCTGCCGCCGAACCGGACAGCACCTCGGTAATAAAGCCCCCTAGACGCTGATCTAAATTAAATGCTTGCACCATTTCTTGGCTGACTTCTGTGCCGACCACGCCGATGACGCCACGCCTCACCTCACCATAGCGGCGCATTTGATCGGTTAGGTTTTTCACCATATTACTTGGGATGGCAAAGCCAATGCCGATATTGCCACCACCAGCCGCCAATATCGCCGTATTGATGCCAATAAGCTCTCCCGACACATTGATTAAAGCCCCGCCGGAGCTACCTCGGTTAATGGCGGCATCGGTTTGAATAAAATGCTCATAACTTTGCCGCCCTAGACCACTACGTCCTAAGGCCGATACAATCCCAGACGTCACCGTGCTGCCTAGGCCGTAAGGATTGCCAATGGCCAAAGCATAGTCACCCACGCGTAATTGATCAGAGTCGGCCAGCCGAATCGCCACCAAATCAGCCGCTTGATTAATCTTCAGCCAGGCCAAATCTGAACCGAGATCCTGCCCTACGAGCTGAGCCTCAAAGCGACGCCCGTTCAAGAGCTCAATCTGTATGCGCTCAGCCTGATTCACCACATGATAGTTGGTCACAACATAGCCCTCGGCCGCATCAATAATGACGCCGGAGCCTAAACTACGAAACCTTGGCCCAGCCACCCGCTCTGGCTCGGGGCAAATCGGCGTATTATAGAGCGCCCCACCTTGTTGACACTGGGACGCATTTGGGCCCAGTAAAGGCGCGCCAGACTGCGCTTGCACGCGCTCGACTCGCCGACCTGCAACCTCGATACTGACCACGGCCGGCATCACCTGGGCCAGCATCGGCGCCAAACTGGGCAGCTCCTGATCCATCATTAGCGGCATGGGCGCAGCGGCCAGCGCCGCCGGTGCAACCACCGCCATATTGCCGCCCAACCGTACCCCCAAGCCAAGACCGCCGCCGATGAAGGCCAGCGACATCATCATGCCCACCCATAGCCGCAATCCAGAACGTTTCATCACCCTTCCCTCCCTCACCTATAGCACACCATTTATGATTTTAGCATAATCATAAAAGCCTGGCGTCTTGCCATTCAAATAAGTCGCCAACCTTGTGCCTCAGCATGACTTAATGACAACAGCTCAAGTCGCTACGCTTTAATTTAGCCAAAAGTTCATGGCTAAGGTAAAATATGGGTTTTATCAGTGGCGTTCCTCATGCTCAGTTATCGTCATGCTTTTCATGCCGGCAATCATGCCGACGTTTTAAAGCATTTATGCTTGAAACTTGTCTTGGATTACTTTAACCAAAAAGACAAGCCGTATTGGTACATCGACACCCACGCCGGCGCGGGCCTATACGATTTAGAATCCGCCTATGCGCAAAAAACCGGCGAACACAGCGTCGGCATTAGCCTACTGCAGCAGGCCGCCCAACTACCGCCCGCCTTACAAGATTTTGTGGCCCTAACCACTCGCTTTCAAACCGAGCATCCTTGCTATCCAGGCTCGCCTTTAGTGGCCAATGCTCTGCTGCGAGAGACCGATAAGCTGCGTCTGTTTGAACTTCACCCAACCGATAGTCAGCACTTATTGGCCAATTTTCGCGGCGCTGGTCGCCGCACTCAGATTAAAATTGAAGATGGCTTTAAAGGCCTTATCGGGCTTTTACCGCCCCCAACCCGCCGTGCAGCCGTGCTGATTGACCCGCCTTACGAACAAAAACAAGACTACCAGCTTGTCGTCGACACGCTAAAAGATGCCCTTAAGCGTTTTGCCAGTGGCTGCTATATGGTGTGGTATCCCTGCCTGAGCCGAGCCGAAAGCAAAAAGCTACCTGAAGCGCTCAAAAAGCTGTCGCCGCAGCAATACCTTCAGGTTGAGCTGCATGTCAGCAGCCCCAGCATGGATGGTTTTGGGATGTTTGGCAGCGGGATGTTCATCATCAATCCACCCTACCAGCTCCAACAACAATTACAGTCCTTGATGCCACAGCTAACCAAGCTATTGGCACAAAACGCCGGGGCCAAATACGTGCTGCAAGCGCAGATTAACTAATACGATTACCTTTATTGACAGGAATTCATCATGCAAAACATCAGCCTAAACGATTTTTTGGCCCAACATGCAGCCACCCACCAGCTGCCTCAAAACCTCATCGACCTCATGCTCAGCATCACTGAAGCCTGCGGCCACATCAATGACAAAGTACGCTTAGGCGCTTTAGCGGGCATTTTGGGTGAAGCCGGCACAGGCAACGTGCAGGGCGAAGACCAAAAGAAACTCGACGTCATGGCCAACACCTTGATCATTGATGCTTTAAGCGCCAATGCGGCGGTGGCTGGCTTGGCTTCTGAAGAAGAAGACACCTATGTAGCCGGCCATGCCGACGGCGAATATCTAGTGTTGTTTGACCCACTTGACGGCTCGTCCAACATTGACGTCAACATTTCTGTGGGCACCATCTTCTCTATTCTGGCCCACCCTAAAGGCAGCGCCTTAAGCACTGAAAGTTTCTTGCAAAAAGGCAGCGACCAAGTGGCTGCAGGCTATGTATTGTATGGCCCTCAAACCCAATTGGTGTTCACCTTAAAACACGGCGCTTTTGTGTTCACCCTCAACGCTGACAACGATTTTGTGCTGACCCAGCAAGACTTACGCATTCCCGAGCACACGCAGGAATTCGCCATTAATATGTCGAACCACCGTCATTGGGATCGTCCGGTTCAAGACTATGTGGGCGAGATGCTGCTGGGCGCCGAAGGCCCACGCGCCAAAAACTTCAATATGCGTTGGGTGGCCTCTATGGTCGCCGAAGTACACCGTATTTTGATGCGCGGCGGCGTATTCATGTACCCACAGGACAAGCGCGACCCAAGCAAGCCCGGTAAGCTACGCCTAATGTACGAAGCCAACCCAATGGCGCTGATCGTGGCTCAAGCTCACGGCCAAACCACCAACGGCGCAGTTGACATGCTGTCTATCCAACCTGAAGGCCTGCATCAACGGGTACCGGTTTTTCTGGGCTGCCCAGAAGAAGTCAGCTTGGTGACCGCCAAACACGGTTAAGCCTTATGCTGTTAAAAAGCCACAAAATCCATGATTTTGTGGCTTTTTTGTGTCTATTACACATCATTTAGGCTAAAAAATAGACCATAAAATACATTTTTAGCTTTTTTTCTCACATTTCCTAGACTTAATGCCATATTGTCTTAAAAGCCCCCCTTTAAAACGCTATTTTTGTGTTTATTTAGATTTCTAGCCATTTAGACGGCCATATGTTTAAAATTCGTGTTAAGGTAGAGTCATCAATATGTAATGCCCAACACAACATAAAATCGTGGAGAATAACCATAATGAAACCAGAAACCATCGTTTTACATGCAGGCTATAGCCCAGACCCAACCACTAAATCAGTGGCGGTGCCAATTTACCAAACCACCAGCTATGCCTTTGACAATACCCAGCACGGTGCCGATTTATTTAACCTAAACGTCGCGGGCAATATTTACACCCGCATCATGAATCCGACCAATGCCGTGCTAGAAGAGCGCTTGGCCCAGCTTGAAGGCGGGATTGCCGCCGTGGCCGTGGCCAGCGGCATGGCTGCAATCACCTACGCCATCCAAACCTTGGCCGAGGCTGGCGACAATATCGTGGCCATCTCCACCCTATACGGCGGCACGTTTAACCTATTTGCCCACACCCTGCCCAAGCAAGGCATTGAAGTGCGCTTTGTCGACGCTAAAAAACCTGAAGACATCGCCACCTTGGTGGACGCCAAAACCAAATTGGTTTACTGCGAAAGCATCGGCAACCCTGCCATTAACGTTGTGGACATTCCAGCTTTCGCCGAAGCGGCTCACGCCCACGGCCTACCGCTGGTGGTCGACAACACCGTGGCCACGCCCTTAATTTGTAACGCTTTAGCGCTGGGCGCCGACATCGTGGTGGAATCGCTCACCAAATACATCGGCGGCCACGGCAACAGCATTGGCGGCGCCATCATCGACGGCGGTAAATTCGACTGGGGCAAACACGCCGAACGCTTCCCTGCCTTGACCACGCCTGACCCGTCTTACCACGGCGTCAACTATCACGAACACTTTGGCGCCGCCGCCTTTATCGCCCGTGCCCGCGTGGTGCCGCTACGCAACACCGGCGCAGCCTTAAGCCCATTTAATGCCTTCTTGATTCTACAAGGCTTGGAAACCCTGCCGCTACGCCTAGAACGCCATTGCGACAACGCCGTGAAAGTAGCCCAATACCTAGAAGCACACGACTTAGTGTCTTGGGTGAACTATCCAGGCCTAACCAGCAGCCCAGACTATGAGTTGATTCAACGCGACTTCGGTGGCCGTGCCTCTGGCCTATTGAGCTTCGGCATCAAGGGCGGCATCGAAGCCGGCGGCAAATTCATCGACGCCTTACAGTTGATCACCCGCTTGGTGAACATTGGCGACGCCAAATCATTGGCCTGCCACCCTGCTTCCACCACCCATCGCCAGCTAAATGAAGCGGAATTGAAACAGGCCGGCGTGAGCACCGACTTAGTGCGCATCAGCGTGGGCCTTGAACACATCGACGACATTTTGGCCGACATTGCCCAAGCGCTAGCAGCGGCAAAATAAGCCCGATAGACCCAAAACGAACGGCCCTGATTAAACATCAGGGCCGTTTTTTATTGGTTTGGCCAGTATGGCTTCAACTACGGTGATTGTTTGTAGGCTAAAAAAAGAAGAGCCAAAAGCCATGATCACGCCGTAGGGTGGCGCCAAGCGAAGCGTGCCCACCGAAATGAAGCAATGCTCAAGCACATCCACATGGATCGCAGCCTACCCTCTGCCTCGCGGCCTGCGGCGTCATCGCCGGCAAACGTAAACTGAGCAGCACAGCAGGGCTTAAAAGGGAACGCCCACAAAAAAGCGGCGCCGAACTAACGTTCAGCACCGCTTTAATCACCATCAATAGCTTATTTCTGTACCGCAGTCACCATGATTTCAACCAACACGTCTGGGCGGGCCATTTCAGCCTGTACCGCAGCACGCGCGGGGCTGTGGCCTAGCGGCATCCAAGCTTCCCAAACGGCATTAAACGCAGCAAAATCGCGCGCCATGTCTTTGATCCAAATTTGAGCCGACAAAATACGGGTTTTGTCGCTGTTGGCCTCTGCCAACAAAGCGTCGATCTTAGCCAAAACGTCTTCTGTTTGGGCCGTCACGTCCACGCTTAAATCAGTCGGCACTTGGCCAGAAAGGTAAACCAAACCACCGTATTCAACGCTAGCGGCCAAACGGGCTTGAGGGTTATTGCGTTTGATTGTCATTGTTTTATCCTGTTAATCCTGTGAGTGAAATAGACGCCTCAGCGCCGGTAACCAAATGGGTCAATACCATGGCGCTGCCAGCCGCAAGGGTAAACCCAAGGCTGCCATGGCCGATATTTAACCATAAATTGGTGTATTTTGTCCGCCCCAATATCGGCGGGCCTTTGGGCGTTGAAGGGCGCAAACCGCTCCAGGCGGTGGCCTCATCTAAGGCGCCTAATTTAGGAAAACTCGCCCGCACGGTACGCTTTAAAGCCGCCACCCGGTTGGCCCTTAGGCCCTGATCTTCATAGCCAATGTCGACCATCGCCGCCACCCTTAATTCATCGCCTAGCTTGGCGTAGACGATTTTATGACCATAATCGGTGACGCTGATGCTGGGCACCACGTGCGCCGCTTCTGGGAACGGCAGCGTCAGGCTATAGCCTTTGAGCGGATACACCGCCACCTTAATGCCCAGTTTGGCCAATAGCGGCACGCTACCGTTGCCTGCAGCAACGATGAATTCATCTGCCTCAATACGCCCAGAGGACGTTTCTAAGCCCAATATGCGCTCACCCGCCGTGGCAAAGCCCGTTACTTGGCGTTCGGTCAAGAGACGAAACTGCGGCTGCTGTTTCAAATAGGCCAATAGCTGCACGCAAAAGGCATGGCAGTCTGCCGTCTCATCGGCCGGTGCATAAATGGCGCCGCGCAACTGATCTTGAATGTGAATGAGGGCAGGCTCTAAATCGCATAGCTCGCGGTTATTTAATACCTGTTGAAACTCTGGATCAACGCTTTGGCTGGCTTTTTCAAAGCTGGCTTGATCGCGATGAATGATCATCTTGCCCGAACGGCGCCAGTGAAAATCGCCAATGTCACCGCTTGTGCGCCACTGATTCAGCATATCTTGGCTCAAAAGCGATAACCTGAGGATATGGGCACCATTCACCTGATTGGTGCGCCGCGTACAGGCCGCGGTAAACTGCAGCAACCACGACCATTGCTTGAACGACGCGCGCAGCTTGAAGTTTAGCGGCGAATCCTCCTTACCCATCCATTTCAACCCCTGCAGTGGCACCCCAGCATCAGCCAAGGGCGACACATAGCGATAGCTCAACTGCCCACCGTTGGCGAAGCTGGCCCCCATCGCCACTTCTGAGTCCGACTCCACCAGCGTCACGCTGGCGCCAGCCTTAATCAAGGCGTAGGCATTGCTTAAACCAATTACGCCACCACCAACGATCACCACCTGCTTACTCATGTTACCAACCGTTATGTTCTGTTATTGAGTCCTTATTTAAACGGATTGCATCGACTTAAACAATTGAGTTTTTAACCACACCATATAACTTTTGGTTAACTCCTGCCATTTTATGCGCCAAATAATCGCTCAAAACAGCCACATAGTTCTGAGCCGCCTTAGGCAACGGACTGTCGGCCCGATGCAGCACGCACACCTGTAGACTTGGGCGCTCGGCCAAAGGATGGATCATGTGTTCAGGCAAGGCGTGTTGAGCCGAAAAAATATCGGTGATGCTACAGCCCAAGCCCTGCTTCACGAATTCAGCCGCCATGTGGTAGGTGTGTACGCTGATGGTGGCGGGTGCAAACGTGCGGTACTCTGCGATCAGCGCCGCTAAGGAGTCGGACCCTGGGTGAATCCAACGACTTTGCTCGATGTCGGCTAAGGCCACTGTGCCGGCTGGCATGGCCGCATCCACGTATACCAGCGGCGCCTGCGCCACCGGCAAAACGCTGACGCCCCCTTCAATGGCCAGATTAAAGCTGATGCCCAAATCCAGCTCGCGGTTGCGTAATAGCTGCACCAGCTCATCGGTATGATGGGTGCCCACGCTCAGCGTCATGGCTGGGTTTTGGCGTAAAAATACCGCCGTTACCTCTGGCACCAGGCTGAGCCCCAGACTGGGCAAACAGCCAATGGCGATTTTGCCGTGGGGATTGCTCGACAGGTTCTCGGCCAAAT
The DNA here is from genome assembly GCA_041228285.1 of Neisseriaceae bacterium CLB008. Lineage (NCBI taxonomy): Bacteria > Pseudomonadati > Pseudomonadota > Betaproteobacteria > Neisseriales > Neisseriaceae > Neisseriaceae bacterium CLB_ANTARCTIC_008. The sequence continues at coordinate 599,827 of CP166133.1, read as the reverse complement.
CTTTTAAATCATCGAGGCCTTCATAAATATGCTTGGCTTTATCAAACAGCACATAGGCCTCTTCAGTCGGCAACAGCTTGCCGCGGATGCGCTGAAACAGCGCAAAGCCAAGGCGCTGCTCGGCATGTTTCAAAGCCTTGCTGGCGGCGGGTTGAGAAATGTGTAGGGTTTCGGCCGCCCGAGTCAGCGAACCACAGGTCATCACGGCATAAAAAATTTCAAGGTGGCGTAGGCGCATAAGATCTTCTTAACCAAAAGTTATACTCTGAATTGTACCAGCTGGCCGCTAGCGCTCGATAAAAAAATGCCCTCAGGTAAGCCTGAGGGCATAAACGTTCTGAAGCATGATGTCTTCAGGGTCGTGCTCATGCGCTGCATTTAAAACCATGCAACCAAAGTCAATCAAGCAAAATAAGTGCCGATTTCAATGAAAATTTTAATCAAGGTGCTGTTGGCCAAGTCCACAAAGAATGCCCCCACCATCGGCACCACCAAGAAGGCCTTATGCGATGGCCCAAAGGCTTTGGTGATCACCTGCATATTGGCAATCGCCGTGGGCGTGGCGCCCAAACCAAAGCCACAGTGGCCGGCACTCATCACCACCGCATCGTAATCCTTACCCATCACGCGGAAAGTCACCAAACAAGCGAATAACACCATCACGACGGTTTGCACCAGCAAGATCAACAGCACAGGAATCGCTAATTCCGTCAACTGGCCCAGCTTTAACGACATCAAGGCGATGGCCAAAAACAACGACAGGCACACATTGCCCAACACATCGATGGTCGGCTCAAACACTTCACGGCGGGCAAGGTGGGTCAAAGCATTACGCAAAATCACCCCCACAAACAAACACCACACAAAGGTCGGCATTTGAAAAACAGTACCCTTCAAGAGGCCATCCACATAGCTACCGATGGCAATGCTCACGGCCAGCATGCCGATGGTTTCCACAATATTGGCGGCATTGATGCTGCGCTTCAGCTGTGGCTGTTCAAACGTCTCTTGCACCGGCTCGGTGGCGGCATCCACGGCTGGAGTTTTAACTTTTTTCAGCAAATGGCGCGCCACCGGCCCGCCCACTAAACCACCCAACACCAAGCCCAAAGTCGCACAGGCCATGGCCAGTTCCAGCGCACCGGCCACGCCATACTGTTCGCTCAAAATGGGTGCCCAAGCGGCGCCGTTACCGTGGCCGCCAGAAAGCGTAATCGAGCCAGCAATCAGGCCGATAAAAGGGCTTTCACCCAAGGCCACTGCCATGCTCATGCCGACTAAGTTTTGCACAAAAATCAACGCCGCCACCGCTGCAATGAACACCACCAAAGGCTTGCCGCCTTTGATCAAGCGTGAAAAGTCCGAACTTAAGCCGATCGAGGTAAAAAAGGTCAACAGCAGCATGTCTTGCAACGGTTTATCAAAATTCACGCTCACGCCCCATATTTGATACACCACCAAAAAACCAATGGCCACAATAAAACCACCGGCTACCGCCTCTGGAATATGGTTATGCTGTAAAAACGCGATTTTTTTCACCAATAACGTGCCCAGCAGCAAGACCAGGCAGGCCGCAACCAACGTCAGGTTGGCATCTAATGTCATCATCTCTTTATCCTTTGTAAACCTTTATCTGTTTTACCTACTGCCGCAAGCCAAGGCCAAAAGCGGCGCATATGGTACACCCTCTTCATGTACAGTCGATATTTTATCGACGCGGACGGTTAGACCAAGGGGTAAACTATAATCAACCTAAAGACGATGGGATAATGAGTTTTTGGCCACATCCCATAACTTAAGGTTATACAAGAATGCCAAAAAAAAAACGCCTCAGGCCAACGGCAGCCTGAGGCGATCACACAACCATCGACGCTAAGCGCGTGGATGATGGCTTTGGTAGATTTTTTGCAGCCGCTCTTTGGCCACATGGGTATAGATCTGCGTCGAGGCAATATCGGCATGGCCTAGCAGCATCTGCACCGTGCGTAAATCAGCACCGTGATTGACAAGATGGGTCGCAAACGCGTGACGCAAGACGTGTGGGCTGAGCTGCTTAATGCCCACCATATCGGCATAGCGCTTCACAATCATCCATGCCAGCTGGCGACTCATGCCGTTTTTTTTCTGGCTCACAAACACAAAGTCACAGCCTTGATGGCTAAGCAAGATGCCGCGGGCGCCGCCCATATACAGCGCTAGATACTCACTGGCCACCTCGCCCAGAGGCACCATACGCTCTTTATTGCCCTTACCCACGGTTTGAACCACGCCCACTTCCAAATTAATTTGGTTTAGCTGTAGCTGCACCACTTCGCTGACCCGCATTCCGGTGGCGTACATCACCTCGAGAATGGCTTTGTCTCGTAGCCCATGCGCGCTGCCTAAATCGGGCGCATTGAGCAAGGCCTCAATCTGACCTTCGGAAATGCTTTTTGGCAGCTTCAAGCCTTGTTTAGGTGCTTTTAGCTTCTGGCAGGGATTGTCGCTGCGCTTGCCGTGATCCACTAAATACACAAACAAACGCTTACAGGCCGACAGCGCCCGCGCCTGCGAGCTGGGCTTTTCCGTCGTCACGTAGATGGCCGAACGCAGCGCATCCACCGACACATTGCGCCAGCCATAGCCTAAGCCCTGTAGCCGCCGCTCGACCTTCACCAAATCACGTCGATACGAAGCCAGCGTATTTTGCGCCAGCCGCTCGCTCAACCACAGGTGATCCAAGAGGTCATCAATACAGGGGGATGGCTCAAACAGAGCCTCGACAGCTTCTGTGACTTCCGTTGCTTCGGCATTCAATTCAGCGCTCATATCACCCCCTCATGCTCAAGCAGCCAACGCTTAATGTTCAGCAGCCAATCTTCTTGCCCTAGGCTAAAGCCCCCGAGGCCGCCATTCTTAGGCACCACCCGATGACAAGGCACCCACACCGGCACCGGATTGCGCCCGCAAGCCTGACCCACGGCGCGCGCATGCGAACCAAGGGCAATGGCTAAATCCTGATAGCTACGCGTTTCGCCCACAGGAATGGCGGCAATCTGCGCCCATACCCGCTGCTGAAAATCTGTGCCCGCAACCCGCAAGGCAAATGGAAACGGCTGGCCAGCGTCGGCAAAATAAGCATCCAGTGCCTGAATATACGGCTGCCAAAAAGCGGCCGCTTCATCCTGATCGAGCACCGCTTCGCCTGGCGCCACAAAATCAATGCCGCACAGAGCCTGCTCCTCTTGGCGCAGCCTCAGGCTACCAAACGGCGCTTGGTACAGATAATGGTCTGGATACATCAGAAAGCCTTGTGTTCATCAATCATGCCTAAAGTGTACCCTGTTTTGGCGGCCACCCCTACGTTCTTGATGCCCTACCCCATAAAAAAACGCCACCCAAAGGTGGCGTATGAAAGGGTGAACATCATGGAACACTTATTTCATGGTGGGCATGGCAAATTCGGCGCTCACGGTTTTCGGCCAGCGGCTGGTGATCGTCTTCATACGGGTGTAAAAACGCACCCCTTCTGGACCATGCATGTGGTGATCGCCAAACAGCGATTGCTTCCAACCGCCAAAGCTATGAAACGCCATAGGTACCGGAATCGGCACATTGATGCCAACCATACCCACCTGAATACGATGGCCAAAGGCTTGCGCCGCTTCACCCGAGCGGGTAAAGATGCTGGTGCCGTTGGCAAATGGACAGTCGTTGATGAGGCGCACCGCGGCGTCAAAATCCGCCACCCGCACCACGGCCAATACCGGCCCAAAAATTTCTTCACGATAAATACGCATATTGGTGCCCACGTGGTCAAACAGGCACGGCCCCATGAAAAAGCCGTTCGCCTGGTCTGGATGGGCATAGTCACGGCCATCAACCAAAAGCTCAGCGCCTTCGGCCACACCAGAATCCACTAAGGCTTTGACTTTGGCACGATGCTCAGCCGTCACTAAGGCGCCCATTTCGGCGGTGGCGTCGTCACCCATGCCGATTTGAACGGTTTGGGCACGTGCCTTCAGCTTGGCCACTAATTCATCGGCCACATCGCCCACGGCCACGGCCACAGAAATGGCCATACAGCGCTCGCCAGCCGAGCCATAAGCGGCACCGGTTAAGGCCTCAACCGTTTGATCAAGGTCGGCATCGGGCATCACCACCAAATGATTTTTAGCGCCGCCCAAGGCTTGAATGCGCTTGCCGTAGTGAGCGCCTTGCTCGTAAATATAATGGGCAATCGGCGTCGAACCGACAAAGCTGATCGCAGCGACATCTGGATGGGCCAACAGCGCATCCACCGCCGTTTTATCGCCCTGAACCACGTTAAACACGCCTTCAGGCAAGCCTGCTTGCCGCAGTAGCTCGGCTAAGAACAAAGCGGCAGAGGGCACTTTTTCCGATGGTTTGAGCACAAAGGTATTGCCGCAGGCGATGGCCACGGGGAACATCCACATCGGCACCATCGCGGGGAAATTAAACGGCGTAATGCCGGCCACCACGCCCAAGGCTTGGCGGGTACTGAAGCTGTCGATGTCGGTGCCCACCTGCTCGGTGTATTCCCCTTTTAACAGCTGCGGAATGCCACAGGCAAACTCCACCACTTCTAGGCCTCGAGTGACCTCCCCTAAAGCATCGGACACCACTTTACCGTGCTCTTCAGAAATGATTTTTGCCAGCTTGAGGGCATGTTCGTCCAGCAAAGCTTTAAATTTAAACATCACCCGCGCTCGCTTCAGCGGCGAGGTGGCAGACCAGCCTGCAAACGCCGCCTTAGCGGCCGCAACGGCTTGATTAACGGTGGCCACATCGGCCAAGGCCACCTGACGAATCACCTGACCCAAAGCAGGGTTGTACACGTCGGCCTGACGTGCGCCGGCGGTGCTGGTTTGATTTTGAATATAATGGCCAATCAGGTTCATAAGCCTGTCCTTCTTGTTCTAGTCTAACGGTACCGTCAGCGGCCCACGCCTTGAGGCGTGAGGCCGCGAAGGCATTTAAGCGGTTTTCTCAATGGCGTTGGCCATGATGCGGAACAGCTCTTCGATTTCGGCTTCGGTGATGATCATCGGTGGCGCGATCGCCAAGGTGTCGCCGGTCACGCGCACAAACAGGCCCTGCTTCCAGCACTCGGCAAACACCGCCTGAGCGCGTACACCCACGCCTTCAGCGCTAGGGGCCATTTCAATGCCCACTACCATGCCCACGTTGCGAATGTCGATCACGCCAGGCAAGCCTTTCAGGGCATGAGCTCGCGCTTCCATATGCGGCGACATCTGGCCAGCGCGTTCAAACAGGCCGTCATTTTTGTACACATCAATGGCGGCAATGGCGGCAGCACAGGCCAAAGGATGAGCCGAATAGGTGTAGCCATGAGCAAACTCAATCGCCCGCTCAGGCGCGGCATTGATCACCGTGTCGTGAATGTCTTGACGCACCAGCACGGCGCCCATCGGCACCACGCCATTGGTTAAGCCTTTGGCGCAGGTGACCATGTCTGGAATCACGCCAAACACATTGCTGGCCCAATCGCCACCGGTACGGCCAAAGCCGGTGATCACTTCATCAAAAATCAGCAAAATACCGTGTTTGGTACACAGTTCACGCAATTTCTGTAAATAGCCTTGTGGCGGTAAAATCACCCCAGCCGAGCCACTCATGGGCTCAACGATTAAAGCGGCAATGGTTGAAGGATCATGCAGCGTAAATACGCGGCTTTCCAACTCATCGGCCCAATGTGCGCCGTAGGCAGGTAGGCCTTTAGAGAAGGCATTGTGTTCTAAATCGTAGGTGCTGCGAATGTGGGTCACAAACGGCAATGACTGTTGGCTAAACGCTTTACGGTTGCCCACGATGCCGCCGACGGCGGTACCGCCGAAGTTCACGCCATGGTAGCCCTTTTCGCGGCCAATAAAGCCACTGCGACGGCTGTCGCCCTTAGCCACGTGGTAGGCCAAGGCAATTTTCAAGGCCGTATCGGCAGACTCAGAGCCTGAGTTAGTGAAAAACACTCGGTTCAAGCCCTTAGGGGCAATATCGGCCAAGGCATCGGCGGCTTTAAAGGCCAATGGGTGGCCCATGCCAAAGCAAGGCGCATAGTCTAATTCTTGTAGCTGCTCGGTGATGGCGGCGGTGATTTTCGCATTGCCGTGGCCGGCGTTCACGCACCAAAGGCCAGAACCCCCATCCATAATCGGGCGACCGGTTTCGTCTTTGTAATATAAGCCCTGGGCGCTGGCGAATAACCGAGGTTGTTTTTTATAGGCGCGGTTATTGGTAAACGGCATCCAGAACGATTCTAAATTCATGCTCATGTGTGTTTTCTCCCTTGTTTGGTGACGACAAAAGTCGTAAGCTCAAATATAAGAGCCATTGCCACAAAGGCACAGTCACAGTTAGCCACAAACAGCAAGCCACTGTACTGATCAAAAAACCAATACAGTGGCACATAAAAATAACAGTCAGCAGCAGAAATAAGAGAAAGCAGAATCCATGAGCACCTTGGTGGCCCAAACCATTCGAGACATTACCGACAAAATCGCCCAAGACCTATTGCCGCCTGGCAGCAAGCTGCCGTCTATCCGTCAACAGGCACGCCTACGCGGCGTCAGCACCTTCACCGTAGTCGAAGCCTACGAGCGCCTCGTGGCGCAAGGCATCATCCGCAGCGAGCAGGGTAAAGGCTATTTTGTCACCCACGGCCACGCGCCTAAGGCGGCGACTGCTCCAACCCAAAACCTGCCCAATGCACCCATACGCCAGCCTTTTGACGAAGACTGGTTACTGCACGGCATTTACCAGCACAATCACACCATGCTGCTGGCCGGCTGCGGCTGGCTACCCGAACACTGGTACGACCAAAGCCTGATGCAAGGTGCCTTACGGCAGCTGGCGCGCGCGCCCAATCATTTAACCGAATATGGTCATCCCTTAGGTTTTGAGCCCTTACGTGAATTGATTAGCCGCCAGCTAGAACATCATCATCTGCGCTATCAGCCCAAACAGCTGCTGCTGACCCAAGGCGCCAGTCAAGCGCTAGACTTGGTCACCAGCACCTTTACCCAAGCGGCAGACACCGTGTTTGTAGACGCACCGGGCTACAGCAATTTAATCACCAATTTAAAATTTAAACGCCTCAACGTCGTCGGCGTGCCCTGGGGCCCAAACGGCCCCGACATTGCCGCCTTGCAGTCGCTTTTGGCGCAGCACAAGCCCAAGCTATTCTTCACTAATCCAGTGCTGCACAACCCCACCGGCGCCAGCTATGATGCCGCAACCACGTATCAAGTCGTTGCCCTCGCCCATCAGCATGGTTTTATGCTGGTGGAAAATCAGGTGTCGCTGTCGTTGGCGTTTAATCCACCTAGCTGCCTGTCGGCGCTAGACAACCAGGGCAATACCTTATTCATCAGCAGCTTTGCCAAAGCCTTGGCACCGAGCTTACGCGTCGGCTACGTCGCGGGCTCCAGCCAACACATTTGGCATATGATGCAGCAAAAAATGATGTCTGGCCTCACCACCTCCAGCATCAATGAGCAGCTCACTTGGCACATGCTCCAACACCCCAAAAGCCAAAAAGGGCTACAACACATCAAACAAAAACTGGCCGCTGCTCAAGCCAATGTCCAAGCGTTACTCATCGCCTTGGGCTGGCAGTGCTTTACCCAGCCAACCTCAGGCCTGTTTGTGTACGCCCGCCACCCTCACATTGACGATGCCTACGCCTTTGCCCAAAGCCAACACCATGAAGCGGTCTCGCTGTCGCCTGGCGCCCTGTTTGAATGCCATGCCAGCAACCTCCCGCAGCCGTGGTTTCGGTTTAACGTAGCCTATTGCGACGCCCCTGAATTCAGCCAATGGCTGCATCAGGTCACGCCCACCGCCCAATAGCCTGGCTAACGCAGCGTCAACCCGCCTTAGATTAACCTATAGAGTAACCAATATGAGCACACCTAAGCCCGAGCCGGGCATAGAGCCGACCACGGCAGACCATCGTCCGATGACGAACTACCGCTGGTGGGTGATGAGTTTTATTTTTGTGATTTACATCATTGCCAACGCCGACCGAGCCAATATTGGCTTTGCCATTCCCTACATCCAAGAGGAATATGAATTAAGCAATACCATGGCTGGGCTGCTGATCAGCCTGTTTTTTACTGGCTATGCCTTATTTCAAATTCCTTCTGGTTTTTTCATCAGCAAGTTTGGCGTGCGTAAGGCCTATTCCATTGGCCTGTTATTCACCTCGATTTGTACCGGCCTCATGGGCCTGGTCAATTCGGTTTTCATGTTAAAAATCCTGCGCTTTTTTGTCGGCGTCGCCGAAGCCCCTGTGGCGCTTGGCTCAACCGCATCAGTCAACAATTGGTTTCCGGCTAAAGAAAAAGGCACGGCCACCGGCATCTTTTTAGCGGGCTCCAAAATTGGCCCACTGATCGTGCCGCCTATCTGCGCTTGGATCATCATGCACTACGGTTGGCGCTATATTTTTGTATTTTTTGCCATCCCCGGGGTGATCTTGTCCATATTTTGGTACCTCATGGTCAAAGACAAACCCGCCGATAGCCCCTTTGTCTCGGCAGCAGAAGCGCACCACATCGAGGACAAAGCGCCACTGCAAAGCCATGCCCAACAATCGGCCCAACCTTTTCAACCCACCTGGTTAGACACCCTTATTCGCACCAAAGACGTGCCGGAACTGACCACATCTAAGCAAGTGTTTCGTTGCTGGGACATCTATGGCATTGCCCTAGGCTATTTCTTCATGGTCGGCATCGTCACCATGCTGATGTCTTGGCTGCCCAAATACTTGATTCAGGAAAAAGGCTTCGCCATCATGAGTTCGGCCTTCCTCGCCTCCGCCCCGTTCGCCGGCACCGTTTTGGGCAATTTTTTAGGCGGCTGGTTGTCGGATCGGGTATTAAACAAACGCCGTAAGCCGCTGATGATGTTCAGCGCCTTGGCCACCATTGTGACCATGTACGCCTTGGTCTACGCGCCAGAAAACATGCTGCTGCTGGCCATTTTATTGTTTTCCACCGGCGTACTGCTGGCGCTGGGCTATTCGGCCTACGCCGTCTATGCCATGGGCCGCGTCGACCGAGACACGTTCCCCGTTGCCTTTGGCGTGATCAATATGGGCGGCCAGCTCGGCGGCATGGTCAGCCCTTTGGTGGTCGGCATTATTTTAGATCACTACAACTGGGGCACCGTCTTCACCATGCTCGCCGTCAGCTGCCTACTGTGCTTTATCGTGGTCTCGTCTACGGTTGAGCCTATGCCTAAGCAGCATTAAGCCATTAACCCAAAGCCACTACAGCGAACCTATTTAAGTCCGCTGTAGTGGCTTTTGCATGAGCAGCCTAAAGCGTTTCCTCGGCACGCTTAAAAAGCGTCCACCGCCTGCTGCCGAATGTCACGCGGCGAATAGCCATAATGCTTTTTGAAGGCGCGAGAAAAATGTGATGGGTCGGCAAAACCCCATTGATAAGCAAGCAAGGCCAAAGGCTGGGCCACTGCCTGATGGCTCAACACGTCGTGCACTTTTTCCAAACGCTGCTGCAACAGCCAACGATTAAAAGTGCCGCCGGTGTCTTTAAATAAATCATGTAAATAGCGGGTCGAAATCTGACAGGCCTGCGCCACCCCTGCGGGACTCAAATCGGTTTGGTCTAAACGCTGAGCGACATAATCCTCAATCCGACGCAGGTGCGCATTGCGCACGCTCGACTCACTCGACTGCAAGATGCGCTCGTCCTTATTGGCCACCTGGGCGAACAGCTCCAGCAGCTGCCGGCTCAACAACTGCGGGTCGATCAAAGCCTGATTTTGCGCCAAATATTGAGCGCCAATGGATTGGACGTATTGCCCAAACAGCGCACCCAAACCCGTTTGACCGTTAAACCCCAAGGCGCCATAACGTTCTGGATGGCGCAAATAACGCCTCATCACCGCATGGGGAATTTTTAACACCCACAGCGCATTGGCCTGACGGTAATCAAAGCAATAAGGCTCATACGACAGCTGCAGGACAAAATCTTGGCGCCGGCACATGGTGTGCCGCCGTAACTGTTGGTAATAGGCGCCAGCCTCAACCGGCAAGGTAATTAAAAACGCCGCGCCCGCATCGGCCTGACGTATATGCTCGACGTCGCGCTGATACGCCGCTGCATCAGAAGTGAGATAAGACAAAGTCAGTTCGCCCAGCGGCCATGAGCGCAGCTGACCCTGAAATCGCTGCGGCTGTGCCAGCGCCACGGTCAGGGGAAAATAGGTTGCAGTGATTTGGTTTTGCCACGTATGGGCATTGCCGACACAAGAATCAGGGGTAGCACGACAAACCATGATGAACTCCTCTTGCAAGCTGAGACGTGCCTGGCTTTTTAATGTGTATCCATGCCAGCATTCGACTCAGTTATCCTTTGTATTTATTACTTATTTTAGATGTTTCAGTATAACGATGCGCCCTAAAAACGGCAAGGCTGCCGTAGCCATCAGGCCACGGCAGACTCACCTTCACCTAAGAGCGCTGTTTAACAACGGCTCAGTAAATAGGTCCCCGAAGCATGTAAATCAGCCTGCCAGCCAGCCTTCACCACCAGCGTCGTGGTGGGCTCTTCAATCAAGGCTGGGCCAACGACGCAATGCCCTGCCCCCAACTCGTGGCCGGCGTAAATCGGCGTGTCCACCCAAGCGTAATCAGCAGCCATAATCATGTTTCGGCGCCCGCTTTGCGCCGCCGCCAATGGCATGGCCGCAGGCGCAATGGTCGGCATGTCCGGCTTAGTCACGGCCCCTCTGACCGTAACCTCGACGTTGACTAACTCCACTGGATTGTCTGGCTCAGCATAGGTAAACAAGGCCTCGTGACGCCGATGGAAGGCCTGTAAAATTTCGGCCACCAAAGCCTCATCAAACACGCCATTGGGAATGTTCACGCTGCACTCATGAATTTGGCCTCGATAGCGCATTTCCATGCTGCGCTCAATCACGATGTCGGCATCGGCAAAGCCATCCTCACGCAGGCAGGCCACGCCTTGTGCCGCCATCTCAGCCACGGTTTTATTGAGTCGCGCCAGGTCAGCCCCTGCATGTAAGTGCATGGTTTCAGTCGCCAAATAGGCGTATTTAACGTCCGAAATGATCTGCCCAAAAGCACACAGGCAGGAGGCAAACTTAGGTACTAAAATCTGGGTAATGCCCATCTCCTCGGCCAGATCAATAATGTGCATGCCGGCGGCGCCACCGGCGCACACCAAGGTAAAATCACGCGGGTCATAGCCCTGTTCAATGGTGATGCGGCGAATGCCGTTGGCCATGTTTTGATTCACAATGGCGCTGATGCCAAAAGCCGCATGCTCGGTGCTGATGCCCAAAGGCTGGGCCACATGCGTCTCAATTGCCTGTTGTGCACGCGCCAAATCGAGGGTGACGCTGTTGCCCAAAACGGCCTGAGGTTTAAGATAGCCCAAGGCGAGGTTGGCATCGGTCACCGTAGGCAGGTCTCCGCCCTTGCCGTAGCAGGCTGGCCCTGGCGTGGCGCCGGCGCTTTGCGGCCCTACTTCCAACATGCCAAACGCATTCACGTGACCGATGGAACCGCCACCGGCACCCAGGGTTTCCACATGAATCATGGGCACACCGATGCGGTGGCGTAAAAAATCAATGTCACGATTGAGGCTGGTTTGCCCGCCCTTGGCCAAGGTAATGTCAAACGATGTGCCCCCCATGTCGACGGTGATGACGTTGTCGATGCCAAATGGCGCAGCGATGAATAAGCCCGCCTGAGGCGCCGACGCTGGCCCCGAATTAATGGCGTTGACGGCCCGCTCCTGCATAATCTGGCCCACGGCCAAACCGCCATTAGACTGAAAATACCGCACCGGCTGCAATGCCCCTAATTCTTTAAAATAACGGTCAATTTTATGCACATAAGCCCCCATAACCGGGCTTAAATAGGCGTTAACCACCGTCGTCGAGGTTCGGGTGTACTCCCGAATTTGGGGATATACTTCGCTGCCACAGCACACGAACACGCCGGGCAGGTGCTGTTGAATCAAGGCCTTGGCACGCTGCTCATGTTCGGGACGGCGAAACGCCCACACAAACGAAATGGCCACGCTTTGCACGCCTTCGGCCTTAAACACCTCGATGGCTTGTAAAATATCGGCCTCGTTCAGCGCCTCGCGTTCGCTGCCATTGGCCAATACCCGCCCCCGTATCGGAAAACGCAGGTGACGCGGCGCCAGCTGGGGAGCCGGTGGATAGCCAGCATCGTAGCGATAGCCTTCTTCCTTATGGCCTAAACGAATTTCGATGCTGTCTTCATGCCCCGCCGTACACAATAGCCCCACCTTCACACCTTTTTGCTGGATTAAGGCATTCAAGGCCACGGTGGTGCCGTTAATGCATAAATCACAGTTGCCAATAATGTCTTCGATGCTGCGATTGAGCTTGGTCGCCATTTGTTGGAGGCCATCGGCAATGGCCACGGTGCCATCCTCCGGCGTAGAGGGGCTTTTAAATAAATGTATGGTGCCGTCGTCCTGAGCCAAGACGAAATCGGTAAAGGTGCCGCCGGCGTCCACGCCTAAACGAAATTGATGATTCATGATTAATCCTTAGCAATGATTGAGCAGAGGCACTTAAGCCTGCAGCCGTTTGGCAGCGGTGGCGGCAAGATCAAGCTGGCCGTCGGCCTGCCACACGAGGCCATACTCCAGCTCAGCGGCTTCGGCGCTGACCACGCCGGCGGCCACGTCTTGTAAGACGGCTGCCACGGGGCGCCGATAGGGATGGCCATAACCACCGCCACCGGGGTTAATGTTGCGGGCGCGCTGGCCTGGCTCGATGTGCAAAATGGTGTTTTGAATGTGACGCACCACCGAACCATCGGCAGCACTGATTTCCAGCCGCCCCAGTTTGCGCGGCACCAAGGCATTCACCGCGCCTGCCGCCCCCATCGTGGGGATTTGACGCCCTTCGCCAAAGGCCACCACCATCATCTGATGATCTATGGGCTCAACCTCCCACACCGTGCCACAGCCGCCGCGGTACTCGCCCGCGCCGCCGCTGTCTGCGGCCAAACCATAGCGATGAATCACGATGGGATATTGGTATTCTAAAAGCTCAATGTCGCCCGAACTAAGAGCGCCAAAGCAGCACAAAGGCCCGCAGGCGTGCCAGCCATCCATTTGCTGGGTGGCGCCCGCACCCGAGATAATAGACGCCAACACCATGGTCACGTATTGCTCGCCAGTCTCGGGGTTGATGCCGGCAATATTGATGCCCGAAGCATGTCCCCACGACGCCGTCACCCGATCCGGCGCAGCGGCCTCAAACGCCATACGCACGGCATCGGTTAAGGTTTCCATTGGGGTGGTGGTACAGTTAACGTGGGGCGCAGGCTCCTGCGCATGACACAAAGTGCCTTTCGGCCCAAGACCCACGCTGACGCAGCGGTACAGGCCTTCGTTATAAGGCGGCGGCACTTGCGCAAACATCATCAAGCCCAGCAACACCCCCGACATCGAGTTGCCAGCATAAGAGTTAATAAAATAGGGCACCTGCGGCGGGCTATTGATTTCAATGTGCACGGCATCGGCACGAATGGTGATGGCGGCAGTAATGGTTAAGGCCCCCAGCCCGTGGCCGGAATCCTCCAATACGGCTTCACCGTGATAAGTGCCATCTGGAATACTGGCGATGAGGCCACGCATGTGCCGATCGGCCATGTCTTTTAATTCAGCGATGGCCGCCTGAACCATTTCCAATCCATACTTATCCAACAAATTCAATAAATTACGCTCACCCACACGGCAGGCACCATACTGGGCATTCAAATCGCCTTCTTGATCACGGCGCGAGCGCATATTGCTGTGCAATAGGTTGATCACGTCTTCTCGGCGCTGCCCCTTGTCCCACAGTTTAACCGGCGGGATGCGCAAGCCTTCGGCGTAAATCTCCTTGGCGTCGGGGTTGTAGCCGGCCGGCACCGGCCCACCAATGTCGGTCACATGCCCCTTACACACGGCCCAAAACACCAGCTTGCCCTGATAAAAAACCGGCTTATACATGCAGCAGTCCAAAATGTGGCTGCCGTGGAACACCGGGTCGTTGTGATAAATCACGTCGCCTTCATGAATGTCGTCGCCAAAAAAAGAGGCCACGCCCTTCATTGCCGGCATCAATGAACCCAAGTGAATGGGAATGTCTTGGCCCTGTAAAATCATCTCCGGCAAGTGATCAAACAGCGCATTGCTGTAATCATGGGCCAGATTAAACACGCTGGAGCGCGCGGTTTTCTCTAGGGTCAGCGTCATTTCTCGCTGTGCGGTTTCTAAAGCCCCGCGCACCACCGACAGCGTAATCGGGTCGATTGTGGCTTGGTTGGGTGTTTTCATCTGCGTTCTCCTGTCACACATCATTATTATGTTGGTTGTGCCACGCCTAAGCCGATTCGCTCAGGCACGCATTATTAGTAACACAGCTCTAATCAAAGCCTATGGCTTGCCAGCGCATAAAAAATGGCCCCTCAATGCAAACGCCCACGGCTTAAGCCGTGGGCGCCTGAGATCGACCCTCTACAGACATAAAAAAGCCGCCGCAACCTCAAGGTTGCGGCGGCTTCATGAACTGCGACTGGCTTACACAGCAGCCAACCAAGGGGCCACGCTGTCTAAAGCTTTGGCCAAGGCAGCCACATCGGTACCGCCAGCCTGAGCCAGATCAGGACGACCACCGCCCTTACCGCCCACCTGTTCGGCCACAAATTTCACCAAATCACCGGCCTTAACCTGCTTGGTTGCGGCCTTGCTCACGCCCGCACACAACGACACCTTGCCGTCGTTCTCTGCCGCCAGCAACACCACGATATTGTCGCCCTTACCGGTTAAACCCGTCACCGTGTCGCGCAACACATTGGCGTCGGCATCGGCCAATTTAGCCACCACCAGCTTAAAGCCACCGATGCTGGCGGCACTGTCCAATAAGGCCGCGCCGGCATGTTGTGCCAGCTCCACCTTAGCCTGGGCCAAAGATTTCTCAAGCTGTTTACCGTGCTCTTGCAGCTGCTGAATCTTCGCCACCACGTCTTGCGGGGTTTGTACTTTCAATTCACCCATGGTGTCTTTAATCAGCTGCTCTTGCGACTGCACCAAAGCCAATACATTGAAGCCGGTCACGGCCTCGACGCGGCGAATGCCTGCGGCCACGCCGCCTTCAGAGGTGATTTTAAAGAGGCCAATGTCGCCGGTACGCTGTACGTGGGTACCGCCACACAGCTCGGTTGAGAACTCACCCATTTTCAATACCCGCACTTCGTCGCCGTATTTCTCACCAAAGAGCGCCATCGCGCCAGCCTTAATGGCGTCATCAAAGCCCATCACATCGGCAGTCACCGCCACGTTGGCCAAGATGGCTTGGTTCACCAAAGCTTCGACTTCGGCAATCTGCGCAGGCGTCACGGCCTGTGGATGGGTGAAGTCAAAACGAGTGCGTTCGGCATTCACCAAAGAGCCTTTTTGCGCCACATGCTCGCCCAAAACGGTGCGTAAAGCCTTGTGCATTAAGTGAGTGGCACTGTGGTTGCGCATATTAGCAGCGCGCAGAGTCTCATCAATGCGGGCCGTCACGGTGTCGCCCACGCTCAAGCTGCCAGACAGCATCACGCCTTGCTGACCAGAAACGGCTGCCTTAATTTTTTGGGTGTCGCGCACTTCAAAGCGCCCAGCGCCCGCTTCAATCACGCCCACGTCGCCCACCTGGCCACCGCTTTCGGCATAAAATGGGGTGTGATCCAAGACCACGATGCCCTCTTGGCCATCGGCTAGAGTGGTAACGGCTTCGCCTTCATGGTACAAGGCCAAAACCTTAGATTCGGTTTGTGCTTGGGTATAGCCTTCAAACTGAGTGTCGACGCCTTCGTAGGCAACCTTAGTGTCCATTTTAAAGCTAGAGGCGGCACGCGCGCGATTGCGCTGCGCTTCCATTTCGGTTTCAAAGCCGGCCTCGTCCACTACAATATTGCGCTCACGACAAATGTCGGCGGTTAAGTCGTAGGGGAAACCATAAGTATCGTATAGCTTAAACACCACTTCACCAGCCAACTCTTGTTTGCCGCCTTCTAGGGCTTGCTCCAATAAAGCCATACCATGCTCTAAGGTTTGTGCAAAGCGGCTTTCTTCTAGCTTCAAGGCATCGCTAATCGCTTGCTGACGCGCCACCAGTTCAGGGAAGGCTTCGCCCATTTCGGCCACCAAATCAGGCACCATTTTATGGAAGAAGGCACCTTTTTGGCCCAGCTTATAACCATGACGTACGGCACGGCGAATAATGCGGCGCAGCACATAGCCGCGACCTTCATTCGACGGCAGTACGCCGTCGGCGATCAAGAAAGAACAGGCGCGAATGTGGTCGGCCAACACTTTCAAGGAAGGCTCTTCTAGGCTAAAGGCCACGCCGGTTTCACGAGCCGCAGCCTTTAATAAGTTCTGGAAGAGGTCAATTTCATAGTTGCTGTTGACGTGCTGCATCACCGCAGAAATACGCTCCAAGCCCATGCCGGTATCGACTGAAGGCTTAGGCAATGGATTCATGGCGCCAGTCTCGTCGCGGTTAAACTGCATGAACACGCAGTTCCAAATTTCAATAAAGCGGTCGCCATCTTCCTCTGGGCTGCCTGGAGGGCCTCCCCATAGATGATCACCGTGGTCAAAGAAAATCTCTGAACAAGGGCCGCAAGGGCCGGTATCACCCATTTGCCAGAAGTTATCCGAGGCGTATTCGCCGCCTTTATTGTCGCCAATGCGGATGATTTTTTCTTCGGGTATGCCAATCTCTTTGGCCCAAATGTCAAATGCTTCGTCATCGGTGGCGTATACGGTTACCAACAGCTTTTCTTTAGGCAGGTTTAGCCATTCTGGGCTGGTCAAAAACGTCCAAGCAAAATGGATGGCGTCACGCTTGAAGTAATCGCCAAAGCTAAAGTTGCCCAACATTTCAAAGAAGGTGTGGTGGCGGGCGGTGTAGCCCACGTTTTCCAAGTCGTTGTGCTTGCCGCCGGCGCGCACGCATTTTTGGCTGGTGGTGGCGCGGTTATACGGACGTTGATCAAAGCCTAGAAAAACGTCTTTAAATTGGTTCATCCCGGCATTGGTAAACAATAGGGTGGGATCTTCGTGTGGCACCAGTGAGCTTGAAGCCACGATCTGGTGTCCTTTGCTTTCAAAAAAGTTTAAAAACTTTTGGCGAATCTGAGCTGTTTTCATGGCAGTTGTGTACCTAACGATTAAAATCACGCTGATGATGGTTTTATGGCGCGATAAGTCAAAAATATAGGGCTAAATCTTACCTTGATTTTAAAGCGTTGTCTGCTTATCCGCAGCCGTAAGCTGGAAATATCTGCCGCCATTTAGCCTTTTCATGGACCTCATAGCGCGAATCGACCGATGGCTATGCCGATCACGATTCATGGCTTAGAATAAAGCCCTTATTTCATTATTCCCTTAAAGACACACTGCATGGCTTTTTTCACCCCCAGCCTCATTTGGGACCTCGGTAAAATTTTTCTGGGCAACGTGGTCATGGGCTTGGCCTACGCCAAGTGGATGGTCCCTCACCAAATCATCAACGGCGGCGTCACCAGCCTGTCGATGGTCATCAGCGGCTTCAGCGGCTGGCCGCTGCTCTATCTCACCAACGGTCTGGCCATTTTGTTGCTGGTCCTGTGCTGGGCGTTTTTGGGCAAAAGCGTATTTTTTAAATCCCTGCTCAGCAGCGGCCTCTTCATGCTGTTCTTTTCGTTTTTTTACAGCCAGCCGTTTAGCCTGACCAGCCACATCGCAATTGACGTCAGCCTGGCCTGCGTCGCCATCGCCTTTGGCTATTACTGCTGCCTATCGGCCAATGCGTCTACCGCAGGGCTAGATGCGGTGGCCTTAATCATCCATAAATATCATCCCCACACCCAGGTGGCGCACACGCTGCGCTATTTAAACTACGCTGTACTGGCCTTAGGCTGGCTGGTGTTTGGCTGGCTATCGGTCGTCATCGGCATCGTGTTCAGCTACGGCTATTCGTGGATCCTCAACGTATTCTTAAATCGCCACGACCGCTATCATGCCAAGCCTTAAACGCCCATAAAAAAACCCACCGAAGTGGGTTTTTTTGGGTCTCGCGCTTATGCTTAACGCACGGTACCAGAGTAATTGCTAAGGTTGGCAATACGATTCTCAATCGATGGGTGGGTACTGAACAACGAATCCCCACCGCCGGCGATGCCCATCGCCATCATTTCTTTAGGCAGGCTTTCGTCGCTGCTGCCGTTTAGGCGTTTCAAAGCCGCAATCATTTTCGGCGCACCGGCTAAGCGAGCAGCGCCTTCATCGGCACGATATTCACGCTTACGGCTAAACCACATCACCACCAAGCTGGCCAGCATGCCAAACACGATTTGCAACACGATGGTCACCACCATATAGGCAATGGGCCCAAGGCCGCCTTCACGATCGTTCGACATGGCGTTGCTGATCACGTTGGCAATCAAGCGCGACAGGAACACCACAAAGGTATTCACCACGCCTTGGATCAGAGTGAGCGTCACCATGTCACCGTTGGCTACGTGCGACACCTCATGCGCCAACACGGCTTCGGCTTCGTCACGCGTCATCAGATTCAATAAGCCAGAGCTCACCGCCACCAAAGAATTGTTTTTACTTGGGCCGGTGGCAAAAGCATTCGGCTCATCAGCGTAGTAAATGGCGACTTCAGGGGTTTTAATCCCGGCCATTTCGGCCTGACGCTCAACCGTACGCACCAGCCAGGCTTCCATTTCATTGGCTGGCTGGGTAATGACTTGAGCGCCAGTTGAACGCTTGGCCATCCATTTAGACATCAATAAAGAGATGATCGAGCCAGTAAAGCCCACCACCGCCGAGAAGGCCAATAGCTGACCCATATTGTTGGTTCGTCCGCTTAAGCCAAACACGCTCAAGATGACGCTGATGACCACCAAAACCGCGATGTTCGTCAGTAAGAATAGAAAAATACGCTTCACAGAAATCCCCTCGAAAAAAAGCCAAATATAATACTAAAATCTTGGCAAAAGCGTGGATTTCAAGCATCCACGCCCTCATTCTGCCAAAAAAAACCGTTATTACCTAAACCCGAATCTGGCCGCTGCCAAACACCACCCATTTTTGGTTGGTGAGGCCGTGTAGGCCCACCGGACCACGCGCGTGAATTTTATCGGTTGAAATACCGATTTCTGCGCCTAGACCATATTCAAAACCATCGGCAAAGCGCGTTGAGGCATTAATCACCACGCTGGCTGAATCCACCTGCCGTAAGAACGCTTGGGTGTGGCTGTAGCGCTCACTCACGATGGCATCGGTGTGATGGCTACCATAATGATTGATGTGGGCCACGGCCTCGGCCAATGAGGCCACCACTTTAATCGCCAAAATGGGGCCTAAGTATTCCGTCCACCAATCTTCTTCTGTGGCCTTAATCACGTCTTTGACCAAGATTTTTTGCGTTTGTTCACAGCCACGCAATTCAACCGATTTTTCTGCGTAAACCTGCTGCAATAAGGGCAGCACCGTCGGCGCAATCGCCTCATGCACCAGCAAAGTTTCCATGGTATTGCAGGTGCCGTAGCGTGAGGTTTTGGCGTTCAGCGCAATCTTAACGGCTTGAGCCACATCGGCGTATTCGTCAATAAAGGTATGGCACACGCCGTCGAGGTGTTTGATCACTGGCATTTTGGCTTCGTCGCTGATGCGCTTCACCAACCCCTTGCCGCCGCGCGGAATGATGACGTCAATGAATTCTGGCAGCTGCAGCATGGCGCCCACGCTGTCTCGATCGGTGTTTTCCACCACCTGAACGCAATCAGCCGGCAGGCCCGCTACTGATAAGCCTTGCTTAATCAGCTTGGCGATCACCATATTGCAGGCAAACGCTTCGCTGCCGCCGCGCAGCACGCTGGCGTTGCCAGACTTAATGCACAGCGCTGCCGCATCGGCGGTGACGTTGGGGCGGGATTCATAAATAATCCCCACCACGCCCAATGGCACGCGCATTTTGCCCACCTGAATACCGGATGGGCGATAGGCAAACTCCCCCATTTCACCGATGGGGTCGGCCAAACTGGCTACTTGGCGTACGCCCTCGGCCATGCTTTGCACCGTGGCTTCGGTGAGCTTAAGACGATCCAATAAGGCCGGCTCTAGACCATTGGCGGCCGCCTGATCCATGTCTTGGGCATTGGCCGCTAAAATATCCGCCTGATGGCTCAGCAACAGCTCGGCGATGGTCACCAAAGCCTGGTTTTTTTGTTCGGTACTGGCCACAGCAATGGCCTGGGCGGCCTGCTTGGCGGCACGGGCAATGCCGTACACGTAATCATGGCTACTCACAGCAACAGACTCCTCTATCATTTATGCTTGGTTTAGGCCTCTATTATGCATTAACCGTGTATTTGAGCAAGCAACAAACGTAAAAAAACGCCGGCCTCAGCCGACGTTGTGTATGGGTTTAAAATGCATTGGCTAAGCTTAAAACTGCTGGGCAATGCTGAAGCGGATGTCGCGGCCTGTGCCTGAAACCGCCTCACCCAAATAGGGGCGATATTCACGATTAAACAGATTGTCCACGGTCAGATTAATCTGCGGGCCTTTTTTGCCGCGAGGCGCCCAGTCCATGAACAGGCCGTGTAAGGCATAGCCCTGAGACTTAGGCAAACCCCAATAGACGGCCATAGGATCATGATCTTTAGGGGAGCGGTCTTGACGGCGTACAAAGATGCCACGCCAGCCTGCGCTGAGGTTTGCGCTAGGCACTTTAAAGCCCAGCGTGGCCGTTGCCTTACGCGGCGCCACATCGCTTAACCAAGTACGGCTGGCAAACCAAGGGTCTCTAGGTGAATTATCACGATAGCCTGACATCTGTGAATAAGCCAAAGATGCAAAAGCATAGCGGCTATCATAGAACGATTCGATCTCAAAGCCCTTAATCGTATAGCCTGTCAGGTTACGATTGCTCGTCATCGGACGTGAACAGGTGGTCCCAGGCTCACACATCACGCCGCGACGCTTAAAGATCTCATCCTTACCTTTATTCTGAAACAGCGTCGTGCGAACTTGCAATTTATCATCGGCGCTTAGCAATGAGGTAAAGTCCATGACCATACCCATACGCACGGCCAGCATACGCTCTTTTTTCAAATCGCGACTGGTCGAGGCAATACTACTGGTGGCGCCCTCCGACTCATACTGCTCATCAATGCGTGGTGCACGCCACGTTTGGCTTACATTGGCAAACAGGCCCATATTAGGCAAGGCAGCCCAATACAACCCTAGCCGTGGCGACCACCCCTGATAGGTTTTCTCACTAAAGTCATGCCCTACTTTCGGGTCATCGCTGCTGTAATGTTTAGCACGGTTACCAAATCCTTTATTACTGATGTGATCATAACGCACAGATGGACTAACGGTCAGAGCACCCCATTGAATGTCATCAACGACATAAAGGCTTTGCATAATCTGTCGACCCGAAGCTAAATAGGGAATCTCGAATAAGCCATGATTATAAGCATCCGGATTCCTCTCCACCAGGCTTGAGTTGGTATACAACAACCCCCGTTGGGTCATTTTTTGCCACTGTAAGCCGACTTTCAAATCATGCTCTAGGTCACCCGTTGCAAACGTACTGGTGTTATGTACATCTACACTGGTGTTACGATAATTCACCCAGCTTTCCTTACCCATGGTGCCAATGCTGTCAACAGCATTCTGATGTCGACGTTCATCATGCTGCTTCGTTTCTGAATACGTCCATTTAGCGCTTAATTGAATGAGTGGATTATCTAAGGGCAAGTATTCATAGGCAAGGCTATAATTTTTGTCTTTTTGTGTGCGATACACCAACTTACGCTGCCAAGCGCCATCCCAACCGTATTTTTCAATTTCTTTCTCGGTAGGAGCCGTCATGTCATCGCGTTTCGCCGCAAATGGCTCCCACCCCTCATGCTCACCAGTCATGAATGACCAGGTGATTTTTTGCTCTGATGTAGGACGAATATTACCCTTGAGCAAGATACTGTCTTGTTTATTATCCGACCACTCAAAATAGCTACCGTCTGGGCGCTTCACCTCTCCTGCCTTACGCTTAGAGTAATACAACATAGCGTCTAGCATCTGATCTTCGGTTCGACCAAATACGGCACCCGTGAAAATATTCTGATTATTATTACTGTGCCGCCCATACTTCAATAAACCGCCTATCTGCTCACCTTCACGCAAAAAATCAGCCGCATCCTTGGTGTCTAGCTTGACGCTGCCGCCAAAGCCACCGTTGCCCACGCTGGCGTCGTGCGGGCCTTTTTCAACCGTGATGCGCTTGAGTAGTTCAGGCTCTACAAACACCGATCCTTGACGGTATTTATCAAATGTTTTTAGCGCCCCGTCCACCGTAATGGGCACGTCTTCGCTACCGCCCATGCCCCACATATTGATGGTTTGCCCACCTGGGCGAGGCGAACCAGCCATGCTCACGCCCGGCAGCGTTTCCAGTAAAGCCGCCACATTATTGGCCTGCTGGGTATCTAAATTACGCTGATCCAAAATAGACTTGCCTACCAGCCCCTTACCCGAGCGCTTACCGATTACCACCACTGAAGGCAGCTGATACGACTGGCCGGCATTCAATTCAGGCTGATGGCTGGCTGGATCTGTCGTTGCTGGCGCAGCGGCTGCTGCGGTGGTGGTAAAGGCCAACAGCACGCTGAGGCCGATCAACGTAGGGCGTTGATGCATAAAAAACATGGTGATTTCCCGTGATGAAGCGGATTAAAAGGGGGAAATTATAGCAAATGATAATCATTCTTGTATACTTGTCAAAAAATAAACCCTAAAGGCATTAGACACCAAGATTCATTAAGAATATAAACTTATCAGCCCAAATACATAAACAAAACAAACTTAAGTACTTACAAGAAACTAAGCCATAGACGCAAAAAAGCCTCAACCGAAAGGTTGAGGCTTAATGACCACAAACTTAAACTAAACGGCTCAGCCAAGCCTGACGCTCAGCCTTAGTCTGAAACGTCCACGCCAATAAGCGGCTGCTTTTTTGGCCTTGCTGCATGGCGATGGTTTTGACCTTCACCGCGTTCACCGTCCTCAGCTGCTGATACAGCGCCGGCAAGCTGTCTTTTTTAGACACTAGGCTGGTAAACCATAGGCATGATTGCGCCAGCTGCTGGCTTTCTTGAATTAAACGGCCGATAAACGCCACTTCCCCACCAGGGCACCACAGCTCATTACCCTGCCCCCCAAAATTCAGCTTAGGCTTACCCACGGGCTTGCCCTTAAGGTTGTGCAGCTTACGGCGGCTGCCCGCTGTGGCCTCTGCCGCCGACGCATGAAACGGTGGATTGCACACGCTGGCAGTGAAGCGCTCATCACGGCCCACCACGCCCAATAATGTGTGCTGAACGTTCTGCTGTAGGCGAGCCTCAATATGGCCGTGCAAATGGGGGTTCCCCGCCACAATGCTGTTGACGTTGGCCACCGAAACGGGATCGATGTCGCTACCGACAAAATCCCAGCCATAGGCCGCCTGGCCCAGCAGCGGATAAATGGCGCTGGCCCCAACCCCGACATCAAGCACGCGAACCTTAGGCCCCTGCGGTGGGACGCCTTGGGGCTGATCCTCGGCCAATAAATCGGCCAGATAATGCAGGTAATCCACGCGCCCTGGAATGGGCGGGCATAAGTAATCGGCCGGTAAATGCCAATAGTTCACGCCATAATCACTGGCCAACAGCGCTTGATTCAGCGCCACCACGGCCAAGGGATTGTGAAAATCGATAGACAGATCGCCATAGGCGTTTGGCGCGACAAAAGGCGCTAAAGCAGGCGTGACCTTCATCAGCTCAGCCAAGTCGTAGCGCCCTTGATGGGGGTTACGCGGATGCAGCTGCGCCTTGGCGGGCGATTGCTGCTTGCTGCGGGTGCCGACCGAAGCGGCCGGTTTAGATTTGTGTGTGCGCGTAGGCTTGGTCATAGTCCTCATCCAGCAACCACACGGCACACCCTCAACAAGCGGTGTGCCGTGTGTGATTATTGTCTCTACCTGCTGCCTTTAAGCAGAAGCCGTTTTGTCTGCTTTCGCTTCGCAGCCCCAGCCATCAAACTGGCCGTCAGCGGCCAAGACCAAGGGCACAAGCTTCTGCACCCATTCCGTCATGCTGGCTAAATCCGGCGTGGCGGTCGCGGCAAACTGCACGGCCCACCAAGCGTCAGGGCCATCGTCTTCGGCCTCCATGGCAGCCACCACGCAATCAGCCGGCAAGCTTTGGACAAAGCCTTTAACTGCGGCCTCACTCGGGAAGCTAGCATAGTAATCAATCGGCCGCGCCTGTAGCAGGGCATCGCCACTGCGGCGCAGCTGCTGACAGGTTTTTTGGGTGTAGTCGAGGGCTAAATCAATGGCGCTGGGGTAAAGGGTTTCAAAATAAAATGCCCATTGATCATCGGGGAAGGTCGCCGCCACATAGTCAACGTCTTCTTCACCGCTCAAGGCTGCTGCAATGCTTTGCGGCCAAGCCAAATCAGCATTACTGACGTAGACAAAGTCAGCCACGCCATGGCTGTAAATATGGCCGACGTAGCGAATGTGCTCGGCAGTCGCTGGCGTGTCTTGTAGGTATTGATGAATAATGGTCTGAATCTGTTTGAGGCGACGCAGATCGGCTTTGCTGGGCAAGCCGACCTCATCGCCTTCATAGGCCACGCGAATAAAGCGCGTGTGTTGATGGTCACTGCCCAACTCAGGCGCGGTTAAATCCACGCCCACTAAGGCCGTATACCCTTCTAATTCCGTTTGATACTGCATCCAATCATTGGAAAATACCAATGCCTCTGGTGCTTTTTGTGTCTGTCCCATGGCCTAATCTCTGCGCCTTAGCGCTTTTTGCGTTGCTGATGGGCCTATTCTAAACGGTTTGTGAATAAGTTGCTTGGGCTTTTTTCTCACGCAGATGGCGATCAAACACCATCGCAATGTTGCGAATCAAGAAACGGCCTTTAGGCGTCACCACCAAGAAGCCATGATCTTGTACCACCAAGCCAAGGCGCTCAAATTCGGCAATCTGGGCCAGCTCTTCGGCAAAATAATCGGCAAACTGAATGCCATAGGTTTCTTCATACACGTCAAACGCTAAGGCAAACCGGCACATCAAGGCCTGAATGATGCTGCGGCGAAGCAGGTCGTCACGCGTCAACGTCATGCCGCGCATCACCGGCAGGTGGCCTTGATCCAAGGCGGCATAATATTCATCGGCATCGCGGGTGTTCTGAATATAGCTCGCGCCCACCTTACCGATGCTGGACACCCCAATGCCGATCAAATCACAATCGGCGTGGGTAGAATAGCCTTGGAAGTTACGCTGTAAACGCCCTTGGCGCAGCGCTTTCACCAACTCATCATCTGGCTTAGCAAAGTGATCCATGCCAATAAACACATAGCCTTTTTCGGTGAGCGTGCTCACGCAGTCTTGCAAAATATCCAGCTTTTCTACGCTATTGGGCACGGCCGCTTGATCGATGCGCCGTTGTGGCTTAAATAAATGAGGCAAGTGAGCATAGTGATACAGCGCAATCCGATCGGGGCTCAACGCCAACACTTTTTCTAAGGTCACCGCCATGGTGGCCGTGGTTTGATGCGGCAAGCCATAAATCAAATCCACGCTGATGGATTTAAAGCCATTGGCGCGCGCAGCTTCAATCACCAGACGCGTCTCTGCCTCAGACTGAACTCGATTCACCGCTTCTTGGACTTTTAAGTCAAAATCCTGAATCCCCACGCTCATGCGGTTAAAGCCCAGCTGAGCCAAATGAGCGACGGTGTCGGCGCTCACCTTACGCGGGTCAATTTCAATCGAATACTCGCCCTCAGGGATCAGCTCAAAGGTGACGTTAATCATGTTCATCACCCGCGCTAGCTGTGCATCATTCAAGAAGGTAGGCGTACCGCCACCAAAATGCAGCTGGGCCAAACGTGGCCGCTGCGGCAGCGTTTTAGCCAATAGCTGGAGTTCTTTTTCTAAATAGTCTAAATACTTATCGGCGCGACTGGTGTCTTTGGTGATGATTTTGTTACAGCCACAGTAATAGCAGATGGTGTTGCAAAACGGCACGTGCACATACAGCGACAAAGGCTTGAATAAAGCCCCTACCTGACGTTCTTGCAACACTTTGAGATAGTGCTGTTCAGTAAAGCCATCATGGAAGCGATCGGCGGTGGGATACGACGTATAGCGCGGGCCTGAGCCTGCCAGTTGTTCAATCAACGGTCGATCAAACACCACCTCTTGATTGGGATAAACGTCCAATAGCTGTTCCATCATAGTCATTCACTCTCAATATCTGTATTAATTAATTATTGTTCTCATAATAAAGCCGCCCCGCTCCTCCCCCGTTACTCACCGCGACATCAGGGTGGCGCATGCGAGCATAAGGATCGCCTTTTTTGCCTTTTTTTGCTTTGATGGAGGTCAAGCAGGCTAAAGTTGCCTGTAAAATCAAATAAGAAACGGTTTCATACCCACCTGACCCAAGCAACCGCTCACGCAATGGCGCTTAGCCCAATCACCCCTTTTGAGCCCCACAGCCAATCTTTACGCTTATTTACCTTCAATCTAGCCATGCCCATCAGGGTATTCGGCTAAACTATTCCCTCAAGCCTAATCAGCCGCGTACTTTAGTCAGCCGACACTGAAACACCCCCACCCAAAAGCGTGACCAAGCGATGGCCTAAATACCTTATTTCGCTCGTTGTTGCACCTATTTAGCATCAACAACATAGCAATTTTTCCTATAAGCTGTTAAAATCCTTTGGAAAACAGCCCCATAACTTGATCTATATCAAACAATGCCGCGGCTGTGCCTGAGCAGTTTGCGTTAAAATCAGCGACTGCCGTCGCCAGTTTAGATTTTTTTAAAATTGAGTACATAAATGACCGAAAAAATTAGATCTTTAAAAGTACTTTGTTCAAATTGTAACTTAAGAGAGTTGTGCTTACCGATCGGCCTCGATCGGACAGAAATGTCTCAATTAGATGCCGTCATCAAACAAAGTAAACGCCTGAAGCGCGGTGATTACCTGTTTAGAAGCAATGAGCCTTTCAAATCTTTGTATGCAATTCGCACTGGGTTCTTTAAAACCAGCATCGCCATTCAAGATGGCCGCGACCAAGTCACCGGTTTTCAAATGTCAGGGGAAATCATTGGCATGGACGGTATTTCTTCAGACACCCATACCTGTGATGCGGTGGCTTTAGAAGACAGCGAAGTGTGCGAGCTGCCGTTTGAATCCATGGAACACCTAGGCCGTGAAATTCCGAGCCTACAAAGCCATTTCTATCGTTTGATGAGTAAAGAAATCATCCGCGACCAAAACATCATGCTGCTCTTGGGCAATATGAAGGCGGACGAACGCATTGCTGCGTTTTTATTGAACCTGTCAGATCGCCTGTACGCACGTGGTTTTGCCGCCAATGATTTTATTTTACGCATGAGCCGTGAAGAAATTGGCAGCTATTTAGGCCTGAAGCTAGAAACGGTCAGCCGCACGCTGTCGAAATTCCAACAGCAAGGACTGATCAAGGTCGACCACAAGCACATTCAGCTACTGGAACCCGATACGCTAAAAGACTTGGTGTCAGGCTGCGCCCGCAACCACGAGTAGCCAACGCCCATATTAAAAGCCGCCTCTTCTAGGCGGCTTTTTTTTGTCCTATACTCGCTGGCCCAAAAAAGCCCAGCGTCTGGCTGGGCGTGCGAAGAAAGCGCGGCAAATTTGGTTTAAACCAAAACCAACGTTTCTTCTACCCACTGCGGCAACCCTATGCTGGCTTTTTCAGCAATGCAGGTAAAGCCTTCTTCTGTCCAGCGTAAATCGGCATTCGGATCAATCAACACTTTTTGGGCATGGCTGGGCACTTCATAAATTAAATTGGCCGCGGGATAAACGCTTAAAGACGTGCCCACCACCAATAAGATATCGGCCTGCCGAGCCAAATGAATGGCCATGTCCATATTCGGTACGGCTTCACCAAAAAACACCACGTGTGGACGCAACTGACTGCCCAGCGTACATTTCGCGCCCATCGCCAGCTCATGGCCATCAATGGGATAGGTTAGGTTGGCATCGATGCTGCTCTGAGCGTGACGCACTTGCCCATGTAAATGCAGCACGTGCTCACTGCCGGCGCGTTCATGCAAATCATCGATGTTTTGAGTGACAATCATGACCTCCATGGCTTCGCTGAGGCGCGCTAAAGCATGGTGAGCAGCATTAGGCTGAGCCTTGATGACGGCCTCGCGGCGAGCATTGTAAAACGCCTGCACCAGCTCCGGCTGGCGCACCCAAGCTTCAGGCGTACACACATCCTCAATATGGTGATTCTCCCACAGGCCATCACCGTCCCGAAAGGTTTGCAAGCCGCTTTCGGCACTGATGCCCGCGCCGGTAAACACCACCACTTTTTTCTGTTTCATGTCCTCTACTCCTACTGATTTATTTTTATACGAACCCTAATCCTTGGCTTAATCCGCCTTCTTTAAAAGTGCACTCCTGTTTTAACACCGTGAAAAATGCCGCCGCAGACGCAAACGGTACCACGCGATGGCGCTTCATGGCCACGGCAAAATCACCCGGCGTCAGCTGCTTCATGCTGCGTACCGAAACTTCTAACGCTTTGGCCTCTTCGCCCTGTAACGGCAAGGCGAACAACTGGGCGTATTGTTGGAACAAGCCCCACGCTTGGTCTGGTTTTAAGTACGTTAACTCAATTTTAAAATCAAATCGACGCAAAGCCGCTTGATCTAAATTTTTCATCAGGTTGGTGGTGGCAATGAACAAGCCTTTATAGTCTTCCATCTGGGTCAACAGCTCATTGACCTGGGTGACTTCCCACGAATGCTGGGTTTGGCGACGATCTTGCAGCATGCCATCCACTTCATCAAACAGCAGCACAGCCTGCTCACGCTCGGCCTCTTCAAAAGCGGCCGCAATCAGCTGCTCGCTCTCACCCACGTATTTAGACAATAAATCAGAGCCGCGCTTATACAGCAAAGGCATGTTCAATTCATCCGCCAACCATTTGGCGTAGGCACTCTTACCCGTCCCCGGTGGGCCATACAAGCATAAGGTGCCCCGTTTTTGCAGCGCAAGACCTTGGCTTAGGGCGCGCAAATCCTGATTGGCATTCAACCAAGTCAGGTCGTATAAGGGCGACAGACTGCTTTTAGCCAAGGTGCTTGGATAACCTTGGGCCTTGAGCGTACCCTTAACCAGCTGTTTAAACACCACGCCCTGCGCCACCTCATTAAAGTGTGGCGCCACAATTTTGGTGACCTTATGCGCGCGCTCAATTAAGGCTGGCACCACCGCTTCATGCTGAGCCAACTGCGCCACATCTTCCTGCGGTAAAAAGCCCTGAGTGACGGCCTCAATCATCCGCGTACGCTGCTGTCGGCCGGGCGATTTCATTTCCACCACCACGTCAAAGCGCCGCAGCACCGCCCTATCCATCACGTCGACCCGGTTGCTGATCCAAATCGTGGGCACGGCATTACGCTCCAGCATGCGGTTTAGCCAGGCCTTATTCAAGGCATAGTCTTTTTGTTCTTGATCGAACACGTCTTCGATCTCATCAAACAACAGTAAGACATTTTGCTCGGCAAAGATGTGCTGAGCCGCTCGAAGAGCACTCATTCTGGCCTCACGACCCGCTGGGCCGCCATCTTCGTCTGCCCACGACACTTCAAATAAATCCACCGCCAGCGCCTGCGACAGCGCTCGCGTAAACTCGGTCTTACCGGTTCCAGCCAAGCCGTAAATCAACACATTACAGCCCTTGCTGTGCGTCTCTAAGGCGTGGGCAATATGGTGTTGCACCACCCCAACCAGATCGCCCATGTGGTGAAAATCTGCCAAGGTTAACCGGGTTTGCGGCGCGTGGGTCACGTGCCGCTTCAGCAGCTCAATGGGGGCAATATCTTGATGCAGCATCAAATCCACAAACTGGTTCGACAGGACGTCAATTTTGCTGCGTAAGCTATAGTCGTGATGTGGATCAATGCGCACGAGGCCAGTGTCAAATAGCTTGCCTTCGGCGCTTAAGGCCTGACGCACCTCCACTTCAGAGCAGCCAATAAGCAAGGCCAAAATCGACTGCGACTGCTTGGTGTTTAATTCGCCTAAGAAGCTACAGGCATCGTTGAGCACTGAATCGGCGTGCAGCAAAATGGCAAACGCCAACAGCCGCTCCTCATGCTGGGTTAAGCCCAGCAATTGCTGCCATTTCTGAACGTTTTTGGCTAAGATCGGCGGCAAATGCGTGGCCCAATAGTCGTGGCTGCCCTTTTGACGTTGCCAGGCTTCGTAATGTTGCTTCAATAAAACGCGCGCTTCGCTGGGCTGATAGCCATCACGCCCAAACGCCCACGCATCGGTTTGGAGCAGTTCGCTGATGCGCAGATGCTCAAAACCATGGTCGCCCACAAACTCACTTTGTCCCCCTAAGGGCAGCAAAATTTGCCAAATCCAATCGATCAGCAGCGGCTCACCCTCTTGACCCAAAGGCGTATGCAGCGCCAAAGGATTGAGCGACTCAGTGGCTTGGACTACCCTCACAGGCGCCGTCGGCAATACTTCAACCCTCTCAACCGAGGCGTCCACTGACGGTGGGCGACGCTTAAACCATCGTCGCGTGCCTCCTAGGACCAATACCAACAGCAACAATCCCAGCACAATCTTCATTTGTCGGTCCTTTTCTGATCACGATTAATCATGTTGACGGCAAGCATCAACGGCTTCTTGTAAGGAGTGTACCCCAATGATTTTCATCCCACCAAATTCATCGGTGTTTTGTTTGGGCATATTGGCCTTAGGCACAATGGCCTGAGTAAAGCCTAGCTTAGAGGCTTCTTTTAAGCGCTCTTGCCCGCGCGTCACCGGGCGCACTTCGCCCGACAGCCCCACTTCACCAAACACCACTAGCTTTTCTGGCAATGGCTTGTTTCTAAAGCTAGAGAACATGGCCAAAATCACCGCCAAGTCAGCGGCGGGCTCCATAATCTTCACCCCACCCACCGCATTCAAAAACACGTCTTGGTCAAAGCAGGCCACGCCGGCGTGACGATTAAACACCGCCAACAGCATGGCGAGGCGATTTTGTTCCAAGCCTACGGTCAAGCGCTTAGGGGTAAATCCATGAGCATCATCTACCAAGGCCTGAATTTCAACCAAGAGCGGACGCGAGCCTTCTTGGGTCACCAACACGCATGAGCCAGGCACGTCATCCCGATACGACGACAGGAAAATCGCTGAAGGATTGCTGACGCCTTTAAGGCCTTTATCGGTCATGGCAAATACGCCTAGCTCGTTGGCGGCGCCGAAACGGTTTTTAATCGCCCGAATCATGCGGTAATTAGAATGTGCATCGCCTTCAAAATACAAAACCGTGTCGACAATATGCTCCAACACCCGCGGCCCCGCAATCGCGCCATCTTTGGTGACGTGGCCCACCAATAAGATGGTGATGCCGGTCTGCTTGGCCACACGGGTCAGCTGCGCCGCACACTCACGCACCTGCGACACCGAACCGGGCGCCGAGGTAATGTGGTCGGAATACAGCGTCTGAATCGAGTCGATCACGGCCACTTTGGGCTGATGCTGTTTGAGCGTGGCCAGAATGGCTTCGAGCCTAATTTCCGCCAATAGTTGCACCCCATCAGGATTCAGCGACAGGCGGCTGGCGCGTAAAGAAATTTGCTGTGCCGACTCCTCGCCCGAGACATACAGAACGGAACGGTCTTGCGCCATGGTGGCCAAGGCCTGTAACAGCAGGGTTGATTTACCGATGCCTGGATCGCCACCCAGCAAAATCACCGCCCCAGCCACCAGGCCGCCGCCCAATACTCGGTCCAGCTCGCCAATGCCGGTGCCGGCGCGCGGCACCTCTTGTGCCTTCACATCGGCTAGGTTTTGCACCCCAGTGGTTTGCGCCGTCCAAGTAGCGAAACGCGGATTGGCGCCGCTAGTGGCCGCCTGCTCAATCAAGGTATTCCACTCACCGCAATGGTCGCACTTGCCCTGCCATTTGGGGCTGGTACCGCCACAAGCGGTACAGGTATATTCTGTTTTAACTTTTGCCATATGCTCGTTTTACCAAATAATAATGGTTTCAGAATAGGCCCCTGAGGCCTTATTCTGAAACCATTGTGTCACGAATGCTGCGTTTGCGGGCTTTTTTATAGCTTCACAATTTCGCCGGTTTTACCCTTGGATTCACTGCTCATCCAATACACAAACGCCGGCGTGATGTCCGCCAGATCTTTACGTTCATGCGCCGCTTCACCAGGATGGGTTTTCAAACGTTGAGGAGAATTAATTTGGCCGGGCACCAATACGTTCACGCGAATATTGCCCTTGCCTGACCACTCGTCGGCCGCTACCATGCCCAAGTAGTTCACCCCGGCTTTAGAAGCGCCAAAACCGCCCCAGTACGCTTTAGGGTCATCGCCGTGGCTTTCCCCTACGAAAATCACTGAGGCGTCTTCTGAGCGCTGCAATAGTGGCAAGACCGCGCGGCTAAGCGCCATCGGTGCCACGGTATTAATGCGGTATTGATTCATCCACTCATCAATGGTCTGATTAGACAAGGGCGATAAGGCGTAAAAATAGCTGGCGCAATGCACCACGCCATCTAAACGCTGGGTGGCTTGGAAAATGGCCTCGGCCAATTGATTAAATTCTTTTTCCTGCGCAGGCAATAGATCGAACGTAATCGCATAAGGCTCTGGGCCGCCAGCGGCCATGATTTTATCGTAAACGGCTTCCAGCTTGCGCTGATGACGCCCCACCAGAATCACGGTCGCGCCCGCCTCGGCATACGCCAGCGACACGGCTTCGCCCACCCCTTGGGAGGCACCGGTGATCAATACGACTTTATCTTGTAATGGTTTTTGAGTCACTTTCGCTCCAATCTAATAAACATTGTGCCGCCACCCTTTGGGCCGATTCTACGGCGCCTTCTAAGGTAGCGGGATAGATGGGG
The DNA here is from genome assembly GCA_041228285.1 of Neisseriaceae bacterium CLB008. NCBI lineage: Bacteria > Pseudomonadati > Pseudomonadota > Betaproteobacteria > Neisseriales > Neisseriaceae > Neisseriaceae bacterium CLB_ANTARCTIC_008. The sequence continues at coordinate 566,721 of CP166133.1, read as the reverse complement.
TGCAGGTAATCCCCTGCAACATAAACCCCTAATTCATTCATCTGCCAATGCGCCTGTGGCTCACGCCCAACGCTGGCTAAAATGGTGCCTCTTTTTTCAATAATCACCTGTGCTTCAAGCGGTGCCGACAAATCAGGACACACTTGTAACACATCAGCATGAATTTTGTCGATCCAGGTCTGCTTGTCCCAGCCTTCATACTGCTGGGCGCAGCTGATCACGGCCGCCACTTCATGCTGATTAAAATTCAAAGCGCCGCGCTGCACCAGCCACTGCGCCGTGCCATCGGCTAAGCCAATCATGTATTCAGGCAACACCACCGGCCGATCATAGTGCAAATACACGGTGGCAATTGAACCATAAGACAGACCATCTACATACTGTTCAAAATCAAGCGCGGCCAGATTAGCCAATAAGGAGCGGGCGTGGTACGGCGCGGTACACACCAATACTTGATCAAAACGTTCGCCGTCAACCCATACCTGGCCGGGGCCTTTGGCCTCTAGCGTTTGAATGCGCTGCCCGAGGCTAATGATGACTTGATGCTTGGCTAAATATTTTAAAACAGGGGCCACAAACAAATCGTGCAAACTGATTCGAGGAATCAAAAAATCGCTGTGGGCCCGCGTCGACATCACCCCTTCTTGCACCACGGCGGCCAGGGTTTTCACGCTGGCTTCGGCCAAAGGCGTGTTCAAGGTGGCCCACACCAGCGGTTGCCAAAACTGATGAATCACGTGCTGAGACGTGCCTTGTTGCCGCAGCCATTCGGCCACCGACACGTCTTGACGCGGTGCCAGAGCAGCCAGTGCCTGCAAGCGTTTAGCCCCTTTAAGCAAGGCAATTTTATCGCCCTTGCTTAAGCCTTTAGCGCGTAAAATACCCACAATCAAATGCAGCGGCGCCGGCAGCTTAGGACACTTCATGTGCATGCCCGCATGCATCACCCACGTCAGCGGCTGGCGGACAAAGGCGTCGGCCTCGGCCACGCCCACCTGAGCCAAAATGCGTAAAATACTGTCGTAAGCGCCAATTAACAAATGCTGACCGTTGTCTAAATCGCGTAAATGACCATGTTTGCTCGAAGCACCTAGGCCACGCGCCCGGCCCCCAGCCTGTCGACTGGCCTCAAATACGGTCACGTCCGCCTGTCGGTACAGCGTCAACGCGGCGCTTAAGCCAGCCCAGCCCGCACCGATGACGGCGATCTTGGGCCGCGCGCTCATGGCTTAAAGCCCGACAGCCACACCTTCAACGCAATGCGCGCCTTGCGTAGCGGCGGCAGCTTAATCTTATGCTTTAACACATTTTCGGGGCCGTCGGCCTCGATTTCCAGCAGCAGCGCATGATACACCGCCGCCATGATCAGTCCTGGCTTTTGCGCCTTGGCATCGACCGCAGGCAGCGCCGCCAGCGCCGTTCGATAAAGGCCTTTAGCCCGGTCGACCTGAAACCGCATCAGCTCGGCAAACTCAGGGCCGCCGCTACAGCCGGTAATGCTTTGTGCTGGCACGTTAAACTGCTGTAGCTCCGCTACCGGCAGATAAATACGGCCAAGGCGAGCGTCTTCGCCGACGTCGCGAATGATGTTGGTCATCTGCAGGGCCAAGCCCAGCTGATCGGCAAACGCCAAGGTTTGCGGATCAGTAAAGCCAAACACGCGCGCACTCAATCGCCCAACCACGCCCGCCACACGCTGGCAATAGGTCGACAGTTCGGCAAAGGTGCCGTAGCGCGCCTGTTCTAAATCCATTTGCATGCCATCAATGATGGCGCTGAACTCTTCTTGCGGTAGGCTATAGGCCAGCACAATCGGTTGCAAAGCCTGGCACACGGGGTGGTCGGGCTGGCCGTCGTACACCGCCGCAAGCTGGGCGCGCCACCAATTTAACGTGGTTTGCGCCACGTGTGGCTCGCTACAGTTGTCCACGACGTCGTCCACCTCACGGCAAAAGGCGTACAGCACCAGCATGGCCTCACGTTTGGCCTTGGGTAAAAATTTAAAACTAATGACAAAGCTTGAGCCACTGTGGGCAACTTTTTGTTTACAGTAATCTAAAGGCGTCAAAAGTAATCCCCTGAATTCATCCACCGCTAGCTGGCTCAATCGTTTTGAGTCAGCCAGCCTTAAAGATAGGAGTTTAACCTGTTTTGCCGCTTCTCCCAAGGTATGGCGCTGATTTTTTACCCCCGTGCTGCACGGCCACCTCATCCACCTATTAACTCGATCAGCTCAGGCGGTGTCACTAGCCAAAGCGTATTTAAGGTCACCACAGCACGACTGTCTAAGCCCCAAGCTCGAACCGTCAATCGATAGGCCAACCGGCCATCCGGTAATTGGCCCAACAGCGCCCACACATAGCGAGGCCGCCTTAGGACACGCTGGCCCAGTTCACCCTGATACTGCAAAGCAGGATCATCAGCGTCTCCGCTCAAAACCGCTGGCGCCCAAGGCGGCTCAGCCGCACACAGCCCACCCACACACGCCACACCAAAACTGGCATGATGGCGCACCCATTGGCCATCGGCCTGGGCCCATAAACGCGCCTGCTGCTCTGGCCATCGACTCTGAGCCTGAGCCAGCGTCAGGCGCGCCAGTGCATCCACACGCTGCCATTCAGCTTGATTCACCGCACTACGTAAAGCCAAGCCACTGCCATGGCTGCTCATCCACGCCCATGACCCCAGCAACAAAGACAATAAAAGGCTCCAGCCCAAAATAAATCCCTGCGCCTGAAGCTGCCCTCGCCCGCCCACGTCAACACCCCTGAGCGGCAACCGGCATCAACGTCAGGCTCACCCCAAACTCAGGCTGCCGTGCCATCGCCTGCCAGCCCAAATGCAGGACATAAAACGTCAAATCGGCCACGGCTAGGCTGGATGGCTGAAAACGATGCAGCGGGCGCTCTGCCCCACAGCCTAGGCGTTGCCATGGCTGCACCTGAAACACCGTCACCTGCGTGGCCTGCTGCGCCAAGTGATCTGGCTGCCGCAGCAAATAGCGCACGACGCCTGTCACACCCAACTCATAACGTACCGGCTCACTCACCGCCAGCGTCAGCAACTCGGCCTGCTTGGCGCCGTGAGGCCCCAACGCCCATGCATGAGGCAGAGTCAAAATCAAACGATCTCGATCTTGTACCCACTGACGCGGCTCAAAAGACCAAGCGACATCACAGCGGCTCAGCGTCCAGTCATAATGCCTAGGCTCGGCCAAGTAGCCCAAAAGCTCAGGGGTAGCCGCCACGCTCACCCGCGTCAGCGCATGGTCAGTCGGCGGCCCAAAGCCCTGACTAGCCAAGATGGGCGTCACCCAGCGCTGTGGCATCAGGCTCAGCGACTGTGGCGTACTCGCCACGGCATGATCCAGCGGCAATACGCACGGCCCCTGTGGCTGGGCCTGAAAATCTTGCTGAATCTGGTCATATAGCCACGCGAGCTCAGCCTGAGCCTGAACACGCTGCGCTTGCGCGGCACCGGTGGCGTGGCTGCGCAGCAATAGGCGCTGCCACAGCAACAGTAGCGCCAACGACAGCACTAGGCCCAACAGCAAAGACAGCAGGCTATGGCCTATCTGACCATGCCGCTCACACATAGGCCACCCGCAACGAATAGGCGTAGACCACGCCCTCTAAGCGCCAGAGCACGTGCACCACCCATTCTTGCCCACCGGCACCCACAGGACAGCTCAGCCGCAATGGCCCACCGCCCAGCGTACTCGACGGTAAGATCAATGGCGCCGTTTGAGCGCACACCACATAGGCAAAATCCGTCTGTACTAAACGCTGTGTTAGGCCTGTTTCGAACTGGCACAGCTGCCGTCGCGCCAGCGCTGTAGCCTCTAATAATCCCTCAACCCTCATGCCGCAGCCACCCAAAGCCGGCTGCTGATAGTGACGCCACTGCGATGCCGCCCCAAACCCTTGCCCGTTGGCACGCATGCCAGCCACCAAACTCGCCGTTTCAGCCGTCACCAACCAGCGTAACTCGGCCAGCTGCGCCTGCCCCAAAATACGGCTTTGCAGCGCCTGTAGGCCAACGGCCACCCCAGCGACTACCCACAGCGCCACCAGCGCTTCAAACAGCAGCAAACCAGCCATTGGCCTTAAAAGCACTGACATAAAACCTCCCTAGCGCCGCCACTGTCGTCTTGGCATCGCTGCGGCGGCCCAGTTGGCGGCATCAGCAGGGTTTCGCAACGACCCAATTGCCCAGGCACAGACAGCTGCAACTGTAGCCACACTGGCTCTCGCTCGCCCCAACCCCATGCGCCGTAGCGGATTTGCGGCTGGCGCTCGGCCAGCGGCAAAAGCATGAAACGCTGAGGATGCGTCTGCTCTCGCCATTGGCGCACCTGCAGGCGATGCCGACCTTCCTCAACAAAGGCCGTGCGCACCACTTCGCCTGCATCGTAGACGCCAGCATTCAAGCTCGGCTTATCGGCATACACCAAGAGGCCTTGAGCCCACATGTCCTCACTTAGCTGGCGCACGCAGCCATTAATGCGGCCATCCACACGCCGCTGCACTGGGCACAGCCAAACGCTTCTACCCAGACGCTTGGCTTCTGCTTGGGCAAACTGCACGGTTTGGCCTAGCTGGCGCATGCTTAGCCCAAGCTGCTGCTGCGCCACGCCACGTTGCACGCTCCAGAGTACACCCACGCTCATGGCCGCCAATAATGCCACCACCAGCAATAGCTCAATTAATCCCACACCCTGCATGTTTTTATGCCCCATGATGCGCACGCCCCTCTACCATAATGACAAAAACATATATCAATCGCAAGACAAAATTTTATTGTGCACCAAAACCACGCCACCGATGAAAATCGACAGAACATCTGCACAAAAAATATAAGTAAAATTATGTAAAAACAACAATTTATAATTAATTAAGCTTACATCATATGTATTTAAAGTATATGCTACAAGTATCATCACGATGAGCCTTGAGTCCTGCACATCACGCGGCATCATCCTGCTGAGCCTTCACCTTATTCATTCACGCCGCACCTTGGCGTCTTAGATTTAGGAGATTAAACATGTCACACAATGAACCCATGACCAGACGCGATTTATTAAAAATCATCGGCTACGGTGCTGGCGCCTCCGTCATGTATCAGGCCATGAGCACCATGGGCTTTGCCGCAGGCTTAAGCCCAGCCGTTAAAATGGATTTAAAAGGCGCGCCTAAAGGAACCACCATTTTGATTTTAGGCGCAGGCGTTGCAGGCCTCAGCGCGGCTTATGAGCTACGTAAAGCAGGCTACAAGGTCAAAATACTGGAATTCCAGAACCGTCCCAGCGGCCGCGCCTGGAGTATTTATGGAGGTGACAGACACACCGACACCGACGGCGTCACTCAAGCGTGTCAGTTTGACCAAGGCATGTTCCTAAACGCAGGCGCCTGGCGCATCCCCTACCATCACCAAAACGTTTTAAACTATTGCCAAGAGCTGGGCGTGAAGCTAGACCCGTTTGTACAGATCAACTTCAACGCTTATTTACACAGCGAAAAAGGCTTTGGCGGCAAACCACAGCGCTATCGTGACGTCTTTAGCGACTTCAACGGCCAAATTTCAGAACTATTGGCTAAGGCCACCCATGCCAACCAGCTTGATCAGAAGATTAGCCGTCAAGACAAAGAAATACTGTTGGAAGCCCTGAAATCCCACGGCGCACTCAATAATGACTACACCTACAGCAAAGGCATCGCCTCGAGCAATCGCCGTGGCTACGCCAAAACCTTGGGTGGCGGCCTCTCTGGCGGGCCGATTACCACCCAGCCGCTCGCCCTCAAAGACATTCTAGACAGCCGCATTTGGCAAAGCATGAGCTACCACTTTAACCACATGTTCCAACAAACCATGTTTGAACCTAGGGGCGGCATGGAAATGATTGGTCGCGCCTTTGCCAACCAGCTCAAAGGCGTGATTCAATACCATGCTGAAATCACCGACATCAAACAATCAGAGCAAGGCGTTGAGGTTAGCTATAAAGACCACAGCCGCGGCGGCCAAATGCGCACCGAGTCGGCGCAATGGTGTGTGTGCACCATCCCGCTACCCATGCTGCGTCGAATGAACCTAGAAGTCGGCCCGAAGCTCAAAACCGCCATTGATACACCTGCCTACGACCCAACGGTAAAAGTGGGGGCGCAATACAAACGCCGCTTTTGGGAACAGGATGAAGCGATTTATGGCGGCATGACGCTGACCGACATGCCCAACACCCACATCGCCTACCCCTGTGTGGCCGACGACTACTTCAGTAAGGGCAAGGGCGTCGTCTTAAACGGCTACATGTCTGGCCCTACTGGGCAAACCTTTACCGACATGTCGCTACAAGAGCGCAACCGAGTGGCACTCAGCTATGTGGCCAAAGTCCATCCCCAGGCACCGCAAGAATTCGACAACGGCTACAGCACCGCCTGGGCTAAAGTCCCCTGGATTCGCGGCGGCTACACTCAATGGACCGACACCCAACGCGAACAGCATTATCGCAACCTATGTGACATTGATGGCCGCATCGTATTGGCTGGCGAACACGCCTCTTACATGAACGGCTGGCTAGAAGGCGCGATCACGTCAAGCCTAGACGCCATCACACGACTGCATCAAAAAATCGTTCAAACCCGCTAAGCCTGAAGTAAAAACAGCAGTGCCCATTAAAGGCACTGCTGTTATGATGATGTTGTTTCCCCCATGTCAATCAGGAGGTTATCGATGCATTCTACCCCACTCACCCTAGCGGCTTTGGGCCTCACCCTCACCAGCTCACTGGCGCTGGCCCAAACGCCCAAAATTGAGCGCCAACCGGTGCCCAACTTTCCCATCTCCACCGCCGTCACCATTCCTGCTGGCGCCACCACCTATTATTTAAGCGGCGTGGTGCCGCCTAAGCTAGCCGACGGCAGCTATGGTGCCAATACCGAGCAGCAAACGGTGAATATCTTGCGCGCCATTGAAGGCAACCTCAAAAACCTAGGCCTTAGCCTAGAAGACGTGGTCAAAATGCAGGTCTTTTTGGTTGCTGACCCAAAACAGGGCAACAAAATGGACTTTACCGGCTTCATGAAGGGCTACAGCCAGTTTTTTGGCACCAAGGCACAGCCCAACACCCCGGCACGCTCTGCGTTCGAAATTAAGGCCTTGGTGATGCCAGAATGGCTGATTGAGATTGAAGTGATTGCGGCCAAAGTGCCTAAGGCCTAAATGCCGGCCGCGGCCACAAAAAAACCGACCTAGGTCGGTTTTTTCTTGTGTCTTACTCGCTTTCCCAACCACCGTCGGGTAAGGCCGCATTTTCAAACTTAGCGTACATGCCCACAAACGATAAATACACCTTACCGGTTGGGCCGTTACGGTGCTTACCAATAATGGCCTCAGCCAGGCCCTTAAACTGGGTATCAGCGTTGTAATACTCATCGCGATACATAAAGATGATGATGTCGGCGTCCTGCTCAATTGCGCCTGATTCACGTAAGTCAGACATCATCGGGCGTTTATCGGTACGCTGCTCAACCGAACGCGACAGCTGCGACAGCGCAATCACGGGCACCTGTAGTTCCCGCGCCAGGCCTTTAAGCGAGCGCGAAATCTCGCCCAGCTCAGAGGCCCGGTTGTCGTTGCCCTTGCCCGAGCCGCTCATCAGCTGTAAATAGTCGATCACGATCAAGCCCAGCTTGCCGCCATAGTTACGCGCCAAACGACGCGCCCGAGCGCGCAGCTCTAAAGCGGTCAAGCCTGGCGTTTCATCAATGAACATTGGCGCGTCAGACAGCTTCACCACGGCATCGTTGAGCTTGCCCCAGTGTTCATCTTGCAAACGGCCCGTACGCAGCACATGTTGATCCAAGCGCCCCACTGAACCCAGCATCCGCATCACCAGCTGGGTGCCACCCATCTCCATAGAGAACACCGCCACCGGCAGGTGACACTCCACCGCCACGTGTTCGGCAATATTCATCGAGAAGGCGGTTTTACCCATAGACGGACGACCGGCCACAATCACTAAGTCACCCGCCTGTAGGCCTGAGGTTTTGGCGTCCAAGTCCACAAAGCCCGTCGGCACACCAGTGACCTCATCGGGATTGTCGCGCGAATACAGATTGTCGATGCGCTCAACCACCTCTTTCAATAAATTAGGCATTTCCAAAAAGCCCTGCTGCGAACGCGAAGCGCTTTCAGCGATGCGAAACACCTTGTTCTCAGCTTCATCCAGCAATTCGCTGGCGTCTCGTCCTTCTGGGTTATAGGCGCTGTCGGCAATCGACGTGCCGACTTCAACCAGCTGGCGCATCACCGAGCGCTCGCGCACGATCTCGGCATAGCGGCGAATATTGGCCGCCGACGGCGTGTTTTGAGCCAGACTCACCAAATAGGATAGGCCACCCACATTACCGATGTTGCCGGCGCTTTCCAACGCTTCCTTCACCGTCACCACGTCAGCAGGACGAGATTGTTCTAATAATTTTTCAATCGCATTAAAAATAATGCGGTGTTCTTGGCGATAAAAGTCGTGCTCGTTGGCAATCCCAGCAATGCGCTCCCAAGCCGAATTATCCAACAATAGGCCGCCCAATACCGACTGCTCTGCTTCTAAAGAGTTAGGCGGCACCCGCAGACCTAAGTCATCCCTACCTTCTACCATTAAATCACTGTCGTCCATCCCACCCTCTTTATTCAGCATGCGTCCAAAAGGCTATTTTAACACTGTTCCCCGCCTAAGTACCCCTATTTACACTAGGGTTTATTGCTTTTACTAATTTGATGGATATCAAGATATAATCGCCTAAATAGCGTAAATCGAGTACACTATCAGGCATAGTTACTTTTAGCGCACTTTACTAACAATGACACCATAAGGAGCTTATACTATGGAACACAAACTACCAGAATTACCTTATGCATTAGATGCACTTGAGCCACACATTTCTAAAGAAACTTTAGAATACCACTACGGTAAGCATCACCAAACCTACATCACCAACCTGAACAACCAAATCAAAGGCACTGAGTTTGAAAACATGAGCCTAGAAGACATCGTTAAGAAATCTTCTGGTGGCGTGTTCAATAACGCAGCCCAAACTTGGAACCACACCTTCTACTGGTTAAGCCTTGCCCCTAACGCAGGTGGCGAGCCTACTGGCGCCCTAGCCGACGCCATCAATGCCAAATGGGGTTCTTTTGCTGAATTCCAAACCGCATTCAACACCTGCGCCGCTGGCACCTTCGGTTCTGGCTGGGCTTGGTTGGTTAAAAATGCAGACGGCAGCCTAGACCTTGCGTCTACCAGCAACGCCGCGACGCCTTTGACTACGGAACAAACCCCAGTGTTGACCTGTGACGTATGGGAACATGCCTACTACATCGACTACCGCAACAGCCGTCCTAACTACCTAGCTGGCTTCTGGGCTTTGGTTAACTGGGCTGAAGTAGCGAAACGCTTTGCTGCCTAATCTCAGCAAACCATAAAAAAAAGCGAAGTCATCAGACTTCGCTTTTTTTGTGGCTGCGTTACTGGCCTAGGCCAGTAACGCAATAGACTTACTCAGCGTCGCTCAACTTCTGCGTACCGCCTTTGGCTTTCACCGTCCGCTCTAAGTAAGCCAAATAGCTGCTCAAAACATCATTGGCGCGTAGCTCAGCCAACATGCCTTTATCCTTAGCCTTATCTTCATCGCTTAATTCAGGCACGGTAATGCCTTCTACTTTGATGATCAAGTTTTGGCCTTGGAAATCCATATTCAAATAAGCAGGCTGCTTCAAGCTACTGCCCAGTCTCAACACCTGCTGAGCCGCGGCTTCAGGGAACTGCTTCTGAATGTCGCTACCCGCGATGGTTTGAGCCGGCATCCAGTTCAAGGCCACCGTTTCACCCTTTTGTAAACGCTTGGCCACGTCAACCGCACGCGCTGCAGCTAGTTTTTCAGCCTCTTGCGCCACATAAGCCGCACGCACTTGGTCTTTCACCTGAGCCAAGGTTTGCTCCGTCTTAGGCCGTACGTCTTGCGCACGCACCACCACTACAGAGCCATCAGGCAAATCAATCGGCTCAGAGTTAAACTTCTGCTTGACCACGTCATCAGAGAACAAGGCCGTAATCAACGCTTCAGGCATGCCCTGAGCCTTGGCTTCAGCTTCTGTTAACCAAGCGTCTTCCGTACGTACCGTCAGGCCCAGCTTTTCAGCCACGGGTTTTAAATCCTTGTTGTTATTAAAGGCCAGCTCAGACAGCTGTTCACGCTCTGCGTGCACCAGCTTTTGCGCTTTTTCCTGACGTAGTTTTTGGGTCAATTCGGCTTTTAAACCGTCAAAGCTAGGCGCCTGCTTGATGTCGGTCACCAACAAGATGTGGTAGCCAAACTGAGTTTCCACCAAATCGCTGACTTGGCCTTTGGCCAAGCTAAATGCGGCATCCTCAAACGGCTTCACCATCATGCCGTTTTTACCGAAGTAATCTAGGTCGCCGCCGTTGGCAGCCGAACCAGGATCATCAGAATGCTTTTGAGCCAAAGCCGCAAACTGGCTTGGATTGGCCTTGGCTTCTTTCAACACCGCTTCAGCCTTTTTCTTGGCTGCGGCTTTAGCTTCTGGCGTTTCATCGGCAAACGCCAACAGAATGTGCGACACGCGACGCTCCGGTTGGAACATTTGGTTCACATGTTCATCGTAGTATTTTTTCAGCTCTTCATCGCTGACGCTGACCTTGCTTTGTACCGACTCAGGCGTCAAGGCCACGCTGCTCATTTTCACCGCTAAAGGCAAGACATACTGCGCTTTGTGTTCGGTGTAGTAGGCGTTTAGCTTAGCGTCGTCTACGGCCACCTCGGCGGCAAACGCACGCGGATCAATCACGGCGGTACGTAAGGTGTAGCGAGCATTCCAAATATTGGCCACTTGGCTGGCTTGGGCATCGCTGACAATCTGGCCGGCCTGCACCATGCTCAATACAGAATTCAAGGCAAACTCTTTACGCAGCTGTTCGATCAACTGGGTTTCGGTCATGCGTTGCTGCTGCAAATAATTCTGATACAGCTCTTCGTTAAAGCCATTTTCATCGCGGAAGGTTTCTTCCTGTACGATGGCCTGCTTGATTTGTTCGATCGACACCGTCACGCCCATTTTCTCGGCGCCTGCAATTAGGTAGGCGCGGCGCAATAAGCTCGCGTATATGCCTTCCTTCACTTCAGGCGTACCGACCTCACCTAGGCGTTCTAAAGCCTGGCGAATGTCCCCTTCGGTCACGGCTTGGTCGCCCACTTTGGCAATATAAGGCTCGCCCCCGGTTAAAGATGTGGCACCAAACCCCACAAACGTCAGCGCCACAAAACCCAATAGGATTTTGGCTGGTGTGTTAAATTTTCTTACAGCATCAAACATAGCGATATCTATTCAATATTGGTTGATCACAAGAACGGTCATTTTACCGTCAAATACAAAAAAAAGGTGAACATTCAGTCCACCTTTTCCTTCGAAAACTTAATTTTAGACCTACAGCGCGTCTTTCAATGCTTTACCTGCACGGAATTTTGGCAAGCGAGCCGCAGGAATCGTAATCGCGGCACCGGTTTTAGGATTACGACCGCTGCGTTTAGCACGATTGCCTACGTAGAACGTACCAAAACCAACCAAAGTCACCGTGTTGTCTTTTTTCAAAGCTTCAGTCACGGCTTTAATCGTTCCATCTAAGGCTTTCCCCGCAGCAACTTTTGAAAGCCCAGCTTCTTGTGCAATTGCATCAATTAATTCAGACTTGTTCACAGAAAATCCTTTTCTATTATTAAACAATGGGGAAGCGAGAATCGTGTTCTCCAAAACCGTTTCTCGCCGTGCCAAAGCTTTTATAACAAGTCTGAAATTCCAGTGTCAAGCGCCACAACGCTGCTTTACCCGTCTTAACCGTAAAAACCACGGTTTTAGGCCAAAATATGGCTTATTTTCAATGTTTTGGTGTCTCAGATACAACACTTTTTAACACTGATTCGCCGCCATTATTGTCGACAATCTCCGTTGTCACCCAAGGTTCTGGCTGACGCTCGAGGCTTAACAGCAACACTTCATCAATCCATTTGACCGGATGAATGGTTAATTCAGTCTGAACGTTTTTTGGAATGTCTTCCAAATCCTTCATATTGTCCTTCGGAATCAACACGTGTTTAATGCCGCCACGGATGGCCGCCAACAGCTTCTCTTTGAGGCCGCCAATAGGCAATACTTCGCCACGTAAAGTGATTTCACCGGTCATGGCGACATCGGCGCGTACCGGAATGCCGGTTAGGGCCGACACCAGCGCCACCGTCATGCCTGAGCCTGCGCTCGGGCCATCCTTAGGCGTCGCGCCTTCTGGCACGTGCACGTGGATGTCGTGCTTTTCATAAAAGTCTGGCGCGATGCCCAAACGTTCGGCGCGTGAACGCACCACGCTTAAAGCAGCGGTAATGGACTCTTGCATCACGTCGCCTAGCTTACCGGTGCGCACAATCTGTCCCTTGCCTTTTAAGGCCGCGGCCTCAATGGTCAAGAGTTCACCACCCACTTCTGTCCAGGCCAAGCCGGTCACCTGACCGACGCGGTTTTCATCTTCAGCCACGCCAAAATCAAAGCGACGCACGCCCAAGAAGTCATGCAGGTTTTTAGCCGTCACCTTCACCGCTTTTACCTTAGCGGCGCTGGCCTTGGTTTTACCAGCTTTCGCCTTGGCATCCTTAGCTTTGGCGCTGGCCAACTCTTCGGCCAACAGCTGCTGGGTCACAATCTTACGGCAAATTTTGGCCACTTCACGATCCAATGAACGCACGCCCGCTTCACGCGTGTAGTAGCGCACGATGTCGCGCACCGCTTCTTCGGTGATGACGGCTTCGTCTGCCTTCACGCCATTGGCGCCCAACTGCTTCGGTACCAAATAGCGCATGGCGATATTCACCTTTTCGTCTTCGGTATAGCCCGACAGACGAATCACTTCCATTCGGTCCAGCAGCGCCGGCGGAATGTCCATTGAGTTAGACGTGGCGATGAACATCACGTCCGACAAGTCGTAATCAACCTCGGCGTAGTGGTCGACAAAGGCGTGGTTTTGTTCTGGATCCAGTACCTCAAGCAAGGCACTGGCAGGATCACCACGGAAATCTTGGCCCATTTTGTCGATCTCGTCCAACAAGAATAAGGGGTTTTTCACGCCCACCTTAGTCATGTTTTGCAAAATTTTGCCCGGCATAGAGCCAATATAGGTACGGCGGTGGCCGCGAATTTCGCTTTCATCCCGCACGCCGCCTAAGGCCATGCGCACAAACTTACGCCCCGTGGCGCGGGCAATCGACTCACCCAAAGAGGTTTTACCCACCCCTGGCGGCCCTACCAGGCACAAGATCGGGCCTTTAAGCTTGTCGACGCGCTTTTGCACCGCCAAATATTCTAAAATGCGTTCTTTGATTTTATCCAAACCATAATGGTCGGCGTCTAACACCAGCTGAGCCTCGGCAATGTCTTTATTGACCTTGCTTTTCTTTTTCCATGGCAAATCCACGACGGTGTCGATGTAGTTGCGCACCACGGTGGCTTCAGCGGACATAGCCGGCATCATTTTGAGTTTTTTCAACTCAGCCATGGTTTTTTCTTTGGCTTCTTTACTCAAGCCACGGCTATTGATTTTCTCTTCCAAGGCGTCTAATTCGCCCTGTCCTTCATCGTCGCCCAATTCTTTTTGAATCGCCTTCACCTGCTCGTTCAAATAGTATTCGCGCTGCGATTTTTCCATTTGGCGCTTCACGCGACCGCGGATGCGTTTTTCCACTTGGAGGATGTCTATTTCTTCTTCCAGCTGCTGCAATAGGTGTTCTAGGCGCTTGGCCACGTCCACCACTTCCAACACTTCTTGGCGCTGTTCTAGCTTCAGCTGTAGGTGGGCAGCAATGGTGTCGGCCAGCTGACCGTTGGGCACAATGCTGGTGATGGTCGACAGCACTTCTGCCGGGATTTTTTTATTCAGCTTCACAAACTGATCGAACTGAGTCAGCAAAGCGCGGCGCAAGGCCTCAATTTCTTGACTGTCTTCCTCATCGAGGTCAACAGGTTCAACGTGGGCGACAAAATAGTCGTCATTTTTGTCAATGCCTTTGACTTCGGCGCGCTGCAAGCCTTCGACCAACACCTTGACGGTGCCGTCAGGCAGCTTCAGCATTTGTAGAACCGTCGCCAAGGTGCCCAACTCGTACAATTCTTCGGCACTCGGATCTTCCGAACTGGCTTGACGCTGGGCCAACAAGAATACCGGCAACGACTGTGCCATGGCTTCTTCTAGCGCCGCAATCGACTTTTCACGACCCACAAACAAAGGAATCACCATGTGTGGGTACACCACCACATCACGCAGCGGCAGCATAGGCAGCGTCATAATGTTGATATTGTCAGGTTGTTTTTTCGCCATTTAAGTACCTTAATTAGTATGTTTGATGCTTTACATGGGCTCAAAACAAAATATTTCAAGCACCCCAGTGTAAATCCATAAAAAAGGCCGTCTAATCATAGACGGCCTTTAACCTTACCTTGCGTATGCAGCAACCTATGGCTATAGACTACTCATAAACGATTTCAGGTTCAACACCTTCATTGATGACTTGCTCATTAATCACTACTTTTTTCACGTTTTTCAACGTTGGCAAGGCATACATGGTGTTCATCAGCGAGCGCTCTAAAATCGAACGCAGACCACGGGCACCGGTTTTACGCGCCATGGCCAGCTTGGCCACGGCTTTCAAGGCCGAAGGCAAGATCTCTAGCTCAACCCCATCCATAGCGAACAACGCTTGATACTGCTTCACCAGCGCATTCTTAGGCTGGGTCAAGATGTTCACCAGCGCTTCTTCATCCAGCTCGGCCAAAGTCGTCAAGACCGGCAAACGACCGATTAACTCTGGAATCAAACCAAATTGAATCAAATCTTCAGGCTCAACGGTTTTAAACAAGGCGCTGATGTCTGCCCGTTCGTCTTTGCTGACGATTTCGGCACCAAAGCCAATACCGCCCTTCTCTGAACGACGACGAATCACCTTGTCTAGGCCAGCAAACGCACCCCCACAGATGAATAAGATATTGGTGGTGTCGACCTGAATAAATTCTTGGTTCGGGTGCTTACGCCCACCTTGAGGCGGCACCGAAGCCACCGTGCCTTCGATCAGCTTCAATAAAGCCTGCTGCACGCCCTCACCCGACACGTCTCGGGTAATCGAAGGGTTGTCACTCTTGCGCGAAATTTTGTCAATCTCGTCAATGTAGACAATGCCGCGCTGCGCCTTATCAACATTAAAATCGCAGGTGGCCAACAGCTTGGTGATGATTTGTTCCACGTCTTCGCCCACGTAGCCCGCTTCAGTCAACGTGGTGGCATCGGCCATCACAAACGGTACGTCTAGCTTACGCGCCAAGGTTTGGGCCAGCAGGGTTTTACCCGAGCCAGTGGGGCCGATCAGCAAGATGTTACTTTTCGACAGCTCCACGCCGCTTTTTTTGGCGTCAGGATGATGCAAGCGTTTATAGTGATTGTACACAGCGACCGCTAAGGCTTTCTTAGCATCGGTTTGGCCGATGACGTGCTCATCCAAGCTGCCCACGATTTGCTCTGGCGTCGGCAGGCTGGCGAAGTCTACTTCAGCTTCTTCCACAGCGGCCACGCCCACGCCGGCCTTAGCCGCTGCTTTAGGGGCGCCTTCGGCGTCTTGATTAAACAAAACGCTACATGCAGAAATACATTCGTTACAAATGCAGCTGTCTTTACCCTGAATTAAATTTTGAACTTCGTTTTCAGATTTACCGCAAAACGAGCAGTATTGAAGTTTTTTTGTCATAGTTAGGCAATCACATCCATTTTGCTGGCCAATACTTTGTCTACTAAGCCATAGTCACAGGCTTCTTGTGCCGACATGAAGTTATCGCGATCAGTGTCGCGCTCTAAGTCTTCCACGGGGCGACCGGCATGATCGGCCATTAATTGGTTTAATTTACGTTTTAATTTGATCAATTCATTGGCGTGAATTTCAATGTCAGACGCTTGGCCTGACAAGCCGCCACCGATCAACGGTTGGTGAATCATCACGCGGCTATTCGGTAAGGCAAAGCGTTTGCCCTTTTTACCGGCCGACAACAAGAAGGCGCCCATGCTGGCCGCTTGGCCTAGGCATAAGGTCGACACGTCTGGCTTGATGAAATTCATGGTATCAAAAATAGACATCCCTGCGCTCACAGAGCCACCAGGTGAGTTAATGTACAAAGAAATGTCTTTGTCTGGATTTTCACTTTCCAAGAACAGCAGCTGCGCCACCACCAAGTTGGCGGTCTCATCGGTTACAGGCCCAACCAAAAACACAATGCGTTCTTTCAATAAGCGAGAGTAAATATCATAAGCGCGCTCACCACGACCGCTTTGTTCTACCACCATTGGCACCAAGCCAAGTGATTCAATGTTAGGGGTATGCATACCGTCTCCTGTTGTGACTGTTCATTGATTGCGAACGAATGGCGTCCACAACCTTGCGTTCATTTCATTTCAATACGTTGTTAGCTATATAAGGCCATTTGTCTAAAATGCAAACGCCAAAGCGAAGCGCACGCAGATAAAAGACGCTTATTTTACCTTAAAAATAAAAAAAATGATAAGGCTATAGGCCAACCCAACCATTCCCCCACGCCAGATCAGCGGGCAAGGCCTAGCTTAGCGCAGCCATGAAAAAACCGCCATCAAAATGATGGCGGCCCGTCAGCCCACACGCTCGCGGCTTCACAGCGGCGAGATGGCGTCCCATAGGGCTGCAATCTTACGGTTTTTAACCTGCCACAGCTCACAATACGTCATGCGTTGGCCATCGTGATAGCCTTCAGAATGGGTCAGCACAAACTGCCCCGCCGCCAAGGTTCTATGCAAGGTTTCATACATCAACGGCTTACCGACGCTGGCTAACTCAGTCAAGAATGCCTGCATGGCCTTAGCGCCATCGGCAATATCAGGACTGTGCTGCTCAAACTGGGGGCCATTAGCGTAGTGAGGAATGCGATCATAGCGCTGATTCATCAATACCTCTTTAAAAAATACCGTCACCAGCTCACGATTGGCCTCAGTCGGTGCCTCTGGATCCACCTGGGTGTCGCCGTCGAGCTGGGTGCGGCCACTGCCGTTAGGCGCCGCCTCTGCCACCAAACTGTCCCAATGCTCGGTAATGCGGCCATCTTGCACTCGATAAATGTCGAACCCCACCATAGGCTCTGGCGCCAAACCCAGATAGCGCCCGTGCAGCACCACGTATTCGCCATCAACAAAGGCCCTGACGACTTGGTGACGCAGTTCAGGACCGGCATCCACTACCAGCTGCCGTAAGCCCTCAAGCGGATCAGGCCCAACCAAAGGTGAGTGTTCCACGAAATGTGGCGAAAAATAAGTGGTGAGGCTGCGTACATCATGCTGAGTAAACAGCGCCTGCTCGGCCTGATACACCAAGGCCAAAATATCATGTGGTTTCATTGCCGACTCCTCTGGCCATCTGGCCAATGATTAAAGGCCTAGGCTTTAGTCCAAAGCACTCATCACATGCTTGATGCGGGTGTATTCTTCCAGCCCATACATTGATAAATCCTTACCGTAGCCGGAATGCTTAAAGCCCCCATGCGGCATTTCGGCCACTAAGGGAATGTGGGTATTGAGCCAAACCGTCCCGAAGTCTAAGGCTTTAGACAAGCGCATGGCGCGGCCATGATCGCGGGTCCAAACGCTGGCGGCCAAACCGTAGGCCACGCCATTAGCCTTGGCTAAGGCATCGGCCTCATCCTGAAACGACTGCACCGTGATCACTGGCCCAAAAATTTCCTTTTGCACGGCGTCGTCTTGCTGCTGCAAGCCGGAAATCACCGTCGGGGCAAAATAAAACCCGCTTTTGCCCACCCGCTTACCACCCACCTCAATTTTAGCGTGCGGCTTCAGCGCCGCCATCACCGCTTCAACGGCCGCTAACTGACGGCTATTGTTAAGTGCGCCATACAGCGCCGTCTTATCGGTTGGCAAACCGCAGTGGATGCTTTTGGCCTGCTTCACCAAAGCCTTCACAAAGCGATCGTGGATGCTCTCGGCCACCAACACCCTGGTCGCTGCCGTACAGTCTTGACCCGCATTAAAAAAACCGGCGGTGGCAATGGCTTCTGCCGCCTTGGCAATGTCCACATCGTCAAACACCACCACGGGTGCCTTGCCGCCCAACTCTAAATGGGTCTTAGTGACGTTTTGCGCCGCCGCGGCGGCCACCGCCATCCCGGCACGCACCGAACCGGTAATCGACACCAAGGCCGGCACAGGATGGCTCACCAACGCTGCACCGGTTAAGGCCGAACCCAACACAATGTTGACCGTGCCTTTAGGCACATGTTCGGCGATGATTTGCGCCAACAACAGCGTGCTTTCGGGCGTTGTGTCACTGGGCTTTAAGACCACCGTATTGCCAGCAGCAATGGCGGGGATGATCTTCCACACCGCCATCATAAAGGGATAGTTCCACGGCGTGACCTGCGCCACCACGCCTAGCGGCTCACGCCGAATGGTCGATGTCAGGCCCGTCATGTACTCAGCGCTGGCCCGCCCCTCCAATACTCGAGCGGCACCGGCAAAAAAGCGGATTTGGTCGGCCGACACGGCGATTTCTTCTGAGGCCACCAAGTGCTTGAGCTGGCCGGTATTGCGACACTGCGCCTCCACCAAGGCCTTGGCGTTGGCTTCAATGCTGTCGGCAATGGCCAATAGCGCCTTTTGGCGCTCAGCCGGCGTGGTTTGCCCCCAAATAAGAAAGGCTTTTTGCGCAGCCTTAAATGCCTGATCAAGATCTTTTTGATTGGATTCGGGCGACAGCCCGTTGACCTTACCGGTGACGGGACTCACCAGCTCAAAGGTTTCTGTACTGTGGGATGGCGTTAAGCGGCCATTAATGAAGTTAGATAATGCGGTCAATTTTGCCATACTCTTTCTCCTGAGGTCATTACGATGTCAACACACTGGAAAACCTTGAAACAAAACAGCCATTTAATCAGCCTTAAACATAGACTAACTTATTTTCATCTGCGGCGCCAGCGCCTGCAGCGCCCACAAAAAAGCCGCCCCTAAGGGCGGCTTGCGTACAATTAATTCGTGCTAAACTTACATGGCGCCTTGCTGTGCGGCCATGATGTCGTCAAAGCTCATTTCTTTTTCAACGGCTTTGGCTTGACCCAATACAAAGGCCACCACGTTGGCTTCAACGGCCAAAGAGCTAGGACCTTGCATGCGCTGTGCGTCTGCTTTATACCATTCGATCACTTCGCTTGGATCTTCGTAGCTTTCAGCAAATTCGGCGATGACGGCTTCAACCTGTTCTGGTTTTGGCTCTAATTTATTGTCTTCAACCAATTGTGCCAAGATCAAGCCCAAAGACACGCGACGCTCAGCTTGAGCGGCAAACATTTCTACTGGGAAGTCAGGCAAGCTGCTGGCGTCCATGCCTTGGTTGATGAAGTTTTGACGCATTTCACCCATAAGGCGAGAGGTTTCTTCAGCCACCAATGCTTTAGGCACCGTGATTTCAGTCACGTCTAGCAATGCTTGCATCACGTTTTCTTTGGTTTTGTCTTCGGTGCGGCGTTTCACTTCACGCGCCACGTTTTTCTCAACTTCAGCACGCATTTTAGCCACGTCACCGTCTTCGATACCTAGGGCTTTAGCGAAGTCAGCGTCTACTTCTGGCAAAGCGGCTTCAGATACATTTTGCATGGTCAAAGTGAACACGGCGGTTTTACCGGCCACGTCTTTGCCGTGGTAGTCTTCAGGGAAGCTCACTTCAACGTCTTTAGATTCGCCTGCTTTCATGCCTACTAGGCCTGCTTCGAATTCTGGCAACATTTGGCCTTGGCCTAATACGAATGGGAAGTTCTCAGAGCTGCCGCCGTCAAAGGCTTCGCCGTCAATTTTACCCACGAAATCGATGATGATGCGGTCGCCGTCTTGGGCTGCACGCTCAACGTGGTTGTAACGAGTGCGTTGTTTGCGTAGGATTTCGATGGTTTGATCGATTTCAGCATCGCCTACTTTGGCCACAACTTTTTCAACTTCTTTAGCAGACAAATCACCCACGGTGATTTCTGGGTATACTTCAAATACGGCGTCTACTTTGAATACTTTTTCGTCATCTTGAGTTTCTTGGGCGTCAAAGCGTGGGTAGCCGGCAACGCGGATTTTCTCACCCACCACAACGTCGTAGAAATCACGTTGCAATTTTTCGTTCAACACTTCTTCACGAGCGCCTTGGCCGTACATAGACTCAACCATTTTCAAAGGCGCTTTACCTGGGCGAAAACCTTGTACTTTGGCCTTTTTTTGCATTTGTTTTAAACGGGCAGTTACTTGTTCGTTTACTTCGTCCCAAGCCAAAGCCAATGTTAATTTGCGTTCTAAACCTTCTAAGTTTTCTACCTTAACTTCCATGTTAAACCCTTATCTTTACGTGACAAAACGCTCGTCTTGAATCGCTCAATACTGACAAGCATTAAAAATAACTGCGTTTATTAAACCCATACCCAGCTGATGACAGACTAGATAGAGACAAAAAAATAATTTTCAAGTGTAACATGCCAACGAACAAAATCACAATGGTTTTCAGCCCATTGCGCGGCCGAGATTAGGCCTGCTTTTGCCAAAAATCAAGCCAATGCCGTCTTCATGACGCGTGCACTTTCATGCCAATAGCCATCAATTCGTTCCTGCAAAAACGCCACCACCCCCTCTTCCACTTCTGTCATCAAGGCCGAGAACGGCTGGCTGTCGGCCAAAGCGACCCGCGCAGGGCTCAAGCGCAACATATTGCGCAGCAGCACCCAACGCCCGCCCTGTAGCGCTTCAGGCAAGGCCGCCCAATCGCTCACATAATGGCCCGCCCAGCCATAAGGATTAATCGGCGCTGGTGCGTTTAACAATACCCCCTCTGGGGTGAAGCCCACGCCCCGCACAATCGAGGCGCTTCGCACTGGGCCAGCATGGGGCCAAATCGCGGCGTGAATCGGCGCAAATGCCTCGTGGCCAGACCAGGCCAGCTGCTGGGTTAACTTGTGCATCTTATTGGCCATTTTGTCTTGCTGATTGAGGCCCACAAAGCCGTCTAAGGTGGCCTCTGGATTACCATAGTATTTACACGTCAATTCAATGTGCAGCGGCTCATCGTTGAGCGTCACCAGAAAATCTACCGAACCCAACGTCTGAGTACGGCTGACAGGGTTGTCGTACAGGGCCAAATTACGGCCCAATAGCGCAAAATGTGGGGCATGACTAAACCAAAAGGCCAGCAGGCTTTCGGCGTAAAAACCGAGGCGATGGCCATACGGCGCTTCTTGCGCCAAAAAATCGTGCAAGGCCTTAGGCGCATCATTCAACGCCAATAAAAATCGAAACCCTTGTTCGCCAATCAGCGCTCGGTGCGACAGCTCTGCACCGCTGTGCCACAACGGCGGCGCGGTTAACAACGAAGCTAAATCACGCACGGCCTGATCGGTCAGCCGCCACCACAGCGCGTCTTGGGCAAAATTCATGGTTGAGTCTTTTTACTGATGAGTTTAAAAAAGCCGCGCAAAATGTCGATTTCTTCACGTTCAACCGCAGCGCGGTCGAACAAACGCTTCATGCGCCGCATCAGGCGTTCGCCGTTACGGCGTTCGAAAAAGCCTAATTCATCCATGGTGGTACCCATGTGCTCGACCATGCCCTGCACCTGTTCATGCGTGGCCAATTCATTAGACTGTTGTAAATAGTCCATACTTAAATCTACCTGGCTAAATAATTCATAGCACACCACTTGAACCGCTTGGGACAGATTTAAAGAGAAGTAATCAGGGTTGCCATTGATGGTGATTAAACGATTGCAGCTTTGCACCTCATCAATAGAGAGGCCAAAGGTTTCATTACCGAACACCAAGGCCACCTGCTGCCCTTGCTGAGCCAAGGCCAACACCTCCGGCATTTGCTCACGCGGGGTTTTCAGTTCAGCGGTTAACTCCCGCTTACGGCTGGTGAGGGCACAGCTAATCGTCATCGGCGCCAGGGCATCGGCCAAGGTGGGCACGATCAGCGCCTGCTCCAGCACGTCGCGCGCGCCCGAGGCCAAAATAAAGCTTTCTTCCGGCAGGCTAAACGCTTCTGGTGCCTCTGGGTCATACGCCTTAGGCTCAGGCGTCATCGGCGTTTCCATCAGATTCGGCGCCACCAAAATCAATTTACCCAAGCCCATGGTTTTCATGGCGCGGGCGGCTGAACCAATATTGGCAGGATGGCTGGTGCGACTAAGGACGATGTGGATGTTTTGTAAAAATAATGGGAGCTGTGGTTTATTCATGGTTTCAGTTTGGGTTAAATATGCGTATAATTTACGGATTCGATCTTTAAACATTCAGTCAATACGTCTTTAATGGTGACGCGCAGCCTTGCTTTACGTCAAGCGGGTGGGATAGCGCGAACCTTTAATTTTATTTTGCTTTGGAACTTGGATTTTCACATGAACCCCATGATTAATACGGCCATCAAAGCCGCCCGTCGCTCTGCGCACATGATGTTGCGCGCATCCAACAACTTAACCTCGGTTAAATTTGAAAGCAAAGCGTTTAACGATTTTGTGTCTCAAGTAGACAAAGAGTCTGAAAACATTTTGGTTTCCATTCTGAAAGAAGCCTACCCTCATCACCGCATTCGCACGGAAGAATCTGGCACTCATGGCCCAGCAAAATCTGACTATGAATGGATTATCGATCCTTTGGATGGTACCACCAACTATTTACACGGTCATCCTCAATACGCAATTTCCATTGCCCTTGCGCACAAAGGCATCGTCACCGACGCTGTAGTGTTTGCCCCTGAGCACAATGAGTTATTCACCGCTTCGCGCGGCCAAGGCGCCTTACTAAACGACCGCCGTATTCGTGTGTCTAGCCGCATTGAGCTAAACGAATGCTTGATCTCTACCGGCTTCCCCGTAGTAGACCAAAGCATGATGAACACCTACCTAGCCATTTTAAAAGACGTTTTGGCCAAAACCGCCGGTGGCCGCCGTGAAGGCGCTGCCTCTTTAGACCTATGCAACGTTGCCGCTGGCCGCGTTGATGGCTTCTTCGAATACAATCTAAAACCTTGGGACATTGCTGCCGGTAGCTTATTGGTACAAGAAGCTGGCGGCATCGTCACCGATTTTGCCGGCGACGACGGCTGGATGGAAAGCGGCGACATCGTCGCTGCCAACCCAAAAGTATTGGCGCAACTGCTGCAAATCATTGCCAAGCACGAAAAATAAGCCTTTCAGGTTTAACCAAGCCACTCAGACATGAGTGGCTTTTTTTGTCTGTCGCTGCGCCATCAGGCCATTTGCCTTAAAAAATATGGTTTGCAATGCCTGCTCTCGATCTATGCCTTAATGCCGGCAGCGGTTACCGTTCAGCGTAGGGTGGGTCACGACCCACGCGGGTTTTGGTTTTAACATGTAAGCACGTTGAAAATGGTGGGCACGCTGCGCTTTGCCCACCTTACAAATCACTACACCCAACGGTAAACATGATTGCCATTATGACGTATTGAGGAGCGACTCTAAAAACCATCGCTTACGCCCTATCTCGCCACGCCGCAAACAGTAACGACAGCCCCGCCAGCGCTGAAAACAGATGCTTAAACGTATGCCCTGATATCCATTCATGGGTCCACGCATAAATTTGGTGATCGCCTAATTCACACAGCTTGGCCACGGCATAACAGGCCATCACCCAGCCCAACGACACGCGATACTTAGACGACACCGCCGGCCACAGCGCCAAGCCGATGATGAGGAACATGCCGCCACCTTGATATAAGCTCCATGCCCATAGGCTGCCGCTGTATTGCCACAACCATAGGCTAAACGGCCCCGCAATCAGCGCCGCATACACCATGATCTGGCCTGCGCGGTCGCTAACGCGATGCGTCACCGCCAGCCCCAACACGCCAGCAAACGCCACGCACATTCCTAAGCGATCTAGCCATAAAGTCTGGTCATTCGGCGCCAAGTGATACACAAAAGACCCCAGCCCAGCCAAGATCAAACCATAGAAAAACAGCTGCTGACGCTCGTACAGCGCCGGCCAACGGCTCAGCAAGCGACTCAGACGCCCACTCCAAGCGCCTGCCGCACCGACGGCCACAATAGCCAGATTCGACCACACATCACCCCAATGACTAAGACCCCAAAGCTGGCTTTGGTCAGCAAAACCATGATAGTCGGCGTACTGAGGCAGATGCGGCCCACTAAGCGCCAGCAGCAGCCACAGCACGCCTAGGCTAAACAATATTTTTTCCAGTCGCGTCAATGATCTACTGACCTCAACGGTCGCCTTCACAGTGGATACACAAGCGGGCTTCATCATCTCAATCCTCATGATCAAAAAAGCCATCTTGGCCCGCAGCGCTAAAAAAGTATTGTTTTATTTCAAAAATACGGCAAAATAATACCTTTAGATCAATATAACGATACCCATGAGCACAACGGCCACCTTAATCACGGTCTTAAAACGTGAACTCAAACAGGCGCACATGACTTATGCCGACCTCGCTGCGGCGCTTGGTATGGCAGAATCCAGCGTCAAACGCATGTTTAGCTTGGGCGACATGAGCCTATCTAGGGTAGACGAAATCTGCCAGGTGCTAGACCTTGACTTTGCCGACATCGCCGAACAAGTGGCCAGCGCCCAGCCCGACGTGTCCGAACTCACCTTGGCGCAAGAACGGGCCTTGATTGCCGATGAAAAACTATTGCTGATCGCCATTTGCGTGTTAAGCCGCTGGAGCCTGGCTCAAATCACGGCCCAATACACGTTTAGCGAAGCTGAGGCCATTGGCTATTTCGTCCAGCTTGACCGCATCGGCGTGATCGAGCTACGC
Source organism: Neisseriaceae bacterium CLB008 (assembly GCA_041228285.1). Classification (NCBI taxonomy): domain Bacteria; kingdom Pseudomonadati; phylum Pseudomonadota; class Betaproteobacteria; order Neisseriales; family Neisseriaceae; species Neisseriaceae bacterium CLB_ANTARCTIC_008. The sequence goes on along the minus strand of CP166133.1, from coordinate 541,775 downwards.
CCCCTGAATCGCTATCGTTTAAAAATGGGTAAAGGCATGCGCTGGCAGCCAAACGGCCCCGTCATGCAGTTCTTCCGCGACCACGCGCTGGTAGACTATTTCTCTGGCGGCTTCGCTCCGGCGGATGAAGACCTCACCCTCACCTATGGCAGCATCTCCCCCAAAGCCCTCCCTGCCTTCATCAAGCGCGTGCAAAAGCTGGCCAGCGACTTTGCCGACCAACACCAGCAAGACAGCAAATTGTCTCCTGGTAAACGCCACGGCTACACCATGGTCATGGCCGTGCGCCGCTGGGAGCTAGCCTTATTAAAAACCCATGCGCGGCGCTAATGCCGGTGAATAAACCGCGCTTAGCTAACCGAGCCTGCCATCATAGAAAAGCGAAACCATCCCCCACTTGCATTGAAAACCAAATCCTTTTAAGATAGAGTCACTTGTCGCCCTCATTGCGCCCACTCTAATGGCCAATGCCACGACCGTAAACGTTTACGTTAATCAACGTGTGATCAACAGACCCTGACGTCTGTACCATCGCATGGTTGCTAAAACAGCGTACAGGGTTTAACGGAAGTGAATCATATGACTCAATCTACAGCCTCTCAAACCAAATCAACACAACAGTATTTTAAATTTTTAGGCCTGCCCAAGCTGCCCTCTAAGGCTATGGTGGTGCTGGTGCCGTTCTTTTTATCCGGCATCATGAGCGCCGTCGTTTCCCTCATCAGCATTGTGCGCAGCGTCGGCCTCGTCGATGGCATGGCCACCTTATGGCTGTCCTCTTGGACGCTCTCTTGGGCCATTGCCTTCCCCACCGTCTTGGTGGTCCTGCCGCTGGCTAGACGCCTAGCCTTGTCTTTAGTCCAAAAAGGCTGAGTACTGGCCTATATCCAGACCATCGCACGTAAAAGCCCCGCCAAATGGCGGGGCTTTTTGTGTCATGCAATGTGTGAAATTCGTGAAGCGTATTATGTTTATGAATGTTGTCACTACTCAAACCAGCAATCACTCATGGCCATCACCATGAAGACGCCTACCAACAATGCGCTGATCACGACCAAAGCGGGAATCCCCACCCAAACCATGAACTGTAACATTTTAAACTTTCAGTAAAATCCAAATAATAAATAATAATTAATGTTGCCATCGCAACAGCTACAGGGTACCATCGCCCGCTAATAAGAATCAATATCATTCACATTCAAGCTGGAAATATTTATGAACTCTTACCCCTCTGCTGCGTTCAAACGCAGCCAGATCGCACTTTGCTGCCTGTTGTATTCCGGCATCAGTTTTGCAGCAACCGCCCCTAGCCAGGCGGCAACTGAAGAAAAAATCGAAGACGTCATCGTCATTGGCAAAAAAATCAATGCCAAAGACAAAACCTACACCAAGGTCGGCAACCAATATCACCTCAACGAACAGGACATTGAGCACTTTCGTGGTTCTTCCGTTGGCGACTTCATCAAACACATCCCTGGCGTACTCACCGGCGACAATCGCAACAGTGGCGCCATTGATTTAAACATTCGCGGCATGCAGGGCATGAACCGCGTCCCGGTCATCATCGATGGCAGCATGCAGTCCATGACGGTTTATCGCGGCTATGCCGGCGTGGCCTCACGTAACTATCTAGACCCTGACCTGATTGCCAGCGTAGAGGTAGACAAAGGCCCCAGCGCCGCTGCCGACGGCGTTGGCGCCATTGGGGGCGTTGCGCGCATGCGCACCCTCGCCGCCAAAGACATCATCCCCAAGGGCCAAACCTGGGGCCTGCGCGTTAAAGGCAATTTAATCACCAACACCAGCAGCGTGCCCACGGCCTTTTCAACCGGCGGCCTACAGTCGGCCTATATTTCAAAATGCTCTGAAGGCGCCACCATCAATCACCCCAATGGCCCGATTCCTTGCACGGCAAGCCATAATGACGATCAGCCCTCACGCCCTTCAGTAGCCAATCCTACCGATGGTTCGGGCAGCATTGCCGTGGCCAAAAGCTGGGAACACGCCAACGTGATCTTGGCCTATGCCCGTAAAAAGCAAGGCAATTATCACGCAGGTAAAAAAGGCGCCATCCCGAAAGTCACCCAAACCAGCTCTGAAATCATCAATATGTTTAATGGCGAATGGATTGAGTTAACCAAGGCCGATTTTGACACCTCGTCGCTGAACCGCTTTCGCAGCAAAGAAGCCGTTTTGAATACGTCCCAAGACAATACTTCAGTCCTACTCAAAACCGAGTTTCAACTGCCGGATGATCACACCATCCAGCTAGGCTATATGTATTACAAAAGCTATTTTGGCGAGCTGATGCCTTCTTTAACCCGTCGAGGCGAAGGAGCCCTACAAGCAGCCCTCAGCGACGTCAAGGTCGACACCTATACCGCCCGCCACCGCTGGGACCCAGTCGACAATGACTTAATCGATTTAAAAACCGATATTTGGCACACCAAAACCGACGCCAGCACCTACTACCCCTACTTCTTTACTTTCTACAGCTATGGCACCGGCGCCACCGTTTGGGACATGCGCCAAGGCCAGATCGAAATCTCCGATCGAAAAGGCGTCAACATCAGCAATACATCGCTGCTAGAAAGCGAACGCTGGGGCGATTTAACCCTCAACTATGGTGCCTCCCTCTCTAAGGAAACCTTGGCTCCTCCAGGCGACGTTGAGCAACGCATGATCAACACCGGCATCAAAAATGCAGGGTCGCGCGATGGCTGGCGTAAAGAATGGTCGGCGTTCCTGAGCGCCCACTACGAGCCAAACCAAACTTGGGAACTGGACGCCTCCCTACGCTACATCAATGCCCAAAATAAAGACAATGCGCCCTATACCTATACCGATCTGACCAATTGCGTGAAGCCTTCTCGCAACGGCAAGTCTTGCGCCTTATGGGCTCAAATTACTGACTATCGTGGGGTACAGAAGCACCACGCCTTCTCGCCCATTGCCAGCATTTTATTTAAGCCCACCGATCAGCTTCAGTTTTACACCCGCTACTCGGAAGCAGCCCGTGCGCCCAGCCTTTTTGAAGAAACGCAGGCGACTTCATTCACGCCTGTTTTTGATCGCCACTTAAAGGTTGAACGCGCTAAGAACTGGGAATACGGGATCAACTTCAGCCAAGACAATCTCTTCCTGTCTGGCGATGGTTTCCGTGCCAAGCTCGCCTACTTTAACAATAAAACCAAGGATTACCTCACCCGAGTGGTGACGCCTGTCGAACAAACCGGCACCATGGACAACCTCGACTTTGTACACCTAAAAGGCTGGGAGCTCAGCGCCCGCTACGATACCGGCCGTTACTATGCGGAAGTAGCCGGTACTTACTACACCCACACCAACGTCTGCCGTAATGGGTTGGAAAACCGCCAAAACCGTCTGTGCTACCCAGGGGGCGCTCCTTACTCCTACCTACAAGGCCACATCCCGCCCAAGAAAAGCGCTTTAGTAACCTTAGGCACACGCTTATTTGATGAAAAATTAGACATGGGCATGCGCGTCACCCGCATCGGCAATCGCCCCGTTCAAATTGGCAACCCGGATGAAAGCGGCTCTTGGATACTGCCGATTCCTGATTGGCACCCATACACTTTGCTCGACTTTTACGCTAACTATAAGGTGAACAAAAACCTCAGCTGGAACCTAGCCATCGACAACGCCACCGATCGCTACTACATGGATGCGCTGTCCCTAGGCCTGATGCCCTCTCCTGGGCGCACCATCCGCGGCGGCCTCCAGCTTAATTTCTAGGCCGATCACACCAAAAAACCCGCATGGCGTCAGCCATGCGGGTTTTGAATTTTATGGTGCAGTGAGGCACATCAATCTTGCTATTGAGCGGTTAAGTGCGCCAATATTTGCTGCGCCAACACCACGCGCGGCGCAATAGGAAAGCTCTTATTGGCCAAGATCACCACGCCCACTTTTTGGCTCGGCACAAAAGCCGCATAGGCTGAGAACCCCCCGGTACCGCCGGTTTTGTTCAGCAACACCGCCTGTGGCGATGCCTCAGGTTTGACCGCCGTCACGGCAACCGCCTCACGGCCCATATGATCGGCATTACCGGCCAAGACATCATTCAATATCGTTGGGTAGGGATAAGACTCCCAAATCAAGCCCTGCGTCATGGTCCCGGCCTGATAGTAGCCAATCTGGGTGTCGTCAATCGCTTGCTGCAGCATGGGCGCTAAGGTGATCTGATGCATATTGGCCGCCACAAAGCGCATGAGGTCTAGCGCCGTGGTTTTCACCCCATAAGCTTCTGCTTCAAAAACCCCAGGGTTCACCCGCACAGGCTCATTGCGCTTATTGTATCCTTGGGCGTAATCGGCCATCCGTTGGGCTGGCACCTTAATAAACGTCTGCTGCAGGCCCAGCGGCTGCAATAGCTGTTGGGTGAGCACGGCGTCAAAAGGCTGTTGCCAACGATCGGCAGTAATCGCCCCTAAGAGGCCAATGCTTAAATTAGAATAGGTACGGTTGCTGCCTTCAGCAAACTGCGGCTGCCAATTTTTAAAGTAGGCCAGCAAGTCTTCAGCGTTTTGAACCTCGTCCGGCACCTGCTGCGGCAGGCCTCCCGTCGTGTGGGTCGCCAAGGCCAATAGACTGGTTTGGCCAAAGGCATCGCCGGCCAATTCTGGCACATAATCACTCACAGGAGCTGTCCAAGCCATTTTTTGCTGACGCACCGCATAAGCCGCCAAGGTGGCGGTAAAGGTTTTGCTGATGGAGCCGATTTCAAACAAGGTTTCTGCCGTCACTGGGGTTTGGGTTTCTTTCGACGCCAAACCATAATAATAGCCTTCACTTTGGCCATCCTTAAAGACGGCAATGGCCATGCCAGGGATCTCATGCGCCTGCTGCAATGACTGCACGGCGGGCGTCAGCATCGTGGCCAACGGCGCATGGGATGCGCTAGGTTCATTGGCGGGCGACTGACAAGCGCTGAGGAATAAGGCCGTCAGAACAGAACAAAGAGCGAATAAGGGTGGTTTTGACACCAGCATAATGGGTAAGCCTATAGAAAAGAAAATGGTTAAAGTAAAACAATATAGTACTCTTAGTTTAAACAGACTTAACTCATGCCTAAACTGAGCGTGATATTGGCCCATATTATAACGTCGACATCTCTATTTGCAGAGACTTTTTACCAAAAACTGCACCCCTGGGCGTAAATTAAACGCAAGAATCCCCAGCTTCAGCCCCACATTCAGTCAAAAAAATGCTAAAGTTTACGACTACTTTTTTATTCAGCACCGTATTCGCCTACGGTGTATGCGCTAGGATGGCTTGCTATGCTGTTAATGATCGATAACTTTGATAGTTTTACCTATAACATTGTCCAGTACTTGGCCCAGCTTGGCCAAGAGGTGGTGGTCAAACGCCATGACGAAATCAGCGTCGCCCAAATCGAAGCGCTGAATCCTGACTACCTCGTCATTGGCCCTGGCCCTTGCTCACCCAAAGAAGCCGGTATCTCCGTTGCGGCTATTCAGCAGCTAGCAGGTAAAATGCCCATTATGGGCATCTGCCTTGGCCATCAAGCCATTGGCCACGCCTTTGGCGGCGACATTATCGCCGCCAAAACGCTGATGCACGGCAAAGTATCGCCGGTGCTACACCACAATATCGGCATGTTCCACGACCTGCCCAATCCCGTCAGCTGTACCCGCTATCATAGTTTGGCCATTGATCCAGACACCTTACCTGCATGCCTCAGCGTCACCGCATGGACAGAAGACGGTGAAATCATGGGCGTGCGCCACAAAGACTATGCCATTGAAGGCGTCCAGTTTCACCCAGAGGCCTTATTGACCGAGCACGGACATGACATGCTGCAAAATTTTTTAACCGAACATCAACGCCGCAGCGCCGAATAAAGCACGCACTGCCCGACCAGAACACGAAGAGAGACTGATGATTACCACCCAAGAAGCGCTCAATCGCCTAATTGACAACAACGAATTGTTTTTTGATGAGATGGTGCACATCATGCGCCTGATCCTGAATGGTGAAGTGTCGCCAGAGATCACCGCCGCCCTACTCATCGGCCTACGCATTAAGGTCGAAACCGTTTCAGAAGTGGCCGCAGCCGCCACCGTGATTCGCGAATTCGCCACCCACGTACCGGTACAAGACAAAACCAATCTATTGGACATCGTCGGCACCGGCGGCGACAACGCCCACACCTTTAATATTTCGACCTGCACCATGTTTGTGGCCGCAGCGGCCGGCGCAAAGGTGGCCAAACACGGTAACCGTGCGGTTTCATCGTCTAGTGGCAGCGCCGATGCCTTAGAGAGCATGGGCATTAATCTAAAACTCAGCCCAGAGCAGGTCGGCCAATGCATCGACCAGCTCGGCCTAGGCTTTATGTATGCCCCCAACCATCACCAAGCCATGCGCCACGTCGCGCCGGTTCGCAAAGCCTTGGGCGTGCGCACTATTTTCAACATCCTAGGGCCTTTATTAAACCCTGCTCAAGCCCCCAACCAATTAATGGGCGTCTTTCATCCTGACCTAGTTGGCATTCAGTCGCGCGTGGTGCAGCAGCTAGGTGCCAAACACGTAATGGTGGTCAACGGCTGTGACGGCCTTGACGAAATCACCCTCCTTGGCCCGACTAAGGTAGCCGAACTCAAAGAAGGCTGGATCCGCGAATACAGCATCCATCCCAATGATTTTGGCATTGATCTGATCGACACCCACAAACCGATTCAGGCCCACTCGACGGCCGAATCGCTGCAAAAAATTGACAGTGTATTGGCCGGCGAAACCGGCCCTTGCCGCGACATCGTGCTGCTCAATGCGGCAGCGGCGCTCTACTGTGCCAATATCGCCACCGACCTACACGACGGTTTTGAACGTGCTAAGGTGGCCATTGACAGTGGCGAAGCCAAGCGCAAACAGCAAAGCCTAATCAGCCACACCCAACAGCTACACCCCGTTACTGAATAAAGAAAGTTTAGCCTTATGAGCCTATTGGCCCCTGATATTTTTAAAGCCTACGACATCCGCGGCATTGTGGACGACACCTTAACCCTACACAGCGCCTATTTGATTGGCCGCGCCGTGGGCGCCAGCGCCATTGAAAAAGGCGTGACCGATATCGCCGTGGGCCGCGATGGCCGCCTCTCTGGCCCATCGCTGCTTGCCGAGCTAGCGCGTGGCCTACAAGACGCTGGTCTGAATGTATTGAGCGTGGGCATGGTGGCTACCCCCATGCTGTACTTTGCCGCCCACACGATGACCCAAGCCTCTGGCGTCATGGTGACCGGCAGCCATAATCCGCCTAATTATAATGGCTTTAAAATGATGATTGCGGGCGAAACCCTATCTGGTGAGGCCATCCAGGCCCTGCGCCAGCGCATTGAGGCCGACGATTTGGCCCAGCGCCCAGCAGGCCAGTACAGCGAAGCCAATGTCGCCCAAGCCTACCAAGACCACATCGTGGCCGACATCAAGCCCAAACGCGGCATGAAAATCGCCATCGATGCCGGCAACGGCGTGGCCGGCGCCTTTGCTGGCGATCTTTATCGTGCACTGGGCTGTGAAGTAACGGAGCTTTTTTGCGACGTGGACGGTAACTTCCCTAACCACCATCCCGATCCAGCCAAGCCAGAAAACCTACAGGATTTAATCCATACCCTACAAACCACCGATTGCGAAATCGGTTTGGCCTTTGACGGCGACGGCGACCGCCTAGGCGTGGTGACTAAGGAAGGCAACATCATTTGGCCCGATCGCCAGCTGATGCTGTTTGCTCAAGACGTCTTGGTGCGCCATCCCAACGCTCAAGTCATCTATGACGTTAAATCCACCCGCCTATTAAACCCCTGGATTAAACATCATGGTGGCCAGCCAATTATGGCGCGCACCGGCCACAGCTTTATTAAGGCCAAGATGAAAGAAACGGGGGCTTTAATTGCGGGCGAAATGAGTGGCCATATCTTCTTTAAAGAACGTTGGTTCGGCTTTGATGACGGCATGTATGCAGGTGCCCGCCTGATTGAAATTTTATCCGTATCGGACAACCCAAACCAAGTCCTCAACCAGCTGCCTGATGCCATCTCCACGCCAGAATTAAACCTTCAAATGGCTAAGGAAGGCGACAATCACGCCCTAATTGCTATGTTACAGGCGGCAGCACAGTTCCCCAACGCCGATGAAATCATCAGCATTGACGGCCTGCGGGTAGAATACCAAGATGGCTTTGGCCTGATGCGTGCGTCCAACACCACGCCGGTGATCGTGTTCCGCTTCGAAGCCGAAACCGAACATGGCTTAAAACGCATTCAAGCAGAGTTTAAACAGGTCTTGCAACAGCACACCAGCCAAACCCTGCCTTTCTAAGGGTATGCAATCAAAAAGGCTGCCCGCAGGCAGCCTTTTATTTATCTTAAAATATGAATCAAAAACACATCCTACTCATTGATTTAATCGCTAATTTTTTGGCACCGTGGCTGCTGTTTACCGGGTTAGAACCCAGCCTAGGCTCATTTCAGGCGCTGCTGGCCTCGGCCATTCCACCCATTTTATGGAGCCTGATTGAGCTCATCCGCAACCGCCGTCTGGATGCGCTTTCCCTATTGATTATTGGCGGCATCGCCCTCTCGCTCTTGGCCATGGGCTTTGGCGCCGATGAACGGGTTTTGCTCATGCGCGAATCGTGGATAACAGGCGCAATGGGCGTGGCCTTGCTGTTGTCGGTGTTGATCAAACGACCGCTGCTGCCCTGGCTGATGTACGCCATCATGCGGCGCCAAGCGCCAGGCTCGACTCAGCAGCAGGCATTGGCGCACCCGCTGTTTCAGGCCAGTCTCAACACCGCCACATGGGTTTGGGGATTAGGCCTGATGATCGAGGCAGGCATACGACTGTCGATGGCGGCCTACTGGCCCATTGCCGATAATTTACTCTATGGGCCCATCGTCAGCTACGGCATCATGCTGTTATTGCTTCTGTGGCTTATTCTCCACCATCGCTGGCGAGTGCAAACAACGCATCGCTAGTGTGAGGCCACCACATTGTGTTTGACGGCGAATACAGCGGCCTGAACACGGCTGCTGAGGGTGAGCTTACGCAAGATGCTTTGTACGTGTACCTTAATGGTGGATTCAGCCAAGTCCAGCTTGCGGGCAATTTCCTTATTGCTGGCACCAATGGCTAAATACGACAGGGTTTCGGTTTCTCGCGGCGTCAACGACTGTAAAGCCAGCTCTTCGGCCGAGGCCGGGGGCTGATTCGGCTTAAGCAAACATTGCACCAGCTTAGCCGTCATTTCCGGCGAAAACACCGTGTCGCCATCTACCGCTTTACGGATGCTGTCGAGTAGAAATTCCGCATTGATGTTTTTGAGCAAAAAGCCTTTCGCCCCCAATCGCATGCATTCGGTTAAGTCGTCGGCGTCTTCCGACACGGTCAGCATCAACACCACTTGTTCGGGGTCAGCGCTGAGAATTTGGGTCAGCGCTTCTTGGCCGTTCATCACCGGCATGTCTAAATCCAGTAAGACAATGTCGGGCTGTAGCGACTTAGTCAGCTTCACCCCTTCCAAGCCATCAGCGGCTTCACCGACAATGGCGAAGTCAGCCTGACGCTGGAGCAAGGCTTTAATGCCGCTGCGAAATAAGGTGTGGTCGTCAATCAATAGAATGTTAATTTGCTTGGTCATAGTGCCTTTCGTGCCTGATGCGGAATGGTTAAGGTGAGCGTGGTCCCGCTGCCGGCCACGGAATGAATACTCAATTGAGCCTGAATCCGTTCCGCTCGTTCCTGCATAATCGCCATGCCCACATGAGCCAAGGTTTTATCGGCCAACTCGGCCTCATCAAACCCTTGCCCATCATCGCTGAGCGTCAACACAAAGTCAGCATCATTATGCACCCGAACGGTGACTTTGTGAGCCTGTGCGTGCTTACGAATGTTCGACAAGCCTTCTTGTAAAATAAAAATCACTTGAATCTGCTGCTTTGGATCCAGCGCCATGCCTTGGCCAGAGGCCTGCCAATCCACGCTGATGCCCACCTGCATTTCAAAACGCTTAATCACTTCGGCCACGGCTTCGGTAAACTCAGCATTCTTGATCGGCATGCGGAAGTTCAGCAACAGTTCACGCACATTCTCATAGCATTCTTGCACGCCATCCCGAATAAAATCAAGGTTTTCTCGCACTTGGTCAGGCTTATTATCGGCCCAGGCTTGATCCAGCATCTGTACCTGTAGGTTTAGGAAGGTCAAAGACTGCGCAATGCTGTCATGTAAGCCCTGAGCCATCATGTTACGCTCTTCCAAAACCGCCATCTTACGCAGCTGCGCCACCAGCCGCATGCTGCCAATGGCCACGCCCAGCTGATTGCCCAAGGTGTGTAGCAAATGGTTTTCTGATTCGCTTAAATCATGGCCTGCATAAAAATGAATATTGAAAAGGCCAATTTTTTGATGGCCATAGCTGATGGGAAACGCCACCATTTGGCCAAAAGCCTCATGCTGACACGGGCTTTCCTGACCAGATTTAGCTCCAGTACTGTCGTTTTGGTCAAAAATCCGAATCATGCTGTCCACGCTTTTTTGCTGCGCAAATTCACCGCAGTGACAGGCGTCAAATCGGGTACAGACATCGGCCATCAGCATGTGCTCGGGTAGATCGACTGCGGCCACCCAATCCATTTTTTGGCGCTGCTCGTCAATCAATTTCACGCTGCCGGCGCTCGCGCCGACCACGGCGATCACGCGCTGTAAAAAGCCTTCACACATTTCCGCCAAAGGATGATCTTGATGAATATACGTCGTTGTGTCGTACAAAACCTTTAATTCGTGGTTACGCTCTTCGAGGTCAGCGGTTTTTTCGTGTACCTTATCGGCCAAATTACTGTAGGCATCTTCTAAGTTAGCCGCCATCTGGTTAAAACCGATGCTGATCAAGCCAAACTCATCGTTGCGGTCTAGCGCCACCCTATGGTTAAAATCACCATTAGCCACGTGGGCCATGCCTTCTTTTAGACGCCCTAGCGGCTTCACGATCCAACTGAACAAGACATACATCATGAATAAGGAGCCCGCCACCACCAGCCCAATTAAGAATTTTTGAAACAGCCGCAGCTGATTAATGGTTTGGGTATTGTCGTCTTCCAAGAGCCGCACCAGCTGATCAATGGTGAACACAAAATCGTCGGCCCAAACGCTGGCCACCGGTTCTTGGCTTTGCCATTGCGCCTTAATTTTAGGCTGATACTGATGCTGCCACTGCTGGCGGACACGGTCGGCCTGCTGCTGGATGTCAGGGCGCTTAGGTAAGGCCAAAGGTCGGCTGGCGTCGCCATCGATGATGCCACTCAAAACCCGTTCAAAATGCTTCATCTCCTGCTGCAACAGCGGTTCAGACTCATGCTTCTGAGTCATCAGCGCCATGCGATAGGCGCGCATACGCAGGCTGCCGGCGTCGTTAATGGCGGCGCCGGCGCCTTCTAAGCGCCACGACAGCGACAGCGTAAAACCAATCGCCAACAATGCCAAAACCCACCAAACCAGGGTTAAGATAACCAGTTTGGTGGATAAGTTTTTACTAATGGGTAGTTTTGCAAAAAACGTCATGCGTTTACCTTATCAACATTTAGTGGGCGCACCCTTACGAGCATAATACCACCAGTTAATCGCCACACAAGTGGCATAGAACACAATAAAAGCAATCAAAGCGGGCGCCACACTGCCGGTTAATGCCAAGGCACTACCGTAGCTTTTGGGAATAAAGAAGCCACCATAAGCCGCCAGAGCCGCACTGAAGCCCAAGACGGCCGCGCCTTCCTTGGTGGCAGACTGCTGCGCTTCAGCGGTGCTGATTTCGCCAGCCGCCGCACGGGCTTCATGATATTTGGCAAAAATAGCTGGCACCTGCATAAACGTTGAACCGTTGCCAATCCCCGTTAGGGCAAACAGAATCAAAAAGCAGGCAAAGAAGCCGATAAAATTGCCGCCCACGCCATTGCTTGGCAGGCACAACAGCACCCCAACCACGGCCACCATCATCAGCACAAACACCCAATGGGTCACGCGGGCGCCGCCGATTTTATCCGACAGCCAGCCACCAAATGGGCGTGCAATCGCCCCTACTAGCGGCCCTAAAAATGCCAGCTTCAGCGCATCCACGCCAACAAACTGACTTTTCATCAAAAACGGAAAGCCTGCCGAAAAACCAATAAACGAGCCAAAGGTGCCCAAATACAGCCAGCACATCAACCAATTGTGCTTACGGGTAAAGATCACCGCTTGCTCAGAAAAAGACGCCTTCATGCTGGCAATGTCGTTCATGCCAAACCAGGCCAAAATGCCTGACACCAAAATAAACGGCACCCAGACAAAGCCAGCATTTTGTAGCCACACACTTTGGCTCACGCCGGCTATCTCATGGGTTTGGGCGCTGCCGCCCAAGGCACCAAACATACCGAAGCCCACCACGGCAGGAATCACCACCTGCATCACCGACACGCCCAAATTACCAAGACCAGCATTCAAACCCAATGCCGTACCTTTTTCTGCCTTAGGAAAGAAAAAGCTGATGTTGGCCATGCTGGAGCTAAAGTTGCCGCTGCCAAAACCACACAGCAAAGCCAAAATCATCATGGTGCTGTAAGGCGTGTCTGGGTTTTGCACCGCAAAACCTAAACCCAAAGCCGGCAACAACAGCGTCATGGTCGAAAAAGCCGTCCAACGCCGACCGCCAAAAATCGGCACGATGAAGGAATACACAATCCGCAGCGTTGCGCCTGAAAGCGCTGGTAGGCCAATCAGCCAAGACAATTCATTGGCCGTATAGTTAAAGCCTGCTGCGGGCAGATACACCACCACCACGCTCCACATTTGCCAAATGGCAAACGACAGCAAGAGTGAAAAAATCGACAGCCACAGGTTGCGCTTGGCAATGGCCTTCCCTTTTTTGTCCCAAAAATCCTTATTTTCGGGTTCCCAATCTTTTAAAACGTATGACATGTTGCGCCCCTTATTGTTTAACCTGTTTTTTAAACGAAAAATGCATCCAGATGAGCGACACGCACACGGTGCCATACATCAACATAAACACCACGGTACGTACGCCGGTTAAGTCTTCTAGCGCACCAAACATGATCGGTAAGGTAAATCCACCCAAACCACCAGCCAAGCCCACCACGCCAGACACGGCGCCCATGTCACGAGGAAATTCATCAGCAATGAACTTAAATACTGACGCCTTACCCACCGCCATCGCCACGCCCACCACAAACATCAAGATGGTAAATAGGACTGGGCTTAAGCCAATGTGGAATGATTGTGGGCCGTTGGTGGTTTGAATCACGAAGTCGGTTTGTGGATAAGACAGGATGAAGAAGCACACCCAACACACCCACATCACCCACCAGGTGACTTTATAAGCACCCCATTTATCAGACAGCCAACCGCCAAGCGCCCGTAAAACACCGCCAGGCATAGAGAAGCAAGCAGCTAGAAAGGCCGCCAGAGCCAAGTCAAAACCATATTCATTCACATAGTATTTGGTCATCCACAAAGCCAAACCCACATAGCCACCGAACACCACTGAGTAATATTGGCTGTAGCGCAACACGGCTGGGTTTTTCATCAGGGCGATTTGTTCTTTGATGGAAACTTGAGAAGACACCAGATGTTCAGGATTGTGGAAGCTGAAGAACCAGAACATGACGGCCGTACCCAGCATAATGGCCGCATACACGGTGGGCACTAAATGCCAGGTGCCAATCGCGATCAAGGCGGGCGCCACTAAGGTATTAATGGCGGAGCCGGCGTTACCCGCACCAAAAATCCCCATCGCCAAACCTTGGCGCTCTTTTGGGAACCATTTGGCCACATAAGGCGTGCCAACTGAAAAAGAACCGCCGGCCAAGCCCATGAATAAGCCCACCACCAAGAGCTGCCAGTACTCGCCCACAAATTGAATGGCGTAGATGCCAGGGACACATAACAGCATTAACACAAAAAACACTTTACGACCGCCTATGCGGTCGGTCAAAATACCCAAAGGCACCCTAACCAAAGAACCAGACAGCACCGGCATCGCGGCCAAGAGGCCAAACTGAGTCGAGCTTAGCTGTAATTCTTGTTGAATGGGTACCCCAATGACGGCAAACATCGTCCATACCATAAAACACACGGTGAATGCCAAGGTACTGCTAAAAAGTACCGAGTATTGTTTAAATTTAACCGTTGCCATAACGCCTCCTAGCGCAATCTACAGATTCATTTTTGCTAGGCTTAACCTTACTGCCACACGACAATTTTAAACATTGGTGAGAAGTTGATTGATCCACCAATTAATGCGGATCAGGCCTGCTCATTTTGACGTATGTCAACTACGACTTTAGTCGTAGGCGAGATGTGACATTTACGAATAGACCAATTGCCAAGACTCGCTTAAAATAACCATGTTGTCGACTATAATCAGTCTGTTATCACATACTGCACCGCAACACAATACTCATTATTCACTATATAAAAATAATGGACCGATCCCCCACAAGGGTGAGGCGGCCACTTTATAAGTCTATTAAGCACATTGAAAACCATGTCTGAAAAAAAAGCCCCATTATCCCTACCCGCCATCATCAAACAAGAGATGATGCACGACATCATGTCAGGACGCCTGCGCCCTGGAGACAAAATCATTGAGGAAGAATACGCTCACAAACTGAACGTCAGCCGTGCACCCGTACGTGAAGCCACCCTGATGTTGATCACCGATGGCCTCGCCACCAAAATTCAGAACCGAGGCACCGTTTTGCGTGCTTATTCTCTCGAAGAACACGTTGACCTATACCATATCCGTTATTTTATTGAAAAGCTGGCCCTGCAACGACTGCGCAGCAAGACTGATTTTTCGGCCTTAGTAGCCAAATTCAAATCATTGCTGCACACCATGAAAGAAGAAAAAGACGACCTCAGAAAAATCAATATTCTGAACGAATTCTGTCACTACACCCTGATTTTGTTCTGTGACAGCCCCACTTTTACCGCCGCCTATCCGTCGATTTACATCTCGGCCCAGCTCTTGCAATATCCAGAATATGAGGCTTGGCTGGCCCAAATGGCCACCCACTTTAATGAGCACTACACCGTCATTAAGTCCTTTGAAACCCTCGACTTTGATGCCGTCGAAGCGGTTATTGAAGCACATCATCAAGAGCTGTTTGCCCTCTTACACCAGATTCAGCACGCCCGCGAAGCGGCCTAATCAACGAGTCACTGACTCGTTTTTTTGTGTCTGTCCACCACGCACGCCCATAAAAAATGCCCCAGAGCCAAACAACGGCACCTGAGGCAAATTAAAACCGATTCATTTACTTAACGGCGACGCACCAGCTGCCAAGCACGAGTCACGTAGGTGACGCTGGCAAAGCCGCTCCAAACGTGTACCAAGCGGGTGAATGGGAAAATCACAAACAGCGTCATCCCCATCAGCATGTGCAGCTTAAACAAAATCGACGTATTGACAATAAAGTCAGCCGCGCCGCCTCTGAAGGTCACGATGTGTTGGGCCCAGTTCATCAAGCGCACCATCTCTTCACCATCAGTGTGCTGAGCGCTGATGAAAATTGTGCTCAAGCCCAGTAGCAAAGTGATCAACAACCAGAACAACACCAGCTTATCGCGCCAGGTGGTGTTGGCCGCCAGGCGGTCACACATAAAGCGGCGATGCAGCAATAGGCATAGGCCGATCAGGGCGATCACCCCAAACACGCCGCCTGCGGCCATGGCGATGATTTGCTTGGCCGAATGGCTCAAGCCTAAAGTGTCCCAAACGATGACGGGGGTTAACAGGCCCACTAAGTGGCCAAAAAACACCGCCAAAATACCGACGTGAAACAAAATATTGCCTAAGCGTAGCTGGCCACGATATAAGAGCTGGCTACTCTCCGACTTCCATGAATACTGCTCACGATCAAAGCGAATCAGGCTCCCTAAGAAAAAAATACTCAGGGCAATGTAGGGATAAATCCCAAATAAAAATTGATGAAGGGTGTTCATGTGCGTCTCCTACTGAGCCATGGGTCGATTAGGGTAAAACTGTACGGTTTGGGTCAGGCCTGGCCGAATCAACGGCTCTACACCTTCGGCGCTGGTGCCAAACACCTCCATTGCCTCATCCATGTCACGCACCGGCGGCTCCACTAAAGGCTCAGGGCACGTTGGGCTGAGGTTCACCAAGATGGTCAACAAGGGAGCATAAGGCACTTGATTCGCGTGCAGCTTATTGCCCAAGTGATTGATGACGTGGATGGCGTCTGCCAGCATGCCTAGCGCCACCGTTTCGTCTACCTGAGCCATGAATTCCAACAATAGGGGCAAATAATCCGGCAACTCATTGGCGCTGATGTCAAAACCATGGCCACGGTAGGCTTCCAGCAAATCCACCATGGCGCTGCCGCGGTCACGGTCTTCCCCATGCAAATGCTCAAACAGATACAGCGCATGACTGCGGTTACGGTCAAAACAGGCCACATACTCTTCTTGTAGGGTGATCAGATCACGGCTTTCTAAGTAATCCAACACCTTATTAAAAGCCGACGCATGCTCTCTCAACACTGGCACAGTGGCCACCGCCGTACGTAAATCCCCCAGCGCTTCTTGCTGGGTTTCGGTGGGGTAACACAGCAAGGTTGAAATCAATTTAAAAATTAAGTTCATGACTGGCCTCCCTGTTCCTCTCCCCCATGACCACGACGCTTCTCACGGTTGGCTTCTCGGTCTTGACGCAGGCCGTGGAACACGATCGGCGTTGATTTACGTTTGCCAAACAGGCTGGCCTCCGACTCACCGCTGCTGCAACCATTCCCAAAGGTGAAGCCACAGCCAGCCTTGTCTTCAAAGGTGTTTTCAACCATTTCTTTATGGCTGGTCGGCACCACGAAGCGGTCTTCGTAGTTGGCGATGGCCATCACTTGATACATTTCTTCCACCTGGGCAGCAGTCAGGCCAATGCCGGCCAACAGACTCTCGTCGACACGACCATGAACGCTTTCTTCACGCTTAAAGCGACGCATGGCAATCATGGTCTCCAAAGCCTTTTTGATCGGCTCGATCTTACCGGCGGTCAATAGGTTGGCTAGGTAGCGTAAAGGGATACGTAATTCGTCCACGCTCGGAATGATGCCGTTTTCGCCCACGAGGCCACTTTCGATGGCAGATTGGATGGGGGACAAAGGCGGTACATACCAAACCATGGGCAAAGTGCGGTATTCAGGATGCAATGGGAAGGCAATCTTCCATTCCATCGCCATTTTGTACACCGGAGATTTTTGCGCCGCGATCAACCAAGCTTCGTCGATGCCCTGTTTACGGGCTTCTTCGATTACACGCGGGTCGTTCGGGTTTAAAAACACGCCCAACTGCTCGTCGTACAGGTTTTGTGGGTTTTCGGTGCTGGCCGCTTCTTCAATCTTATCGGCGTCGTACAGCATCACCCCTAAGTAGCGGATACGCCCCACGCATGACTCGGAACACACGGTCGGCATACCCGCTTCAATACGGGGGTAACAGAAGGTACACTTCTCGGCTTTACCACTGGTCCAGTTGTAGTAAATCTTTTTATACGGGCAGCCCGACACGCACATGCGCCAGCCGCGACATTTGTCTTGGTCAATCAGCACGATGCCGTCGTCTTCCCGCTTGTAAATCGAACCAGAAGGACACGAGGCCACGCAGGTTGGGTTCAAGCAGTGCTCACACAGGCGTGGTAAATACATCATGAAGGTTTGTTCAAAAGCGCCGTACATCTCTTTTTGAATGCCCTCAAACAGCATGTCTTTACTGCGTTTTTCAAACTCACCGGCCAAGTCGTCTTCCCAGTTTGGGCCACCGACAATCTTGTCCATTTTCTTGCCGGTCAACACCGACACCGGACGAGCCGTTGGCGGCGTGGTCATGGTCGGGGCATTTTGCAAATGCTCATAATCGTAGGTAAACGGCTCGTAATAGTCGTCAATCTGCGGCATATTGGGGTTGGCAAAAATATTGGCCAAAATTTTCAATTTACCGCCCTGGCGTGGACGTAATTTACCGTTGGCCATGCGCTCCCAGCCACCCTGCCATTTGTCTTGGTTTTCCCACTCTTTCGGATAACCGACACCAGGTTTGGTTTCGACGTTGTTAAACCATGCGTACTCTACCCCGTCGCGGCTGGTCCAAACGTTTTTACAGGTCACTGAACAAGTATGGCAGCCAATGCACTTATCTAAGTTCAGCACCATGCCAATTTGGGCTCTGATTTTCATGTTGTGTTCCTTACAGTATTCGTTTTGGTGATGGTCTTCTTGGTTTACGCTTTTGCGGGCGTATCTAACCAATCCACTTTGTTCATTTTCCGTACCACCACAAACTCATCGCGGTTGGCGCCTACGGTTCCGTAGTAGTTAAAGCCGTAAGATTGCTGAGCGTAACCGCCAATCATGTGGGTGGGCTTAGTCACCGCACGGGTCACTGAGTTATGAATCCCACCGCGCTTGCCGCTGACTTCAGAGCCAGGCACGTTGATGATTTTTTCCTGGGCGTGGTACATCAACGTCATGCCGTCCGGAATCCGCTGGCTCACAATGGCGCGGGCGGTTAAGGAGCCGTTGGCGTTAAACACCTCAATCCAATCGTTGTCTTCTATGCCGGCATTTTTGGCGTCGCCTTCGCTAAGCCATACGTGAGGGCCACCGCGAGACAGCGTCAACATGCGCAAGTTATCCGAATAAGTGCTGTGGATGCCCCATTTTTGGTGCGGGGTTAAGAAGTTCAGCACCAGCTCTTTATTGCCGTTGTCGTGACGACCGACCACTTTCTCCGTGGTTTTTAAATCAACGGGAGGCTTGTACACACAGAGGTGTTCACCAAAGCCGCGCATCCACAAATGGTCTTGATAGAACTGCTGACGACCGGTCAGGGTGCGCCAAGGAATGTACTCATGCACGTTGGTGTAGCCGGCGTTGTAGCACACGGTTTCGCTTTCAATGCCGGACCAAATGGGCGATGAAATAATCTTGCGCGGCTGCGCCTGAATGTCACGGAAGCGAATGTGGGTGTGTTCACTGCCCTCGGCCAAATGTCGGTGGCTGCGGCCGGTGGTTTTAGATAAAGCATCCCAAGCCTTCACCGCCACGTGGCCGTTGGTCTCTGGCGCCAAGGTCAAAATCATCTCCGCCGCATCAATGGCCGTCTCTAAACGAGGCTGGCCCTTACCAGCACCGTCGGCGCGGGTTTTGTTGATTTGGCGCAGTAATTCAACTTCGTGACCCGTCTCCCAAGCCATGCCCTTACCGCCGTTACCAGCTTTTTCGAGCAAGGGGCCCACCGAGGTGAACTGATCGTAAACCGCACCATAGTCGCGCTCAACCACGGTGATGGCCGGCATGGTTTTACCCGGGATCGGCTCACATTCGCCTTTTTTCCAATCTTTAGGATCAAACGGCTGACCAAGCTCTTGTGGGGTATCGTGCATCAAAGGCGTCATCACGATGTCTTGACGTTTGCCCAAGTAGTCTTTGGCAATCTCTGAGAACGATTTGGCAATGCCTTTGTAAATTTCCCAGTCGGTTTTGCTTTCCCATAGGGGTTCAACCGCTTCAGACAAGGGGTGAATAAACGGATGCATGTCAGACGTGTTTAAGTCGTCTTTTTCATACCAGGTTGCCGTTGGCAACACCACGTCGCCGTATAGGCAAGTCGTCGACATCCGAAAATCCAACACCACCAGCAGGTCTAGCTTGCCTTCAGCAGCAGGACGAACCTTAATTTCACTGGGGGTGATGCAATCGGCTTCGTCGCTGTTGACCGCATTTTGAGTGCCCAATAAATACTTCAAGAAGTATTCATGGCCTTTGGCCGAAGAACCCAAAAGATTCGAGCGCCACACAAATAGGTTACGCGGGAAGTTTTGCGGGTTATCAGGGTCGTTACAGGCCATGTCTAGGCTGCCGCTTTTGAATCCATCCACCACGTAGTCTGCCGCGCTCATACCCGCTTTAGCCGCCGCATCTGCCACATCCAGCGGATTGCTGGACAGCTGAGGTGCCGATGGCAACCAGCCCATACGCTCGGCTTTAGCGTTGTAGTCGATCAGGCTCATTTTCGACATTTCACCGTTTTCAGTCGGTGCCAAGATCTCATCTACGCCTAGCTTTTCATGCCGCCATTGGCTGGTGTGGGCATAGAAGAAGGAGGTCCCGTTCATTTGACGTGACGGACGCAACCAGTCCAAACCAAAGGCCAATGGGGCCCAGCCGGTTTGTGGCCGCAGTTTTTCTTGGCCCACATAATGGCACCAACCGCCGCCGCTCTTACCGATACAGCCACACATCATCAACATATTGATGATGCTGCGATAGCTCATGTCCATGTGGTACCAGTGGTTCAGGCCAGCACCAACAATGATCATGCTGCGCCCTTCGGTGTCATGGGCGTTTTGGGCGAATTCACGCGCCACTTGAATCACCTGTTCTGGTGGCACGCCGGTGTGTTTTTGCTGCCAAGCGGGGGTATAGGGCTCGTCATTGAAGTAATCAGTGGCCACATTGCCGCCGCCAAGGCCACGGTCGATGCCGTAGTTGGCCACGGTTAAATCAAATACAGTGGTCACATAGGCTTCTTCGCCGTCGGCCAAGGTGATTTTTTTCACCGGTACTTTACGCGCCAACACCTCATCGTGTTCGCTGCCGAAATAGCTAAAGCCGACGTTAATGGCGTCATCATGCTGGCCCAGCAAGCTTAAGCTAGCCACGCAGTCAGCCCCTTGAGCCAGGCTTTCTAAGTTCCAGCATTGGCTCTTGTCCCAACGGAACCCCACCGAACCGTTCGGTACCACTAGTTTTTGTTCGGCCTCATCCCAAACCAAGGTTTTCCAATCGGCGTGAGCAGTTTCGCCCAAGCCTTGATCTAAATGAGAGGCACGTAGGAAGTATTCAGGTACGTAGACATCGCCCTGCTTTTGCAAGCGCACCAACATCGGCATGTCGGTATAGCGACGACAGTAGTCTTGGAAATAAGCAGAAGGCTTATCTAAGTGGAATTCTTTCAAGATCACATGACCCAAAGCCATGCCCAAGGCCGCATCAGTGCCCTGTTTGGGCGCCATCCAAATGTCGCCAAACTTCGCCATTTCACCATAGTCGCTGGAAACGGCCACGGTTTTAGTGCCTTTGTAGCGTACTTCCGTATAGAAGTGAGCGTCTGGCGTACGCGTCATCGGTACGTTTGAGCCCCACACCATGAGGTAGTTGGCGTTATACCAGTCAGCGCTTTCGGCCACGTCGGTTTGCTCACCCCACACCTGTGGGCTGGCAGGCGGCAAATCGCAATACCAGTCATAAAACGACAGCGGTACACCACCTAATAAAGACAAGTAGCGGCTGCCAGAGGCATAGCTCACCATGCTCATCGCAGGAATGGGTGAGAACCCAATCACGCGGTCAGGGCCATAGTTTTTCACCGTATAGGCGTTGGCCGCCGCAATCAATTCATTGGTTTCTTGCCAAGTCGCGCGCACCATGCCGCCCAAGCCCCGTTTGGTCTTGTAGCTGGCGGCACGCTCTTGATCTTGGCTAATAAAGGCCCATGCGTCTACGGGCGACATGGTTTTACGGGCTTCACGCCACATTTTTGCCAAGACGCCACGCATCATCGGGTATTTCACTCGCTGGGCTGAATACACATACCAGCTATAAGACGCACCACGAGGGCAACCGCGTGGTTCATGATTCGGTAAGTCGGCGCGGGTGCGTGGGTAATCGGTTTGCTGCATTTCCCAGGTAATCAAGCCGCTTTTAACAAAGACTTTCCAGCTGCAAGAGCCAGTACAGTTCACACCATGAGTGGATCGAACCACTTTGTCATGTTGCCAGCGTGAACGATAGCCATCCTCCCATTGACGAGACTCGGTAACCACCGTGCCGTGACCATGAGCAAAAGACTCATGTTTCTTACTCAAGAAATTTAAACGATCTAAAAAGTGACTCATGGTGTATCTCCATTGCCTATATACTGGAACACCATAAGATTAAAGCTTTAAAGTCATAAAACCCATTCTACAAAAGGGCTTTTTTAAGACGCATTAGGAGGAGGCACCCCCTACTAAAGGCGTAGTCAAGACTAGCCAAGAGGCTAAAGAAAGATCAATCAACACTGCACGAGCACGGCTGCAACCCCATCCTCGCCCTTCTTTTTTGAGCTAGAAAGCCCATGTTCAAACCCAGGCCAAGTCGGCAACGCGCGACAATAGGCCATACGGGCTTGATTTAGATAATAGGATAAATACCTGATTCACGTGATTGCGATCCACCCGTGCATGAACAACAATGAGCACTTATAAAAATTTGTTAATTTCTATACATTACAATAAACACATCTGCTCAGCTTAAGACCACTAATCAGCCAAAATCAAAACTGATGTCCCCTCTTAGCGTGCAGACGGAGAAATAAATGACTCACGCTACCCTTAATGCAGGTTTTCAATCGGTTCTGGTGGTTGAAGACTGCCCTACCTCACGCCATCAGCTGCTTGAGCTCTTACAGCAGTGTGGTATTCCCGCTGCGTGTATCCACTTTGCCAACAATCTGGCCCAAGCCTATGCCGTATTAGAGCAAAGTCAGCAGCTGACTCTAACCTTAATCGACATCCGTTTACCGGAAGCCCAAGGTGAATCGCTCATTCAATGGCTACAGTCCAAGCTCCTCGAAACCTTAATGATGGTGCTGACCACCTGGGCCACCCAAAGTAAAGCACATTATTTATACTACTTTAATCAAAATCGTCCATAATGTGTTTATATTCGTATAGATTGAGCATCGACGGCAACACGCACGAGCCACGTCCCCACATCGCTTTATGAAAGAGACAACCATGACTGAGTCTGCTGACCAAAATGGTCATTTTGGTACGGCCCTCATCGTAGAGGATTGCCCCGCCATGCGCACCCGCCTACAGGACATTTTACGGCAGTGTCACATCACTGAAGTGTCGTTCGCGCCAACGCTGGCTGATGCTTATACATTCTTAGAACAACAAGACCTCCCTAGCCTCATTTTAGTCGACATGGGCTTGCCAGACGGCAACGGCACCGAACTCATACAGTGGGTACACGCGCGCCTACCAGAAACCGTCATGGTGGTGGTGTCCGCGTGGGCAACGCAAGAGATCGTTTTGTCGGCCTTACGCGCTGGTGCCGTGGGTTATTTACTCAAAGAGCGAGACGATCACGAGCTCATCCAAGCCTTACAAACCGTGGCCAAAGGGGGCGCACCGATTGACCCGTTTGTCGCCAAACGCATTTTACAAGAACTGCAACCCGATGCTGCACCACCACAGCCCATAACGCCCTTGATTGAAGCGGAACGGTACGAAGTCTTGAGCCATCGAGAACAAAATATTTTAGAATGGGTGGCCCAAGGCCTCACCAATCGAGAAATCAGCGAAGAGCTTTCGCTTTCTCGCCACACAGTAGACACCCACATCCGCAACATCTACCGAAAACTCGCCGTCAGCAGCCGCATCCAAGCATTACAGGCGGCCAAACAGCTTGGCCTCTTGTCATGACAGACCCATCGTCTAAAATCAACCATAAGCGCATGCTGCTGGCGCTAATCGGCATCCTATTTTTATTGGGCGTGGCCCTCTTGCTCAAAGGCCACCATTACTTCAACCCCACCGTTGGCGGCGCCCGCCTATTCTCGCAAGCCGAAGTATTAAAGCTGACCAGCACCGATCGCCCCAACTACACGCAAGCCAGATGGCAAGCCGTTACTCTGCCACACCGCTGGGAAGACGACTGGCCCACGAATGATGGTGCCCTTTGGTATCGAATCAAATGGCAACAAACAGATACCCAACCGGTGGCCCTGCTCATCACCAGCATGAGCTTGGCCGGTAGCGTCTACGTCAATGGTCAACTGCTGCATCAAGACACCAACCTGACCGAACCCTTATCTCGATCATGGAACACCCCTTACCGAACGATCATCCCTTCTGAGCTGATTCATTCTGGCGAAAACAGCATCGAACTGCGCCCTCAAGGCTACATCAAATATGCCAACAACATGGACAAGGTTTGGGATTCTGGTGGGCTAAGCCCGGTCTGGATAGGGCCACCTGACGCCATTGAGGCGCTGTATCAATCTGAACATTTTTTTAAGCATGAGCTAGCAATTTTCAACCTAGCCACCAACGTGACTCTAGGCCTTATTTTTGGGGCCTTATATTTACTTCATCGCAAAGAAGCCCACTACGGATGGTTTGCCCTCACCTGTCTGGCCTGGACCCCCTTAGTCATCAATCAAATCGTGACGTCTCCTTGGCCGTTTAATGATTCAGCCGGCTGGCACATCATGCTGTTGATCTGCTCGACACTATATGTCCTTTTCTACACGATTTTCCTCATGCAAATGACACAAATTCGGCTGCCCTGGCCTAGTCACTACACCTTACTTCTGTGTATTTTGCTCTCTCTCTTCATAGGGCTACTGCCCGGAAAAATACTCTTCGGCGTCATGCTATTGGTGTTTGCCTTAGCTATGCAAATATTCTTTCTTTATAGAGCCTTAAAATTTAGAGCCCTTGAGTTTTATATCATGATCACCATCGTGCTCTTAGTCGTTCTCACCCTCAGCATCAACATTTTGATTAGCTTAAAAATAGTATCCTATCGACCTACGCTAGTGCCTTTGGCCGGCAGCCTTTTTGCCGTGGGCATGGCCATGATTCTAGCCTTGCGGTTTGTCCGCAACCTCAATCAAATCGAACATTTTCAAACCCAAATGCAGCTAGAGATCAGCCAAGCAGAACAAGCCCTACGGGAACAGCTCCACCACAAGCATCAACTAGACTTAAACCATAGTCGTATCGGTGTGCGCCTCAATTTAATTAGGGATTTATACGATGGCTTTGGCAGAATGCTCAGTGAATATACCGAATTTTTACACAACCCCAACCATATACTCAGCTCTGAAGATTGGGCTAATCTATTAAAAGCTCTACGTGACGACCTAAGGCTCATCATTGAAACCGCGGGTCAAAATCAAGACCTCCTCACACAGCTGCCCGCTGTTCGCAGGCGCCTGACCGAGGAAATGGAACAGGCCAATATTCAAGGTAAATGGTCGATCAAGCAATCCACTCAATCACAACTCCCCCTATTCATCCACCTCAATATGCTGCGATTTTTACAGGATGCCTTGGCCTATACCATTCGCTATGCCCAAGCCACTCAAATCAGCATTATGTTAGACATCCAATCAAATCGCTTGTTGATCGACATAAAACACAACGGCCGCCAGGACTTCACCTTTGCCAACCACCTTGCATGGCAAAACATTGTACGGCGCACGCCTAATACCCAAGGCGTGCTAGACGTACAGCAAAATCCACCAGGCCTGAGCCTATGCATTGACCTCTCCCACACTCATCCTGAAAGAATGCTCTATGAGTCATCAATGCACTAGCCGCTTCTGGGCCATAAGCTGGATGCTTAGCCTCTTGTTGATGTTCAGCAGCCTCTACGCACACGCCACGCCCCAGCCGGCCACTCAAATCATACGCCAAGCCGAAGCCGCACCAACCACACTAGAGCGCGCTACGCCCCCGACTCAAGGCTGGCGTAGCGTGAATCTGCCTCATCAGTGGCAGCAAGATTGGCCCCATCATCAGGGCGCTGTCTGGTACCGCCTCGTCTTTGATCACCAACCCGAGCGGGGCTTTGACAGCATGCTCATCAAATACCTCAATATGGCCGGCGCTGTTTACCTTAATGGTCAACTCATCCAACAAGACCCCTATTTAACAGAACCCTTATCGCGCAGCTGGAATGCTCCAGAACGCTGGCCACTGCCCACGAGCCTATTGAAACCTGGGCCCAATGTCCTCACCCTACGCACCATTGGCTACGCCAACAACCAGGCCGGCATCAGCACGGTTGAATACGGCCCCAACAGCATTATTAATCAGCATTACTGGTATGAAACCACGCTCAGACGCTATGTACCACTAGTCAGCACTGCCATTAACCTGATTTTGTTTACCGTATTCAGCAGTATTTTTCTGTTTCGGCAGCGTGAGTCTGCCTATGGCTGGTTTGCCCTAATGTGTGCCTGCTGGGCATTGCTCTCTAGCCTGTTTTATACCACCAGTCCATGGTTTGGCCTGTCCACAGCCCAAGCCACAAATATGGCTGGCACAGTCTTAATCGTCTACACGGCGGCATTTATTTTGTTTCTCCTCACCCTTTTACACGTCAACCTACGGCCATACTTAGCCAAAGCCAGCCTAGGCCTACTCATAGCCATACTGTCATTATGGCTGGTGCCTAGCCAGCTGTTTAAGCCTGTATTCAGCTTCTGGATGCTGATTTCGTTCATCGGCTGCATCGGTGTGGTCATGTACTTTATACGCCATGCTCAAGCCCACCTTAAACGAGCATACCGCCCCCTTGCCATCGCCATGGTCTTATGCCTCATTGGGTACACCTACGACTTAATGATTTATCTAGGGCTCTCTAGCAGCACCAGCTATTTATCAATTTGGACGTCCAACCTATTATTACTGATTGTTTCTAGCGTGCTCATCATGCGTTTTTCTAACGGCTTAAAAAGGCTTGAACGCTTAAATCAAGACTTAATCCAACAGGTACAGCTGGCCCAATATAACCTAGGCCAACGGCTGAACCAACAGCATGACTTAAGCAAAGCACATGCCTGCCTAGCCGAACGCCTGAACCTCGTGCGTGACTTGCACGATGGCTTAGGCGCTACCCTAGTAGCCAATCTAGCGTCCACCAAGCAACCAGAAAATCAACCCAATGCTCAGCGCCTCGCCATACTCAGCGCCCTTCAAGACGACATGAGGCTGATCATTGAAACCGCCACCAATGACTACCACGGTGATTTTTATCTGGTCGACCAAATTGCCACCTTTAGACACAGAATGACGGAAAGCCTTAATCACTGCCACATAAAAGCACAGTGGCACATTTCGGGCCTAACGGGCTTAATTCAGTCATCTAGGCAAAACCTAGACATTTTACGCTTCATTCAAGAAGCGCTGACCAACGTCATGAAGCATAGCCAAGCCAGCCTGGTACACATTACCATCCGCGCAGACCCAATGGCGCTGTACATTGAGATAAACGATGATGGCCAAGGCTTTGATCAACAAGCCGCCTCAGAAGAGCAGCGAGGCCAAGGCCTCTCAAGCATGCACATGCGCGCCCAACGACTCAACGCGGATTACACCCTATTCACCAATAAAGAAGGTACCCGCATTAGCCTGTCCATCCCCACACAGGCCTAAGCCACGGGCACGAAACATCAATAGACACTGAAGCTTCCAGGATTAAAAGACCATTCTGGCAGTGCTTTGAACCGAGCTGATACCCAATACTTAATATGGCCCACGGTGGGTCAGGCTGCACTCTTCGGCATAGACACGGTGGGCACGCTACGCTTTGCGCCACCCTACCGGCCGCACCGCCACGCGTAGGGTGGGTAAAGCACAGTCTACCCATCATCAGCCATACGAGCCAATCATGCTTATGAAGACGCCAGATACAACAAAGCCCACCGTCAGGTGGGCTTTGCTTTGGGTGTACGGGGTAAAGCTGTGTCTATCGGTTCACCAGCGTGGGTCACGACCCACCCTACCAGCCGCACCGCCACGCGTAGGGTGGGTAAAGCGTAGCCTACCCACCATGACTTATAGCGGCACAGCCATGAATCACCAGCCACTAGACGCAACAAAGCCCACCGTCAGGTGGGCTTTGTTTTGGGTGTACGGGGTAAGGTTGTGTTTATCGGCCCAACGCGTGGGTCACGATCCACCCTACCAGCCGCACGGTCACGCGTAGGGTGGGTAGCGTAGCCTACCCACCATCAGCCATACGAGCCAATCATGCTTATGAGCCGCCAGATGCAACAAAGCCCACCGTCAGGTGGGCTTTGCTTTGGGTGTATGGGGTAAAGCTGTGCGCTTCGGCAAGGCTTAAGACCTACATCGGTGGGCACGCTGCGCTTTGCGCCACCCTACGGTATGGGCACCACCCTACGGTTGTGCAGTACCAATAAAATAAGCCCTGTTGCAATCGCAACAGGGCTTAAGTATGGGGAGTTTGGCGGTGACCTACTTTCACATGGGCATCCACACTATCATCGGCGCTAAGTCGTTTCACTGTCCTGTTCGGGATGGGAAGGAGTGGTACCAACTTGCTATGGCCGCCAAACAAAAAACGGTAACAAATTAAAAGCCTAATCAATTTAGTCGATTTTATCGTATCAATATATAAGGTGATGTATCGGGTAATATACACACATACAGCCTGTAAGCTTCATCTGAATTCTTCACTTATGTCTTACACAAGTTCTTCAAATGATAGAGTCAAGCCTCACGAGCAATTAGTATCAGTTAGCTCCACACATTACTGTGCTTCCACACCTGACCTATCAACGTCCTGGTCTAGAACGACTCTTTAGGAGGGTTAAACCCTCAGGGAAATCTCATCTTCAGGAGAGTTTCGTGCTTATATGCTTTCAGCACTTATCTCGTCCGAACTTAGCTACCCGGCGATGCGACTGGCGTCACAACCGGTACACCAGAGGTTCGTCCACTCCGGTCCTCTCGTACTAGGAGCAGCCCCTGTCAAATTTCCAACGCCCACTGCAGATAGGGACCAAACTGTCTCACGACGTTTTAAACCCAGCTCACGTACCACTTTAAATGGCGAACAGCCATACCCTTGGGACCGACTACAGCCCCAGGATGTGATGAGCCGACATCGAGGTGCCAAACTCCGCCGTCGATATGAACTCTTGGGCGGAATCAGCCTGTTATCCCCGGAGTACCTTTTATCCGTTGAGCGATGGCCCTTCCATACAGAACCACCGGATCACTATGTCCTGCTTTCGCACCTGCTCGACTTGTCGGTCTCGCAGTTAAGCTACCTTTTGCCATTGCACTATCAGCACGATTTCCGACCGTACCTAGGTAACCTTCGAACTCCTCCGTTACTCTTTGGGAGGAGACCGCCCCAGTCAAACTGCCTACCATACACGGTCCCCGATCCGGATAACGGACCTGGGTTAGAACCTCAAAGGGGTCAGGGTGGTATTTCAAGGACGGCTCCACCAACACTAGCGTGCTGGTTTCATAGCCTCCCACCTATCCTACACAAACCACTTCAAAGTCCAATGTAAAGCTACAGTAAAGGTTCACGGGGTCTTTCCGTCTAGCAGCGGGTAGATTGCATCTTCACAACCACTTCAACTTCGCTGAGTCTCAGGAGGAGACAGTGTGGCCATCGTTACGCCATTCGTGCGGGTCGGAACTTACCCGACAAGGAATTTCGCTACCTTAGGACCGTTATAGTTACGGCCGCCGTTTACTGGGGCTTCAATCCAGAGCTTGCACCCCTTCATTTAACCTTCCAGCACCGGGCAGGCGTCACACCGTATACGTCCACTTTCGTGTTGGCACAGTGCTGTGTTTTTAATAAACAGTCGCAGCCACCTATTCTCTGCGGCCTCTGTCAGCTCATTGCGCAAGCAAATCACCAACAAAGGCATACCTTCTCCCGAAGTTACGGTATCAATTTGCCGAGTTCCTTCTCCTGAGTTCTCTCAAGCACCTTAGAATTCTCATCCTGCCCACCTGTGTCGGTTTGCGGTACGGTTTTATATTAGCTGAAGCTTAGTGGCTTTTCCTGGAAGCGTGGTATGAGTCACTTCAGATCCGTAGATCCTCGTTATCACTTCTCGGCGTTAAAGAAGGGCGGATTTGCCTACCCTTCACGCCTACCGGCTTGAACAAACTATTCCAACAGTTTGCTGACCTAACCTTCTCCGTCCCCACATCGCACTAATATAAAGTACAGGAATATTAACCTGTTTCCCATCGACTACGCATCTCTGCCTCGCCTTAGGGGCCGACTCACCCTACGCCGATTAACGTTGCGTAGGAAACCTTGGGCTTTCGGTGTGCGGGCTTTTCACCCGCATTATCGCTACTCATGTCAACATTCGCACTTCTGATACCTCCAGCAGACTTCTCAATCCACCTTCAACGGCCTACAGAACGCTCCTCTACCATATGCACAATAAATTGTGTCATATCCGCAGCTTCGGTTATCAATTTGAGCCCCGTTACATCTTCCGCGCAGGACGACTCGACCAGTGAGCTATTACGCTTTCTTTAAATGATGGCTGCTTCTAAGCCAACATCCTGGCTGTCTAAGCCTTCCCACTTCGTTTACCACTTAATTGATCATTTGGGACCTTAGCTGGCGGTCTGGGTTGTTTCCCTTTCGACAATGGACGTTAGCACCCACTGTCTGTCTCCCAAGCTCGTACTTTCTGGTATTCTGAGTTTGCCATGGGTTGGTAAGTCGCAATGACCCCCTAGCCATAACAGTGCTTTACCCCCAGAAGTAATACTTGAGGCACTACCTAAATAGTTTTCGAGGAGAACCAGCTATCTCCGAGTTTGTTTAGCCTTTCACCCCTATCCACAGCTCATCCCCTAATTTTGCAACATTAGTGGGTTCGGACCTCCAGTGCGTGTTACCGCACCTTCATCCTGGCCATGGATAGATCACTCGGTTTCGGGTCTACACCCAGCAACTAGACGCCCTATTAAGACTCGGTTTCCCTACGCCTCCCCTATACGGTTAAGCTCGCTACTGAATGTAAGTCGTTGACCCATTATACAAAAGGTACGCAGTCACGGAACAAGTCCGCTCCCACTGTTTGTATGCATCAGGTTTCAGGTTCTATTTCACTCCCCTCCCGGGGTTCTTTTCGCCTTTCCCTCACGGTACTGGTTCACTATCGGTCGATTACGAGTATTTAGCCTTGGAGGATGGTCCCCCCATGTTCAGACAGGATTTCTCGTGTCCCGCCCTACTTGTCGTACGCTTAGTAAGCATGATGTGTTTTCGGATACGGGGCTATCACCCACTATGGCCAACCTTTCCAGGTTGTTCTCCTAACACACTATGTATCACGTACAGGCTGATCCGCGTTCGCTCGCCACTACTTACGGAATCTCGGTTGATTTCTTTTCCTCTGGGTACTTAGATGGTTCAGTTCTCCAGGTTCGCTTCACATGACCTATGTATTCAGTCATGGATACCATGATCACTCATGGTGGGTTTCCCCATTCGGACATCGTGGGATCAAAGCTCTATTGCCAGCTCCCCCACGCTTTTCGCAGGCTTACACGTCCTTCATCGCCTGTAATCGCCAAGGCATCCACCTGATGCACTTATTCACTTGACTCTATCATTTCAAGAACCTATTGACTTTGCTTGCTTTGGGGGTTGACGCCCCTCCACTTGCTTAAGTTTCTACTCTGACAAAGCTTACTGCTGTTGTGTGTATCTCATACGCCTTTTGTTAGTTTCGTATGAGCTACTTCGATACAATCACCCAATATATATTTTTGATTTCGTGTTGCCGCTAACTCAGTATAAATACTAGCTAGCTAACGTGACGAAATCGGTAAAACTAACATTGATTGATTTCGGCTTCTAATTTGTTAAAGATCGATGCGTTGTCTGCTTAAGTTTCCGATGAATCGGAGACTAAGAGACGGTGCAAATTAAATTGAGTTGCGCATTATAAGCTTTTTACAAAGCTTGTCAATCGCATTCACGATTTAATTTGAACCGTCGGGTTCGTTTGCAAAGTTAAGTCAATCAGTGGTGGAGGCAAACGGGATCGAACCGATGACCCCCTGCTTGCAAAGCAGGTGCTCTACCAACTGAGCTATGCCCCCTCTTTGGGGTTGATACCCTATGATTCCTAATGATTGGTGGGTCTGGGAGGACTTGAACCTCCGACCCCACGCTTATCAAGCGTGTGCTCTAACCAGCTGAGCTACAAACCCTTAGGTCTCGTTAAAGTGTCTTAACTTTACGCATCTTTTACTTACAGATTCCCGATAAGTGTGAGTACTTCTTTGCCCCACTTTTTATTTCTCTAGAAAGGAGGTGATCCAGCCGCAGGTTCCCCTACGGCTACCTTGTTACGACTTCACCCCAGTCATGAAGCATACCGTGGTAAGCGGATTCCTTACGGTTATCCTACCCACTTCTGGTATCCCCCACTCCCATGGTGTGACGGGCGGTGTGTACAAGACCCGGGAACGTATTCACCGCGACATTCTGATCCGCGATTACTAGCGATTCCGACTTCACGCACTCGAGTTGCAGAGTGCGATCCGGACTACGATCGGCTTTAAGAGATTGGCTCCACCTCGCGGCTTGGCTACCCTCTGTACCGACCATTGTATGACGTGTGAAGCCCTAGCCATAAGGGCCATGAGGACTTGACGTCATCCCCACCTTCCTCCGGTTTGTCACCGGCAGTCTCATTAGAGTGCTCAACTAAATGGTAGCAACTAATGACAAGGGTTGCGCTCGTTGCGGGACTTAACCCAACATCTCACGACACGAGCTGACGACAGCCATGCAGCACCTGTGTTACGGTTCCCGAAGGCACATCCAACTTTCATCGGACTTCCGTACATGTCAAGGCTAGGTAAGGTTCTTCGCGTTGCATCGAATTAATCCACATCATCCACCGCTTGTGCGGGTCCCCGTCAATTCCTTTGAGTTTTAATCTTGCGACCGTACTCCCCAGGCGGACAATTTCACGCGTTAGCTACGCTACCAAGGACTTTTAATTCCCCAACAGCTAATTGTCATCGTTTAGGGCGTGGACTACCAGGGTATCTAATCCTGTTTGCTACCCACGCTTTCGAGTATGAGCGTCAGTGTTATCCCAGGGGGCTGCCTTCGCCATCGGTATTCCTCCACATCTCTACGCATTTCACTGCTACACGTGGAATTCTACCCCCCTCTGACACACTCTAGCTTGCCAGTTCTAAACGCAATTCCCAGGTTGAGCCCGGGGCTTTCACATCTAGCTTAACAAACCGCCTGCACTCGCTTTACGCCCAGTAATTCCGATTAACGCTTGCACCCTACGTATTACCGCGGCTGCTGGCACGTAGTTAGCCGGTGCTTATTCTTTAGGTACTGTCATGACTACAGGGTATTAACCTATAGCTTTTCCTCCCTAACAAAAGTACTTTACAACCCTAAGGCCTTCTTCATACACGCGGCATGGCTGGATCAGGCTTTCGCCCATTGTCCAAAATTCCCCACTGCTGCCTCCCGTAGGAGTCTGGGCCGTGTCTCAGTCCCAGTGTGGCGGATCATCCTCTCAGACCCGCTACTGATCGTTGCCTTGGTAGGCTTTTACCCCACCAACTAGCTAATCAGATATCGGCCGCTCAAATAACGCAAGGTCCGAAGATCCCCTGCTTTCCTCCGTAGAGCGTATGCGGTATTAGCCATCCTTTCGGATAGTTATCCCCCATTACTTGGCACGTTCCGATATATTACTCACCCGTTCGCCACTCGTCGGCAGAAGAAGCAAGCTTCTTCCCCGCTACCGTTCGACTTGCATGTGTAAAGCATGCCGCCAGCGTTCAATCTGAGCCAGGATCAAACTCTTATGTTTAATCTCTAAGCTATTACTAATTCTGGTCTGCTTTCTCAAATTCATTAACGAGATATTTCTATCTCATACATAAATCTTAAATTGCAGCGTGAGGCTCGAAGCACTCACACTTATCGGTTATCTGTTCTGTTAAAGAGCGTTGCTGACTGGGTTTGTTTCGTTCCGTCATCAGCAGAGGAAGCGAATTATGGACGACCCCCTGATAATCGTCAACCCCTATTTGCCATTAATTTGCTAAAAAACCACCAAAAATAAGCAAAAGACTGTTTTAACTGGGTTTTATGGGGCATCTTTTTTAAAAGAATTTATAGGCAGTGCTGGAAAACGGCGAAAAGCCTGTGGTTACTGGCGCGAGATGGGGGTGTAATTTAAATAAAAAAGGCGAAAATAAAGTAAAAAAGCGCAAAATAATGGGAAAAACTTTGAACATAGCAGCGAAATAGTGGCGAAACTTAAGGGCTGCCCGTTAAATCAACCCCTAGGTGGGCTTGCGCCCACCGAAATGCGATGGTGGGTCGCGACCCACCCTACCACTTCATCTATTAATCTCGGCGCACCCTACGACGTAACAGCTGGGCGTAGGGTGGGTAAAGCGCAGCCTACCCACCGCTTTACCGCATGCCAAACACAAAGGCTAACACTCAAACCAAACCCTAGGTGAGCTTCCGCCCATCTAAAGGCGATGGTGGGTCTCGACCCACCCTACCACTTCATCTATTAATCTCGGCGCTCCCTTACGGAGGGTGGGTAAAGCGTAGCCTACCCACCGCTTGTGCTCATCGCTTCCCCTTCTAAAACGCCTACGACACACCAGCGCACAGTGAATGAGCTATTTTTAAGCTATATATAGTATGTCTATCCTTAAAATGACCAACAGCCACCCTTTTTAGGATGGCTGCTTCAATACACTCCACTCATAAGCTAGAAGCTTTGCGCCTTATAGCCTAATGCTTTGGCTTTCTCACGATAGACTTTGGCTTGGGCATTGTCTTTTACTTTACGGTAATAGTCGGCCATTGATTGATGAGCCTGAGGGCTCTTGGGATGGGCCTGCAAGTTTTGCTGTAGGTATTTTTGTGCCAAAGCCAACTCACCCGCACCCAATAAATACTGTCCGACTCGATCTAAATACAGTTCACTGGGCTTAAAGTCATGGCCTAAACTTTGGCTCAATTGCGCATAGCTACGCGCCACCAAATCTGGATCTTTGGGGATAGCCTTCAAATTAATGCGGTAGCCATCAAAGATATAGCGTAAGCCGTAATTATTACCCACTAAAGGAATGGTGCCGTGATCTTCATTTTCAAACTGTTGATACTTGAAGCTTAGCCCTTTAAATTTGGACTGGGCCAATAGCTTTTCAAAAGCCTTAATCGCGGCATAATGATCTTTCTGACCACCTTGCTCTGATTCATCCACTTGGCTCAAGTACAGCTTGCGCTGCTTAAAGTCAAAAGCTTTGGCCTGCCGGTATTGCTTGAGCATGATTTGATCGTCCCACCATATGCTCGGATCATGCACGATGTAGGCATTAAACAGCTCATTATGATTCAATAAGGCATTCAAGGCGGTGATGCCGCCAAATGAATGGCCCACCAAGACGCGATAAGGTTCGGTCGGAAAATTAGCCTCAATTGCAGGCATTACTTCTTGTTGCAGGAATTTAAAGAACGCCTCATTCCCCCCCGTTTTCTGGCCGCCTTTTACGCTGACTCGACCAGGGGGCAAAGCAGATTTTGAGACGCTAGGCGTCAGGTCACGCGTACGATCCGTATTGACAATCCCGACCACAATCATCTCGGGTATCGAAGCATAAGGCCCGCTAGAAAGCTTATCTACAAACCCAGTGAAATAAGTAAAATTCGATTCAGCGTCCAATAAATAAACCACGGGGTAATGTGGGGGCTCAATATTTTTATTGTAATAGCTTTGCGGCAATCTAATCCATAATTGGCGCGTTTCGTTCAACACCTCTGACTTAAAAGAAAAGTTAATCCCATTAAGCAACGTGGTTTGCGTTTGCGCCATAGCCGGCATAGACCAGATTAAATACAGAACCAGTACAAACAGGCTCCCCAATATGGTTAATTTCTGACGAATCATAATCGAAGTGAGAATCATTATTAATTAAGAAGCGGTGACTATAACCCGTCTGTCCAGAATAATAAACCCCCTACCCTCTTAATCCCCATACCCCGCCATAAAAACGCAAAAAACCCACGCGAGCGTGGGTTTTTATATCAAGCAAAAGCCTGTTATTTACAATACTTCAATAATGCCCGCTGCACCCATACCGGTACCGATACACATCGACACCATGCCGTAGCCGGTTTCACCACGCGTACGCATGCCGTGAATGACGGTGGCCAAACGAATGGCACCGGTCGCACCCAATGGGTGACCCAGAGCAATCGCGCCGCCATTTGGATTGGTGATGGCAGGATCTAGGTCCAGATCTTGCATCACGGCCAAAGCTTGAGCAGCAAAGGCTTCGTTCAACTCTAGCCACTTGATGTCGGCCATGGTCTTACCCGTGGTTTTCAAGACGGCAGGAATCGCTTCTTTCGGGCCAATCCCCATGATTTCAGGCGGTACGCCTTTCACGGCAAAGCCTTCATAGCGCGCGATCGGCGTGAGGTTGTACTCTTTTAAGATTTTCTCAGACACTACCAAGAGCGCGCCCGCGCCATCAGACATCTGCGAGCTGTTACCGGCAGTCACTGAGCCTTTAGCAGCAAACACCGTACGCAGTTTGGCCAAGCCTTCTAACGTAGTGTCGGCACGAGGGCCTTCATCTGTGTCCAATACCTTCACTTTATCGAACGCTTCGTGAGTAGATAAATCAACGCCGCGATAATGCGCTTCGATGGGGCTAATCTCGGCTTTAAACGCGCCCGTTTGGATGGCATTTAACGCACGCTTATGGCTTTCCAAGGCAAACGCGTCTTGGGCTTCACGGCTGATGTTCCATTGGTTGGCCACTTGCTCTGCGGTCAAACCCATGCCGTAGGCAATGCCTAGGTTTTCATCTTTGGCAAAAATCTCAGGATTCAGCGCGACTTTATTGCCCATCATAGGAATCATCGACATTGACTCAGCGCCTGCCGCAATCACGGCTTCGGCTTCACCGGTGCGAATACGGTCGGCGGCAATTTGCAAGGCGTTTAGGCCACTAGAGCAATAACGGTTGATGGTGATGCCGCCCACAGTGTGCGGCAAACCGGCCAATAGGGCTGAAATACGCGCCATATTCAAGCCTTGTTCGGCCTCAGGGAAGGCACAACCCACAACGCAGTCTTCAACGCGGCTAGGGTCAAGGCCTGGGGCCTGAGCCATCACTGAACGAATGACGTGCGCCAGCATATCGTCTGGACGGGTAGTACGCAACATTCCGCGCGGGGCTTTACCCACAGGGGTACGCGTCGCCGCAACAATGTAAGCATCTTGTAATTGTTTCATATTCTTCTCCGAATCAATGGCATTAGTTACGCAAAGGTTTGCCAGTGGTCAACATATTGGCAATGCGGTCTTGGGTTTTTTCATTTTGTAGTAGGCGAACAAAAGCCTTGCGCTCTAATTCCAGCAACCACTGTTCGTCTACCTCTGTACCCGCATCCACATCACCACCGGTCATGATGGTGGCAATTTCACTGCCGATGTGCATGTCGTACTCGCTGATGAATCCACCTACTTGCATATTCAACAATTGGCCTTTAATTGAGGCAGCACCGGTGCGACCAGCCACTTTAAACACTTGCGGCATGTCTGGGCGATAGGCCGCGTCGGCCAAGGCCTTCGCTTGGCCAATGGCCACGTGCAATAGCTCGTAGGCGTTAAACACCACGATGTCGCTATTGCGTAAATAACCTAGTTCAACGGCTTCTTGGGCGCTGGTGGCCACTTTAGCCATGGCAATATTAGTGAAGCGATCGCTCAAGGCAGCCAATAAATCGCCGGTGCTGGCCTGAGCCGCACGCAGGGCAAATTCTTTACAGCCACCGGCGCCGGGCACTAAGCCCACGCCCACTTCAACTAGGCCAATATAAGACTCTAGCGCCGCCACGGTACGGTCGCAATGCAAGACAAACTCACAGCCACCACCGAAGGCAAAGCCTTGTACCGCCGCAACGGTTGGGATTTGGCTATAGCGTAAGCGCATAGAAGTGTTTTGGAACTGCTTAATCATGTTCTCGATGGCCACGAAATCACCGCTGGCGAAGGCTGGCATCATGGATTTCAGGTCGGCGCCCACAGAGAATGGAGCTTCGTCTGACCAGATCACCACACCACGGAACTGCGCTTCGGCAATGTCGATGGCTTGGTTAATACCGGCCAATACTTCGCTGCTGACCGCATGCATCTTGGTTTTGATGCTGATGATCAAGATGTCGTCATCTAAGGTAAAGCCACGTACGGCATCGGTTTCAAATACGGTGGTGCCCAAAACTTTAGGCGTTTCGCCCAATAGCGGCGCAGGCACATACTGGCGTTGATACACGTCTAGGCTTGAACGCGCGGCCTGTTGTCCGCTGATAAACTGGTAAGAACCTGCATCGTCATGCACGCCTTTACGGCCTGCATCGCTGGCCCAAGCCGGCAATGGCTCAGCCACAATGGTATCGCCCTTGGCGATGTCTTCTGCAATCCACTTAGCCACATCGGCCCAACCGGCCGCTTGCCAGGTTTCAAACGGGCCTAAATCCCAGCCAAAGCCCCAGCGAATCGCAAAATCGATGTCGCGGGCATTGTCGGCGATGTCTTTAGCGTTTACTGAGATGTAATGGAAGACGTCACGGAAGCAAGCCCAGATAAACTGTGCTTGTGGATGATCGCTGCCGCGTAAAGCCGCTAAGCGCTCATTCGGATTTTTGATTTTCAACAATTCCACTACGGCATCGTCGGCACGGCCGGTTGACGGCACATACTCTTTGGTCGCAGGGTCAAACATAAAGATGCGCTTGCCTTCTTTTTTGAAGATACCGGCCTTGGTTTTGGCGCCTAAAGCACCGCTGGCCACTAGGCCCGTAAACCACTCGGGTAGGGTAAACAAAGCGTGCCAAGCATCATCTTTTAAATTGTCTTCCATGGTTTTGGCCACGTGGGCAAAGGTATCTAACCCCACCACGTCGGCGGTACGGAAGGTCGCAGATTTAGGACGACCCAAGCGTTTACCGGTTAAGTCATCGACCACGTCGAAGCGTAAACCATATTTATTGGCGTTGTGCATGGTGGCCAATAGCGAAAACACACCGATGCGGTTGGCAATGAAGTTAGGGGTATCGTTGGCGTGAACCACGCCTTTACCCAAGGCGCTCACTAAGAAACGCTCTAAATCATCCAACACTTTTTTATCGGTTTCTTTGCAAGCAATCAGTTCCACCAAATGCATATAGCGCGGTGGGTTAAAGAAATGCACGCCACAGAAACGCGATTTAAGTTCTTTAGGGAAACGCTCACCTAAGGTTTCAATCGACAAGCCCGAGGTATTGGTGGCAAAAATGGTTTGCTCACCCAAATGTGGCGCCACTTGCGTGTACACGCTTTCTTTAATGTCTAAGCGCTCGGCCACGGCCTCGATGACAAGGTCACACTCGCCCAATAGCGCTAAATCATCTTCATAGTTGGCTGCCTGAATGTAGCGAATGGCGGTTTTATTGGCCAAAGGCGCGGGCTTGAGTTTTTTCAAACCGGCCAAGGCTTTTTCCACGATGGCGTTTTTAGGGCCTTCTTTGGCAGGTAAATCAAACAAAATGGTCGGCACTTTTGCGTTGGCTAAATGAGCCGCAATTTGTGCCCCCATCACCCCTGCGCCCAATACGGCGACTTTTCTTACCACAAATTTTCCTTGTGACATGGCAACCTCTTATGAATAAGTTAAACATTCTGCGGTAGGCGCCAAGCGCCCACCGCAGTCATACGTTAGAATTTATAGTTGTACTGCACACCGACAATTTGAGCATAGCTCTTATAGTCGGCGCTGCCGTTGGTACGGCTAGACACACAAGCCGTCGTGTCGCCCGTTGCAGGGCCACCACACCAGCCGTTCACGTTGGCTGAAGAATCTTTAATTTTCAGATAGCTGTAGGCCACGTTAACTGAACTGTTTTTGTTGATGTCGTATTTACCACCCATAGAGAACCAAATACGGTCGCTATCGGGCATGGTGCTCAAACGCTCTTCAGCGTTACGCACCGGTGATTGATCGTAGGCCACACCGAAACGCAGCTGTAGCGGCTCGGTTACTTGGTAAGACGCACCCAAGGCAACCTTATAGGTATCGCGCCAGTTTGGCTTCAAGGTGGTTTTATCGGCCATGGCTTGACCGCCGTTACCGTTAGACACCACGCGGCCACCGTCAACATAGTTAATGTCTACTTGGTTAAAGCGCGAGTGGCGGGTCCAGGTCACGTCACCAAATACGTTCCACTGTGGGTTAACCTTATACATAGCGTGTAAGGACACCGATTCTGGCGTCACGATCTTCACCCGAGCGTCGGTATTAACATAGCCGGCACCTGGAGCTTCACCTACAATAGCGCCAGTACCTGGTAAGGCCCCTTCGGTGATAGACCAACGCGCATCGCCTTTAAGGGTGTGTTCAATCTTAGAGCGATAGTTGGCACCAATCCTGAAGTCGCTGTTGACGTCCCACATCCACGACAGGTTGTAACCAAAGCCCCAATCATGACCCTTAATGTCGGCCCAGCCATCGGCGCTGCCGTCAGGATAGATGCCCATAGGGTGATTTGGGTTCGCAGGGTAACGACCCGCCATCACGGCACCATTCACCAAAGGGGTAAAGTTAGCAAACTGGCGAATTTCAGCGGTTGAATATTGCGCAATCAAACCTGCGGCAAATGAATGTTGCTCATTAACCTTAAAGGCAATGGTGGGGTTGATGTCGATCGACGTTAAGCCCGTTTTGTTGACGTTGTAACGCAACACTGAGTCGCGGTTGTATTCAGTCGCAGAGGCAAACGGTACATAAATGCCTAAACCGGCATACCACTGATCGTTAATCTGATGCGTGATGTAGCCATGCGGTACGGCCAAAGCACGCTTGGTGATGCGGCCTGAATCTTGGCCTTTAATCGGTGCCTGAGGCATACCAGGCGCCATAGGGGCGTATTCACCCTTAGCATTTTTATACTTCACGTTCGGCATAATGATGTTCAAGGTGCCGGAAATATTGGTCCCTGGCAGCTTAGTCATACCGGCCGCGTTATAGAAAATGGTTGATGCATCCGCGGCTTCTGCGGCAGAAGCGTTGGCGGTACTTTGTGATGATACCGACTGCGTACCGAAGTGATAGCCAGAAGCCATGGCTTGTTGGGCCAACAGGGCGCCACCGATCAAAACGGTGCTGGTTTTTAGCGTAGTATAAAGGCGTGGATACATGTTTACTTCTCCTCAAAGGTCATTTTTATTGCTACTCGTGAGAAACTACTCCAAAACATTAGTACTTTTACTTAGTACTTTTGCTCTTTTGTCAGTCTATCATAATGCCATTTATTATTTATGTATTTCTCCGATGCTTTTTGGCACAAACTAACCAAAAAGCGGTGGTGGCGCCATCAATCGTGCCCATAACGCCACCCAAACACCACTTTATTGAATATTTACTCTAAAAAACTTATTGGATTAACCCTTAGAAAATATGCCGTTGCAACAGCTGCTCATCATGTTGGTCTAAGGCCATATCAAAATCGTCTACCATGATAACGTCACGTTTCAACTGACGCGCTCTCACCACAATAGCATGCTCTTCTGCGGTTAAAATGCCTTTTTCCAACGCCTCGG
The DNA here is from genome assembly GCA_041228285.1 of Neisseriaceae bacterium CLB008. Taxonomy (NCBI): domain Bacteria; kingdom Pseudomonadati; phylum Pseudomonadota; class Betaproteobacteria; order Neisseriales; family Neisseriaceae; species Neisseriaceae bacterium CLB_ANTARCTIC_008. Next base: position 500,429 of record CP166133.1, on the reverse strand, counting down.
CCAACTGCGTTGCCGGAGACAGCGCAGCAAAGTCACCTGAACGAACCAATTTGCGCAGTTTTTTCTCGGCTGGCTCTGCCTCAATCACAGCACGGTGAGCATAAGCTAGTACACCAACAGGATCTTGCTCGTCTTTGGGGACAAACATATTTTTCGTCAAACGTTGCAATACTTCGCCGTTTTCCATCATGCTGCGGGCTACTTTAGTGCCAATGACGTCTTTAGGCTGTTTCAAACGTAGGCCTAAAGGCAAGACGAATAGGCGCAATAGCCAGGCCACCGGACGGCTCGGTAGGTTTTTCAACACGCCATCCATCGCCGCTTGGGCTTCAAACAAGGCTTGCTCGACGCTGTACTGCAATAGAGGTAAATCTTCAGTCAAAGCGCCTTCAGACTCGTAGCGTTTCAACGATGCCGTGGCAATGTATAGATTAGACAAAATATCGCCAAGACGGGCCGACAGCTTCTCGCGGAATTTCAACGACCCGCCCATGCTGAACATGCTCATGTCGGCCATTAAAGCAAAGTTGGCAGACAGACGATTCACCTGACGGTAGTACTTAGCAGTCACACCAGAGCGTGGTGCCTTCACTAAGCGGCCACCGGTTAAGCTCAACCATAGGCTGCGCACAAAGTTGGTGATCACAAAATGCATGTGGCCGGAGAAGGCTTCATCAAACTGACCCAAATCATTGGTTTCGGTCGATTGAATTTCTTTTAACACATAGGGATGACAGCGGATGGCGCCTTGACCAAAGATCATCAAACTACGGGTCAGAATATTCGCGCCTTCTACGGTAATCGCAATCGGCACGGCTTGATAAGCGTTGCCTAAGTAGTTGCGTGGTCCCAACACCACGGTACGACCACCGTGAATGTCCATGCCATCATTAATCACTTTACGCATGCGTTCAGTATTGTGGTATTTCAAAATTGCTGAAATCACGCTGGGTTTTTCACCCTGATCCAAAGCCGACAAAGCTAAGTCTTGTGAGGCTTCCATTTGATAAGTATTGGCACCAATGCGTGCCAAAGCCTCATCTACGGCTTCAAACTTACCAATAGGCAAACCGAATTGATCACGGATGCGGGCGTACAAGGCGGTCACGTATGCCGTCATCTTGCCGCTGGCCACAGACATCCCTGGTAGTGAAATACAGCGACCTACGGTCAAGCATTCCACCAGCATTTGCCAACCGCGGCCGGCGTACTCTACCCCACCGATGATCCAATCCAGCGGAATGAACACGTCTTTACCCCAGGTTGGGCCGTTCATGAACACGCTGCCAGAAGGGAAATGACGGCGACCGGTTTCAACGCCTTCATAATTAGTCGGCACGAGGGCACAGGTAATGCCAATATCTCGGCCTTTACCCAATAGATTGTCAGGGTCGTACATCTTGAAGGCTAGGCCTAAAACGGTGGCGATTGGCGCCAAGGTAATCCAACGTTTTTCCCAAGACACGCGTACGCCCAAAACGTCTTCATGGTGCTCACCGGTCAATGGATCGGTGTAGCTGCCGCGGCACACGGTACCGAAGTCAGGAATGGCGCCAGCGTCTGAGCCAGCATGCGGACTGGTCAAGGCAAAACAGGGCACGTCCACACCTTTGGCCAAACGTGGTAAATAGTAATCTTTTTGCGCTTCAGTACCATAATGCTGTAGCAATTCGCCGGGACCTAAAGAGTTAGGCACCATCACGGTCACAGAAGCACTGCCCGAACGGGTGGCGATTTTGCCTACCACTTTGGCGTGGGCGTAGTTAGAAAACTCTAGGCCGCCGTATTTTTTCTTGATGATCATGCCCAAGAAGCCATGATCTTTAATGAACTGCCACACTTCTGGCGGCAAATCTTTTTTGTGGTGAACGATTTCCCAATCGTTCAACATCTGACACAGGGTTTCGGTTGGGCCATCCAAGAAGGCCTGCTCTTCTGCGGTCAGCTTGGCGCTGGGAAAGTTTAATAAAGTATTGAAGTTAGGCTTACCTGAAAACAGCTCACCGTCCCACCACACGCTGCCTGCGTTGATGGCTTCTTTTTCAGTGTCTGACATCGGTGGCGTCACCTTTTTAAAGATGCCGAACACTGGGCCGGTGAACACCAAGCGCCGAACCACGGGAATACAGCACACGATGCCGATGACCAAGGCCACGACAAAGGCCCAAATAGGCGCTTGACCAACGGCCAAAGCCACCAGCGCTAACGCCAAGAACAGCCAGGCCCTAGCGCGAAAATAAGCAGCGCCCAATAAGGCCACTACCAATAGTCCAATGCTCAACATAACTTCTCCTTTTATTCTTTACCTGTCTTTTGTTTAAGCAGGGGCTTTTAGCCCCGCCACCACAAACGGCACCACGAACTGAGCCACCTGTGACGGTACTTTGGCATTGACCCACTCTCTATGGGTCAAAGCTTTAAGCACATCATTCCCCGCAAACGCATTAAATAATGTACTGAGTGACAAATGCATTCGCCAACGCACGATTGGCAAAGGCAAATTGGGTAATGCACGGCTAAATGCCGCTAAAAACCGGCCCACATAATCTTCATACTCATGCGCCAGCGACTCTCGAAACACACGATATTCGTCCAACATCAAACGCGACAGCAGCTTCACAAACCATACCGCCTCGTCTTGCTGCGCCTCTACAAAATGCAGGCAAGACGCCACAAACGCCTGCACCAAATGTTCTGGCAACAGCATGGATTGAGCTTGCACTTCATCCAAACGCGCCAATGAATACTCCACAAAGGGCAACAAGCGTCGATTCAGCACCGCCAAAAACAAAGCTTCTTTAGAACCAAAGTGGTAATGCACGGCGGCCACGTTCACGTCTGCTTCACGGGTAATTTGTCGTAAAGACGTGCCCGTGAAACCGTGAGTGGCAAACAGTCGCTCGGCGCTGTGCATTAACTTGGTAATGGTGTGTTGATCCATTGAGACTCTGTTTTCAAAAGGCTGACGATATTTAAAACACTTGTTTGAAACATACGTTTTAATCCCCACCTTGTCAAAACCAAAAAAAGAATAATTACACTAAATATCAGCAGTCTAGTGTCGTATTTAAGCATTCAACATTCAGCCCATCTGGCCATTTGAGCGCCACCGAGCACAGAACGCCTATACACTTTAAGGCTTTCAACCTATACTTACAGCATCTCCCGTCACAGCCTTTTTCAGACCCATAGGCTGACCTTATTCTCGTTAAAGAAAGCGAAGACACTGCGCCATGCTGTCGCAAGTACACGAAGTCAGAAAGTTTTTCTACAGCCACTTTTTCTTGGCAGGCCTGCGTCAAGCCATAGGCATGTTCATTCCAGCGGTACTGCTGGGTTTATTATTCCAACGCTTTGACATTGGCATCATCGCCACCTTCGGCGCCGCCTGTACCGCCATCATTGACCAACCGGGCGGCTCAGCCCGACGCTCACGCCGAAACGAAATGCTGTGGGGCTCTATTCTGGCCTGTCTGTCCTACACCTTAACCGGCCTCGCGGCGCCCTATACTGGGCTGCTGTTCGTGCTGGTGATTTCGCTCACCTTTTTGTTTTCCATGTTTTCCGTCTTCGGTAAGCGTGGCGCCTTAATCAGTGCGGCCTGCTCCTTCTTGATGATTCTGTCCATGCACACGCCGCTGCCGCCGCTGACGGTTTTGGCCCAGGGCGGCATCACCCTCTTGGGCGGCCTATTTTATCTGGCCTATAGCGATGTGCTCAGCAAGGTGTTTTGGTATCGTGAAGAGCGCCAAACCTTGGCCGACTCGCTCTTTGCCACAGCACAATACGTGCAGGCCAGAGCCGACTTATATAATGAAAAAATCCCCTTAGACGACTGCTACCGCAACCTGATCCGCCTGCAATCGACCATGATCGACAAGCATCAGGCCACGCGCAATCAAGTCATCCGCAACATGCCCAAGAACCAGCAGGCGCTAGAAAACCCGCTGCGCATCCGCATTTGGAACACCTTCATTAATATGGTGGATCTCTTGGATATTTTGGTGGCGACCCACTCTGATTACGTGGTGATTCGGCAAAAGCTGGCCGGCAGCGACATCATGATCTTCATGCACGACACGCTGGCCAAGCTATCGATGGAGCTAGAGCGCTCGGCGCTGGCCTTTGCCCGTGGCCGCGCAATTGAACCACGCTACAGCGTCAAGGCAGAGCTGCGCGCCATCGACTATGAGCTACAGCAATATAAGGCCAACCATTTAGATGAGCAGGATGGCGAAACCTATACGCTGCTGTTGCAGCTATCACGCCGCTTAAAAAATACCCATCAATGCGTGCAGGACATTTTTACCAACATCAACGCTGGGCCAAACGCCGCACCGATCAAAGCCGTGCGCCGCCCGCGCTATTTGTCCCAATTTCTATCTCGTAACGAAACCCGCTTAGGCCTACTCACCAGTAACCTCACGCTAAAATCGCCCACCTTTCGCTACGCCGTCCGCGTCAGCATTGCGGCTTTTTGCGCTATGTCTTTGGCCTATTTCATTCTGCCCGAAGCCTTTGTCTCACACGCCTATTGGATTTTGATGACGTGTTTATTGATCATGAAGCCTGGCTACGCCATCACCAAACAGCGCAATCGCTGGCGCCTAATCGGCACCCTCATCGGCTGTTTTGTAACCGTGGCGCTGATTAAGCTCAATTTCAGCCTCGGTGTTTATTTTGGCATCATGTTTTTGTGCATGGTTTTGGCCAATGGCCTACTGTTGCTGCACTACACCGCCAGCACGATGTTCATCTCAATTTTTGTGCTGCTGGCCTTCCATTTCCTGCGCGAAGGCCAAATGCTGCTGATCGGCGAACGCGCCCTCGACACCTTAATCGGTTCGGTCATCGCCTATGCCTGTAGCTACATTCTGCCGGTGTGGGAACGCCAAGTTTTACCAGGCCTCGCCAAAATATCGGCTCAGGCCACCAAGCAATATTTAGACAGCTGCATCGCCTATCTGGCGCGCGTACATCAGAACTACCCCACCCCTGAAGCGCAACAAAGCGCGGTTGAAGAAGCCCGCGTCGCGGTACGCCTGAGCCGCAACACCTTGCACATTGCATTTAGCAATTACGCTGAAGCGTTTTACCGCATGATGATCGAACCACGCTCGCAGCAGCAGCTATTGCCTGAATTCAATCATTTAATGGTGCAAAACCATATTTTGGCGTCTCAAATCGCCGCCTGCACGGCAACGCTGGCCAGCCTCGACAGCACGCCACCAAACGTGGCGCTGTGCTTGAAAAGAACCCAGCTTTTACTCGAAGGCAACACAGAGGCCCTCAAAGACTATCCAACGCCCGACTATATTGAGCGGCCCATGAGTCAGGCCATTAAGCAGATGCTGGATTCGGCCCAAGCCCTACGCGCAGCGCTGGATCAAGTGTGTGACCACAGCCCGACCCACATCAATACTCCTTAAGTGACCATTTTTGTCGCCAAATAAAGAGCTGTTATAATGTGACCATTCAACGGCTAGCCAACCGCCTGGCCCGCAACCTTACTTTCAAAAAGAGACCCACCATGGACACGAAACACATTTTGCTGGGCATTACTGGCGGGATTGCCGCCTATAAAAGCTGTGAGCTGGTTCGCCTATTGACTAAGGCGGGCCATCAGGTAACGGTAGTCATGAGTCGCGCAGCACAAGAATTCATTCACCCGAACACCTTCCAAGCCCTGACCGGCAACCCCGTTTTGGTTGACGTTTGGGACAATGCCGAAGGTAATGGCATGGCTCACATCAACCTCACCCGCGCCGCCGATGTGTTTTTGATTGCGCCCGCGAGCGCCAACACCTTGGCCAAAATCGCCCACGGCTTAGCCGACAACCTCATCACCACCTTGGCTTCAGCGCGTACCTGCCCTTTGGCCGTGGCGCCAGCCATGAACGTACAGATGTGGCAAAATCCAGCCAATTTGCGCAATATCGAGCAGCTGCGCCAAGATGGCGTGACCGTCTTCGCGCCCGAATCAGGGCTACAGGCCTGCGGTGAAATCGGCCTAGGCCGTATGCCCGAAGCCGCCACGCTGTTTGAGCTGTTGCCGCAGTTATGGACCTCACCCACGCTGGCGGGTAAGAAAGTAGTTTTGACCGCGGGCGCCACCTTTGAGCCCATCGATCCGGTTCGCGGCATCACCAATATTTCCAGCGGCAAAATGGGCATGGCCCTGGCCCGTGCCTGTCGCGACGCCGGCGCCGACGTCACCCTCATTCACGGCAAACTGGAAACCGAGCTGGCTCCTGGGCTGGCCCAAACCATTTATGCCCCCAGCGCCGACGACATGTTCCAAGCCGTGTGCGCCCAAGTACAAGATGCGCACGCCTTCATCAGCGTGGCGGCGGTCGCCGACTACAAGGTGGCCAATCGCATGGAGCAAAAGTTTAAAAAACAGGGCAATCAAAGCGTGCCCAGCATTGAATTGGCCGAAAACCCAGACATTTTGGCCTTTGTGGCCAAACTACCGAATCCACCCTTTTGCGTGGGCTTTGCGGCAGAAAGCGAAAACCTCCTGCCTCATGCCCGCGCCAAGCGTGCCAAAAAAGGCGTACCGCTCTTAGTGGCCAACCTCGTCGGTCAAGCCATGGGCACCGACCACAATCAGGTTTGGCTGCTAGACGATCAGGCCGAAACCGAGCTGCCCCTCATGAGTAAAGCAGACACGGCCACCGCCATTATTGCGCGCCTCAGCGCCCTCCTACCCTAAAACACCCATCAGCCATAGGACTTTCCATGACGCAACCCGTTATCGACTTAAAAATCATCCACCCTGCCATGGCAGACAAAATCCCCGCCTACGCCACCCCAGGCTCAGCAGGCCTAGATTTACACGCCTGCATCGACGCGGCCATCACCCTAAACCCGGGTGACAGCAGCCTGATCCCGACTGGCTTGTCTATTCACTTGGCCGACCCTAATCTTGCCGCCATGGTTTTGCCCCGTTCTGGTCTAGGCCACAAGCACGGCATCGTTTTGGGCAACTTAGTGGGCTTAATCGACTCTGACTATCAAGGCGAACTGAAAGTATCGCTGTGGAACCGTGGCGACACTCCTTTTGTGGTAGAGCCGTTCGAACGCATTGCCCAAATGATGATTGTGCCGGTGGTACAGGCCGCATTCCAAGTGGTCTCTGAGTTCCCACAAAGCCAGCGCGGCGAAGGCGGCTTTGGCAGTACCGGCACCAAATAAGCATGACTATTGGTTAATCACTCTAATTTGCTTGTTGGGTTTTTATGTGATTGTGGCAAAATAAACATTTGCTTGTCGCAGAACCAACAAGCATCCCTAAAGACAGAAATGAACGCTAAAGAAAAAATTGTGGTGGGCCTGTCCGGTGGCGTGGATTCATCCGTGACCGCAGCCCTACTCAAAAAACAAGGATACGACGTCACCGGCGTCTTCATGCAAAACTGGGAAGACGACAACAACGATGAATATTGCTCTATCAAGCAAGATTCACTCGACGCTGTGTCTGTGGCCGACGTCTTAGACATCGACATTGAGATCGTCAATTTCGCCGCCGAATACAAAGACAACGTGTTTGCCTACTTCTTAAAAGAATATCAGGCTGGCCGTACGCCGAATCCCGACGTGTTGTGTAATGCAGAAATTAAGTTTAAATGCTTTTTAGAATACGCCCTAACGCTTGGGGCCAACACCATTGCCACTGGCCACTATGCCCGTAAAGAAGTGCGCGATGGCGTGCATTACCTATTAAAAGGTTTAGACAATAACAAGGATCAAAGCTATTTCCTATATCGTCTAAACCCCTACCAGCTCAGCCATGCGATTTTTCCGCTGGGCCATTTAGAAAAACCTGAAGTCAGACGATTGGCAGCCGAAGCCGAGCTACCGACGGCGGCTAAAAAGGACAGCACCGGCATTTGCTTCATCGGTGAGCGCCCCTTTAGGGCCTTCTTACAACAGTATTTACCCACAGAAGAGGGCAAAATGGTGACGCCCGAAGGCAAAGCCGTCGGCACCCATCTTGGCCTCATGTATTACACCCTAGGTCAACGCAAAGGCCTGAACATTGGCGGACCAGGCGAACCTTGGTTTGTAGCGGATAAAAACCGTGACCGCAACGAGTTAGTGGTGGTTCAAGGCCATGACCATCCGCTCTTGTATAAACGCAGCCTGATTATGGGTGATTTAAGCTTCACTCTGCCTGAGCGCCCTAAGCCCGGCCGCTACCATGCCAAAACCCGTTACCGCATGGCGGATGCTGCTTGTGAGCTGGTATACCTCGGTGAGGATCAAGCCCAGCTGATTTTTGATGAGCCCCAGTGGGCCATGACCCCAGGCCAATCCGCCGTACTGTATGACGGCGAAGTGTGTTTGGGTGGTGGTGTGATACTATCCACAGAATGATGTTGTCCTGTAATACCGTACGCGTCAGGACGGGCGCCAGCGCCCTTTCTGACACCCATTCTAAGACATGATGACGTAAGCGCCAGCGCCCGTTCAGCCATGCTTGGTTTTCATTATAAAAAATCATAGCGCTAGGAGTACCTTATGGAGAAGATTTGGTTAAAGAGTTACCAGCAAGGGGTTAATGCAGAAGTTGATATGTCTCGCTATCAATCGATTGCCGATGTATTTGACGCCAGCGTCAAAAAATTCGCCAATCGGCCTGCCTACCACAATATGGGCAAAACCCTGACCTACCAACAGGCCAGCGAACAAGTGGATCACTTTGCCAGCTTCCTACGCCATAAGCTGAAACTCGCTAAAGGCGAACGCGTGGCCGTCATGATGCCGAACGTGTTGCAATACCCCATCGCCGTCTTTGGTATTTTAAAAGCCGAATTAGTCGTGGTGAACGTCAACCCCTTATACACACCGCGCGAATTAGAACACCAGCTAAAAGACAGCGGCGCCACCACCATCATTGTGCTGGAAAACTTTGCCAACACGCTTGAGCAGGTCTTGTCTCGTACCCCGGTTAAAAATGTAATCGTGGCCAGCATTGGTGACCTGCTAGGCTTTAAAGGCGTCATCGCTAATTTTGTGGTGCGCCACATCAAAAAAATGGTGCCCAACTACCGCATTCCCCATCTGATTAAGTTTAATGACACCCTAAACCAAGGCAAAAGCCTGCCTAAAGTGGTGCCTAGCCTAACCCACGACGACATTGCCTTCTTGCAATACACTGGCGGCACCACCGGCGTGGCCAAGGGTGCAGTGCTCACCCACGGCAATATTGTCGCCAATATGCTGCAGGTTTCCGAATGGATCGGCCGCGACATCCGCGACGGTGAAGAAGTGGTGATCACGGCCCTACCGCTTTATCACATCTTTTCGCTGACCGCCAACCTGATGACCTTCACCATGTTTGGCGGCGTCAACGTTTTAATCACCAATCCGCGCGACATGCCAGGCTTTGTGAAAGAGTTACGCCAGCACAAAGTCACCATTTTAACTGGGGTGAACACCTTATTTAACGGCCTACTCAACAACCCTGACTTTGCCAGCGTCGACTTCAGCAGCTGGCGCTTCGCCCTCGGTGGCGGCATGGCGGTACAGCGCGCCGTGGCCGAAAAATGGGTTAAGGTCACCGGCATTCCCTTAGTAGAAGCCTATGGCCTGACCGAAACCAGCCCAGCGGCCTGTATCAACCCATTAGGGTCAGGCAATAAAATCGGCTACATCGGCCTTCCTATTCCCAGCACCGTGGTGAGCATTCGCGACAACGAAGGCAAAGAAGTCGGCATTGGCGAAGCCGGTGAGCTTTGGATTCAAGGCCCTCAAGTAATGCGTGAATACTGGAACCGTCCAGAAGACACGGCTCAATCCTTAGACGCTCAGCACTTTTTAGCAACCGGTGACATTGCCTGCATTGATGCGGAAGGCTTTGTGAAGCTCGTCGATCGTAAGAAAGACATGATTGTGGTGTCGGGCTTTAACGTCTACCCCAACGAAGTCGAAGACGTGGTCGCAGCCCACCCTGACGTACTCGAAGTTGCCTGTATCGGCGTGGCTCATCCGCGCTCTGGTGAAGCCTTAAAACTCTTCATCGTGTCCAAAAATCCGGCACTCAAAGCCGAAGAGATCATCGCCTTCTGCCGTGAAAACTTAACCGCTTACAAAGTACCGAAGCTGATTGAGTTTCGCGACGAATTGCCTAAGACCAACGTGGGTAAAATTCTGCGTCGGGCGCTGCGTGACGAAGAAGACGCCAAACAGCCTCAGGCTTAATGCCAGCACCCTCACAAGCCCCAGAGTATCCTCTGGGGCTTTTTCTCGTTTCAACCCCTCCTCAACACTCCTCCCAAAGCCCAATAAAAAACCCGCCGAGGCGGGTTTTTTATTGGGCTGATGCGCTTAATCTTCGCGGCGACGACGACGCAAATAGCGGTTACCGTGAAACACCGTCAGACCCAGCAGCAGCCCCCAAAAGGCGCTACCGATGTCAAAAAATGACACGCCTGAGGCAGTCATCAATACCGTCAACACCACGGCGTCTAGGTTTTGATGATCGGCCATGGCGGTGCTTAAGTTGGCACCAATCGTGCCCAACAACGCCAAGCCTGCTAAAGCCATGATCAAAATCGGTGGCATGGTGGCGAATAGCGACACCACGCTGCCGCCTAAAAACGCCAAGACAATGTAGCCAGCACCGGCCCAAACCGCCGCCATATAGCGCTTAGACGGGTCTTTATCCACATCTGGCCCCATACAAATCGCGGCGGTGATCGCGGCCAAATTCACCATAAAGCTGCCAAACGGCGCCAGCACCAGACTCAACAAGCCTACCTTGGTAATCAAAGGAGAAGCCGGCGCATCATAGCCGTGGCTACGCAAAATGGCGATACCCGGAATGTTTTGAGTAGCCATGGTCACAATAAACAAAGGCAAACCCACGCTGATCATGGCTTGCAGATCAAAGCTAGGCATCATTAACACTGGTAGGCTCAAACCCCAATCAATATTACTGGGCTTAAAGAGGCCCATCACCGACACATAAATCAAGCCAGTGGCCATCATCAAAATAATGCTGTAGCGCGGCAGCCGAATTTTACTCAGCAAAAACACCACCAGCATCAGGCACACCATAATCGCCTGCTCTTGCATGGCCAAAAAGATGTCGGTACCAAACTTCAGCAACACACCGCTGAGCATGGCCGCGGCCAAACTAGAAGGAATGTTTTTGGTCACCCAGTCAAAGAGGCCCGTTACCCCAAACAGCACCATCAGCCCAGCGGCAAACATAAACGCCCCAATGGCTGCCGACATCGACACGCCCGACACACTGGCGAAAATCAATGCCGCGCCGGGCGTCGACCAGGCCAGCAAAATCGGCGCCTTATACTTTAAAGAAAGCGCAATGCTGCCGACCCCACAGGCAATCGCCAAAGCCCAAAACCACGAGGCCAACTCGGCATTGCTGGGGTTAAACACGGTGGCTGCTTGATACACCACCACGGCTGAACTGCCGTAACCAACCAATAAGGCCACCAAAGCGGATGTGATGTGTGCCACTGAAATTGGCAAACGCTGTCCCATACTGTCTCCTGAATTTGACTGCTGTCGTTATTATGATGGGCTTGTGCCTAGGGCGGCACCCGAGCCGGCAGACAGTGTAACACGATTATTTTGGGATTTTGTCGCTTTTATGGCGCACTTTCAGCACCGAGATGGCGTATTCAGAGCCATACTCCGCTCAAATTTGAGCAGCAAAAAAAAGCGTTCGTCACCTAAATGAAACACAATTATGCCATGACGAATCGATTTTAAACCAAGCTACAGCTAAGCAAACACCCAAACGACTTAAACCCGTACACGCCCCAAGCCCTTGTTTTATGGCTTTCTGACATGACAGAAGGTAAATAAGCCGACAAAGCCCTCCTTTTTTAAGAGGGGGTATGTTAAGGTAATCAACACCTAAACGGCCATAGGACGTCGTTTAAGCCAGAATCCAGAACTTAATGATTGGGCGATGATTTTCATTGCGAGCCTAGGTGTGTTCGCATACAATCGCCCCTTGCATTTTTATATGCACCGGTTGAGCGGTCGTATTAACTTACCTTAAAAAGAAGCCACCCCACTCAGAATAGATAATTAGCTTGTTTTAACAAGCACCCTTTATGGAGTTTGCCCACCATGACCCAACAGGTAAATAAAGCAAATAGCAACACGTCTTACTTGCAAATTCAAGGGATCGTCAAGCAATTTGGCGATAATTATGCCGTCGATCACATAGACCTGAACATTGAAAAAAATGAAATTTTTGCCCTTTTGGGCAGTTCTGGCTGTGGCAAATCGACCTTGTTGCGCATGCTCGCTGGCATGGAAACCCCTACCGCCGGCAAAATCATTTTAGATGGGCAAGACATCACCAAATTGGCGCCTTATGATCGCCCAATCAACATGATGTTTCAAAGCTATGCCTTATTCCCGCACATGACGGTGGAACAAAACGTGGCCTTTGGCCTGATTCAAGATAAGTTAAGCAAAGCCGACATCAACGCCCGCGTTGAAGAAATGTTGAAGCTGGTGCAAATGTCTAAGTTTGCCAAGCGTAAGCCACACCAACTCTCTGGTGGTCAGCAGCAGCGCGTGGCCCTCGCCCGCAGCCTGGCCAAACGCCCAAAACTCCTGCTTTTAGACGAGCCGCTGGGCGCCCTAGACAAAAAACTGCGCCAGCAAACCCAGTTTGAACTGGTGAACACCTTAGAAAAAGTAGGCGTGACCTGCATCATGGTCACCCACGACCAAGAAGAGGCCATGACCATGGCCACTCGTATTGCGATCATGTCAGAAGGCCAGTTGATGCAAGTGGGCACGCCCAACGAGATCTACGACTTTCCTTCTAGCCGCTTTACCGCAGAGTTCATCGGCGAAACCAATATTATTTCTGGCGAGATTGTATTGGAAGAAGCCGATAGAGTGGAAATCAAAAGCCCCGACTTCGACAGCCTCATCATGCTGCCACACGGCCTTAGCGGCGCGGTCGGCCAAGAGCGCTGGGTCAGCGTGCGCCCTGAAGACGTGCGTCTGGAAAAAGAGCCGCCGCAAGACACCCGCTATAACTATGCCCAAGGCGTGGTGAAAGAGATCGCCTATTTAGGCAGCTCGGCCATTTACCACGTTCAGCTACCGAACGGGCGCATCATCAAAAGCTCGGTGGTGTCGTCGCGCTGGTATTTACTCGACGAAACCCCACCCACTTGGGAAGAAACCGTACACATCAGCTGGCGCGCCAGCTTACCCATTGTGTTGACTCAATAAGGGGTGGCATTGATGAAACTAGCCAAATGGAAACCTAAAAAACTGCACCTAGGGCGTGGCATGGTCTACGGCATTCCCTACGTGTGGCTGTTGCTGCTGTTTTTGGTGCCGTTCGCCATCGTGCTCAAGATCAGCTTTGCTGATCAAGAGCTGAACATCCCACCGTATACGCCGCTGTTCGTCAACGACGCCGACATCGGGAGCCTAGCGATCTCGCTGAATTACTATAATTATGTGGATATTTTCACCGATTTTTGGCAAACCTTGGCGCGCATCGTCAATCCGTTTGCTGAAAATGGCGGCGGCAACATCTATCTATTAACCTATTGGTCGTCGATTAAAATCGCCTTCCTCACCACTGTATGGTGCTTTTTATTGGGCTACCCGATGGCTTACGCCATCACCCGCGCCAAAGCAGAATACCGTAATGGCTTGTTATTATTGGTGATGTTGCCCTTCTGGACCTCGTTTTTATTGCGGGTATACGCTTGGATGGGCCTATTGGGCCAAAATGGCTTGGTCAACAATGCTTTAATGAGCATTGGCCTCATCGACCAGCCACTACAGCTGTTCTACAACTCATTCTCACTCCAGCTGGTGATGGTGTACGCCTATCTGCCGTTTATGATTTTGCCGATTTACGCCCAGCTATTAAAAATGGATCACCGCCTCTTGGAAGCCGCTAGCGACCTAGGTGCCGGCCCGATCAAGGCCTTTATGACCATTACCCTACCCTTATCTAAGGTTGGCATCATTGCTGGCTCGATGATGGTGTTTATTCCTTCTGTGGGCGAATACGTGATCCCTGAACTGGTGGGTGGTCCGAGTGAATTGATGATTGGTAAAGTGTTGTGGCAGGCCTTCTTTGACCAAAACAACTGGCCGTTGGCATCTGCCATCGCCGTCATCATGGTCATTTTGCTGGTGATTCCCATGGCCCTATTCCATCGTTATGAAACCCGTGAGTTAGAAGGGAAGCGCAATGAACAATAATCGCTCATCCTGGTTTTTAAGAGTCATGCTGATTCTTGGCCTGCTGTTTTTATACATTCCCCTGATCAGCTTGGTGATCTACTCCTTTAATAGCTCCCAGCTGGTGACGGTTTGGGGCGGGTTCTCCACTAGCTGGTATGGCCGCCTGGCCAACAACAGCCAGATTTTGGAAGCGGCGTGGCTGTCGATTAAGCTGGCTCTGGCGTCTGCTTTTGCCGCGGTGATTTTGGGCACGCTATCGGGCTTTGCTTTAGCGCGCATCAAGCGCTTTAAAGGCAGTACTCTGTTTGCCGGCATGGTGTCGGCACCGATGGTGATGCCCGACGTGATCACCGGCCTGTCGATGCTGCTGCTCATCATTCAAGTACAGATGTTTTTACAAAACAGCGAACTCTTGAACTTCATGTATTTTGACCGTGGCTTTTTCACCATTTGGCTCGGCCACACCACGCTGTGCTTGGCTTACGTAACGGTGGTGATTCGCTCACGTCTAATGGAGCTAGATCAGTCGCTAGAAGACGCCGCCATGGATTTAGGCGCGCGGCCGCTGAAAATCTTCTTTGTGATCACCCTACCCTTGATTGCGCCCGCGATTGCGTCAGGTTTTTTATTGGCCATCACCCTATCCTTAGATGACTTGGTGATTACCTCATTCCTGTCCGGCCCGGGTTCATCCACCCTACCGCAGGTGATTTTCTCCAAGATCAAGCTGGGGCTAGACCCACAGATGAACGCTTTGGCCACCATCATGATTGGCGTGATCGGCACTTGCGTGATTTTACTGAATTACTTTATGATGAAAAATCACGTGAAGCGGGATCGTGAAGCCGCCCAAGCCATGAAACAGGCCAGCGCCGCCGAGGCCGCCTTAAAGCCTTAAAGTGGCTAGCCTCAATCAGCGAGCCACCCGGCTCGCTTTTTTATGCCCTGATTTTGCTCTGAAAGGATTGTCATGCTGTCGTTCGCCTACCAGAACCATCCGGGTTCTTTTTACGCTAATAGCCGTACCGAAGCCCACTTCTACCCCAGCTTCAGCGGCCATCAGCACGCCGACGTATGCGTCATCGGCGGCGGCTTTACCGGCATCAGCACAGCGCTGAATTTAGCCAAAGCCGGTAAGAATGTCATTTTGCTCGAAGGTGCCCACATTGGCTTTGGTGCTTCTGGGCGCAACGGCGGCCAAGTCATCAGCGGCTATGCCTGTGAACTGGATGAGTTTGAACGCCAGCTCGGCGCCAGCGCGGCACAAGACTTTTGGGACATGTCTTTAGAGGCCGTCGACATCGTGGACGCCCACGTGCGTGACTACGCCATCGACTGCGACTGGACCCGCGGCTACGCCACCGTCGCGGTCAAGCCACAACAGCAGCAGGCACTGCAGGCTCACGTCGCCAAAATGCGGCAGCAATACGGCTATGATGGCTACCAAATTTGGGACAAACATCAGCTACAGCAGCATTTAAACTCTGGCCGCTATCAGGGCGGCATTTACGACACCACCTCTGGCCACCTACATCCGCTGAACTATTGCCTCGGCCTCGCCCGTGCCGCCAGCAGCCACGGCGCTGTGCTGTTCGAAAACAGCCCCGTCATCGATGTGTATGCTCAAGACGATGGCGCCATCGTGCGCACGCCTCACGGCCAAGTCAACGCCACCGACGTGGTGTTCGCCAGCAATGCCTTTGTGTCCCAGCTCAAAACGCCACAAGCTCAGGCCTTAAGCAAGAAGATTCTGCCTGTTGGCACCTATATGATTGCCACCGAGCCTTTAGGCGACCGTGCCGCGCGACTGATCGACAATCACATGGCGGTGTGCGACAGCCAGTTTGTGCTGGATTACTACCGCCTCAGCGCCGACACCCGCCTGCTGTTCGGCGGTAAGGTCAGCTATTCTGGCCTGCCGCCGCGACAGCTGGCCCAAAGCATGCGCGCCGACATGCTCAGAGTATTTCCACAGCTGCGCAGCGTCGCCATAGACTACGCCTGGGGTGGCCACGTCGACATCACCATGAACCGCGCCCCACACTGGGGCAGGCTGGCGCCCAATGTGTATTTTGCCCAAGGCTTTTCCGGCCACGGCGTGGCCTTGACCGGGCTAGCAGGCAAAGTCATCGCCGAAGCCATCCTGGGCGATGACACTCGTCTCAAACGCTTTGAGGCCATTAAACACCGCGATTTTCCCGGCGGGCGCTGGCTGCGCATGCCCACCCAGGTCGCCGCCATGAGCTATTACCGCCTGCGCGATTGGCTTTAATGCAACAGCCTCCTGCGCGGCTGCGACTTAAGCTTTATAATAGAGGATTATCGGCGACGGCGACCCAAACATCATGGCGGACATTTCTTTCTTGGCCCTCTTTTTAATTGGCTTTCTTGGCGGAGGTCACTGCGTCGGCATGTGCGGCGGCCTCTCCAGCGCCTTTGCCCTGCAGCTGCCGCCCAACCTCAATCGCTTCACCCTCATCCTCTTATTAAACCTAGGCCGCATTCTGTCCTATGTGGTCATCGGCGTGTTGGTAGGCGCCCTCAGTCAGGCCGGCCTAAGCCTCGCCGACACCCAAGGCCCGCAGCACGTCTTGCTGCTGCTGGCCAATCTGTTTTTAATCCTGCTGGGCCTTTACCTTGCAGGCCTGTCGCATTTAGTCACCCGCATCGAAGGCATCGGCAAGCCGATTTGGCGACGTCTCAACCCCCTCTTAAACCAGCTGCTGCCGATCAAAAGTGCACCGGCCTGCTTTGGCGTGGGCATGTTGTGGGGCTGGCTGCCCTGTGGTCTGGTGTATACCGCCTCGATTTACGCCATGAGCAGCGGCAGCGCCCTCAAGGGCGGCGCCTATATGCTGGCGTTTGCCCTTGGCACCTTGCCCAATCTTTTGGTTTTAGGCGTCTTCGCCGCCCAGCTCAAAAGCCTATTACAAAAAAAAGCCGTACGCTTGGGCGTCGGCTTTTTGGTGGTTGCGGTGGCGCTGTGGCAAGGCCACAGCATGGGCCTGTATCAATGGCCGCTATTTTAGGCCTTTAGCTAAAAGGCTCACATTGTGACGAATCAAATCAATATAGGTGGCCGCTGGGCCTTTCGGGCCGCTTAAGGCATCTGAATACAGAGCGCCCTGCACCTTCACGCCGGTTTCCTTAGCTAGGCGCTCAATCAAGCGTTTGTCTTTAATGTTTTCCACAAACACCGCCTTAATGTGGTCTTGCTTTACCTGCCGAATGATGTTGGCCACGGTACGAGCAGAGGCCTCGCTTTCGGTGCTCACCCCCTGAGGCGCCACAAACTGAATCTGATAGCGCTGGCCTAAATAGGCAAAAGCACCATGAGCAGTCAAGACTTTACGCTGAGCGACCGGAATCGGCTTGAACTGGGCAGCGGCCCAAATATTTAGCTCTTTCAAACGATTTTGATAAGCGCTGAGGCGTTGCTGATAATAGGCTTTGCCCTGTGGATCGGCATAGGTTAAGGCCTTGGCCACGTTGGCGGCATAGGCCTGCATCAACACTGGATCATGCCACACGTGTGGATCCAAACCGCCATGATGATGCCCTGGCTCACCGTGGCCGTGATCATGATCATCGTGCTCGTTTGCTGCCAAAGCCTTAATGCCCTTGGTCACCATCGCATACGGTGCCGTGCCCTGCTTCACCACGCGTTCTAGCTGTGCGCCCTCAAAACCCAAACCATTGAGCAACACCAGCTTGGCCTGGCCTAGGGTACGAATGTCCTTAGGCGTCAGCTGATAAACGTGGGCGTCTTGGTCTGGTCCGACTAAATTGGTGACGGTCACGCGCTCACCACCCACCTGTTTGGCTACGTCGCCCAAAATACTGAAGCTGCTCACCACTGGCAGCGGTGCGGCCACAGCCACCCCAGCAAAGCCTAAACAGGCTGCCACGGCGGTATGAACCGTGAATGTTTTGATGCTCATAATGTCCCTATCCCCTTACGCTGAATTGTCTTCATTAAGCCACGCGATGTTTACTGCGCCAAAGCCTGGCCACAACGCCGCCGTGAACCCCAAAAATCACCGACAGCAGATACACCAAGCCACACAGCAAAATAATCGCTGGGCCTGATGGCACTTCTATATAAAACGACAGCAACAGGCCGCCATAGCCACACACAAAGGCAATCAAGCAAGCAATGCTGAGCACCTTGCCCATGCTGTTGGCCCACAGGCGGGCGCTGATCGCCGGCACCATCATCAAGCCCACCGACATTAAGGTGCCTAAGGCCTGAAAGCCCGCAACCAGATTAATCACCACCAGCACGAGGAAGGCGCCGTACCACAACCCGCCCTTACCGTTGACGGCTCGCAAAAACGTTGGATCGATGCTCTCCATCATCAACGGCCGATACATGATGGCCAAGGCCAATACCGTGACGGTGGTGACGCTGGCCACCAGCACTAGGGCTGGCTCATCCACCGCTAAAACTGAACCAAATAAAAGGTGTAATAAATCCACGCTGCTGCCGTTAACGCTCACCAGCAACACCCCTAGGGCCAAACTACTGAGGTAAAAAGCAGCGAAGTTGGCGTCCTCTTTCAAGCTGGTGAAGCGGCTGGCGAGGCCAGCAAATAAGGCCATCAATACCCCCGCCACAAAGCCGCCTAAACTCATCGCTGGCAGGCTTAGGCCCGCCACCATATAGCCAATGGCGGCACCGGGCAGGACCGCATGGCTCATGGCATCACCCATTAAGCTCATGCGTCGCATCACCAAAAACACCCCGATGGGGGCACTGCTTAAGGCTAAACAAAAACTAGACACCAAGGCGAAACGCATAAAGCTGAATTCGACAAAGGGTTCAATCAATAAAGTATATAAATCACTCATAGGGTTCTTTGTGGGTTGTTCTTAATCAACGGCACACCAGCTGCCGTCTTGTTGCCAATGGTTCATTTTATGGCTAGCCTTACGCAACCATTCTGGCTGCATCACCTCATTAGTTGGGCCTTCGGCAATCTTTTCACGCGCAATCAACACCGTACGAGGAAAGTAGTCTTGCACTTGCGCCACATCGTGCAGCACCGCCACCACGGCCTTACCGCGCGCCAAACAGCCTTGCAAAACCACCAATAAATCCTGTGTGGTTTTAGCGTCAATCGCATTAAAAGGCTCATCTAAGAGCAAAAACTGTGCGTCTTGCACCAGCATGCGGGCAAACAGCACCCGCTGAAACTGGCCATTAGACAACTGGGCGATGGCGCGGTCTTTAAACGCCAGCATGCCCACTTGCTCCAAAGCTTCACTCACCCGTGCGCGCTGCGCTTGGCTCACGCCGCCAAAAAAACCAATTTCATACCATAAGCCCATGGCGGCCAGTTCAAACACGCTCATCGCCTGGCTGCGGTCGACGTCGCACTGCTGCGGCAGATAAGCCAAGTCCTGCCGTTTTAAGCCGTCCCAAACCACGGTGCCGGTGTCACAGTGCAACAAACCCATAATGGCCTTCAACAGCGTCGATTTACCGGCACCGTTAGGGCCAAAAATCGCGCAGGCTTCATGCTCGCGGAAGGTCACGTCGACGTGGTGAATAGCCGGATGACGCTGATAGCTAACCGTCGCGTTATTGACAATAATCGGCATCAGCGCACCGCCCACAGAAACACCAGCCACACGCTGGCCACTAGCCCTAAGGCCAAGCCCAGCCTAAAAACGGCACTGCGTAACAATAAAGAATTCATTATTTTTCTAAAGCTGCCTGTAATAGTTGTTCAATTTTATCGGCGTCAAAGCTCGTCGCAATCAGCTCAAAGCGGCTGTCGCGGCGCCAAGACACCTGAGTCGCGCCCCATTGGCCATCGACCCAGTTCAGCCACACCCACGTATCCAACACCCGAAATACACCCTTAGCCCGCACCAGCCCGGTGCTCAACTGCGGTAAATCATTAAAAAAGTTGGTCAGCCGCTCGCCATCAAAATTCAGTTCGGCGGCAAAGGTAAAGCCCTGCGACTGATAGCCTAAGTCGTTATCAGACAGCGCCTGTAAGCGGTAGCGGCTTTTTTCAATGACCGGTGTATCCAGCCAAGCCAAATCAAGTTCGGCGTCTGTGACTTCGGCCACCAAGGCCTTCGGTGGGAACAGCTTGGCCGCACGCTGACGAAACTCAGCTAAAGTGGCCTCATCGCATAAATCGATTTTACTCGCTACCAATACGTCGGCCACGCTGACCTGATCCTTATACAGCGTTTGTTTGGCGTATTGATCGGCTACAAACTGGCGCGGATCCACCACGGTAAACACGGCACCGACGCTGACTAAGTCGCTCAAAGGCTTGGCGTTTAATTCGTCGATGACGCTGGCGGCATGGGCTAGGCCACTGGCTTCAATCAACAGCCGATCGGGCTGATAGTCGCGCATGATTTTGGTGACGGTGCTGGACATTTGTGGCCCAGCCACACAGCACAAGCAGCCGCCAGACACTTCGGCAACGGGAATGCCGTCGTCGCTCAACACCGCACCATCGATGCCAATTTCGCCAAACTCATTGACGATGATGGCCCATTTTTCATTTGGGTCTTTTTGCGCCATCAGGCTTTTGATGGCACTGGTTTTACCCACCCCTAAGAAGCCTGAAAACAAATGCGCTATTGTTTTGTTCGTTGACATTGCTGACACATCCCCGTTAACACCATATGTTCATCGGCAAGCACAAAGCCTTGATCGGCCACGCCGGCTTTAAACGCCTGCCACTGTGGCCCCGCCACTACTTCTTTTACTTCACCACACTCATTACACAATAAAATCAGCGCGTGGTGGTGCGCCTCATGATCGTGCAGGTTTTGGCATAAAATATAGCCGTTGACCGCCGCCACCTTATGCAGCACGCCTTGATCGGCCCAAAAATCTAGGGCTCGGTACACCGTCGGCGGCGCCACATTGCCGCGCATTTTCTGCATCTCGGCCAACACGTCATAGGCTTTGACCACGCCAGTACGGTTGAGAATCAAATCCAAGACCGTTTCTCGTAGCGGCGTCACCAACGCTTTGTTCTGCTGACAGCTCAGCAGCACTTGGGTTCTGTATTGAGTTAAGTGCACATCAACTCCTTTAATCTTCGCGAATAAATGGATGTTATAATATAACAGAAAAAATCACAAGCACTTAAGCCGTATTTCGCTACGCTTTATTAATTGCCATTAAAATGACATAATGCTATTAACCAAGGTTAATAGACGGAATTAAAGCGTAAAACGATTGAATTTTGTCATATCCATAGTAGAATAATGCCAAACAGACGGCCCCAACATAAACCATCATGCGGGTGGCTGCGGCAGATTATGATTTAAGTTTGCATGAAAACACAACAAACCAATTGAGTTTGTCTGATTAATATTTAAAGGAACCCACCATGAAAAAAACCCTGTTGGCGGTTACTGCTGCCCTTACTTTGCTTGCCGCCTGCGGCCAATCAACGCCTCCAGCCGAAAAAGGCCCTAACTCTGAAGCCCGCTCTACAGCTTTTAAAAGCATGATGCCTAACTTCTCAACCATGGGCAAAATGGTTAAAGGCGACGTAGACTATGACGTTGAAGCCTTTAAACAAGCCGCAGCTGGGTTTGCTACCGAAAGCCAAGTGCCGTTCCAACACTTTGAATCTGACGGTGAAGGTAAAGATGGCGACGCCTTGCCAAACGTTTGGACCGATGCAGCAGGCTTTAAACAAGCTGAAGACAACTTCCACAACGCCGTGGCGACCCTAAACGATACCGCCCAAACCGGCGATCTAGACCAAATTAAAGTGGCATACGGCAACGTGGGCGCGACCTGTAAAGCTTGTCACGACTCATTCCGCAAGCCTCAATAAGCGTCATCGAGCTTACTCAACGGCCCGCCTTTAGCGGGCCGTTTTTTATCTGTCGCACAAATGCCACGAATTCGCGCTTAAGCCTTGATCCACATCAGCCAATACCGCCTTAGCGCTGATGATAGAAACAGTTATTACTATCATTTATATTCCTCAATCATCGTCGTGACCATTCGACAGCGAATCTCTATGCCTCCTTGCTCCCTCGCTCAACTTCCGCTGGGCCACAGCGCCCGAATCACCAGCCTCACCGCGGCGGCGGCACCGTTTCGACGCAAACTCTTGGCCATGGGCATCATTCCTGGCCAAGAGGTCACTGCCGTACGCCTGGCGCCATTAGGCGATCCATTAGAAATTCGCATTCGTGGCTTTAAGCTGTGCCTACGCCTAAGCGAGGCCGCCACCATCATGGTCCAACCCGAGACCGCATCATGACACCACAACGCCTGCCTTTGCAGCAAATTGCCCTGATCGGCAATCCTAACAGTGGTAAAACCACCTTATTCAATAAACTCACCGGCGCCCAGCAGCACGTGGGCAACTGGCCTGGCGTCACCGTAGACAAAAAAACCGGTCACTACCGCCATCAACAGCAGCGCATTAACGTGGTCGACCTACCCGGCACCTACGCCTTAGAAAGCCTAGAGGACGGCGTCTCCCAAGACGAGCTGGTGGTGCGTCAGTTCGTACAGCACGATCAAGACAGCCTCATCGTCAACGTCGTCGACGCCACTAATTTACACCGCAACCTTTATCTCACCACCCAATTAGTCGACCTAGGCCGCCCCATGCTGGTGGTGCTCAACCTAATGGATGCTCTGGCGCGCAACGGCGAAGTGATTGATCTGAAGGCGCTGGCGCAGCAGCTTGGCTGTCCCGTCATCGGCATCTGCGCCAATAAAAGCGTGGGATTAACAGCGCTCAAAGATTTAATCAACCAAGCCTTGGCCGAACCCACGCCGCCGCAGCCGCTGCTCAACACCTTAAGCCCAGCCCAAAGCGCTGCCCTTGACCTTGCTCGGGCTAACTTGGCCGACAACAGCCCGATCAAACAGTATTCTCGCTGGCAGCTGCTCGACGCTTTATTGCAGCCAGAGCACGCCCCCCCAGCGGAACAGGCCGATCTCAAACGCATCGCCAGCGCCCTACAGCCCCAATCAGAAGACCTCGATATGGCCTTGGCCAGCAGCCGCTACGACTGTATTGATGCCCTGACCCGCAGCGTCATCAGCCAACCGCGTGCGGCCAGCGCCAGCCTGACCGAACGCATCGACGCCCTCGCTCTGGGCCGACTCACCGGCCTGCCGTTTTTTCTACTGGCGATGTACCTCATGTTCTTATTGGCCATCAACATCGGCTCGGCCTTCATCGACTTTTTCGACATTTTGGCGGCGACTGTACTGGTCGACGGCAGCACCTATTTATTACAGCAGCTACACGCACCCGCCTGGCTGATCACCATCTTGGCCAACGGTGTGGGCACCGGCATCCAAACCGTGGCCTCGTTTATTCCCGTGATTGCGGCCATGTTCCTCTGCCTTTCCTTCATGGAAGACTCAGGCTATTTGGCGCGTGCCGCCATGGTGGTCGATCGCGGCATGCGCACCATTGGCCTGCCAGGCAAAGCCTTTGTCCCCATGCTGGTTGGCTTTGGCTGCAACGTGCCCGCCATCATGGGCACCCGCACCTTAGAAAGCCCGCGCGATCGCCTCATGGCCATCATGATGATCCCGTATATGTCGTGCGGGGCACGACTACCGGTGTACGCCCTATTTGCGGCGGCCTTTTTCCCTAGGAACGGCCAGAACGTGGTGTTCCTGTTGTATCTACTGGGCATTTTGGTGGCCATCATCACTGGCCTGATGCTCAAACACTCTATTTTGCCAGGCGGCAACACGCCCTTCATTATGGAGCTGCCTGCCTATCGCCTGCCCACGGCACGCAACATCGCCATGCTGACCTGGTCGCGCCTCAAAAGCTTTATCCTGCAGGCGGGTAAGGCCATCGTCATCATGGTCGTAGGCCTAAGCCTGTTGAATTCGCTCGGTAGCGACGGCTCTTTTGGCAATGAAAACACTGACCGCTCGGTGCTGGCCAATATCGGCAAGGGATTAACCCCTGCATTTAGCCCCATGGGCGTAGACCAAGACAACTGGCCAGCCACGGTGGGTATTTTCACCGGCATTTTTGCCAAAGAGGCCGTCATCGGCACCCTTAATGCCCTGTACAGCCAAATGGGCAGCGACGCAGCCGACAATGGCGATTCAGACTACGACCTCATGGCCGGCGTGCGCGCCGCGTGGGCTTCCGTGCCCGAAAACCTCAGCACCGTCATCCACAATCTGGCCGATCCCTTAGGCATTAACCAGCAAATGGCCGACGGCGACCTAGCGACCGTTATGGATGAAAATGAGATCGACAACCGCACCATTACCCAGATGCACTTGGCCTTTGGCAGTAGTGCCGCTGCCATTGCCTATCTGATGTTTATTCTGCTGTACACGCCTTGCGCAGCCGCACTGGGGGCGGTTTATCGCGAAGCCGGCAGCAAATGGACGCTAATCGTGGCGCTCTGGAGCTGGACGGTGGCGTGGCTGGCGGCCACGGCCTATTATCAAAGCACGCGCCTAAGCTTAGCACCACAGCAGGCCAGTATTTGGCTCATTGGCATCGCTCTTTTTGTGTTGCTGTGCTTTGCCGTGCTGCGTCTGCTGGGTAAACGCCTGAACGCGACGCCGGTACTCAAACCCAGCAAGCCCCGCGACGGCGACTGCTGCGGTGGCGGTTGTCACTGATGCTGTTCGCCATCAAGGCCCACATTGGCCAACACCCCAATATCAGCCTGAATGAGCTGGCCCACTATTTTGACGTGTCGCCCAGCGCCATGCAGGCCATGGTGGGCCAATGGATGCGCAAAGGCCACGTCATCGCCACCGAAGCCCAGAGCGGCTGTCGCAGCAGCTGTGGCGGCTGTACTCAGGCCTGCGCCAACATCTACTATCGTTGCCGCCCCGAGCTTTAACCCACGCGCCTCATCGGCGCGTTTTGTTTGCCTCTTGGCCGCGACAGCCGCACTTTGCTCCAGCAAAGGCCTAAAGCATTTACACTACTAGGGTTATCACGTAAGCTAGGCCTGCTGACCTCCATAGAAGTGGTCACACCAACAAAAACAAACGAGAACCCTATAGAGGACATACTATGTTCACATTACTCACGCAGGCCAGCGTTAAGCTGGTACAGCGCTACCTGCCGTCGCCCTTTATCTTTGCCCTATTGCTGACATTTTTCGTCATCGTCGTGGGCATGTTGTCTACCCAACAATCCCTATTCGCCATGGTCAATCACTGGTATGGCGGCCTGTGGAGTCTGTTTAACTTTGCCATGCAAATGGCGCTGATCTTGGTGACGGGCTACGCCCTCGCGCGGGCACCCATCGTGAACCGCTTCCTCGACAAGCTCGCTAGCCTGGCCAAAACGCCGGGCCAGGCCATCATTTACGTGACCCTAGTCGCCCTAGCCGCGTGCTGGCTCAACTGGGGCTTTGGCCTGATCGTCGGCGCGGTTTTTGCCCGCGCCTTAGCGCGTCAGGTAAAAGGCGTGGATTATCCGCTGCTGGTGGCTTCCGCCTATTCTGGCTTTTTAATTTGGCACGGCGGCCTCTCTGGCTCCATCCCCCTCGCCTTGGCCACGGCCGGCGATGACTTGATGCGGCTTTCCGGCGGCGTCATCACCGAACCCATCAGCACGGGCGACACCTTATTCACCTCTTTGAACTGGTTCATCATTGCCGGCCTGGTGATTGGCCTACCGCTATTAAACCGCGCCATGCACCCCAAAAACCCAACCGTAGTGGATCCGGCCTTAATGGTACAGGCTCAAGCCCAGCTGCCTGAGCGCACCACCCCCGCCCAAAAAATTGACGACAGCCGCCTAGTGGCTTGGCTGGTACTGGCGCTGGCCTTGATTGCCTACGCCCAATACTTCAGCCACAATGGCTTTGCGCTGGGCCTAAACGTGGTGATCGGTTTATTCCTATTTTTAGGCCTCTGGGCCCACAAAACCCCTGAGCGCTATATGCGCGCGGTTGAAGACAGCATCACCGGCATTGCCGGCATCGTGCTGCTGTTTCCGTTTTACGCCGGCGTGATGGGCATCATGGGCGGCGCTAATGCCGAAGGCGTGTCATTAAGCTCGCAAATCACCCAAGCCTTTATCTCTTGGTCGACGGCCGACACCTTCCCCGTGTTCGCCTTCTTAAGCGCAGGTTTAGTGAACGTATTCGTGCCTTCTGGCGGTGGCCAGTGGGCGGTGCAAGGCCCTATTATGCTGCCAGCTGGCCAAGCCTTAGGCGTGTCGCCAGCGGTATCAGCCATGGCCATTGCTTGGGGCGATGCGTGGACCAATATGATCCAGCCATTCTGGGCTTTACCGCTCTTAGGCATTGCCGGCTTAGACGCGCGCGCCATCATGGGCTACTGCCTGATCATTTTATTTTATGCCGGTGCATTGATTGCCGGCGCCTTTTACTTATTTGGTTAAACAACAACAATCGAGGAGAACTAAATGAACAAACAATACCCTGATGCGGCCACTGCCCTGGCCGACATCGTCCAATCAGGGCAAACCATAGCCGTGGGCGGCTTTGGTCTGTGCGGCATCCCAGAGGCCTTAATTGTGGCCTTACGCGACAGCGGTAAGGATCAGCTAACCTGCATCAGCAATAATGCCGGCGTCGACGACTTTGGCTTAGGCCTACTGCTCAAAACCAAGCAGATTTCAAAAATGATTGCATCGTATGTGGGCGAAAACAAAGAGTTTGAACGCCAATTCTTAAGCGGCGAACTCGACGTTGAGCTGACCCCACAAGGCACGCTGGCCGAAAAACTGCGGGCGGGCGGCGCGGGCATACCTGCGTTTTACACCCAAACCGGCGTCGGCACCTTAGTGGCCGAAGGCAAAGAAATCCGTCAATTCAACGGTAAAGACTATGTGTTAGAACAGTCACTCACCGCCGACATCGCTTTGGTTAAAGCCTATAAGGCCGACAAGGCTGGCAACTTAATCTTCCGCAAAACGGCACAAAACTTTAACCCACAGTGCGCCATGGCCGGCAAAATCACCATTGCCGAAGTGGAAGAAATTGTGGAAATTGGCGAACTCGATCCGGATCAAGTTCATTTACCTGGTATTTACGTGCAGCGCGTGGTGGTCAACGCCCAACCTGAAAAACGCATTGAACAACGTACCCTAACCGTAAAGGAAGCTTGAGATGGCCTGGACTAAAGCACAAATGGCACAGCGTGCCGCCCAAGAATTAGAAGATGGTTTCTACGTGAATCTGGGCATTGGTTTGCCCACCCTAGTGGCCAACCACATCCCTGATGGCATGGACATCTGGCTCCAGTCAGAAAACGGCTTATTGGGCATTGGCGCCTTCCCAACGGAAGAAGAGCTAGACGCCGACCTCATCAATGCAGGCAAACAAACCGTGACGGCGCGTCCGGGCGCTTCCTTCTTTTCCAGCGCCGATTCGTTCGGCATGATCCGCGGTGGCCACGTCAACTTAGCCATCTTAGGCGCCATGGAAGTGTCAGAGCAAGGTGACCTAGCCAACTGGATGATTCCCGGCAAGATGGTCAAAGGCATGGGCGGCGCGATGGATTTGGTTGCCGGTGTACAGCGCGTCATCGTGCTGATGGAGCACACCACCAAAACTGGTGAACCCAAAATCCTGCCCAACTGTACCCTACCCCTTACCGGCACGGCCGTAGTCAACCGCATCATCACCGACTTAGGCGTGTTAGACATCACCGCCAACGGCGTTCAGCTGGTTGAACTCGCCGAAGGCGTGGATTTTGACGCCCTACAGGCCGCAACCGGCGTGACCATTCAGCGCTAATGGCTTGACCTTAAAACACAAACCGCGAGCTAAGCTCGCGGTTTTTTTATGCCTGCGCCGCTCGCTTAGGCGCCGCTGTCGGCCTAGGACCACGCAGCGACAGCAGCACCGCCGCCAGAATCACCGCACCGCCCAACATCATTTTACCCGTTGGCACTTGCGCAAAGAACAGCCACGCCATCATGATGGCGTAGACCGGCTCTAAAGCAATCACCACCGACGCCGTTTTGGCCGCGACACCCTTGAGGCTGTAGACAAACAGAGTAAACGCCACCGCCGTACAGGCCACCCCTAAAAAGGCCAACAACCACCAGTCTTGAACAGAATAATCGCCTAGGCTTGCGGCACCAAACGGCAGCAGCACCACGGTAATGCCCAAGAACTGGAGCCACGATGACTGCACCGCGCCCAGATGGGTTTGATTATGGCGGTTATACAGCACCACCAAGCTGTAAGACATGCCCGAGGCCACGCCCCATAACAGCCCAATCGTGGAGCCGTGCGACAGGCTAAAGGCCGGCGTCACCAACAGCAAGCCTAAGGCAATCAAGCCAATCACCAGTACATCGGTAGCGGTCAATCGTTCTTTAAAGAACAAAGTATCAAACAACAGCACAAAGGCTGGAAAGCTGGCAAAACTCAGCGTGCTAATAGCAATGCCGCCCGTGTGCACGCTGAGAAAGAAAAACAGCCAGTGCGCCGCCAGCAGCATGCCCGACACCATGAGTTTCGCCACATTCGCCGCGCTCACTGGCTTGAGTCGTGGCGCACGACTCAACAGCAACACCACGCTCAACGTCAAAAAAGCAAATAAGCCACGCACCAAAACCGTCGCCACCACACTGCCCGTCAATTGATGGCCGATGATGGCGGTGGCGCCATAAAGCATGGCGCAGGTCTGAAGGGCAAACTGATAACGTAGCGGCGTCATATGGCCACCTTATGGGTTAATTAATCGTACATTCAGTCTATAGGACGAAATATCTTTATCAAAACGAATAATACGGGCATTATCTATTCGATTATCAAATACAAAGGACGCCATATGGCCTTACCGGATTTAGAAATCGCGTGGCTGCGCAGCTTTGTCGCCGTGACCCAAAGCGGATCGATGACCGATGCGGCCAAAACGGTTTTTCGCTCCCAGTCAGCGATCAGCATGCACATCAAGAACATCGAAACCGTGCTGCAACGTCAGGTATTCATCCGCGAAGGGCGCCGCCTCAGCCTCACCCCGATTGGGCAAGAGCTATTGGGTTACGCCCAAAGCATTTTGGCCTCCCATGCCACGGCGCTACAGGCCTTGGTTGGTTCCAGCGTCGCGGGTAAAATCAGCCTAGGCATTCCCGATGACTATGCGCCAGAATATCTGCCCCAAGTCTTGAGCCTGTTCACCGAAAAATACCCTGCTATTGAGCTGTCGTTAATCTGTGAGCCATCCTCTGCCCTCATTCCCAAAATCGAAGCCAATGAGCTGGATCTGGCCATCATCAGCCGAGACACGCCCGACCAAGGCACCTTCTTATTCAACGAACCGCTGCTGTGGCTAGGTGCAGAAGCCTACCCTGTTTGGCAAAAACGCCCCCTGCCCATCGCCATGTATGAATTCGGCAGTCAGGCCCGTAAAAACATCATCCACAGCCTCGCCAGCCTCGAAGGCGGCCATCGTATCGTCTACAGCAGCCCTTATATTGCGGGGCAGCTCGCCGCAGTGAAAAGCGGAATGGCCATTGCGGTAGTGACTCAATGCAGCGTCCCACCGGGTTTTTTAGTGTTAAACAAACACCATCTGCCCGAGCTACCTACGCTCAGCGTGGCCGTCATCGACAGTCCGCAAAGCGTCAGCGCGCCGCTGGTACAGCTATTAAAAGAAGACATCATCGCCCGCCTACAGGTTTCTGGCTAAGGCTTGGGCCTAGGCCAAAATGTTGCTATAATTGCTTCTTATTTTTCTATTAACGGTTGCTGCATCACCATGTAGGCAATAAGGCCAGACGACTGGCCTGAACGTGACCTGTTGGGACGACCCGTATTCTGGAAACCGCCCATGACACACACTCAATCTTCCCCTTCTTTGTGGCAACAGCTGTGCCCACCGCTCACCCTATTGCGCCTCTTCATTGGCTGGGGCATGGTTGGGCTGTTTGCCGTGTATGCCGACGTTTGGCTGGCGCAACCGATGAGCACCGTCAGCGCCAGCGTGATTTTTTCTGTGCTGTTCGGCAGTATTATTTTCGCCTCGTTTGGCGTGGTGAACGAAGCCGATCATCTGGCTCACGCCCTAGGCGAGCCTTACGGCACCTTGATTTTGACCTTATCCATCGTGCTGATCGAGGTCATCTTAATCGCCACCGTCCTCCTTGGCCCTGGCGACAACCCCACCATTGGTAAAGACGCCATTTTCTCCGTGATGATGATCATCATGAAC
Source organism: Neisseriaceae bacterium CLB008 (assembly GCA_041228285.1). Taxonomy (NCBI): domain Bacteria; kingdom Pseudomonadati; phylum Pseudomonadota; class Betaproteobacteria; order Neisseriales; family Neisseriaceae; species Neisseriaceae bacterium CLB_ANTARCTIC_008. Next base: position 470,062 of record CP166133.1, on the reverse strand, counting down.
CTCGTCATGGGCCTCGGCCTGTGGCTTGGCGGTCGGCGCTACGGCCAGCAAAGCCATAACGCCCAAGGCGCCCAAAGCTATTTAGCCATGATCGTGCTGCTCACCGGCATTTCCATGGTATTGCCCAACTTCACCAGCGGCCAAGGCCAGTTTCATCCTGCTCAAGCGTGGGTGGTGTCGGTCTTGACCTTAGGCCTCTACGCCGCCTTCTTATGGGGCCAGATTGGCCGCTATAAAGGCCTGTATCAAGCGCCCATCAGCAGCACCGACGCCCCTACCGAAGCGTCTGAGCCAACAGCCGCCAAAGTGGCCCGCAGCATGATCATCGGCCGCTCTGTGGTTTTGGTGCTCACCGTGTTGCCCATCGTATTATTGGCGCATCATTTGGCCATTGTGATTGATATTGGCATCAGCACCACCGGTGCCCCTATTGCGCTCAGCGGCGTATTGATCGCCATCATCGTGTTTACCCCTGAATCCATCACCGCAGTAAAAGCCGCCTTGGCCAACGACATGACGCGGGCCGTCAATCTGTGTTTGGGCGCCTTTGTTTCCACCGTCGGCCTAACCATCCCCACCGTGTTGCTTTTGGCCTGGGCCTTAGGCAAGCCGCTGCACATGGGCTTAAACCCCACCGAAACCGTGCTGCTGGTGCTGACCATCGCCTTAAGCATGCTGAGCTTTGCTGGCCAGCGCACGCATGCCGTGCTGGGCCTCATCCACCTCAGCCTTTTTGTGATGTTTGGCATGCTCTTGTTCGTCCCCTAAAATCAGCACGCAAAAAAATAGACAGCTCTAGGCTGTCTATTTTTGTTTAGAGGCATCGCTTTAGGGTAAAAAAGCGCAGCCTACTATCACGGCCGCACCCCTCAGAAGCTTAAGCCGCAGGGGCTTCGACCCTCTCTATGGCAAAACGGCCTACGTGGTTGCCGACTCGGCCACCCTCACCCAACGCCCTTGCGTCAACAACGGCAACGACTGCGGCGGCAACGAACACATCGATTCGGCCACGCCAGCGGCAGCCCACACCGTCTCATACTGTAATAATGCCTCGTCCAAAAACGTCACCAAAGCACTTAAATGCGCCACAGGCGGCACCCCGCCAATCGCATACCCCACTTTGGCTTTAATGTCTTTCCCAGCAGCCTTAACCAGCCGTCGCCCGGTTTGCTCGTGGATCAAGGCCAAGTCTACGCGGTGCGCGCCTGACGCCACAATCAACACCAGCTCACCGCTGCCCTCATCCTGAAAAATCAAGGAATTGGCAATCTGCCCCACCGACACGCCCAGCACTTCAGCAGCCAATACGGCCGTTTTAGCTGAGGTTGTGCTCATGTGTAAACGGCTGTCGACGCCGCTAGCGGCCAAACAGGCCATGACTTGCTGCACCTTTATAGGCAAGTCTGAAGCAGATGAATCAGGCATAAGGCATCGTCCTATTTATTTTTAATCTGGTTAACTAGCTGTGACAGCAAACTTTTGCCATCTTTAGCCTTAGCGATGGCGCCATAGGGCAGCACAAAGTCGGGCATCCCTGCGGCATAAGGCGCTACTTCGTATTGGCCATACACAAACAACAGGCCGTCTTCCGTTAGGGCAAACTGCTCTGGCAGCTTAAACTGATCATTTTCAAACCAGTAGCCGCTCTCAGTTAAGGTTTCATTGGCCTTTACCTCATTATCTAAGCGAAAAAAGGGTTCTGCAATCCCAGTTAAGGCCTTTAATTCAGAAGCCGTGAATAAATCGGCCAGCTTGACCACGCGCTGCGTTTTCACGTCAATATTGTCGAAGTGCACCCAGGCCGAGCCATGCGCCCCGCCCGAATAAGTATCGTATTCACGCGTGATGACCAAGGCCCGAGGGCTTTGTGCACTCACGTAAACGTGTTGATTGGCGCTCCAAGCAAAGGCATTCGGCTCATCCTTTTGAAACTCAAGAAAGCTCTCACGCAATTCCTTAGCGTCGTCTTCAAACCAGGCCAAAGCTGGTTTTTCCACCAGCCAGTTTAGCCATGCGGCCTGAAACTTAGGATAACGTAATTCAGCCACCGTCTCTTTGACCCGCTTGCCTTTTTCATTCAACACGGTCGCCGTCAGGTTTTTTTTCAAGACCACAAACGGAAACGCCGTTTGCTGGCGTGCATTGTCTACCGTATGCGGTAGGGTTTTAGCGCCAACGGGGGCCAAAGACAGGCCCATACAGGTAAAAACGGCCAGCAAGAGGCGGGAATGGGTGCTCATGTCTATCCTTAATAATGATTAAACCAAGTTGACTATAAAATGATTGGCTGCGGCTGGCAACCACTATGCAGGCACAAATAGCCACAGCACCGCAGGCATACGTCTAGTCGATTCAGCGCTAAGGACCTGACCCTACTCAAACTCAAGGCCAGCATGGGCATGAACGCGCCATCATACCGCCCCTACCGCCAAAGACAAACGGCAGCCCTAAGGGCTGCCGTTTGCTGTGATTCGCTTATGATTATGAGGGTATTAAGTGGTTGGGTTCAACTGTAAAGGATACAAATTAAGCTTGGCCATCAATACCTGATCATCGTCTTGTTCTGGGTTGGCCGTGGTTAATAATTTCTCGCCGTAGAAAATCGAATTGGCACCGGCCATAAAGCATAAGGCCTGTACCGATTCGGGCATGTTTTGGCGACCTGCCGATAAGCGCACGTAACTATTGGGCATGGTGATGCGCGCCACCGCAATGGTGCGCACAAACTCAGTCCAATCCAAGTCTTCAGCATCGGCCAAAGGCGTACCTTCCACCTTGATGAGCTGATTGATCGGCACCGATTCAGGTTGAGGATCTAGATTAGCCAAGCTGGCGATCAGACCGGCGCGGTCTTTACGGGTTTCGTTCATGCCTACAATACCGCCACAACACACTTTAAGGCCGGCCGTACGCACTTTCCCTAGGGTGTTGATGCGGTCATCAAACTCACGGGTTTGAATGATGTCATCGTAATGCTCGGGGGCGGTATCGAGGTTGTGGTTGTAATAGTCTAGACCGGCATCGCGCAGCTCTTCTGCCATGCCGTCTTTAAGCAAACCAAAAGTACCACAGGTTTCCATGCCTAAATCTTTCACCGCCTTAATGATTTCGGCCACTTTGGTCACGTCGCGAGGCTGAGGCCCACGCCAAGCAGCGCCCATGCAAAAACGGCTGGCGCCGCGCGATTGGGCAATCTTGGCCTTAGCCAAGACTTCCTCTACCGACAGTAAAGCCTGTTTTTCAACGCCGGTGCTAAAGTGGGCCGACTGCGGACAATAAGCGCAGTCTTCGGGGCAGCCGCCGGTTTTAATCGACAGCAGGCTGGATAATTGTACCGCTCGGGGATCAAAGTGCTGGCGGTGAACTTCAGCCGCCTGAAACACTAAATCTAAAAAAGGAAGCGCATACAAATCTTCAATTTGACACACACGCCAATACGCCACCGATGGGTGGGGCGTATGACTGGGCTTGCGCGTTAAGGTAACGACGTCAGTCATAACAGTATTCCTGTTCTCTAAAAAGTAGATATAGTCGTCCGATCAGAACCATTCCAAAAGCAAATGTAGACCAATCAAACGGAGAAGCGAAAAACAAGTTATAATAACAGGTTCATTTAATTGGTGTCAGCAAACATGGAATACATTCGGATCCGCGGTGCGCGCACGCACAACCTTAAAAACGTCGATTTAGACCTACCTCGCCACAAACTCATTGTGGTGACAGGCTTATCTGGCAGTGGTAAAAGCTCGTTGGCGTTTGATACGCTGTATGCAGAAGGTCAGCGTCGCTACGTAGAAAGCCTGTCTTCCTATGCGCGCCAATTCTTACAAATGATGGAAAAGCCCGACGTTGATTTAATCGAAGGCCTATCCCCCGCGATCTCGATCGAGCAAAAGGCCACCAGCCACAATCCACGCTCCACCGTGGGCACGGTCACCGAAATTCACGACTATCTGCGCCTCTTATTTGCTCGCGCCGGTACGCCCTACTGCCCAGAACACCATGAGCCGCTGGCCAGCCAAACCATTTCTCAAATGGTCGACCATGTTTTAGCGCTGCCAGACGAAACCAAAATCATGATTTTGGCCCCTGCCGTGGTCAACCGTAAGGGTGAAAACCTAGATTTATTTGAAGACTTACGCGCCCAAGGCTTTGCCCGCGTACGCATTAATGGCACGGTGCATGAGCTAGACGCCCTGCCCAGCCTCAATAAAAATCAAAAGCACACCATTGAAGTCGTGATCGACCGTTTAAAGGTTCGCCCCGACGCCAAGCAGCGTCTGGCCGAAAGCTTTGAAACCGCCCTACAGCACGGTGAAGGCCGCGCCATGGCAATGGAAATGGACGACGGCACCGAACACTGGTTTTCGGCTAAATTTGCTTGTCCGAAATGTGCTTACAGCCTGCTGGAACTTGAACCGCGTCTATTCAGCTTTAACAACCCCATGGGCGCCTGCCCGAAATGTGATGGCCTCGGCGCCACCAACTTCTTCGACCCCAATCGCGTGGTGGCCCACCCAGAACTGTCTTTAGCCGCTGGCGCGATTAAGGGCTGGGACAAGCGTAACGCTTTTTACTTCCAGATGATTCAGTCGCTGGCCGGTCACTACGGCTTCGACATCAACACTCCCTTTGAAGACTTAACCAAAGAAGTACAAGACGTTGTCCTCAACGGCTCGAAAAAAGAAGTCATCGACTTTACCTATTTGTCTGAAAAAGGCACCCACTTTAACCGCAGCCATGCGTTTGAAGGCATTTTGCCTAATCTTGAGCGACGCTATCGCGAAACCGATTCGGCCACCGTGCGCGAGGAGCTGTATAAATACCAAAGCCATCAGGCCTGCCCTGTCTGCCTAGGTGCTCGTCTGCGCCCAGAGGCACGCCACGTATTCGTCGCCAACCAAAGCATTCAAGACATCAGCGCCTGGCCGCTAAAAACCACCCATGCGTTTTTTAAAGACCTCACGCTAGAAGGCAATAAACAGGCCATCGCCGAAAAAATCCTGCAAGAAATCAGCGCCCGCCTCAGCTTCCTGATCAACGTGGGCCTAGACTACCTCAACCTGTCCCGCAGCGCCGACACCTTGTCCGGCGGCGAAGCCCAGCGCATTCGCTTGGCCAGCCAAATCGGCTCAGGCCTAACCGGCGTCATGTACGTGTTAGACGAACCGTCTATTGGTCTACACCAACGCGACAACGATCGCCTCTTGGGTACCTTGATGCGCTTACGCGACCTAGGCAACAGCGTGATTGTGGTGGAACACGATGAAGACGCCATTCGCGCCGCCGACTACGTGGTCGACATGGGCCCTGGCGCGGGCGAACACGGCGGTGCCGTATTGATTGCCGACACGCCTGAAAACGTGGCCAACAGCGCAGACTCCATTACCGGCCAATACTTATCCGGTAAAAAAGCCATTTACATGCCCAAAGTACGCACCCCGATCAATCCTGATCGTCGTTTAATACTGAAAGGCGCCCGCGGCCATAATCTTAAAAACGTTACCTTGGATCTGCCTTTAGGCTTGATTACCTGCATCACCGGCGTGTCTGGCAGCGGCAAGTCCACCCTCATCAACGCCACCTTGTCTAAAATCGCAGCGCAAGAGCTTAACCGCGCTAGCCAAGAGTCGGCACCTTACGACAGCATCCACGGCCTCGAGCATCTAGACAAAGCCATTAACGTCGACCAAAGCCCGATTGGCCGTACGCCACGCTCTAATCCAGCCACCTACACCGGCTTATTCACTCCGATTCGGGAACTGTTTGCAGGCGTGCCGCTGTCGCGCGAGCGCGGCTACAGCGTGGGCCGCTTTAGCTTTAACGTTAAGGGTGGCCGCTGCGAAGCTTGTCAGGGTGATGGCATGATTAAGGTCGAAATGCACTTCTTACCCGACGTTTACGTGCCTTGTGACGTGTGCCACGGCAAACGCTACAACCGCGAAACCTTAGACATCCAGTACAAAGGCAAAACCATCAGCGAAGTGCTCGACCTCACCGTCGAAGACGCTCTGACCTTCTTCGAAGCCGTACCAACACTTAATCGTAAGCTTCAAACCTTAATGGACGTCGGTTTAGGCTATATTCGCCTCGGCCAAAGCGCCACCACGCTGTCTGGCGGTGAAGCGCAGCGAGTGAAGCTGGCGCTGGAGCTGTCTAAGCGCGACACTGGTCGCACCCTCTATATTTTGGATGAACCGACCACCGGCCTACACTTTGCCGACATCGCCATGCTGCTGGACGTTTTACAACGCCTCAAAGGCAAAGGCAACAGCATTGTCATCATCGAACACAACCTCGACGTCATCAAAACCGCCGACTACGTGATCGACTTAGGCCCAGAGGGCGGCGACGGCGGCGGCATGATCATCGCCACCGGCACCCCTGAAGAAGTAGCGGCCAACGCCAAAAGCTATACCGGCAAATATCTAGCCAAAACCTTGGCCGCCAGCCAAGTTCGGCCAGATTAAGCCACAGACTGGCGGCCTCGCCGCCAGTCGTCCAAAACCGCGCCAGAATGGGCCGCGGTTTTTTTACCTTTGTTCTTTTATCATCACGAGTGAATCATATGAAAATTGCGATCGCCAACGATCATGGCGGCACCCAGCTTAAGCACGCCATTGTGCAGCACCTCAGCGCCAAAGGCATAGACGTCATCAATCTGGGCACTGACGCCGACGCCAGCGTCGACTACCCCGACTACGCCAAAAAAGTCACCGATGCCCTGTTGGCACAAGAAGCAGACCTAGGTATTTTGTGCTGCGGCACCGGCATCGGCATGTCGATTGCGGCTAATAAAGTAGCCGGTATTCGCGCCGCCGTGGTCAGCGACACCTTCTCGGCTCAAGCCACCCGCGAACACAACCACAGCAACATTCTTTGCCTCGGCCAACGCGTAGTCGGCGAAGGCCTAGCCCTGCTTTTGGTTGACACTTGGCTCGCCGCCACCCCACAGGCAGGCCGCCACCTCGGCCGCGTGGCCAAGCTCGAGGCCTAAGCCTCAACCGCAAAAAAGCCTAAGCAACACCGCTTAGGCTTTTTTTGTGGCTCATCGAAGCGTTAACTTGCCGTCACGCTGGCCGTAGCTGGCGCCGCCTGGCCCGCAGCCACGAACTGCGCCAACTTTTGCATGCCGACGCGTAACGCCGTCGGCATCGCGTCTAAATCAACCGCATCCATCAAATTTTTAACGTATAGCCCCAGCTCAGTATCACCCTCAACCCAGAGCCGACGTTGAAAGAACAAGGTGTCTGGATCTTGCTGGCGCGCCGCGATCAAAATCAAATCATTGGCTTCTCCACTAAACAACACATCAGCCACCACTGAATCGGCAGGCACCACGACAATTTTTTGGTTTTTTAACGTCATCGCCCAAGCCAAACCCAGATCACGCACTTCAATGCGCAGCCATTTCTCACTTAGAAAATCCAATTCACCCTCGGCCAAAGCTTCGTTAAGCTGCCATGAAATCAAATGGGTCAATACCTGTTTTTTCAGCCCAAAGGGCGTCATGCCCAACGGCCCACGTAACCATTTGGGCGCATGGCGCACCAAATTACAGTGTAGTTGCGACAGCATCTTCATTCCTCCTTTGGTCAAACCCTCATTATTACTGGCTGCCAATTTAACGTTTGGGCTTAAATCAAATAAAGGTCACTTTAAAATTTGCCGCCGCCTTCAAGCCATGCTTTTCTGCTTAATGTCAAACACGCCCCAACAGGGACTCATTATGATGAGGATCGTTTGGCGCCGTCAGAGCGCCTCGATCACACCATAGAGGTCACCATGGAATTACTTTGTCCTGCCGGCAATTTGCCGGCCTTAAAAGAGGCCATCAACCAAGGCGCCGACGCCGTCTACATCGGCTTTAAAGACGACACCAACGCCCGCCATTTTGCCGGCCTCAACTTCACCGACAAAAAGCTTTTAGAAGCCTCGGAATTTGTGCATCAACGCGGCAAGAAACTACACGTCGCCATCAACACCTTCGCCCACCCCGATGGCTTTGGCCGTTGGCAGCGCGCCGTCGACCAGGCCGCCGCCATTGGCGCCGACGCCTTAATCTTGGCCGACATCGCCATGCTCGACTACGCTGCCGAACGTCATCCTCACATCGAACGCCACGTTTCCGTACAGGCATCCGCCACCAATGTGGAAGCCATCAACTTCTACCACCGCAACTTCGCCGTGCATCGCGTCGTGCTGCCGCGGGTCTTGTCGCTGTTTCAAGTCGCCCAGCTGGCCAAAACCAGCCCTGTACCGCTAGAGGTTTTTGCCTTTGGCAGCCTGTGCATCATGGCCGAAGGTCGTTGCTACTTATCTTCTTATTTAACCGGTGAGTCGCCCAATACTGCTGGCGCCTGTTCACCTGCTCAATACGTACGCTGGGCCAATACGCCCAAGGGCTTAGAGTCCCGCCTCAACGACGTGTTGATTGACTGCCATCAAGAAGGCGAAAACGCTGGCTACCCGACCTTGTGTAAAGGCCGTTACTTTGTCGACGGCCAGCTCTACCACCCTCTGGAAGAGCCCACCAGCCTAAACACCCTCGCCCTGCTACCCGACCTACTGAAAGCCAACATCGCCTCGGTCAAAATCGAAGGCCGTCAGCGCAGCCCCGCCTACGTGGGTCAAGTTGCTAAGGTATGGCGTCAAGCCATTGATGCGTGCCTACGCGACCCTGAAGCCTACGCACCCAAACCCGAATGGATGGCCACTTTAGGCGCCGTCTCCGAAGGCACCCAAACCACGCTGGGCGCCTACCATCGTAAATGGAAATAAAGGAACCTCTCATGCAATACGCCCTTGGCCCCATTTTATATTACTGGCCCAAAGCCGACACCGAAGCCTTTTATCAAGCCGCTCAAAACAGCTCAGCCGACATCATCTATCTGGGCGAAAACGTGTGCAGCAAACGCCGAGAACTGAGCGCCGGCGACTGGATTGAGCTGGCCAAAGCCGTGGCTCAATCCGGTAAGCAAGTCGTGCTCTCAACCATGACGTTGATCGAAGCGCCGTTTGAACTCAAAGAAATGCGCCAGCTCATCGACAACGGTGACTTTCTCATCGAAGCCAACGACCTAAGCGCCGTGCATTTGGCTGCCGAACGTAAGCTGCCGTTTATTGCAGGCCCTGCGCTCAACGTTTACAACGCTTACACCTTAAAGATTCTGCTGCGCCAAGGCATGATGCGCTGGTGCATGCCGGTAGAGCTGTCGCGCAGCTGGCTGGCACAAACCCTAGATCAGTGCGACACGCTGAGCATTCGCGGCCGCTTTGAAGTGGAGGTATTCAGCTATGGCCATCTACCACTGGCCATTTCAGCCCGCTGCTTTACCGCCCGCTCAGAGGATCGTGATAAAGATCAGTGTAAAACCTGCTGTATTCATTACCCTACTGGCCGAGCGGTACACTCGCAAGAAGGCCAACAGGTGTTTGTGTTGAACGGTTTACAAACCCAAAGCGGCTACTGCTATAACCTCGGCAATGAATTGGACGGCATGCGCGGCCTCGTCGACGTGGTGAGGCTGTCGCCGCAAGGCCTAAGCACCCTTGCCCTAATTGAGCAATTCAAAGCCAATGAGCAAGGCGCCCACCCGTTAACCTTAACCGACGCACAAGATTGCAATGGCTATTGGCTAGGCGCAGCAGGGTTGGACCTCAAAACCATGGCGCAATCCATGTAAGCCAGCCGCCACTCGCCCATAAAAAAACCGTGTCCGCCCACAAGGCAGTACACGGTTTATCATTGCAAGCAAACTTAGCTGGCCACTACTTTACAGTACTTGGTGATGATGTTGCTCACCTCAGTCGACTTGCCGCCTTCTTCTTGCGTGCCTTCTTGCATCAACATATTACCGTCCACGCTGGCCACATTGGCCAAAGTCGCGGCACCAGACGCCCAGGTAATACCACTGCCTTGGAACACGTTGCCTTCTTGCTTGGGATCGCGCAACAGCACTGGCGTGGTTTGATCTTGATAGGTCACAACCGCCGCCACGGCTTCTTGGCCCTTAAAGCCATATTTCACCGCCAGTTTTTGATCACCTTGCTGGCCGCAGGCATAAGTCACGTCTTTTGTGGTGTCTACAGCAACCTCTTTCGGTGCAGCATCTTTGCCTTGATCAGCATCGGCGGCTGTACCAGGTGCGGCGCAGCCAGTTAATACTGCCATCACGGCAACGGCAGGCAACCATTTCAACAGGGGTTTAGTCATGAATCTGTCCTTTATTTTCTGTTTAAGAGGTTATAGTACGAGTCATAGCCTGTTAGTGAAGTTCCAACTTTTTTAACCATTGCTTTATGATGCGGCCAATTTCAGCCCTAAAATAGGCCGCATTTAGGGATAATATGTAAGCCATGGTTTATCGTATCGTTCCCTATACTTTTTTTACGTCTACAGCGTAGGCCCTTAAGCGTAGGGTGGGTCGTGACCCACGCGGGTTTTAAATGTAGGCACCTGAACACCTTAGGAGTGGTGGGTAGGCTACGCTTTACCCACCCTACGCGACGGTCAATAATCCAGGGTTTATCGTATCGTTCCCTATGCTTTTTTTTACGTCTACAGCGCAGGCCCTTAAGCGTAGGGTGGGTCATGACCCACGCGGGTTGTAAATGTGGGCACCTGAGCACCTTAGGAGTGGTGGGCACGCTACGCTTTGCACCACCCTACAAATGGCCTGTAAACCATCCATTGATCAGTATGATTATTAAGGCACCCAAAAAAAACGGCCAAAAAAAAACACTCCCCGAAGGAAGTGTTTTTTTCGAAACTGGTACGCCCACGGGGAATCGAACCCCGGCTGCCGCCGTGAAAGGGCGGTGTCCTAACCGCTAGACGATGAGCGCATAGTCTTTGTGGCGCACCCGGAGCGATTCGAACGCCCGACCCTCTGGTTCGTAGCCAGATACTCTATCCAACTGAGCTACGGGTGCAACAAAGAGGCTGAATTATAGGAACCCTAGGCCATCCTGTCAACACCTTTTTTAAAGTTTTTTTATTCTTTCAAAAAATAGTACAATGAGCGCTTTAAAAACCGCTGCGGCCCTTTATTTGTCATGACGACCCTTGCGCAACAACAATCCGAACTACATCAATCACTTTTAACGCTCCACCCCACGATTGCCATCGTTGATTTAGAATCAACCGGGGGTCATTTCTATACAGACCGCATCACTGAAGTTGCTTTAATTAAAATCACGGCCGCCGGCGTGCAGCGCCAAAGCTGGCTGATTAACCCCCAACAAAGCATCCCCCCCTTCGTCGCCAACCTCACCGGCATTGATGATGAACTGGTTAAAGATGCCCCGACCTTTCAAGAGTTAGCGCCCGTCTTACACCAAGAGCTCAACCAAGCCCTGATCATTGCCCACAACACGCGCTTTGACTACCACTTCTTACGCCATGAATTCATGCGCGCCGGCCTAAGCTTTCGCGCGCCAGAGCTGTGTACGGTGAAGTTTTCGCGCAAGCTGTATCCGCAGCACCATAAACACAATCTAGACAGCATCATCGCTCGCTTTAATATTCAGCTCTTGGATCGCCACCGCGCCATGCCAGACGCCGAGGCGGTTTATCAGCTCTTGCACATCAGCCTAAAAGAAATGGGGGCGCCTGCGTGGCTGGCTCAGGCCAAGGCCTTAATCAACCCTCACGCGCTTAACCCACACACGCCCACCAGCCTCGCCGATGCGCTCAATGCGCTACCCGACGATGCCGGCACGGTGCTGTTCTACAATGACCAGGACGACTTACTCAGCTGGTCTGACCACGAACGGGCCTACATCGAAGCACGCAGCCCCTTTATCCGCAGCAAACGCCCAGACTGGATCAAAAGCGCCCATCGTTTGGTCTATCTACCTGCCGTTGGCCCGTTTGATGCCTATATTCAAGGCCTATTATGGCTGCACCAACACCACCCAGAAGTGGTCACCCACCCAGATGCCGCCCAATCCTTTACGCTCAGCCTCAAGGCTAATGAGCATGGCCAGCTACAGGCCCACATTAAATCGGTTCAAGCCGGGGTTTTACACGCACCGCTATACGGCCTGTTTGCCCACCCCAAAGCAGCTAAGCGCGCACTAAGCCAATTAGCCCTTAAACACCAGCTGTGTCAGGCCAGCTTAGGCATTTTGCCGACCACCTTAGCCAAAGGCAAACCTTGTCCACAATACGACATGCACGCTTGCCAGGGGGCTTGCGTAGGTGAAGAATCGATCAACGACCACAATCTGCGCGCCGAAGCGGCCTTCACGGAACTGCCGCTAAAGGACTGGCCTTATCCTGACCGTATGCTCGTGAGCGAACGCCACCCCTTATCCTTACAGCTAACAACGCATGAGTTTTATCGCGGAGCCCTAGTCCTGCCCAATGGGCAACTGCTGTTTGACCCACACAGCCTTCATCTTTTGCGTACCCTCTTACGCCAACAGGCCGATACCTTAAGCGTCAGCCCGCTGACGCCATAAAGTACACCACGATCGCCAACCAAGGCCCAAGCTCAACGCTTGGGCTTAAACCCCTTACGTATCGGCGTCAACAAGCCACTTGGCTCAATCCAATCGAAACAAAAAGGCACTGTCTAAACCTTTCTAGACAGTGCCTCATCAAGCCTACCGTACAAATCAAGCTAAGCTTGGCCGGCCAAAACCTTATCCACGCCTTCATTAGCCAACTCATCGGCACGCTCATTACCCGGATGCCCAGCATGACCCTTCACCCAATGCCAGGAAATGGTATGGCCTTGCGTCAGCGCATCCAGCTCCTTCCATAAATCATCATTCTTCACTGGTTTCTTGTTGGCCGTACGCCAACCTTTGGCTTTCCAGCCCACAATCCACTCACTGATGCCCTGCTGAACATAGCGCGAGTCTGTATACACCGCCACCACGCACGGCCGCTTCAATAGCTTTAAACCCTCAATGACTGCTTGTAGCTCCATGCGATTATTGGTGGTGTCTAAAGCCCCCCCACAAATGGCTTTTTCATGGCCTTGGTAGCGCAACAATGCGCCCCACCCCCCCACGCCAGGGTTGCCCTTACAGGCGCCATCGGCGTACATATAAACCGTATTATGCTCTGTTTGTTCATCACTCATGCTGTTTGTTTACCTGTCGATTCGGTTTATTTAATAAGGCTTCGTCTTTAATCGGTGCCGGCTGCGCCTGCTGAGCGGCATTGGCCTGTCGCCAGGCCATTTTCAAAGGGTGTACGCCTGGCGTGCGCTTCACCGCATGCAAGCCATACACGGCCCCCAGTTTAGGCCACAAACGCGGGCCTAAACGCTCTAATGCACGCCATCGCTGCAGTGAACGCTCTTGCCGACAAGGCGGAACATACACCATAAATTGCCAAGCCACCACTTCAAAACCTAAAAAAGCCAGCCAGTCTTTTACCCGCAGCCCCCCCACCATAGCCTGCCGTGACGGTAGGCCTGGCTGCGCAAGCTGACTCGGCAAGCCCCATAACGAAGCAGGGTTAAAGCCTGTCAACAAAAGCTTACCATCTGGCACCAACACGCGATGAATCTCGCTCAATACCTGATGCGGATGCGCCGTCATTTCTAGGCCATGCGGCAGCACCACTAAATCCATGCTTTGACAATCCAGAGGCAACATTGTACTTTGGGCACAGACGTCCACGCGACCGGCTGGCGCCAAGCTCAGCCGATGCGTGATTCGGCTTTGGCGCAAAAACTGCCGCTCCGGCAGCCCAATTTGTACCGCATAATAGCCAAAAATGTCTTCCGCATGCTGATCATAAAAGGCTTGCTCCTGCGCCAACACATACTGACCTGCAGGGGCACTTAATGCCCAACGACCAAATTCAGCCACTGCCATGATGCCCTCCTTCATGATGAATAACCCAGCGAGAACCTGCCATGAACCCTACCCACATCGTGCCCATCCCCGCTTTTAACGACAATTACATTTGGACCTTAAGCCAACAAAATCAGGCCGTCGTCGTCGATCCTGGTGAGGCAGCGCCCGTCTTGGCCTATTTACGGAACCAAGGCCTGACGCTGAATGCCCTCTTAATCACCCACCACCATGCCGACCACATCGGCGGCGTAGCAGAGCTCCTCAGCCACTATCCCGACTGTCCCGTTTATGGGCCGGCCAGCATTGCGCTAGTGTCTCACCCCGTCTCAGAACCAAACCAAGTGGCCACGATCGTCGGTTCATTTGACGTGCTCGACATCCCAGGACACACGGCTGACCATTTAGGCTTCATATGGGCCGACAGTACCGATCGACGCCATGTATTTTGTGGCGACACCTTATTCAGCGCAGGCTGCGGCCGCGTTTTTACCGGCACCTATGCGCAAATGTACGCCAGCCTCAATAAGCTCAAAGCCTTACCTGACGATACCCTATTCTATCCTGCACATGAATACACGCGCAGTAATTTACACTTTGCCCAACGAGTCGACCCTGACAATCCTGACGTAGCAGCGGCGCTCGCCTATTGCGATCAACACCCGGTCTCTTTGCCCACTACTTTAGCGAAGGAGCGCCTGATTAATCCTTTTTTACGCACGCACAGCGCCCATATTGCCACCACCATCGGCCAAGCCGGCGCAACAGAATTTGCTATTTTTCAGTCTTTACGAGAATTAAAAAATCAGGGCTAGGCCCCGAGACTCAACCGCTTATGCCGCTTTCTCATTGAAAAAGACATAATAATGAAGCAATTACCCAAGGCCTTTGCATTGACAAAGCGCCCTAATATCTTATACGATTTGGTGTTTATTTAAATTTGGGTATCGTACAATTATGACAGCCTTGAAGAAAATCGCGCTATCGCTTGCCAGCATTGTGCCCATTTTAAGCCTTTCGGCCCAAGCTCAAGCCAGCATCAACGCTGCCGGCGTGGCCCGAGACCTCATGCAAATGAACTCTGCGCCGTTAAAAGGCTTTGTCGGCCATCCTGATGGCGTCTGGTCTAAGCTACGCAACGACTTCCAAATGGCTGAAGTCAACCCAGAAATCGTGCGTCGACACGAACAGTATTATTCAACTCGCCTGCCCTACTTCAACCGCATCGTTGAGCGCAGCGAACCTTATATGTACCATATTGCGCAAGAAGTACAAAAACGCAATATGCCCGCCGAAATTGCTTTGCTGCCTATTATTGAAAGCGCCTTTGTCACCAGCGCCAAATCGCGCGTGGGCGCTTCTGGCCTATGGCAATTCATGCCCGCCACCGGGCGCGACTTCGGCCTGACCCAAAACAATCTATACGATGGTCGCCTAGACGTTTACGCCGCCACCGACGCCGCACTAACCTATTTACAATACCTGCACAATTTATTTGGCGACTGGTCGTTGGCGCTGGCCGCCTACAACTGGGGTCAAGGCAATGTGGGCAAAGCCATTAAGCGCGCCCAAGCCCAAGGTAAAGAGATCACCTACGAAAACCTCAATATGCCGGCAGAAACGCGTAACTATGTGCCCAAGCTATTGGCCGTGCGTAACCTCATCGCTAGCCCAGAAACATTCGCATTGAAGCTCGCGCCCATTGCCGACCAGCCTTATTTTGGCGTGGTCACCATTGATCACGCCATTGACACCGCAGCGGCAGCCCGCCTAGCCGGCATTACCGCCGCTGAGTTTGAACGCCTCAACCCTGGCGTGGTGGCGCCGGTAGTCGCCACCCAAAACGTGCAGCGCATTTTATTGCCCGTCACCAAGATTGACACCTTCCGCGCCAATCTGAAAAAAGCCGACAAGAACACCTTGCTGTCTTGGGACTTTTACCAGCCAACGGCGGGTGAAGACGTGGCTCAGCTGGCCGCCAACACTGGCATGAGCATTGCTGAAATCAAACGCTTAAACCAGCTATCCAGCAATAAGCTGCGCGCGAGCTCAACCATTTTGATCGCCAAAAACAGCTTGGCCACACCGGTAGAACCGATCTTTATGCCCAATGCGGCCCCCACCATGATGGCCAGCGCGGCGCCACAGTACACCGCCCCTGCTCCGGTTCAGGTCGCGGCGCCAGCACCGGCCCCCGTTCAGGCCGCTGCACCTAAGCCAGCGCCTCAAAACACCGAATGGGTGGTGCCACCCAGCAGCCAGCCCAACGTCGTGGTATTGACGCCAGCCAAACCTGCCGCGCCGCAACCCATTCAAGTTGCCGCAGCAGCGCCAGCACCTGCCGTGGCCATGCCGATTGGCGGCCTGCCTGAAGCCATCAGCGTCCAAACCGAACCCGCAGTGGATGACGACCCGCTATTGGCCACGCTACAGCTGGCCGAAGCACGCCACAGCGCTTCTCCTAGCGAAGTGGCGCCAAGCAGCGCGCCCATTCGCTTTGCGCCTAGCATCAACACCCCTGCGCCGACTCAATTGGCCGCTGCCGCACCGGCACCACGCGCAAACGTGGCCAACCAAGGCAATAGCGTAAAGCTGGCCAACAACAGCGCCAGCAACGCCCACATCAAGGTTAGCTATACGCCACCTGTGAGCAAACCTGCGCCAGCCAAAAAAGCCGAAGCGCCAGCAGCACCACGCGCCAAAGACTTATTCTATACGGTTAAACCTGGCGACACGCTCTACTCCATCGCCCAGCGCAATAACTTGAGCCTAGACGACTTACGCAAAGCCAATAAGCTCAGTGACAACAATATTCGCGTCGGCCAATCCTTGGCGCTGATTCCGGCTAAGGCAGATAAATCAGGCGCCCAAACCGCAGGTACCGGTAAAAAAGCACAAAAGGGCAGCAAGCTTATTGGTTCTTAAACCCAGTGAGCCCCTCCTAACCCACGGCACTCTTTTTGGGGTCTTTATTCCGACATCGGAACGCAGACGCCAAAAAGAGTGTTAGACTATCTGGCATATGAATTACGCACTCCAAACCCTTAAGGGACAGCATTTAGGCTTTTTAGTGATGGCCGCCGATGATGGCGACGCCAGCGCTGGCCAATGCCTGTTCCGCGCACAAAGCAGTGACCCTGCAGACATGGCCTTGGCTGAATACCAAACTCTGGCCGACATCGCAGCCCTATCGCCTCTGTATTGGCGCTTTCAGCCAGGACAGGCACAGGCGCAAATATTCAGCGCCGAAGATGAATTGCTGGGCCACATTAAAGATGAATGGCTGTTTTTAAATGGGCGCCAGTATCAGCTGGTCGACCTGGTGGGAATCCTCTAATGGAAAGCTTATACTTACTCATTCCCTTGAGCATTTTGCTGGCCTTTTTAATTGGGGCATTTTTTTGGTGGTCAGCCAAATCCGGGCAATTCGATGACCTAGAAGGTCCAGGCCATCGGATTTTGATGGACGATGACGATGCCGACGCCCAAAAGCCTAAGGCCAAAAAAACCACGACCAAAGCCGGTCAAGCACCAGACAACCACCTGCCGGATTAACGCTCACCACCACAAGGTGCCCTATGTCAAAACTGTTTCCCTTTGCTTTAAAACGTCGCTTCCTACCACTGTTTGTGACCCAGTTTTTAGGGGCAATGAATGACAATCTGCTCAAGACGGCAGTGTTTGTCCTCATTACCTATTACGCCCTTGGCGCCGGCACCCTGCCCGCCGAACAGCTACTCAATATCGGTGCCCTAACGTTCATCCTGCCGTATTTCTTATTCTCCGCCCTCGCCGGCCAGCTGTGTACCAAATACAATAAAGCCACCATCGCGCGCTACGTGAAGCTTGTGGAGTGTTTGATCATGGTGTTTGCCGCCGTCGGCTTTATGTACCACAACGTCTACATTTTGCTCACGGCCCTGTTTTTAATGGGCACCCACTCTACTTTCTTTGGCCCGATTAAATACGCCATCCTGCCTGATTATTTAAAGGAGCACGAGCTTCTGTCAGGCAATGGCCTGATAGAACTAGGCACCTTCCTCGCCATCCTACTTGGCCAAATGCTCGGCAGCAGTATGGTCAACGCCGACCTTGCGCCCATGCTGGCCCTGCTGTTTGGCTTTGCCATTCTAGGCCTCATCAGCAGCCTGGGCATGCCCGCCGTCAAGGCCACTGACCCAACTGCCCGCATCGACTTCAACATCCTCAAAAGCACTTCAGTGCTGTTAAAAGATGCCTACCGTCAACCGCAGGTGCGCGCTGCCATCGTGGGCATCTCTTGGTTTTGGCTATTAGGCGCAACCTATACCACCCAATTGCCGACCTATACCCGCCTGCACTTAGGCGGCGACGACCACGTATTTAGCCTCATGCTGGCCTTGTTTTCTATCGGCATTGGCGCCGGCTCACTGGTGTGCGCCAAGCTCAGCCGCAATACCTTACAGCTGGGCCTAGTGCTCTTTGGCGCCGTTGGCATGAGTATTTTTGGCACCGCACTGGCGCTCTTAACCTTTGCCTTCCATCAAGGCGAACTGCTGACCTTAGGCCAGTTTTTACAACAGGGCAAAACGCCTTTTATCACCGCCTGCATCTTCGCCCTCGGTTTTTTTGGTGGTTTTTTCTCTGTTCCCCTATATACTTGGCTACAAACCGCCAGCTCAGAAGCCTTTCGAGGCCATGCCGTGGCCGCCAACAACATCGTCAACGGCCTATTCATGGTGGTTTCCGCCCTGCTCAGCATGGTTTTCCTCATGTTTTTCCATCAGATCTCTGGACTGTATTTACTGGTGGCACTCATGAACCTTGCCGCCATGGCCGTATTGATCAAGCTTGCCCCCAATATATGGCACAGCCGCTTTGACTGGCTGCACAATAAAAAATAGCCATAGCCGAACCAAACCATTGTTTTTCGCACAAATAACGACGAAGCAAGGATTTTATTAACCTCATGATGCCGCTTTTTATGAAACACTGCCTCCCTATGAAACCTTGGCTAACCCTAACCAGCCTGGCCTTACTGAGCGTCACCAGCCCTGCTGCCCAGGCCTTTGACCTGCTCGAAGCATGGCAGGCCGCCCAAGCCCATGACGCTCGCTTTGCGGCCGCTAGCTATGCCCGTGACGCCGGTCAAGAACAAACCGTTCAAGGCCGCGCCAACCTATTGCCTCAGGTCAGCATCAACGGCCAGGCAGGTAAAGCATTCAATAAAGAGCCTGATCGCCACAATAGCCGCACCCAAGGCTGGGGGGTACAGGTCAGCCAGCCGCTGTTTGACATGAATAAATGGCATCGCTACAAGCAAGGCCAGATCAATACCGACTTAGCCAATGAAGAGTATCTGCTTGCCTCACAAAGCCTGTTATTAAACGTGAGCCAAGCCTATTTCAATGTTTTACTGGCACAAGACCAGCTACGCGCCACCTTGGCCACGAAAGCCGCCTATTTAAAACAGCTAGAGCAGGCCAAAGCCATGTTTAACGTTGGCTCAGCCACCATTGTCGACACCTACGAAGCCCAGGCTGGCTTTGACGCCGCCTCGGCCCAAGAAATCGCCGCCAAGACCACTTTAAAAATGGCCCAGGCGCGCCTTACCCAGCTCACCGGACTCCCGGCCAACACCATCCAAAAAATCGATGGTGAGCGTGTATCCTTGGTGACCAATCAGCTGCCGTTTGAAACCTGGCTAGACACCGCCATCAACCACAGCAATCAGCTTAAGATTAAAGCCTTGGCGGTGCAAACCGCCACTGAAAACCTCGGCATCAGCCAAAGTGAACGCCTGCCCGTTGCCACCCTCAACGGCGACTATCAGGACAGCTACAACCGCATTTCTGGCGATGAAAAGCGCACCACCCGCGGCAGCTCCGTTGGCATCAAAATCAGCATGCCGCTCTTTAGCGGGGGCGCCATCAACAGCCAGGTGCGCGAGGCCAAGGCCAAAGAGCTAGAAGCCAAAGCCGAACTCGAAGCCGCCACCCGTGATCTAACCGAAGAGGTTCGCCAAAACTTCCTCAACGTCACCAATGGCCAAGCCCAGCTGATCGCCCAAGAAAACCTGGTTAAATCGGCCAAGGCCAAGCTCGACGCCACCACCTTGGGTAAAAGCGTCGGCGTGCGCAGCAACCTTGACCTTGTCTTGGCTGAACAAGCCTATTCCGACGCCATTCAGCAGCGCGCCAACGCCCGCTACACTTATCTACAGGCCCATCTGACCCTAGCCCAGAGCACGGGACTGTTTAATGAGAACCTAGAAACCCTAGAAACCATTAATCAGCTCATCATCGCCGAAACCGATTCATTTGAGCCCAGCTAGGCCACACCCACAAAAAAAGCCAATCTCGCGATTGGCTTTTTTATTGACCTCAATAAATGAGGTTACACCAGACGGCCATGGCAGTGTTTGTATTTCTCACCGCTACCGCATGGGCAAGCATCGTTACGACCAACGTAAATGCCGCGGGCGGCTAGGCCTTCACGGCTAAAGTCTTCTTCGATGCCGTTGGCACCAAGGCTCACCAATTCTTCTACGGTTTCAAATTCACCCGCCTCAGCTTCGGCCAAGGCCTGTGCTTCTGGCGTGACTTCAGGGGCGGCTTCAATACGGGCAGCGGCCAAAATACTGGTGACGTTGCGCTTCACGCCTTCCAACATATTGGCGAACATGGCAAAGGCTTCACGCTTGTATTCTTGCTTAGGATTCTTTTGCGCATAGCCGCGTAAATGAATGCCTTGACGTAAATAATCCATCGCAGACAGGTGATCGCGCCAGCTGTTGTCCAGCATGGTCAACACAATGTTGCGCTCGAAGCGCTGCATGCCCTCAGTGCCCACCAAGTCGTGCTTGGCTTTGGCATCAGCATCAAACGTCGCCAACACCTTCTCTTTAATGCCTTCTGGATCTAAGTGCTCATCGGCCGCCATCCACTCGCTGATGGATACTTGAGTGCTGAATTCCGTCGCCAACACCCGCTCTAGGCCTTCGATGTCCCATTGCTCTTCCATGGTGTCTGGCAGAATGTGTTCGTCGACCAAATCATTCACCACGTCGATGCGCATGTCGGCCACTAGCTCGCTGACGCCCTCAGAGGTCAAGACTTCATCGCGCTGCTGATACACCACTTTACGCTGATCGTTGGCCACATCATCGTATTCCAACAACTGCTTACGCACGTCAAAGTTACGGCCTTCAACCTTACGCTGAGCGCCTTCGATTTGACGGGTTAAGAAAGGATGTTCAATCGCCACGCCTTCTTCTGGCGCCAAACGATTCAATAGGCCTGCGGCGCGATCCAGCGCAAACAAGCGCAATAGCGGATCTTCAAACGACAGGTAAAAACGGCTCGAGCCAGGATCACCCTGACGGCCGGCACGACCACGCAGCTGATTGTCGATGCGGCGACTTTCATGGCGCTCGGTACCGATGATGTGTAGGCCACCAGCGGCTAAAACCGTCGCATGATCTTGCGCCCAGACGTCACGTAAAGCCGTCACGCGCTGCTCTTTTTCAGCGTCTAATAGGCTTTCGTCAGCCATGATGGCGTTGATTTCAGGGTTGATGTTGCCGCCCAAAACAATGTCGGTACCACGACCGGCCATATTGGTGGCCACGGTAATCATGCCAGGCTTACCCGCTTGAGCCACAATATCGGCCTCACGCGCATGCTCTTTGGCATTCAAAACGTTGTGTTTCAAACCAGCCTCATCCAATAGATGCGACATCAGCTCAGAGTTTTCGATGCTGGTGGTACCCACCAAAATAGGTTGGCCTTGGGCGTGGCGCTCTTTGATGTCAGCCACAACGGCATTGAATTTCTCAGCCGTGGTGCGGAAAATCTGGTCGTTCAGGTCTTTACGCACCATAGGGCGGTTGGTCGGAATGATGACGGTTTCAAGACCATAAATGCTTTGGAACTCAAAGGCCTCAGTGTCGGCCGTACCGGTCATGCCGCTTAATTTGCTGTACAGGCGGAAATAGTTTTGGAAGGTAATCGAGGCCAAGGTCACGTTTTCGCGTTTGATCTCAACGCCTTCTTTAGCTTCAACGGCCTGATGCAGGCCTTCAGACCAACGACGGCCGGCCATTAGGCGACCGGTGAATTCGTCCACAATCACGATTTCACCGTCTTGAATCACATAATGTTGATCTTTAGTGAATAAGGTGTGGGCGCGTAGCGACGCCATTAAGTGGTGCATCAACATGATGTTGCCAGATGAATACAAGGAGTCGCCTTCTTGCAGCAAGCCTAGCTGCGCCAAGACTTCTTCGGCGCGTTCATGGCCATCTTCACTCAACACCACGGTGTGGGCTTTCTCATCTACCCAGTAGTCACCTTCGCCCTCTTCCGTTTCTTGGCGTTTTAGGTAAGGTGGCACTTGGTTCATGATTTGATACATGCTGACGTTGTCGTCGGCCGGCCCGGAGATAATCAACGGGGTACGGGCTTCGTCGATTAAAATCGAGTCTACTTCATCAATCACGGCGTAAGACAAAGGACGCTGTACTTTTTCATCCAATGAAAACACCATATTGTCGCGCAAATAGTCAAAGCCAAATTCGTTATTGGTGCCGTAAGTAATATCGGCGCTGTAGGCCGCCTGCTTCTCTGGCGTGGCCATATTGCTTAAGATCACGCCCACGCTGAGGCCTAGGAATTGATACAGCGGTGCCATGATGCCGGCGTCGCGGCTGGCCAAATAGTCATTGACGGTCACGACGTGTACGCCTTTACCGGTCAATGAATTTAAATAAACCGGCAAGGTGCCCACTAGGGTTTTACCTTCACCGGTCCGCATTTCAGCAATTTTGCCTTCATGAAGCGCCATGCCGCCAACCAACTGCACATCAAAGTGTCGCATGCCCAAAACGCGGCGGCTGGCCTCTCGGCACACCGCAAAAGCTTCAGGTAGTAAATCATTTAAAGATTCGCCAGCCTCAAGTCGCTGCTTAAACTCTTGAGTCTTAGCCTGTAACGCCTCGTCACTCAACGGCGTCAAACCGGCCTCGAGCGCATTAATATTCTGAACGACTTTACCATATTGCTTTAATAAGCGATCATTACGACTACCAAAGATTTTTTTTGCTAAATTGGTTAACATATACTTTCCTAGCCCTTATATTCATTTATTCAGGCAAAAAATTAATGGCAAATTTTAACATATTATTCAGCACCCAGTCATTAAAATACTGAGCCTTAACATTAACCCCGATCAGCCTTTTTTGCTGTTAGACTAATCATCACTAGGGCCTAAAACCGTTAAGCCAGCGTGCCCCTACCCCTTTACCACGATGCCGATGCCATGAAAAAAATCAACGAACAAAGCCAACGAGACCCTCGTCTAGAGGCCTTATTCAGACAGGTCAGATTGTGGCAACAAATTGAAAATCAAGTCGCCGGGCTTTTACCCTACAACTTAAAGGGTCACTTTAAAGTTGCCTGCATAGAAGGTAACACCCTGATTATATTCGCAAACAACAATATGGTTGGCTCACGTTTAAAAATGATCCTGCCCAGTTTAGTGCCTTCGCTCCAATCTATTCATACCCAAATTGAGCAAGTCCGCGTTAAAATCAAACCCCACACTGAGCCGATTAAAACGATAAAAAACACTCAGTTAGGACCCGAGGCCGTGGCCGCCATTGAAGATGGCGTCAAGCAGTTGCAGCACCACCCAGAACTGGCTCGGGTTTTACAAAACTTTGCCAATAAACAAAAACGCTGAGGCCTGTTTCTGTGTCATAGGCCCTTAGCGACCGTACAAAGGAACCCTTATGGCCCACCCCTACCCCCTGTTAGCTCAAGCAATTACCCTTGCCAACCAGCCCATCCGCAACCGCATCATCATGGGCTCGATGCACACTGGTTTAGAAGAAGCACCTAATGGATTTGAGCGCCTAGCGGCCTTTTATGGCGCCCGTGCCCAAGGCGGCGTGGGCCTCATCATCACTGGCGGCATCAGCCCAAACGAAGCGGGCTTAACCATGCCGCACGCGGCCAAACTATCAGAGGCCAGCGAAGTTGACCAGCATCGCCTAGTCACCGACGCGGTTCACAAGCACGGCGCCAAAATCTGCATGCAGCTCTTACACACTGGCCGCTACGCCATGCACCCCAATGCCGTAGCGCCTAGCGCCATCCAAGCCCCCATCAACCCCGTTCGCCCGAAAGCGCTGAGCACGGCCGAAGTCAAGCAAACCGTACAAGACTATATCCATTCCGCTAGCCTTGCCCAACAGGCAGGCTATGACGGCGTCGAGGTCATGGGCAGCGAAGGCTACCTGATCAATCAATTCATTGCGCCCGCCACCAATGAGCGTGATGATGAATACGGCGGCAGCCTGGCCAATCGCCACCGCATCGCTGAAGAAATCGTGGCCGGCATTCGTGCCGCCTGCGGTCCCAACTTCATCATCGTATTCCGGATTTCCCTACTCGACCTTGTGCCCAATGGTTCCACCTGGTCTGAGAACGAACAGCTGGCCCAAAAAATCATTGCCGCCGGCGCCGATGTATTCAATACCGGCATTGGCTGGCACGAAGCGCGCATCCCCACCATTGCCACCATGGTGCCACGCGCCGCCTTCATCGATGCCACGGCCAAGCTTAAAGCCATCAGCAGCATTCCTGTCGTGGCCACCAACCGCATCAATATGCCCGACGTGGCCGAAGGTATTTTGAGCCAAGGCCAGGCTGACATGGTGTGCATGGCACGCCCCTTTTTGGCAGACGCCGATTGGGTACAAAAAGCCTTCACCGAACAAGAATCCATCATCAACACCTGCATCGCCTGCAATCAGGCTTGCCTCGACCACATTTTTCAAGGCAAGGCGACGTCCTGCTTGGTCAACCCCTTTGCCTGCCAAGAAACCCTATTGCAAAGCCAGCCGACCCAAACGGCTAAAACCATTGCCGTCATCGGCGCAGGCCCTGCCGGCCTTGCCTTTGCCGTCACTGCGGCCGAACGCGGCCACGCAGTGACGCTGTTTGACCAAAATCAGCGCATTGGCGGCCAGCTCAACATTGCCAAAACCATTCCAGGCAAGCCCGAATTCAACGAAACCTTGCGCTATTACGCCGAGATGCTAAAACGCCATCAAGTGACCTTAAAGCTGGGCCAGCACGTCGGCCCTAACGACGTCGATGGCTTCGATGAAGTCGTGGTGGCCACCGGTATTAAGCCCCGCAGTATCGAACTAGAGGGGTTGCCTCACCCTAAAGTTTTGAGCTATCTAGACGTGTTGCAAGACAAGCAGCCCGTAGGCCAGCGCGTGGCCATCATTGGCACCGGCGGCATTGGCTTTGACATGGCCGAATACCTCAGCCAGAACGGCGCCGACAGCGCCCTAGACAAAGATTTATTCCTACACGAATGGTCGGTCGACGCCAGCCTAAACGCACCCGGCGGCCTCAGCAGCAAGCCTAAGCTTGCCCCGTCAGCGCGCGACATTTGGCTGCTACAGCGCCGCTCTGGCTCGGTGGGCAAAACCCTGGGCAAAACCACGGGCTGGATCCACCGCACCACGCTCAAGCTACGCGGCGTGAACATGGTGAGCGACGTCAGCTATGAGAAAGTCGACGATGCAGGGCTGCACATCAAAATCGGTGAAGAGGTTCAAGTTTTACCGGTAGACCAAGTCATTGTCTGCGCCGGCCAAGTGCCAAACCAAAGCTTAGCGGATGCCTTGCAACACCCATCGGTACACGTGATCGGTGGCGCCCATGACGCTAAGGCGCTGGACGCCAAATTGGCGATTCGTGCGGGTACCAAATTAGGCCTAAGCATTTAAGGCAGCACCTAATAGATGAAACATTAGCCCTCGTTCGCGAGGGCTTTTTTGTGGGGTGCGGTTGGTAGAGCATCATTTAGCAAGATGGGGCATGCCTCTACACCCTAACCTATAAACCATGGTTGATCGTTATTTGTAGCCCACCGGTTTAAATTATTAAATCATTTGTTTCAATGCTTCGGTTATATCGCTATTACTCAATCGTTTTGTTTCGCCCGATGGGCGACGTCCAACTTTTGGATGCTAAGGAAAACGAAGCAAAGAAAAAACACCCCACTTTATGATGCCCGTTGCGATCCGCCCGCTACGCGGGTGCCCTCGTTGGCCCGCGCATTGCCGGCGGCAAGAAGCCATGCTTGCCTCAAAATCCCCGGCCCTGCACGAACCGCCTCGGCGGCTAAAAAGGGGACGGTACTTCACTTAAAGGGATACGCCGTGAGCTTAAAGTTAGTTAGATGATGTTTCAGCTTTTACAGAGAAAAAGATAAAACATCATGTTTAATTATCTAAAAATAACCCTTTAGGTTTGAGTTTAAAGTGTGTGGATTTACTAATATTAATTTCATCTTACCACCTCAGCCCCTCAGTGAAGTACCCGTCCCCTTTTAGTCGCCGAGACGGGTTCTATTGGACCAGATGAAGCGAGCAAGAAGCTTGTGGTGGCCGACCACGCTTTTATAGGAGGGCACCACTTTTGCACGCGCTGGGCCAATAGGTTCCGCCGAGGGAACCCCCTTCAGAGAAGGGGGCGAATAAGCAGGGGTGGCCTTTTCTTTGCATACTTTCTTTTGGCCACGCAAAAGAAAGTCTGTCGCCTACAGGCGAAAGGCAACCTTTAATCAATAGCGATATAACCGAAGCATTGACAGTCGATTTAATATTTAGCACCAACAAACCATGATTTTTTGTTTTGGTAGGGTGGGTCGTGACCCACGCGGGTTTTAAATGTGGGCACCTGAGCACGTTAGGAGTGGTGGGTAGGCTACGCTTTACCCACCCTACGCGACCATGAATAAGCCATGATGTTCAGCATACAGCCTTCGCCCAAACGCAAAAAAACCACTCAATCGAGTGGTTTTTTACCGACGGATGCACATTGCATCAACATCTAAATGAGGTGGCGAGCCAGACCCCCGGCACTGGTTTATTTGAGTTGGGCTGCTCGCTTCCGCGCCTGACCCGTTGACCCAAGAAACCATGCGGGGAGACCCGCCATAGAAGGGCGTAATATACCATTTATTCGGCCAAACGCCAAACTTTTTCCACATCTTATGCTTTTGACGTATTAATTAATTTAGCCCATTGAATTAATACCATTATATACAATATCTTATCAACTGAACCATTCCCCAAACCCACGCATTCAGGTAAAATGGCCGGCTAACATACTAATTAAAACCCTGCCAAATCTTTAGAGAGTAGTCATGACCACTGCCCGTATTCGTGAAATACCGTATAACTATACGTCATTTTCAGACCGAGAAATTGTGATCCGCCTGTTGGGCGAGCCCATTTGGGATATTTTACAAGCTTTACGCGCACAGCGAAAAACCGGCCGTTCGGCACGGATGTTGTTTGAAGTCTTGGGCGACATATGGGCGGTAGAACGCAACCCTTACCTAGTCGATGACTTATTGGCCCACACCGATCGGCAAACCGCCTTGGTTCGCGAAATGCGTCATCGAATCAGCGAAATTCAAAAACGGCGTGACGACAACGACCAAGTCGCCAAAATGATCATGGAAGTCAGCAAAGCCGTTAACCTCTTTGACGCCAGCTTCGAAGAAACCCGTAAAAAACGTCAAGCCATCAGCAAGTCTCTCAGCAAAATCACCAAAAAACACAATATCCAATTCGACGGTCTGGCCCGCGTCAGCCACGTAACCGACGCCACCGACTGGCGCGTTGAATACCCGTTTGTGGTGTTGACGCCCGACACCGAGGCAGAAGTGGCGCCCTTGGTACGCGCCTTAATCGAATTAGAGCTGACCATCATCCCTAGGGGCGGCGGCACTGGTTACACCGGCGGCGCCGTACCGCTAGACGCGATGAGCGCCGTCATCAACACGGAAAAACTAGACCGCCATCACGGCGTGACCTTCAAGAAGCTGCCAGGCTTAGAGGGCGATCGCCCCATCATCCACTGCGGCGCAGGCGTGGTGACGCGCCGCGTTGAAGAAACCGCCCACCTAGCTGGTCTCGTATTTGCGGTAGACCCTACCAGCGCCGATGCCTCATGCGTCGGCGGCAACGTGGCCATGAACGCCGGCGGTAAAAAAGCCGTGCTGTGGGGCACGGCCCTAGACAATCTGGCCTACTGGAAGATGGTTAATCCACAGGGCGAATGGCAGTTGATTGAACGGGTTAACCATTGCTTTGGCAAAATTCACGAAGTCGACGTGGCCACGTTCAACGTCCACACCCTTGAAGACGATGGCGAAACCATCAAACACACCGAAGTGTTAGATATTCCCGGTGCCTCATTTCGCAAGGTCGGCCTAGGCAAAGACGTAACCGATAAATTCCTGTCTGGCCTACCAGGGGTACAAAAAGAAGGCACCGACGGCATCATCACCAGCGCCGCCTTTATTTTGCATCGCATGGCCAAGCACACCCGCACCGTATGTTTGGAGTTCTTTGGCACCGTGGCCAACGCCACGCCAGCGATTGTGGAAATTCGTGACCACATCCATAACCACCCAGCGGTGGAAATGGCTGGCCTTGAGCATCTAGACTGGCGCTATGTACGCGCCGTAGGCTACGCGACTAAAGCGGCAGGCAAAGGCCGCCCCAAAATGGTGTTGCTGGCCGACATCGTATCGGATGACGAAGCAGCGCTAGACCAAATCGCCACCGAAATCGTCGGCCTGGCTCAAGCACGTCAAGGCGAAGGCTTCATCGCGGTCAGCCCCGAAGCCCGTAAAACGTTCTGGCTGGACCGCTCGCGCACGGCAGCAATTGCAAAACACACCAACGCCTTTAAGATCAACGAAGACGTGGTGATTCCCCTACCGCGCTTAGGCGACTACTCAGACGGCATTGAACGCATCAACATCGAGCTGTCGATTCAAAACAAATTGGCGCTGTGCGAAGCCATTTTGCCGTTTTTGCAAAGCAAACTGCCGGTTAACAAGCTGGGCACCGACCTTTCCAGCAAAGACTTGCTCGGCAACCGCGCAGAAATCGCCATCAACACCGTCAATCACGTACACGAGCGTTGGACGTGGTTATTAAACAATCTAGACACGCCGGTGACTGAATACCTAGCACGCTACCCCGAAACCCGTCTAGAAGACGATGAGCCGGCAGGCAGCGACAGCTGCTTCATCGCCATGCGCGACTTTAGGCTACGCGTGTCGGTAAAGAAAGACTTGATTCGCCAGCTGGCCGAAATTTTCAGCGGCAAAACCGACGAACCCATCATCAAGGCGCTGGAAAAAATCCACGTTAAAGTGGTGCGCGGCCGCGTTTTTGTGGCCTTGCATATGCACGCTGGCGACGGCAACGTCCACACCAACTTGCCGGTGAACTCTGACGACTACGACATGCTGCAAACTGCCCACAAAGCGGTTGAGCGCATCATGAAGCTGGCTAAAAGCCTCAATGGCGTGATTTCAGGCGAACACGGCATCGGCATCACCAAGCTAGAGTTTTTAAGCGACGAAGAAATGCAGCCGTTTTGGGACTACAAGCAGCGCGTCGACCCGAAAGGCCACTTTAACCGCGGCAAGCTCATGCCTCAGGGCGATTTACGCCGTGCCTACACGCCTTCGTTTGAGCTATTGGGTACTGAATCTTTGATTCTGGAAAAATCCAGCCTCGGCAGCATTTCCAGCATGGTGAAAGACTGTCTGCGCTGCGGCAAGTGTAAACCTGTGTGCAGCACCCACGTACCGCGCGCCAATCTGTTATACAGCCCGCGCAACAAGATTCTCAGCGTCGGCCTGTTAACCGAAGCCTTCTTATACGAAGAACAAACCCGTCGCGGCCTGTCTTTAAAACACTTTGACGAGCTCAACGACGTGGCCGACCACTGTACCGTTTGCCACCGCTGTGAAAAACCGTGCCCAGTCAACATCGACTTTGGCGACGTGACCGTGGCCGTGCGTAACTTCTTGCGCCAGTCGGGCCAGAAAAAATTCCGCCCTGCCGTGGCCATGGGCATGGCCTTCTTGAACGCCACCGACCCCGCCAGCATCAAGGCACTGCGCAGCACGGTGATTAAGCTGGGCTTTACCTCACAGCGCTTCGCCAACGGCATGGGCAAACGCTTAGGCTTGATCAAGCAGCAAAAAGCCAACCCTCCAGCCACGCTGGGGCAGCCGACGCTGAAAGAACAGATCGTTCACTTCATCAACCGGCCACTGCCGCGTGACGTGCCAATCCGTACGGCACGGGCGCTGTTGAGCATTGAGGATGATAAAACCATTCCCATCATCCGTAACCCTGCCCTAGCCGAAGACGCCGAAGCGGTATTCTACTTCCCAGGTTGCGGCTCAGAACGACTGTTCAGCCAGGTGGGCTTAGCCACTCAAGCCATGCTTTACCACGCTGGCGTACAAACCGTGTTGCCACCGGGCTATTTATGCTGCGGCTATCCCCAAACCTCGGGCGGTCAGCGCGACAAGGGCGAAGCCATCACCACCGAGAACCGGGTATTGTTCCACCGCGTCGCCAACACGCTGAACTATTTGGACATCAAAACCGTGGTGGTCAGCTGTGGCACCTGCTACGACCAGCTGGAAAAATATCACTTTGACGAGATTTTCCCTGGCTGCCGCATCGTCGACATCCATGAATTCCTGTTGGAAAAAGACATTAAGCTGCAAGGTGTGGCGGGTCAGCAATATCTTTACCATGATCCTTGCCACACGCCGATGAAGCAGCAGCAGCCGACCAAAACGGTGACGGCGTTGATGGGGCAAGACGTGCCCTTAACCGATCGCTGCTGTGGTGAGTCGGGCACGTTTGCGGTGAACCGCCCCGACATTGCGACTCAGGTACGCTTCCGTAAGCAAGAAGAAATCGAGAAGAACATCGCCGCCCTACCCAATAAGGACCCGGTGAAAATCTTGACCTCTTGCCCTGCCTGTCTACAAGGCCTCAGCCGCTATGAGCAAGACACGCCGATCGAAGCCGACTACATCGTGATCGAAATGGCCAAACACACCTTAGGCGACAAATGGATGCCTGAATTTGTGGAAATCGCCAATAACGGTGGCATTGAGCGCGTCCTGCTGTAAGCGTGACCAACGTCAACAACGGGCCCTAATCATGGGGCCCGTTTTTTTTGCGTCTGATATAATAAACCCACTCTCAAAAGGGTTAAGTGCTTTGACAAGCTTAGCCCATCCTTCTAAGATGCAGCCATACTTGTAAGATGTATTTAACAAAGGAGCGCAACCATGGCTCGCCCAGCTGGCCGACCCCGTACTTTTGACCGCGACAAAGCGCTGTGCCAAGCCATGGATTTATTCTGGCAGTATGGCTATGAAGCCACGTCTTTAAGCATGCTCAAAGCCCATATGGGGCACATTTCCTCGCCCAGTTTTTACGCTGCCTTTGGGTCAAAGGAACAGCTATTCCTAGAAGCCTTTCAAGCCTATATGGCCACCCACGGCCAAGCCAGCGCCCTGTTATACGACGACAGCGTGCCCCCACTGCAAGCCATTGAAAACGTTTTACGCCAGTCGGCGCGGGCACAAACCCAGACCCAACACCCTAAGGGCTGCTTTGTGGTTTTGGCCACGGCCACCTGCGCCCCCGAACACCAGCATCTCCAAGCCAGACTAGCGCAGCAGCGTGCCGAGACTTTTGCAGGCTTCGAGCGCTGTCTAAAACGTGCGATCACCCTTAAGCAACTCCCACCCGAAACCAATGTGACCACTTTCGCCACACTATTCAACGGATTTTTATTGAGTATTTCCAGCATGGCTCAAGACGGTACGCCCCTCGCCAATATTGACAATGCCATAAGCGAACTGCTCAAAACCCTCAAAACGTCTGCTTAAACTCACGCGCATTAATGCTTCTGCCCAACGCCGTTTTATTGACGCCGCATGAGTACCTCCATATTATATACCGATCGATACATAATATATAAAGGTCGACCATGGCACGCCTTCACGATCAGCCACTTAAGCAAGACCACTTCCCCCTTTCACCTCTTTTAGCCTTCGCCATGACAGGGTTTACGGCTATTTTGACCGAAATCCTACCTGCCGGGCTATTGCCACAGATCAGCCAAGACTTAGCGATTTCTGAAGCTTACGCCGGCCAAATGATTACCTTATTTGCCTTTGGTGCCTTAGTCTCAGTCATTCCTCTGATCGCCCTGACCCGAAGCTGGAATCGAAAAACAGTATTGATGTTGGCGATTGCTGGCTTTTTGGTGTTCAACACCATCACCGCCGTGTCTCATCACTATGGCATCATTCTGGCGGCTCGTTTGCTTGCTGGCATATCCGCCGGCCTATGCTGGGGCTTACTGGCAGGCTATGCGCGCCGCTTAGTCCATCCTACGCTACAGGGTAAAGCGCTGGCCATTGCCATGTTCGGCACCCCCGTTGCTTTTTCCATTGGCCTGCCACTTGGGACCTGGCTGGGCTCTGTGCTAGGCTGGCGTACCATTTTCTTCTTAATCTCCCTACTTGGCGCCGTATTGATGACCTGGGTATGGCGCGGCGTTCCCGGCCTTGCTAGCGAGCCCAATACGCAGCGCCTAAACCTGCGTCAGGTCTTTACCTTGCCTGGCATGAGGTCGATTTTGGCGGTGATTTTTATTTGGATCGTGGCTCATAACCTGCTCTATACCTATATCTCCCCCTTCTTAGTCCATTCTGGCCTAGCTGAGCGGGTTGATACGGTGCTGTTGGTGTTTGGCTCAATGGCTCTGGCAAGCATCATTTTGGTGGGATTTTGGGTCGACCGCCTGTTGCGCTCGCTGACCCTATTCAGCCTGATCTTATTTACCTTTACGGCCACACTAATGGGTATTTGGAGCCATCACCCCGGCGTAGTGTTTGTGGCCGTTGGCCTTTGGGGGCTCAGCTTTGGCGGCTCCGCCACACTCTTGATCACCGCCAGCGCCGATGCTGCTCATGAAGCGGTGGATACGGCCCAATCGATTGTCGTGACCACTTGGAACCTAGCCGTTGCCTGCGGCAGCTTGGTCGGTGGCCTGCTTCTGGGCATCATACCCGTGATTCAATTCCCTTGGCCGCTACTGGTATTAGCACTGGTATCCTTAAGCATCGTCTGGATTGCCCGCAGCCATGGATTTAAGCCTGGTCCTCGCTAATGCTGACACAAAAAACAACGCCCCGCTCATTGAGCGGGGCGCTGCAGGGTCACACGCTGACGTTACTGGCTTTTCTTCGCAGCCGTCAAAGCAAATCGACCGCCGCCTAATAAGGCCAAAGCCGCAGACGTGAACACCATGAAAATAGGGTATTCCCAACCACCGCCTTCGTTACCAAAAGGCCAGCCCGCAGGAAAGTGTACCGTTGCGGCGCCAAACAGCACCACCACGCCCAAGGCGCTGACCCAACGGGTAAACAGGCCTAACAGAAGCAAGACACCAGCGGCCACTTCAAACACCATGATGGCGTAGGCCAAAATAGCTGGATAGCCTAAAGAGCCAAAAAACTCCACCGTACCGGCTGGGGTAAACACCAACCACTTGGTTAAACCATGGGCCAAAAACATCACCCCTAAAGCCACGCGTAATAATAATGCGGCCAAACCGATCTGTGTGCGATCATCCATACTTAATCCTTCTTTATTTATTGAGCTACTGAGTTTAAATAAGCGTCAGCCTCGGCGCTGAATACAAAACCGTCCATAGACAAAGCTTCATATTCAATCCCGCCTTCCATCACTGCCACTGCATCACTGCCCACGCTGGCGCCTAAGGCCACCAGTAAAGGCAGAAAATGTTCTTCGCTTGGGTGAGCCCGCACGGCATGCGGCGCTAAAACCCGATAATCCACTATGCTGGCCACATCTTTCGAGGCCAATTTTTCCTTTATCCACTGAGTAAATTCAATGACGTAGGGCGCCGCCAGAGCGCTGCGGCCTAAATCGCGCAAATTATGCGTCAAGCTGCCCGAGCCCACGATCAACACGCCTTGGTCGCGCAAGGGCTGTAGTAAGCGCCCCAAGTCATAGGCCTGTTGTCCACTGAGCGGATGAGGCAAAGCCATCTGCACCACCGCTTGATCCGCTTCAGGAAACAAATAGCGCAGCGGCACCCAAGCGCCATGATCCAAGCCCCTATCCTGACTCAGCTGAGCCGGCACACCTGCTGCGGCCAAGAGCCCGTGTAGCGTCATCGCCCAGTCTGGAGCGCCTGCGGTATCGTAGTCCAATTCATAGAGCGCTGGCGGAAACCCATAAAAATCATGAATCACGCCGGGCTGCGCTTGAGCAGTGATCCCAACTGAAGATTCAGTCTGCCAATGGGCCGACACCACCAACACAGCCTTAATGGTGTGTCTGGCCAGCAGCTTCTGGCCTAAATCCTGTAGTTTAGGCCCGACCACGCCAGGCTCAATCGCCATCATGGGCGAACCATGGGACACAAACAGCACGGGCAATTGCTTCATGACCATCCCCTTATTTCTGTTTCAATTAAATAACAACGCCATCTTATAGGCTTGTGTTTTGATGATAAACCAGACAAAATAGGTTTAATTATTCCAAAAAATGGAACAATAGAAAGCAATCCTATGCTCAAAGCCAATAAAACCCTAGAGATGAGCGTGTTCGTCGCCATCATGGACAGCGGCAGCCTCGTCGGTGCGGCCGACAAGCTCAACCTATCCAAACAGGCCATTTCGCGCCACTTAAATGCCTTAGAGCTGCGGCTAAACCTGCGGCTACTGCATCGAACCACGCGCCGCCTGTCGCCCACCGAAGATGGCCGCCTATTTTACGAACAGGCCAAAACCATCTTGGCCGCCATTGAAGAAGCAGAAAGCGCCCTGATCGATGGCCAAACCAATTTCAGCGGTAAGATTTACGTCAACGTACCGGTCAGCTTCGGGGTATTACATTTGGCGCCGCTATGGCAAGGCTTTCTTGACGCCTATCCTAAAGTCACCTTAGACATCAGCCTCAACGACCGCATCGTCGACCTAGTCGAAGAAGGCTTTGACTTGGCCATTCGCATTGCTGAACTGCCCAACTCCACTTTAGTCACCCGCAAACTGGCCAGCACGCAGGTCTTGCTGTGTGCCTCCCCCGAGTATTTAGCCGCCCACGGCACGCCCCAAACCCCTCAAGACTTAAGCCAACACCGCACCCTTTCCTACAGCAACTGGTCGGATAAAGAAACTTGGTACTATAAAGAGGCAGGCGAAAAAGCCTCGTTCACGCTTAAATCAGCTTTACACACCAATAATGGCGACACCTGCCGCATGCTCGCCCTTCAGGGCGGCGGCATCACGCTACAGCCTGATTTTTTAATTGGTGCGGATGTCGCTGAGGGTCGCTTGGTTCAGGTCTTGCCACAGCTGACCTTTAAGGAGCTAGGCATTTACGCCGTTTACCCCTCACGCAAGCTGGTGTCTAGCCGCGTGCGCTCTTTGGTCGACTACCTGACCGAAGCGTTTAGCCAGCCCTTGTGGCCACAAGAGTTTCCACTTGACGCCTTTAAAGGCTGACCTCATCTTTTCATTTTGCGACATGATGTCCATCAAATTTAGCTTAATTAATGACTGTGGTTTATTCCTCGGCGGCTTATGTGCTTGTTTTATAAGTTCCTTACATTTCAGAAACAAACAAAATTTAACCATATTTAACTAAATTTTTCTGATAAAACAGCCATCTGAAAGTAAAAAAATTTGGCCTGCTGCAATGATTATGGCAAAATAGCGTCATTAACAGGCTAAATGTTGAGCGCTTATCTTAAAAGTTAAGCCGACTTTAGCCATAACAAACATAATAACCACTACCATACTTCTACAAACAATTAGGCACACCGTTGTGCCTAATTGTTTTGAGGCTATGGCTTTCAGGAGCGCTAATGAAAGTCTCTAGGCGGCAGTTTTTTAAGATCTCAGCAGCGGGCATGAGTGCCTCAAGCTTGGCGGTCATGGGCTTTATGCCAACCAATGCATGGGCCGAAGTGCGTCAATACAAACTATTGCGCGCCACCGAAACCCGTAATAACTGTACCTACTGTTCCGTAGGCTGCGGCGTGCTGATGTACAGCATGGGCGATGGCGCAAAAAATGCCAAAGCCGAAATCTTCCACATTGAAGGCGATCCTGACCATCCGGTTAGCCGTGGCTCGTTATGCCCTAAAGGCGCCAGCCTGATCGACTTCATCCACAGTGAATCACGCCAAAAATACCCAGAAGTACGCGAAGCCGGCAGCGACCATTGGAAACGCATCTCTTGGGAAGAAGCCAATCTGCGCATCGCCAAGCACATGAAGGCCGACCGCGACGCCAACTTCATCCCCACCGGTGCCGACGGCACCACCGTCAACCGTTGGTTGACCACGGGCATGTTGACCGCATCTGCGGGCTCAAATGAAACCGGTATTCTGACCCAAAAATTCATGCGTACCCTTGGCATTGTCGCCACCGACGCACAGGCACGTGTGTGCCACGGACCAACGGTAGCCGCTTTGGCCTCTACGTTTGGTCGCGGCGCCATGACCAATACCTGGGTCGACATCAAAAACGCCGACTTTATTTTGGTGATGGGCGGCAACGCGGCCGAAGCACACCCAGTGGGCTTTAAATGGGCCATCGAAGCCAAAAAACAAAAAGGCACCAAGCTCTACGTAGTAGACCCTCGCTTTAACCGTACCGCGGCCGTGGCCGACGAATACGTACCGATTCGCTCAGGCTCAGATATTGCCTTCCTAGGCGGCGTCATCAACTGGTTAATCGCCAATGACAAAATCCAATGGGAATACGTTAAGGCCTACACCAACGCCACCTTAATTGTTGACGAAAAATTTGAATTCAACGACGGCTTATTTAGCGGCTACGATGAAGCCAATAGCAAATACGATCAAGACAGCTGGTTTTATGAGCTAGACGCTCAAGGCAACGCCAAAACCGACGACACCTTGCAACACCCACGCTGCGTGTGGAACCTGATGAAGGCGCACTACGCACGCTATACCCCAGAATTGGTCAGCAGCATCACCGGTAGCCCGGTTGAAGGCTTCTTAAAAGTGTGTGCCGCCCTAGGCGAAACCTCTGCGCCCAACAAAGCCGGCACCATTTTGTACGCATTGGGCTGGACGCAGCACACCACGGGCTCACAAATCATCCGCACCATGTGTATGGTGCAATTGCTGTTGGGCAACATCGGCATGTCTGGCGGCGGCGTGAATGCGCTGCGCGGCCACTCCAATATTCAAGGTCTGTCAGACTTAGGCCTATTGTCGACCATGCTGCCTGGCTACTTAGGCCTACCCAATGAATTCAAGCACCGCAACTGGGCTGAATACATCAACGGCATCACGCCTAAAGCCGTGCGTCCGAACCAGTTAAACTACTGGAGCAACACCCCTAAATTTGCGGTGAGCTTGATGAAGTGGTTCTGGGGCGAAAACGCCACCAAAGAAAACGACTGGGGCTTTGATTGGCTGCCCAAGTGGGACAAAATGTACGACATCATTCAGATGACCGAAATGATGGACAAAGGCCAGATGAACGGCCTGATCGTACAAGGCTTTAACGCCGGCGCGTCATTCCCTGACTCCAATAAAGTGCGCCGAGCCTTCTCGAAGCTTAAGTATATGGTCATCATCGACCCACTACACACCGAGACAGGCTCATTCTGGTACAACGAAGGCGGCAGCGCCCCTGGCGAGATGGCCGACATCCAAACCGAAGTCTTCCGCCTGCCCTCTTGCTGCTTTGCCGAAGAAAACGGCTCCATCGCCAACTCTAGCCGCTGGCTACAGTGGCACTGGAAAGGCGCTGATGCGCCTGGTGAAGCCCGCCCAGACACCGCCATTTTAGGCCATTTATTCCTGACCTTGCGCGACATGTATCGCCAAGAAGGTGGCGCCACGCCAGAGCCTATTCTAAACGTGGATTGGACCTTCCACGACCCATTCGACCCAACGCCAGAAGAGTTGGCCATGCAGTCTAATGGTAAAGCTTTGGCCGACGTTAAAGACGCCAACGGCAACATCATCGTGAAAAAAGGCCAACAGGTTGCGGGCTTCCACCAGCTGCAAGATGATGGCTCAACCTCGTGCGCCTGCTGGGTGTACTCAGGCCAATGGACAGAAGAAGGCAACCTCATGGCGCGCCGCGACAACACCGACACAGGCTTAGGCAACACCCCTGGCTGGTCTTTCGCTTGGCCGGCCAACCGCCGCATTCTGTACAACCGCGCCTCTTGTGATCCACAGGGCAAACCTTGGGACCCTAATCGCGAAGTCATCAAATGGATGGGCGATCATTGGGGCGGCGCCGACGTGGCCGACTTTAAAAACACCGAAGCACCGGGCAGCGGCATGAATCCCTTCATCATGAACGAAGAAGGCGTGGGCCGTTTGTTCTCTACCCGTAAATTGGTCGATGGCCCCTTCCCGGTTCACTACGAGCCTATGGAAAGCCCGATCGGCATGAACCCAATGCACCCGAAAGTGTTTAACAGCCCTGCGGTGCGGATGTTTAAAGACGACCGCGCCAACTTAGGCACCCACGAAAACTTCCCTTACGTGGGGACGACGTATCGCCTAACCGAGCACTTCCAGTTCTGGACCAAAACCGTGAAGCTGTTGGCGATTGCCCAGCCGGAGCAGTTTGTCGAGATTGGTGAAGCCTTGGCCAAAGAAAAAGGCATCAAAGCCGGCGATTGGGTCAAAGTCAGCTCTAACCGTGGCTTCATTAAAGCCAAGGCCGTGGTCACCAAGCGCATCATG
Source organism: Neisseriaceae bacterium CLB008 (assembly GCA_041228285.1). Classification (NCBI taxonomy): domain Bacteria; kingdom Pseudomonadati; phylum Pseudomonadota; class Betaproteobacteria; order Neisseriales; family Neisseriaceae; species Neisseriaceae bacterium CLB_ANTARCTIC_008. Next base: position 431,555 of record CP166133.1, on the reverse strand, counting down.
GCGCTGAAGGTGCACGAACAAACCGTGCATCAAATCGGCATTCCATTGCACTGGGGTTGGGAAGGCGAAGCCAAGAAAGGCTATTTGGCCAATAATCTAACCGCATCGGTAGGAGACTGTAATACGCAAACTCCTGAGTACAAAACGTTCCTAGTGAACTTAGAGAAAGCTTAAGGAGGCTCATTATGGCATTACAATCTCTGGACATTCTGCGCCGCTCGGCGACCGCAGACATGACGCCCCCACCACAAGCGCGCCAACACATCGAAGTGGCCAAACTCATCGACGTGAGCACCTGTATTGGCTGTAAAGCCTGTCAGGTAGCCTGTTCTGAATGGAACGACATTCGCGACGAAGTCGGTGAATGCATCGGCGTCTACGACAACCCGATCGACTTAACCGCCGACGCGTGGACGGTGATGCGCTTTAGCGAAACCGAAGAAAACGGCAAGCTAGAATGGCTGATCCGTAAAGATGGCTGTATGCACTGTGCTGAGCCAGGCTGCTTGAAGGCTTGCCCGTCTCCTGGCGCCATCATTCAGTACACCAACGGCATTGTCGACTTCCATGAAGAAAACTGTATTGGCTGCGGCTACTGTATTTCAGGCTGTCCGTTTAACGTGCCGCGCATCTCTAAAAAAGACAACCGCGCCTACAAATGCACCCTGTGTTCAGACCGCGTAGCCGTTGGCCAAGAGCCAGCCTGCGTGAAGACCTGTCCGACCGGCGCCATTCAATTCGGCTCTAAAGAAGACATGAAGCACGTAGCGGCAGAGCGTATTGAAGACTTAAACAACCGTGGCTATGCCAACGCTGGTCTGTACGACCCTCAAGGCGTGGGCGGCACCCACGTGATGTACGTCTTGCATCACGCCGACAAGCCTGAACTGTACAGCGGCTTACCTAAAGACCCTGCCATCAGCACCACCGTCAAACTATGGAAAGGCTTGCTCAAACCATTGGCCACCGTAGGCGTAGCCGCTGCCGGCCTGTTTGGCTTCTTCCACTACATCACCGTAGGCCCGAATAAAGCCGATGAGGAAGAACCCGACATCATCAAACCTGATGACCATAAGGAGACCAAACAATGAAGAAAACCTTAATTCAACGGTATAACGCCGCCGAGCGGATTAACCACTGGATTGTGGCCATCAGCTTTGTGCTGCTTGCCATTTCTGGTTTGGCCTTTTTCTACCCAGCGTTTTTCTGGCTGTCGAACGTGTTTGGCACGCCACAGCTGGCCCGCATCATTCACCCGTTTGTTGGGGTGTTGATGTTCGTGGCCTTTGTGCGCCAATTCTTCCGCTACTACCACCACAACTTTTTGAATAAAGAAGACGTGAAGTGGATGGTTTCGGTAGGTAAAATTCTTAAAGGCGAAGAAGTCGGTGACACCGGCAAATACAATGCCGGCCAAAAAATGATGTTCTGGGTGATGTGTGCCTGCATGCTGACCCTCATCCTCACCGGTATCATGGCTTGGCGTCCGTATTTTGCTGAATACTTCCCGATTCCACTGATTCGCATCGCCCTATTGCTGCATGCGGCCGCCGCTTTGGCGCTGATTGCCAGCATCATTGTGCACGTGTACGCAGCAATTTGGATTCGCGGCACCATCAACGCCATGGTGGAAGGCACCGTGACCGAGAACTGGGCCAAGAAGCACCATCCGCGCTGGTATCGTGAAGTGACCGGCAAGGACAGTGGTCATCACGACCACGCGCCGAAAAAGAAAAAGTAAGCCACGTCCGACAACAGCCAGTATGATGATACTGGCTGTTGTCCTTTTTTATCCTGACCTTAAAGAGCCCGTATGACTGAGATCACGCCTGAATATCAGCCCACCGCCAGCAGAACCCTCCTCAAGCATGAGGCCGATCAGCCGCTGGTGGCCGCCGAAGACATCTTGATCGAAGAAGTACCAGTGGCCTTAACCTATAACGGCATTTCCCATGCCGTGCTGCTGGCCTCACCCTGTGACTTAGAACATTTTGCCCTTGGCTTTAGCCTCAGCGAAGGCATTTTAAACCATGCGTCTGAGCTCTACGATATAGACATCATCCACACCAGCGCCGGCATTGAAGTGCGCCTAGACATCGCCTCCGAGCGTTTTGTCGGCCTTAAAGAACGCCGCCGCACCTTGGCTGGCCGCACCGGCTGCGGCCTGTGTGGGGTTGAAAACCTTCAGGCCGTATCTCGCATGCTGGCGCCGATTCAGCGCGGGCCGGCGCTATCGCTGGCGGCGCTACCCAAGGCCTTAACTGCCTTTCCCACGGCCCAGCCCTTACGCGCCTTATCCGGCGCCATTCATGGCGCCGCTTGGGTGAGCTTAGACGGCGACATTCTCAAAGTGTTTGAAGACGTGGGCCGCCACAACGCCCTGGACAAACTGGTCGGCTGGCTCAGTAAAACCGAACAAGACGTTCAGCAAGGCTTTGCCCTAGTGTCCAGCCGCGCCAGCTACGAAATGGTGCAAAAATCCGCCACCATCGGCATCGGTTGCCTGGTGGCCGTGTCCGCACCGACCGCTTTTGCCGTCGACCTCGCACAACAGGTTGGCATGACGCTGGTGGGCTTTGCCCGCCCTCATAAACAGAATATTTACACGCATCCGCAAGGCTTTATAGCCTAGCCCATAAAGGATTTTCCATGGCCCAAACCACGCCCATCAGCACGCCTGAAAAAATTGCCCAATCATCGTCGTCCATGCTGCCCGACTTTTACCTTAAGCCAGACGCTGCCGTGTTCCAAAAGCGCGCTGCCCGCTTCAACAGCCTGGCCCAAGGCCATGAGCTGGCCGACTTTTTAAGCTTTCTGGGCCACATCGCTCAAGCGCAACACGATGCCTTAGCCACCCTCGCCGATCTGGCTCAACCAAGCCTAAGCGGCCTCGTGCCCTACCACAAAGACCAAGTGGCTCTGCCGCACGCTTGGCTAGAGGTACTACAACACATTTTAAACAGCGTCACCGCCACGGCACCGAGCGCCACTCAGAGCATCATTGAGTCATTGCAGCAGCAAGATGAGGCCACGTTAAATGCCTGGGCCACAGCCGCCCTCAGCGACGACGAGCAGGCCAGTATTGATAAGGGCAGCAAACTCTTCATCTTGGCCGCCTTGCAAGTCATCTGGACCCAGTGGGCGCTTCACTCGGCCAAAACCGAGTGGCAGGCGCTGGATTATTTAGGCAAAGTACAAAAAGACAGCTGCCCTTGCTGCGGCAGCCAAGCCGTAGCCAGCGTGATTAAAATCGACAGCAAGCTGGTGAATTTACGCTATGTACATTGCCCTTTATGCCAATCACAGTGGAATATGATTCGCGCCCGCTGTACCTATTGCGACAGCAATAAAAACGTAGCCTTACACAGCATTGCCGAACAAAAATCAGCACCCTATAAAAGCGTGCAGGCCGAAAGCTGCCACGATTGCCATGGCTACCGTAAGGTATTCTCCATGAGTAAAGATCAACTGGTTGACCCTATTGCCGACGACGTAGCCTCTTTAGCCCTTGATCTATTGATGAACGAAACCGAATACGCTCGCGGCGGTGCCAACCCGTTTATTTTGGTTTAAGCCTACCGCTCCAACCACGGCCACTCGGCCGTGGTTTTTTTATGCGCGTCACTGAATCGCATCGACTACTGGCGTCCTCTTTAGGCATGCCATTTTCCCATTTTTAAACCAGCAACTTAAGCGTATAATCATCGGCTCTCTCATTTAAGATGGTCTGCCTGTTGCGCGCTCCATAACAACACGCACATGCCCACGTGTCGCCATGATTCGATCCTTATTATTGACGCTCAAAGTCACCCTTTTTGCCCTCATCGTGTTTGGCGGCCTACGCCTGAGCTATTGGGCCATTTATCATGACTATTTTGCCGTATTGTCTCCCTTACAGCTGGCCCAAGCGTTTTGGATAGGGCTTAAGTTTGACGTGTCCATCAGCGTCAGCGCTTTAACCCCGCTCTTCATCGTCTTTTTACTGCCGCTGCCGCCGCTACAAACGCCACGCCTACGGCGCATTCTGCTGTGGTTGATGTTTGGTTGCCTGCTTGGCCTCTGGGCTTTAACCCTGGCCGACGTGGCCTATTTTGGCGAAGTGTATCGCCACATTGATCGCGAAGTCTTGGTGCTCAGCGAAGACGCCAGCGGCCTAATCGATTTTGCTCTAGGCCCATTTTGGCCCTATACCGCCATCGCAGCCGTGGGCGCCGTGGCCTTAGGCCTACTCTGGCAGCGCTGCATCGTTCGTGCCGCGGCCAAGCTTAAGCCCACGCCCATCCACACCCTGCGCCAAGGTTTAGTGGCCATCGCCTTTATGCTGCTGTGCCTCAGCCTCATGTTATTGGGCATTCGCGGCTTTCAGCTCACGGGCAAAACCATTAAAGCCGTCGATGCCTTCACCTATGGCGATGAGCGCCAAGCAGCGCTAGGCCTAAATGGCGCCTTCAATATGCTGCACACCCTTCGCCAAAGCCTACAGGGCAAGCTCGACAATAAGCATGAGCTGAATTACTTTAGCCCAGCCGAGCTGAGCGCCTGGCTGAATACGGCACCAGCTTTAAGCGGCCGGCAAAGCCACGCGCCTCAAAACCCCGCCACGCCACCTAAAAACGTGATTTTGATTGCGGTGGAAAGCCTAAGCTTTAAATACGTCGACGGCCTCAGCGGCCAACAGCGCGGCATCACGCCTTTCTTGGATGAGCTCTTGCCCCAGTCACGCAGCTGGACCCACTTTTATTCATCAGGCCAACGCAGTATTGAAGGCGTACAGTCTTTATTGACCTCCGTCCCCCTGTTTGAAAGCCAGCCTTACCTAGGCTGGGGCCTAGAGCGCCACAACATCCCGCGCGTGGCCACCTTATTGAATCGGCGCGGCTATCGCACCACCATGCTGCAAGCCTCTAACCGCCGCTCGTTTTACATGGACGGCATCGCCCACAGCGTCGGCTTTCAAGATTATTTCGGGCGCGAAGACTACCCTTTATTGCGTGATTATCCACAGCATTCCAGCTGGGGCTGGGACTACGAAACGCTGATGTTTCTCGCCCAGCACCTACAGCGGCAACAGGCACAGCAGCCCGCGCCCTTTTTTGCCTTCTTGTTTACGGGCTCTACCCACAACCCCTTTCCCGACCCCGGTGCTGAATTCCATACCTATACACATGAGCCCGGCAGCGAAGCAGCTTTTCTGAATACGGTGCGCTATTTTGACTGGTCTTTACGCCAGTTCATGACCTGGGCGGCCACCCAAGACTGGTATCAAAACACCGTCTTCATTCTAACCGCCGACCACGTACTGTCTGCCACTGGCGATGGTGATTTGAACAATGCGTTTCATATTCCCCTCATCATCTATGCGCCCGACGGCAGCATCACGCCTGGCCAAGACGCGCGCTACGCCTCTCATTACGATGTCTTACCCACGATTTTAGGCCTCACTCAAGAGCCAACCGAAGTCTATACCTTTGGCCGCGACCTACTCGACCCTAATCCCGCCTATGACCAGGCCGGCGCACTGGTGAAGCGCGGTGACGTCACCGGCTGGATCAGCCCTAAGGGCTGGTTTACTTTCACCGATGATCAAGACCTAGAGCAAGGCGGCGTTTATCTGCGCCAAACACAAAATTTTAGCCATCGCAGCAATCAGCTTAAGGCCAGATTACAAAAGGCAGAACAGCATTTATTGGATAAAGACTAGGCCAGAAAGCCAAACACCCAGACCAAGGCCTGGGTGTCTTATGTCCTTTAACACGCTTAGTGAGACGACGGCGCCTGAGGATAAAAAACGCTTTTAATCACCAGTGCCCCGGCCGCAATTAGGGCAGGCACGGCTAAAATCAAAAAGATCTGGGTAAGGTTAAGGTTGCGCGCAATCAGCTGCGCCACTAAGAACGACCCCGCGATGCCGCCGAAACGCCCAAGACCTAACATCCACGACACGCCTGTCGTTCGTCCCGACGTGGGATAAAAGCTGGCGGCAAAAGACGGCATAGACGACTGCGCCGTATTCATCACAATACCGGCCAACACGATCACCACCACCAATAGCGTCATATCCATACTCGCCACCACGCCAATGAGGGCCACCAAGAGCGCCGTCAACACCCAAAACAAGGTAATCAAACGGTTGGGATTGTATTTGTCCATCAGCCAACCGTTGGCGATGGCGCCCAAACCGCCCAAGGCAAACAGCCCCGTCACCACCGAGCCCATCGCCGGCGGCATATTGGCCTCTTTAAACAACAACGGCATCCAGTTAATCACCCCATAAAAGATCACCAAGCCCATGAAATAAGTCACCCACAGCGCCACCGAACCCAGCCAATAGTGGCGCGACAACACCACGCGGATGCCGCTTTGATTACCGGCCAGCTCAGGCTGGGTTTCGGTTAAGAAAAAGGCCGGTATGGCTTGGGCGCTGGCGTCGATTTTACTTAATATTTTTTGAATCTGCGCCTGAGGTTTACCCTTGGCCACCAGATAACGCACTGACTCGGGCAACACCAACAGCATCACCACCACCAATAGCGCAGGCGCAATCGCTCCTAACCATAAGACGCTGCGCCAGCCAAACGCTGGAATCATCCAGGCGGCCAAAAAGCCCCCTAAAGCCGCCCCAACGGGAAAACCACAGAACATGGTATTGACCAAGAAAAAACGGCGCTTTTCCGGGCAGTATTCACTCAATAGGGTCACCGCATTAGGCATGGCCGCGCCCAGACCGATGCCGGTCACAAACCGAAACAGCTCCAGCTGCGTCAGCGATGAGGCCACCGCAGAGGCCCAAGAGCCCAAGGCAAAAATCAGCACCGACACAATCAGCACTTTTTTACGGCCCACCTTATCCGCCACTGGCCCAAAAGACACTGCCCCAAACGCCAAGCCCAAAAGCGCAGCGCTCAGCACCGGCGCTAAATCGGCCTTTTCTATGCCCCACTCACCGATTAGGCTGGGCGCTACATAGCCAATGGCAGCGGTGTCAAAACCATCAAATAAGGTCACCAAAAAACAGAGGCCAAAAATCAGCCATTGAAATCGGGAAAACCGATGCTCATTCATAAAGTGCTGGACGTTTACCGCACCTTGCTGGGGTTCGCTCATTTCACCACTCCTCTAAATCCTTTATAGACGCTGTTGTATTGTATGGGCGCAACCGCCCTGTTTTATTCCTAATTCATTATGCAAACAAATAAGCAGATCTAAAAGACGCAAATCTATCTATTAGCTATAACAAATACGGATGATGACCTTGCTGCGCCAGCGTCAAGCTGGCGCCTATTGTACGCCCACATCAGAGCGGCGATAAGTAAGGCCGTCAAAAAGCCCACGCAGCGGTGGGCTTAGTCGTACATCCAGCGTTTAACGCTTTAAAAAGGATAAGGTCGAGGCTGGTTTTGAATCGTCACCCACTGTAGCCGCGTGAATTCAGCCAGCACCCATTCGCCGTTAAAGCGGCCTAAGCCAGAATTCTTCTCGCCGCCAAAAGGCGCATTGGGTTGGTCGTCTACACTGATGTCGTTGATGTGGGTCATGCCCGCCCGAATGCCGCGAGCAAAACGCAGACCGCGCGCCTGATCTTGAGTAAACACGGCGCTGGACAAGCCATACTCGGTGGCATTGGCTAAGGCCAAAGCATGGGCGTCGTCGCGCGCTTTCAAAATGGGCAGCACCGGCCCAAAGGTTTCTTCGGCGGCGATCGCCCAGTCTGGTTGAACGTCAATAAACACGTGCGGCGGCACTATTTGGCCAACAATCTCGCCGCCAAAAACCAGCTGAGCGCCATCGCGCTTGGCCTGTTCAATCTTGGCTTGCACGCTCTGAACCTGCTGCGGATTAATCAAGGGGCCAACAATGGTGTCTCGGTCGGCAGGGTCCCCCACTGGCAAGGCCTTAACCCGTCGCAACACGGCGGCCACAAACGCATCGTGAATCGCCTCGGCCACGATGACCCGATTGGTGCTCATACAGATCTGCCCCTGATGCAAGAACCGCCCCACCACGGCGGCATGAGCCGCCTCTTCCACATCGGCATCGTCCAACACCACCAGCGGCGCATTGCCGCCTAACTCCAGCGCCACGCGCTTCAGCGGCGGCGACATCGCCATCTGGCCCACCCGATGGCCCACTTGGCTAGAGCCGGTAAACGAAATCAAAGACGGTACTGGGTGGGTGACAAAATAGTCCCCGATGTCTCGCCCTGAGCCCACCACCACGCTCAAAACTCCCGCGGGCAAGCTTGCTTGCTCAAAAATTTTGGCTAAGAGCAGCCCGCCGGTCACAGGCGTGTCGCTGGCCGGCTTAATCACCACCGCATTGCCTAAGGCCAAGGCCGGTGCCACCGAACGCATGCTCAGATGAAATGGGAAATTCCACGGACTGATCACCCCGATCACGCCTAAGGGCAAACGATAGGCATGGCTCTCTTGATTCGCAATGGCCGAAGGCAAGATCAATCCATGCGCCTGAGTGGCCATTGCGGCCGACGCCAGCACAATATTCTTGGCGCTGTCTAATTCAATGCTGGCCTTTAAATAGGTACTGCCCGACTCTTGGCACAGCCAGTCGGCCAATTCTTCAAAACGCGCCTCAATAATGCTGGCCACCTGATACAAGACCTGAGCGCGCGCTTGAGGCAAAGTCTCACCCCACGCCCGTTGTTCTTCGGCAGCAGTTTGGTAAGCTTCATCGACGTCGGCCTGATTCGCCATAGCCAGCGTCAACAAAGGCGCTTGAGTATAGGGGTTAAGGTTGGTCAATACCGCATTGGATGAGCCTGAGCGCCATTGACGGCCAATCGGTTGAAGATCAAACTGCTGATATGCTGTTGGATTCATGTCCACACTCCTTAAAAAGATTCCTGTCCCTCTGTGCCCACCTGTCCACCCTAAGGCGGCCCCAAAACGGTGGCCAGATACCTTTATGCCCTTCAGGCGTCAAGCTGCCGCGCCAGATCGGCCAAAACGCGATAACACTGAATCACGCTGGCAACGCTGGCATTAGGCGATCGGCCCTCACGAATGGCGTTAAAAAATTCACGGTCCTGTAATTCAATGCCGTTCATCGACACGTCAACTTGGCTGACGTCAATGGCCTGCTCATGGCCATCCACCAAATCATCATAGCGTGCCACATAAGTACCGTGATCACAAATATAGCGGAAAAACGTACCCAAAGGGCCATCGTTATTAAACGACAGCGACAGGGTACAAATGGCGCCATTGCGGGCTTTTAGCTGGATGGACATATCCATGGCAATGCCCAGTTCTGGATGAATCGGCCCTTGAATGGCGTGGGCCTGAACCACTGGCTCACCGGTTTGATATTGGAACAAATCCACTGTATGCGCGGCGTGGTGCCACAGTAGATGATCGGTCCAAGAACGTGGCTCACCTAAAGCATTGATGTTTTGACGCCGAAAGAAATAGGTTTGAACGTCCATCTGCTGCAGGCTTAACGCCTTTTTTTGAATTTTATGGTGTAGCCACTGATGCGAGGGGTTAAAACGGCGCGTGTGTCCCACCATCGCCACCAGCTGCGGCTGTGCCTGCGTCAGCTGCCACACCTCATCGGCGTCGGCCCAGCTGTCGGCCAGCGGAATTTCAACTTCGACGTGTTTGCCCGCGCGCAAGCACTGCAAGGTTTGGGCCGCATGCATCTGCGTCGGCGTACACAAAATCACCGCATCTACTTCAGGCATGGCCAAGGTTTCGGCTAAATCATCGGTATGGTGAGCCACACCATAGGCTGCGGCCACTTTTTGGGCCGATGCTTGATCCTTGCTAACAATGGACACCACAGCCACGTGTTCGATGTTTTGAATCGCCTCTAGGTGTTTGATCCCAAAGGCCCCCGTACCCACTAGGGCAACGTTGATGGTTTTCATGCGTGATTCCCTTTAAGTTGAGGTGATTGATCTTCTAAAATCAAATGGCCCACAGCAGTATTAGACGCCGGGACGTGATAAAAGCGGTGCACGACCTTAGGCGTGGCATCTAAATTCATCGCCCCTCGCGCAATCAGCCACATCACCAGCTCAATGCCTTCAGAGCCAGCTTCTTGCACATAGTCTAGATGTGGTTTTTTAGAAAGGCCCTCTGGGTCGGCCACTAATTGATCCAAAAAGGCCGTATCCCATGACTCATTGATGAGGCCGGCGCGCGGGCCTTGCAGCTGGTGGCTCATGCCCCCGGTGCCCCAAATATGGACGTTTAAATCTTCACCATAGCTTGCGACGGCGCGGCGGATGGCCTGGCCGAGGGCAAAGCAGCGTGCGCCAGAGGGCACGGGATATTGCACGACATTGACGTGTAGTGGAATGACGGCGCAAGGCCATTTTGCTACTTGACCAAACATCAGCGACATCGGCACGGTCAAGCCGTGGTCTACCGGCAGTTCGTTGGCAATGGTTAAGTCAAAATCTTCGCGAATCAAAGACTGGGCAATATGGGCCGCCAATTCTGGATGGCCCACCACCTCAGGCACAGGCCTCGGCCCCCAGCCCTCGTCCGCGATGGCAAAACGCTCGGCCGTGCCGAGGGCAAAGGTTGGGATTAAATTGAGGCTAAAGGCATTGGCATGGTCGTTGTACACTAGGAACACCACGTCGGGCCGGTTGGCTTTTTGCCACGCACGAGAGGCCTCATAGCCTTGAAACACTTTTTGCCAATACGGCTCATGACTTTTGCCTAAGTCTAAGGCGGCGCCGATGGCGGGAATGTGCGACGTGTAGACGCTGGCGGTGATTTTGGCCATTACGATTCTCCTCCTGCCGTGGGCTTAGGTTCTGGCTTACGCCCGCCCGCAATCATCATGTCGCGGTAGGCTTCTTCCGTCATGCCGGTCATGCTGCCCGCCATTTGCTGAAAAGACAGGCCATCGGTGGCGCCGATTTTGGCCAAAAAGTAAATATTGCCGCCAAGGGCTAAGCATTGGTTTAAATCACGCGCCATCACTGCGTCTTTTTGCGCCTGCGTCATCGGCCATTCGTTTAAGTAGGCGCGCTCATCTGCCTTAAAGCGGGCGCGGTTTTCCGGCGTCATCAGCGACATGCAAAACTGATTCAGATGAAACCCCTTACGGGACTGTTCGGCATCAAAAATCGTGGTGCCGGGGATGTTTTTATAGGCTTGATCATCAGACACAGCATTCTCCTTTGTATGGTCACTCAACCGAGCTCTGGCCAGTAGAGGCGTAGCGGATTGGTCACCAATAATTGTTGTTGTAACGCCTCGGTGGGGGCTATTTGCGGAATGTAATCCACCAATAGGCCATCATCGGGCATATGGTCTTTTAAATTCGGGTGCGGCCAGTCGGTGCCAAACAACACCCGATCCGAAAAAGTGGCCACCACATGGCGGGCAAACGGCACCACGTCGGCATAGGCATATTGCTCGCCATTCAAAGCCTTAGGCCCACTCATGCTTAAGCGCTCTGGACAAGATACTTTACTCCATATATTGGGGTGTTCCTGTATCAGGCGCACAAACAAAGCAAACTCAGGCCCGTCTAACGGCAAGCTCACGTCGGGGCGCCCCATATGATCGACCACCACCACGGTAGGCAAGGCAGTGAAAAAATCCCACAGTTCAGGCAAATCCACCGCTTCAAAATACACCACAATGTGCCAGCCCAAGGGCGCAATGCGTTCAGCTATCGCTAATAGCTCAGCCTTAGGGGTAAAGTCGACTAGGCGCTTCACAAAATTAAACCGCACGCCGCGCACGCCGGCCGCGTGCAGCGCCTCTAGTTCCGCGTCGCTGATGTTTGGCTTCACCGTGGCCACACCGCGAGCAAGGCCATCGGCAGCCATTAACGCATCCACCAAAGCGCTGTTGTCGGCGCCGTGGCACGTCGCCTGAACAATGACGTTGCGGCTAAAGCCGAGCCGATCACGTAGCGCAAACAGCTGGGCTTTAGACGCATCACAAGGCGTGTATTTACGCTCTGGCGCATAGGGAAACTCAGCCGCCGGCCCAAACACATGGCAATGGGCGTCAACGGCGCCGTCTGGCAGTTGAAACTGAGGTCGGCTCGGGTTAGGGTAAAAAGGCAGCCAGCCTGGGGTGATCTCGGTTATTGCCATCAATCAGCTTCCTTTTTAGTCAATATAGGTAAGGCCCGCTTGGGCCAATGATTCACGCATCTGGTAGTAATCTAGCCCCAAGGTGCCACTGGCAAACAGCGCCCGCTTATCCGCCTCATTGGCCTCGCGCTTTTGCGCCGCTGCGGCGATCTGCATGGCCTTAGCCGCTGGCACCACCACCACGCCGTCGGCATCGGCAATGATGACGTCGCCCGGCTCAACCAAGGCGCCGGCGCACACCACAGGAATATTCACCGAACCTAAAGTGGCCTTAATCGTGCCCTTAGCGTGAATGGCACGGCTAAACACCGGAAAGCCCATTTCGGTGAGGTCGACCACGTCGCGCACGCCGCCATCGATGACCAACCCCACGGCTCCCTGGGCGCGAAACGAGGTTGCCAAGAGGTCGCCAAAAAAGCCGTCTTCGTTGTCCGTGGTGCAGGCTGCCACGACAACGTCGCCAGGACGAATCTGCTCCGCCGCCACGTGCATCATCCAGTTATCGCCCGGCTGTAGCAGCACCGTCACCGCCGTACCGCACAGCCTTGCCTGTGGATAAATCGGCCGCAAATAAGGCTTCATTAAGCCGACTCGGCCCATCGCTTCGTGAATCGTGGCGCTGCCAAACTGGGCCAAAATCGCCACCGCCTGAGGGTCGGCGCGGTCAATGTGTTGCTTGACCACCCCCAGCTGATTTAAGAGTGAACGAGACATTTAGCATCCTTTCGCTTTGAGCTGTGCATCGACGCGCGTAAACACGCGGCGGGTATTGGCTTCATAAACTTGATGGCGCGCAGCGGCGCTTAAGTCAGCCGCTTCGATATAACGCTTGGTGTCGTCAAAATAATAGCCGCTACGCGGGTCGATGCCGCGCACCGCACCAATCATTTCGGACGCAAATAAAATATTGTCGACGGGGATCACCTTGGTCAATAAATCAATCCCGTCTTGGTGATACACGCAGGTATCAAAGAAAATATTGTTTAATAAGTGGCTCTCTAGCTCGGGTTTTTTCAATACCTGCGCCAGACCTCGAAAGCGGCCCCAGTGGTAGGGCACGGCACCGCCACCGTGGGGGATTAAAAACTTTAAGGTGGGAAAGTCTTTGAACAAATCACCGCTGAGGCACTGCATAAAGGCCGTGGTGCCGGCGTTTAAATAATGCGCGCCCGTGGTGTGAAAACAGTCGTTGCAGCTGGTGCTCACGTGAATCATGGCTGGCAGGTCATACTCAACCATTTTTTCATACAGCGGATACCAGTAATGATCGGTTAAGGGCGGCGACGTCCAATGACCGCCAGAAGGATCAGGGTTTAAGTTCAAGGCCACGTTACCGTATTCATGCACGCATTTTTCTAACTCGGGCAAACAGCTTTCAATCGGCACGCCTGGCGACTGCGGCAGCATGGCCGCCGGCATAAAGCGATCGGGAAACAGCTGCGCCACGCGGTAACACAACTCATTACACAGCGCCGCCCACGTTGCCGACACCTCAAAGTCGCCAATGTGGTGGGCCATAAAACTGGCACGCGGCGAAAAAATCGTCAGGTCTGAGCCACGTTCGTTCATCAGACGCAGCTGATTGGTTTCGATGCTTTCGCGAATGTCATCGTCGCTGATGACTAAGTCTGATGCTCTAGGCTTGAGGCTAGGCTGCGTGATGCCGGCAATCTGCTGCTCACGCCAGCGCGCCAACGCCTCAGGCGCCGTGGTGTAATGCCCGTGGCAATCAATAATTAAACTCATTTTTTCTCCTTGATCAAACGAATGCGCGTCTAGGTCTGGCTACTGGCCAAAACGCTGACTTCGCCCTTCATGATTAATCTGGCGGTACGCAGCAAGGCTGCACCCACCACCGTTGTCTGGCCGTTGCCATCCTCGGCCAAGCTCAACGCCACGCTGAATTCGCCGCTGGGGTGTTCAATCGACAATAGGGGGGACAGCGTCTTAGCAACACCGCCTTGGCTGAGGCCGTAGGCAATCGACTCAGGTAACACGCAGGCCGTAGCTACCGTCACCGCCGCCAGCACGCCGATGGCTTCGTGGCAAACGTGAGGAATAAAGCAGCGGGTGTTGATTGCCCCGCTCTGCTGTGGCGGCGACAACAGGCACATCTTGGGATAATTTTTAGCGCCCACATCGCCTAAGCCCATCTGTTGGGCTGCCATCAGGCGTAGCGCCTCCAGCCGTTCTTTCAAGACTTTATCGGCGTTCAACTCAGCCACGCCCTCTTGGCCGTTACAGCCAAAGTCTGTTGCGCGCACCAACACCATCGGCATGCCGTTATCGATGCAGGTCGCCTCAATACGCCCAAGGTTCGGCACGTCAAATACGTTCAGCGCTTGGCCTGTGGGCAAAAGGCTGCCGCACACCGATCCAGCCGTATCCAAAAAGCGGATGTGAATCGGCGCACTCACGCCAGGCACGCCGTCAATACGCGCCTCACCCTCATAATTGATGACGCCATTAGGCGTGTGTACGGTGATGTCGCTGAGCATGCCGGTGTTTTCGGTCAATACCCGCACCGTGGTGTGCTCACCCCGAGCCTGAATCAAGCCGCTCTCTAGGGCAAACGGCACCACGGCCGCCAGCATATTGCCGCAGTTAGGCGTGGTGTCGACACGGTCGGATTCGGGCTGTAATTGGGCAAAGAGAAAATGTAGGTCGGCACCGGTTTGGGCTAAATCCCCAAGCGACACCATGCCCACCTTGCTGGTGAGGGCATGCCCACCGCCTAGCCCATCAATTTGGCGACGATCAGGCGAGCCCATTATCGCCAACAGCAGTTGGTCACGAGCAGGGCCAGCAGGCGGCAGATCGGCCAGATTAAAAAATGGCCCTTTAGACGTGCCGCCGCGCATGAGGCAGCAAGGCACGGTGAGTTGTTGTGGCATCAGCATCACCTTCAGCAAATATAAGTGGATGGGGCTGTGTCGAAGCCGACACACTTCCCCCCAGAGCTGATGACCATCTTATGAAATTACGCTATGCTTATAAATATAAAAACAAGACTAGTAGATAGTACAAAAATGCATAACTACAAAAACAGATTCAGACAGAGAAACGGAGAATGACCATGCTGAACGATCCCCCAATGGACCTCAAGCAGTTGCGGTATTTCACCCACGTCGCCGAAATGGGCAGCTTCACCAAGGCCGCGCACTTCTTAGACATCGCCCAACCGATTTTAAGCCGCCAAATTCGCCGCCTTGAAGTCGACCTACACCAAAACCTACTCATCCGTAACGGCCGCGGCGTGACCCTAACCGATGCAGGCAAGGTGCTGTTAGAACACTGTCGCGGCATCTTACATCAAGTTGAACGCGCCCATGAGGCCGTCACCCAAGGCCAGCTATCAGGCCGCGTCACCATTGGCCTACCGCCGACCATGGCCAAGCTTTTAGCCGTCCCGCTTACCCGCGCTTTTCGTCAGCAGCTGCCCCACGCCAGCCTAATCATCATGGAAGGCTTAACCTCTGTCATCGAAGAAGGCCTGTTGACTGGCCGCCTCGACATGGGCCTTTTGCACAATCCAGCGTTTTCGCCCGACCTTGAGATCAGCCTCTTAGCCAAAGATCATCTGTGCCTCATTGCCCCCAGCGGCGATGTGGCCCTACGCGGCCAAACCGACTTTCAACTCAGCGACGTCGCCAGCCTGCCTTTAATTTTACCCAGCCACCCCAACAGCTATCGCATGCTGGTCGAAGTGGAAATGGCCAAAATCGGCTGTAAGCCCAACACCATTTTGGAAATGAACAGCGTCAACACCATCTTAGAGCTGGTGTGCGAAGGCATGGGCTACGCCATTTTGTCGCGCCAAACGCTGGCCTTGGTGGCTAATCCAGAGAAGCTCAGCGCCTACCCAATTGCGTCGCCGCAGCTGGTCAACAAGCTATTCATGGCCACCTCCAATAAGCGCATCATGACCCAAACCCAAAAAACCATGCACGACATCATCGAAGCGCTGTGCCTCACGGCCACAGCCGATTAACCCGAAAAAAAAGCCAGCGAACGCTGGCTTTCCTTGTGGCTAAATTTATTTACCGGATTTGAGCTGCTGCCACAGGCGCACGCTGTATTTCACCGTTTCGGGGTCTTTTTGCAGCAGCATAAAGCTGTTTTTTAAGACATCGTCGGTGGGGAAAATAGACGGCTCATTGACAAACTCAGGCTTCATCAAATCCTTGGCCGGTACGCTAGACGGTGCATAGCTGACAAAGTCGCCATTTTTAGCCGCCACTTTAGGATCAAGCGCATCGTTGATGTAGGCATAGGCATTGTCGAGGTTTTTCGCATCCACCGGCAGCATGAACGAATCCACCCACAGGCCCACACCAGCCTTAGGCGCAAACACCTTCAGCTTCACGCCATTTTTAGCCTCTTCGGCGCGGCGTTGGGCAATGTGGATGTCGCCGCCATAGCCTAAAGTCACGCATAAATCGCCGCGCGCCATGTCGTCGATGTAGCCAGATGAGCTAAAGCGCTTAATGTAAGGCCGTACCTTACCCATCATGTCGACGGCGGCCATTAAGTCGTCTTTATTATTGCTCTGAGGGTCTTTACCCATATGATTCAGCGCAATCGGTAGCACTTCATACTGGCTGTCTAAGATGCTGATGCCGCAGCTTTGCAACTTTTTCGCATAGTCGGGGTTAAACACCAAATCCCACTCATTCTCGGGCATGGGCATGTCGCCTAAGGCGGCCTTCACTTTATCTACGTTGATGCCAATCGTGTTCATGCCCCAGAAAAAGGGCACGGCGTACTGATTACCCGGGTCGGCCACAGCCATTTTCTCCAGCAGTACGGGGCTGATCAGGCTGTAATTGGGAATTTTGCTTTTATCCAGCTTTTGGTAGGCACCGGCCTGAATTTGGCGGCCCACAAAGCCAATGGTCGGAGCCACAATGTCGTAGCCAGACTTACCGGTCAACACCTTGCCTTCTAAGGCCTCGTTGCTGTCGTAATAGTCGTAGCGAATGGTGAGGTTATGGGCCTTCCCAAAGTCGGCCACGGTTTGTGGATCGACATAGTCAGACCAGTTGTAAATATTCAGGAAACCACCATCAGCGGTGGTGGCAGGCGGATCGGTGCCGTCGGTGCTAGGCGCCGGCGCCGCCGGCTGGGATTCACCGCCACAGGCGGCCAAAAAAAGCGACAGTATTGCCGTCATCATGATGGATTTATGCGTCATGCTTGTTTCTCCTCGATTGTTTCTCACACACGGATGGGTTCATGCCGACAAAGGGCAGACCGTTTATATGATTCACCAGCGCTACAACGTTTCGATTCAACAACCACTTCACTCTAGCATGCTTTAAATTGCCATCAATATAATTTAGTAAGAAAACGCAGCCCCTGTCATCAAAGTGTGGGTAAAAACAGACGTCACAACAAGCCCTTAAGGCCGTCAAAACGCCTTATCAAGATTTTTTGACCTCACCCCAATACACTTCAGCATCATAATTAAACGCCACTTTCCCACCTCGTTGATGGGTACAGAACGACTCGTATAGGGCTTGCTCAAATTCGGAGAATGCCGCCGTATCGGCCGCAGGCACATAGGAGCTAGACAGCGCCCGCCCTTTTAAGCCTGCATAGTCAAACAGCTGCTGATTGGTAAACACCCGCTTAGTGAACGGCCCATCGAAGCAGGCTTGGATGTCGGCTTGACGCAAATGCTGATGGTTGATTTCGGTATAGTCGGTGCCATAGGTTTGCAGCAGCGCCTCGTAGGTGCGTAAAAACGGCGTGTCCATAAGCCGATTATTCCACACCAGCACCACTTTACCGCCTGGCTTCAAAATACGTTGAAACTCAGGAATGGCTAAGTCGCGATCCACCCAGTGATAAGCCTGAGCCATGGTCACCACATCCACCGAAGCCGGCGGCAAACCCGTGGCTTCCGCACGCCCTTGCACCGACAGCCAATTAGGCGCCGCGGCTAACAGCGTTTCGGCCGCTTGACGCATGCCTTCATTGGGCTCTACGGCATACACCTGCGCCACCTGATCCAGCAACAGGCCCGTAAAAATACCCGTACCGGACCCAATATCGGCCACCACGGCGGTGGCGTCCACGCCCACCTCTTCGGCCAAATACGCCATTAAAGCATGGGGGTAGCTGGGCCGATATTTAATGTAGTCGGTGACTCTACTGCCAAAACGTTGGGTGCTGTCGTTCATAACCTCATCCTTATCTTTTAGGGCCATCGGTTTAACCGCTTTGCCCTATCATGAACGCAAGCCAAGCCGACGTCGAGCGTTCATGATAAAAAAAACCCCGCCAAGGCGGGGTTTTTGATTAAAGCAGCATGTGCATGCTTACTTCTGGCCTGATTTCAAGCCTTGCCACTGCTTCACGCTGTAGCGAACCATTTTGGGCTCTTTAGGCAACATCACAAAGCCATTTTTCATGTCGTCATCGCTTGGGAAAATCGAACGATCTTGTGAGAACTGTTTGTCCATCAGCGCCTTAGCAGGCGTACTAGAAGGAGCATAGGTCACAAAATCACCGTTTTTCGCCGCAACCTTAGGCTCTAAGGCATTGTTGATGTAGGCATAGGCATTGTCTAGATTTTGCGCGTCCACCGGAATGGCAAACGAATCAATCCACACGCCAAAGCCGGTTTTTGGCACCAATACCGATAGCTTCACGCCATTATTGGTTTCTTCGGCACGACGCTTGGCAATGTTCAAATCACCACCGTAGCCCACCGCCACGCATAGGTCGCCACGGGCCATGTCGTCGATGTAGCCTGACGAGCTAAAGCGCTTGATGAAGGGACGCACTTTACGCAACATCTCAGTGGCCTGATCAAGGTCTTCTTTCTCACTGCTTTGTGGGTCCACGCCCACGTAGTTCATCGCCACTGGGTACATTTCGAACGGGCTGTCTAATAGGCTGATACCGCAGCTTTTCAGCTTTTGCGCATACTCAGGATTAAACACCAAGTCCCATTCATTGTCCGGCAATTTATCCGTACCCAAAGCTTCTTTCACTTTGTCGACGTTGATCGCCAAGGTGTTGATGCCCCAGAAGAACGGCACTACGTATTCATTACCAGGGTCGGTCATGGCCATTTTTTCCAACAGCGCAGGACTGATCAACTCATAGTTAGGAATCTTGCTCTTGTCGATTTTTTGGTAGGCACCTGCTTGGATTTGACGACCCACAAAACCATTCGATGGACCCACCAAATCATAGCCAGACTTACCGGTCAACACTTTACCTTCTAAGGTTTCATTGCTGTCATAGTAGTCATAGCGAATTTTCACTTTATGAGCGCGCTCAAAATCGGTGACGGTTTGAGGGTCAACGTAATCAGACCAGTTGTAAATATTCAACACTTTACTTGGGCCAGCGGCCTGGTCGATTGGCTCAGGAGACGGGGCTGGCGCAGCAGCTTGATCTTTATCACCACCACCACAGGCAGCCAAGAATAACGATGTCACAACCGCAAATAGAACTTTCTTTTTCATTATTCCTCCTTGAGGATTTCTTCAAACAAGATACACAGATACAAAAAGCAAACCGAGGCTGTCAACAGCCATGGGCGTCATTAAACGTTTATTTCACGTTTGTGACAAGTATTATTCAAACTTTATGCCCTATTTTTACGCTAGCATGCAGGATGCTCAACGTAAAGGCAACAGTTAAGCTGCCTTTACGTCAAAATCCCACTGCCCTAACAGCTACTTACCACTCTTCACCCGTTGCCATAGGCGCACGGAATGCTTCGCCGTTTCTGGCGCCATCGGCAAGATCACAAAACCCTTAGCCAAGGCTTGGTCGCTGGGGAAAATCGAGTCGTCTTGGGCGTATTCTGGCTGCATTAAAGCCCGAGCCGGTAAGCTAGACGGTGCATAAGTCACAAAGTCGGCGTTTTTCGCCGCCACCTTAGGGTCCAGCATGGCGTTGATGAAGGCATGGGCTTGAGCCACATTTTTGGCGTCGCGCGGAATCGCAAACGTGTCAATCCATACTCCGAAACCGGTTTTAGGCACCAACACCTCAATGTCCACGCCGTTACCCGCGTCAATGGCGCGCCGTTTGGCAATGTTTAAATCGCCACCAAAGCCAATCGCCACACACACGTTGCCACTGGCCATGTCATCGATGTAGCCGCCAGACACAAAGCGTTTCACGTGTTTGCGTACCGCCATCATGGCCTCTGCCGCCCGATCATAGTCGGCTACTTCACGACTGTTTGGATCGGCACCGATGTAGTTCAGTACCAAAGGAAACATCTCTGAAGGCGAATCCAAATAGCTGATGCCGCAGCGCTGTAGCCGCTCGGTGTATTCAGACGCAAACACCAAGTCCCAAGGATTCTCGGGCAGCGGGCCGCCCAAGGCAGCCTTCACCTTATCAACGTTGATCGCCAAGGTGTTGATGCCCCAATAATTGGGCACCACGTATTCATTGCCCGGGTCCACAGCGGTGAGCTTGTCCAACAGCATGGGGTTGATTAAATCATAGTTCGGCAACCAGGCCTTATTCAGCTTCTGGTAGGCACCGGCCTTAATTTGGCGGGGCACAAAATTATCCGAAGGGCCGACTAAGTCGTAGCCTGACTGACCGGTCAACACTTTAGCTTCCAGTATTTCGTTGCTGTCGTAAACGTCGTAACGCACCTTAATCTGCTGCGCTCGGGCAAAATCCGCCACCGTATCCGGGTCGATGTAGTCTGACCAGTTATAAATGTTTAAAACCTGGGCTGGCGCTTTTGGCGTCGCCGTGTCTTTTCCCTCTTGCCCGCAGGCGGCCAGGCTCATTGTGGCGAGCAGGGCCAATAATCGTGCATATTTCATGTTTGCCACCCTAATTTCCGCGATTACTCATCAACTTATGTTAAAAATAGCCTTATGGCCCATTTTTGATGGTGCCCATTAGACGTGGATTTTCCTCGATTGACAAGCCATTATCGGCAAGATTAAAGTAGCATGCCATATGCAAGCCTGATCTAGCGCGGACGAGCTGGTCGTCAACTGTGGCGCAAATGCCTATTTTATGGGAAAATTAACCTTATTTTTGGGCGATTAAATTATGTTAGATAGAGACGGCTATCGCCCCAACGTTGGCATTATTTTAACCAACCAACGCAATGAAGTTTTTTGGGGCAAACGCATCCGCGAGCACTCATGGCAGTTTCCACAAGGCGGCATCAAGCCTGGCGAAAGCCCTGAATCAGCCATGTACCGAGAACTGCTCGAAGAAGTCGGCTTATTGCCGCAACACGTTAAGATCCTCGGCCGTACCCGCGACTGGCTGCGCTACGACGTGCCCAGACATTGGGTTCGCCGCGAATGGCGCGGCTCTTATAAAGGCCAAAAACAAATTTGGTATCTGCTGCGCCTGGTCGGTAAGGAATCGGACGTCTCGCTACGCGCCAGCACGCATCCGGAATTCGATGCCTGGCGCTGGCATGACTATTGGGCACCGATAGAAGAAGTCATCGACTTTAAACGAGATGTTTATGAAGGGGCTTTATTGGAGCTGTCGCGCTTTTTGCGCCACATGGAATCCCTCACCGACTACACCCACCGTTGCCAAGACTCATCATCACAACCTTAAAGGCAGGGTTCTGCTCTGCCGCCTACGGGAAGAAGCGCCATCACTATGACCGACAAACAGTATAACGAAAGCAGCGTCCAGATCTTAAAAGGCCTGGAGCCGGTTAAAGAACGTCCGGGCATGTATACCCGTACCGACAGCCCGACCCACATCTGCCAAGAAGTCATCGACAACGCGGCGGATGAGGCCTTGGGCGGCTACGCCCAAAACGTCGAAGTCGTCATTCACGAAGACGGCTCTTTGAGCGTGTCCGACGACGGTCGCGGCATTCCCGTTGGCCTACACCCGATTGAGCAAATCAGCGTGGTCGAACTGGTGTTTACCCAGCTGCACGCCGGCGGTAAGTTTAATAAAAAAGACGGCGGCGCCTATGCGTTTTCCGGCGGCCTACACGGCGTGGGCGTTTCGGTCACTAACGCTTTAAGCCACCGCTTAGAAGTCACGGTCAAACGCGAAGGCGGCATTTGGCGCATTGTTTTCTCCGGCGGCGACGTCATCGAACCGCTGACCCAAATTGGCAAGTGTGCGGTGAAAGACACCGGCACCACGGTGCGCGTCTGGCCCAACGCCAAGTATTTTGAAAGCGGCCGCTACGTCATCGCCGAATTAGAACGGCTATTGCGCGCCAAGGCCGTGTTGCTGCCCGGCGTAAAGGTGAGCCTGTCGCAAATCGGCAGTGATGGCCTACAGCATGAAAAAACCTGGCATTATCCTAACGGTTTAAAAAGCTATTTATTAGAACTCTGTGACGGTCAGGAAATGGCCGTACCGATTTTTGCCGCCGACAACTACATCGACGACGACCACGAAACCTTCAGCAAAGGCGAAGGCGCAAGTTTTGCCCTCACCTGGATGGAAGAAGGCAACACCGCCCACGAAAGCTACGTCAACCTCATCCCCACCCCCCTAGGCGGCACCCACGAGGCCGGCCTCAAACAGGCCGTCTACCATGCGGTGAACAACTTCATCACCCTACACAATCTATTACCGCGCGGGGTGAAGGTTCAGTCTGACGACGTGTTCAACAAAGTGTCGTTTGTGCTGTCAGCACGCCTATTAGACCCTCAATTCCAAGGCCAAACCAAAGACAAGCTCACCAACCGTGACGCCCTGCGCTTAGTCGCCAGCGTGTCCACCGACCCGATTGAGCTATGGCTTAACCAAAACGTAGACGCCGGTAAGAAAATCGCCGAACTGGCCATTCGCCAAGCGCAGGCCCGCCTGCGTTCGGTGAAGAAAATTGAAAAACGCAAAGGCTCAGGCGTGGCGGTTTTACCGGGCAAGCTGACCGACTGCGAAAGCGAAGACGTGCGTGAGAACGAACTCTTCTTGGTCGAAGGCGATTCGGCCGGCGGTTCAGCTAAGCTGGCCCGCGACAAAGCCACTCAGGCCATTTTGCCGCTACGCGGTAAGGTCTTGAACAGCTTTGAAGTCCATAAAGACCAGCTGTTCTCGAATTCAGAGATTCACGACATTTCTGTGGCCATCGGCGTCGATCCACACGGCCCGAAAGACAACGTCGACCTCAGCGGCCTACGCTATGGCAAAATCGCCATCCTGTCCGATGCCGACGTCGACGGTGCCCACATTCAGGTGCTGCTGCTGACCTTGTTCTATCGCCACTTTCCCAAACTGGTGGCCAACGGCAACATCTACGTGGCGCAACCGCCGCTGTTCCGCGTCGACGTCAACGCCCAGGGCAAAAATAAGCCAGCGCGTAAGCTATACGCCCTCGATCAGCAAGAATTAGACAGCATTCTCGAGCGCCTACAGGCCGAAGGCGTCAAAGACACCGCCTACGCCATCAGCCGCTTTAAAGGCCTGGGCGAGATGAACCCCGACCAGTTAAAAGACACCACCATGCATCCAGACACCCGCCGCTTATTGCAAGTGCGCATCGGCAGCCAAGAGCAGGATCAAACCGACACCCAAAGCACATTCGTGAAGCTAATGGGTAAAGGCGAAGCCGCCAGCCGCCGCGCCTGGATGGAAGAAAAAGGCAATCAAGTCGAAGTTGACGTTTAAGCCTTAGTGGTCAGTGGGTGCGGCCTAGCCGCCCCACCACCCCTCACACGCACCAACGTTGGCGCCAAATGCCGACCATAAGGAAGAATCATGCCCCAAATCCAAAGCAGTTTATTGCCGTTTTTCAGCGTGCTGGCCTTCAGCGGCGAAGAACGCGCCACTTTTTTACACAATCAATTGTCTAACCACATCGAAGACCTAGCCGTCGGCCACGCCTGCTATGCGACTTACAATACGCCTAAAGGCCGCGTCATCGCCAATATGCTGGTGTTAAACACCGGCGATGAGCTGTGGCTGATGGTGGCCAAAGACCTAGCCGAGGCTTTGGCCAAGCGCCTGCGCATGTTCGTGATGCGCGCCAAGGTCAGCATTGATTTAAGCGACGCCCGCGTTGTGGCCGGCCTCACCACCGGCTCCGAGCCCATTCAGGCCGGCGACACGCCGCTGCACCAGTTTGCCGCCCGCCAAGACGATCACGGCTGGCACATCACCCTACCGAATCAATCTGAAGTGATTCTGGGCCTGGCCGACCAAGTTGCCGCCAGCCATGACGCCACCGCTGAAACCGCATGGTGGCGCCAGCAAATCCTCAGCGGCTATCCTTGGGTCAGCCTCGCCACCACCGAAACCTGCGTGGCGCAAATGCTGAACCAAACGGCCTTAGGCGGCGTTCACTTTAAAAAAGGCTGCTACCCCGGCCAAGAAATCATTGCCCGCGCCCACTACCGCGGCCAAGTCAAACGCGGCCTGATGATCGCCCGCGCAGCGCAAGTGATCGAAGCCGGCATGCCGGTACTGCAAGACGGCGCCGATGCCGGCATCGTCATCAACGCCTGTGCCGACGCCAGTGGCTATTTAGCCCTAGCCGTCATCAAACACGGCGCCGCCAACCAAGCCCTCATGGTGAACGATGGCCCGATCGACGCCCAGCAATACTTCTTCAACCTAGAAACCAAGGCAGAAGAAGCATGAGTTTAAGAACCTGGGTATTGGCCAAGCCCAACCGCATGCGCCACGTGATGAATATTTGGCCGCCATTTTTCTTTGCCGGGGTCAAGCTCACGCACATCGCCAACGACTGGCGCACCTGCAAAGTCATCCTCAAGCATCGCCCCTGGACCAAAAACGCCAACGGCACCCAATTTGGCGGCAGCATGTTCGCCATGACCGACCCGATCTACAGCGTTTTGCTAATGGGCGCCTTAAACGACCGCTACTTCGTCTGGGATAAAGCCGCCTCGATTGAATTCATCAAGCCAGGCATTGGCGAAATCTACGTTGAATGCCGCATCACCGACAAACTGATGACGGAAATTCAGCACCACACGCGCAACGGTGAAAAATACTTCCCTGAGGTCGTCGACATCATTTACGACAGCCGCGGCAACGAAGTGGCCAAGCTGCATCGCACCCTTTACGTACGCCTCAAGCCCAAACACCGCCCCGACGTGGTCGACTAGGCCAAACGCCAAAACGCCGTTCTCAAGCATCTGCTTCAGAACGGCGTTTTTTAAACCTAAGCCTACTTAAGCCACAGGCTCATCTACTTTAGGCGGATGAATCGCAAAGCTGTGGCTGATCTTGGCGGCCTTACCCAACATGATCGAAGCCGAACAGTATTTATCTGCCGACAGCTGCACCGCTTTGGCAATGCCGGCCTCAGCCAAGTCGCGACCATACACATCAAAATGAATGTGAATTTCAGTGAAGACGCTGGGCACGGTATCAGCACGCTTGGCTTCTACTTTAGCAACGCAGTCAACGATGTCTTGACGCTGCTTTTTAGCGATTTGCACCACGTCGATGCTGGAACAGCCCGCCATCCCCGCTAACAACAACTCCATCGGCCGTGCGCCGCGATTATGGCCGCCGACCGATGGCGCTGCATCGGTGACAATGCTGTGGCCGCTGCCCGTGGTGGTGAGAAAACACAAACCGTCTACCCATTGTGTGGTGACATTCATTGACGACTCCTTTATTTAGTTTTTATAACGTTGTAATAGATGAAACAAACCCATGCCGGCCAGCATCGCCGCCGCGAACACCACGCCTTGCCACACGCCGCGGCCCAACAGCACCACCGCAGGCCCAGGGCAAATGCCCGCCAAACCCCAGCCCACCCCAAAAATGAGGCCGCCGCCGATGAGGCGCGCATTAATGGGGCCGTTCTTAGGCAGGCTCAAAGCCTCATTTGACCAAGTAAGGGTGCGCTTTTTCGCCAGATAAACGCCCAGGCCAGACAGGCTGAGCGCCCCCAACATCACGGCAGCCAACTCAGGGCGCCAGGCCCCAAATGGGTCTAAAAACCCCTGCACCACGGCTGGATTCGCCATGCCAGACAGTAACAAGCCCAGGCCAAATAATAGGCCAGCCAGCGTCGCCAGCACGATGTGACTCATAAGATACCGCATATTAGGCCCCCATCCAAACATGTTTTAAACCATATACCGTCACCGCACCGGCCAGCATAAAGAGGCCGGTCACCACCATCGAGCGCGGCGACAAGCGGGCCATGCCGCACACGCTGTGGCCGCTGGTGCAGCCCGAACCCATGCTGGCGCCAAAGCCCACCAAGAGCCCCGCTACCACCAGTAGCGGCACCGAACCCGTGACCTCAACCTCAGGCAGCGGCCCAAACAACCGCCACAGCCACGGCGACAGCAATAGACCCAGCATAAAGCACGCCTGCCACAGCGGCAGCCGCGTCGGCGTAAACAGCCCGCGCAGCATGCCGCTGATGCCCATGATTTTGCCCAAGCCCAACAGCACCAAACAGGCGGCCAAGCCGATTAAGGCGCCGCCCAATAAAGCCATGCCCATGCCGCTACTCCTCTCGCAAACGCCCCTCGTCAGGGCAATATAAATCATACAGACACTGCAATAGCGCCTTGATCTTATCGTCGGCAATGCGGTAGTAAATGTGCTTGCCGTCGCGGCGGGTCGCCACCATCTGCTCGCTGCGCAAAACGCCTAGCTGCTGCGACAACGTTGGCTGGACAATGCCAGTCAAGAGCGACAGCTGCCCAACCGACAGCTCTTCTTGGCTCAAATGGCACAATAAAATCAGCCGATCTTCATTCCCCAAGCTTTTCAACACCGCACTGGCCTGGCCGGCTGCGGCGCGCATGATGTCTAAATCCATGCTCCCCCCAATTCAATTAAACAAAATACATTATATTAAAATATATATTAAAACGCCAGTCTTTTACAAAAGCCATTATCAATCAAGCCAAAAAGCGGTAGAATAGCCCTTTTTATTTAGGCAAGTAATATGTTGGTTTTAGGCATAGAATCGTCGTGTGACGAAACCGGTGTGGCGCTCTACGACTTAGAGCAAGGCTT
The DNA here is from genome assembly GCA_041228285.1 of Neisseriaceae bacterium CLB008. Lineage (NCBI taxonomy): Bacteria > Pseudomonadati > Pseudomonadota > Betaproteobacteria > Neisseriales > Neisseriaceae > Neisseriaceae bacterium CLB_ANTARCTIC_008. The sequence goes on along the minus strand of CP166133.1, from coordinate 404,527 downwards.
ATTGGCCCACCAATTACACACACAAATGGCCATGCACGCCGAATACGGTGGCGTGGTGCCAGAATTGGCCAGCCGAGACCACATTCGTCGTCTGGTGCCGCTGACCCAAGGCTGCCTCAAAGAGGCCGGCGTGACCTTAGCCGACATCGACGCCATTGCCTTTACTCAAGGCCCAGGCTTGGGCGGCGCGCTCTTAGCCGGCGCCAGCTTTGCCAACGCCATGGCCTTTGCCCTCAATAAGCCCGTCATCAGCGTCCACCACCTTGAGGGCCACCTACTGTCGCCGCTCCTCGCCGACGCCCAGCCAGAGTTTCCGTTTATTGCCCTGTTGGTCTCTGGCGGCCACACCCAGTTTATGGCGGTCAAAGCCATTGGCGATTACGCCCTCCTTGGCGAAAGCGTAGACGACGCAGCGGGCGAAGCCTTTGACAAAACCGCTAAGCTCTTAGGCCTGCCTTATCCAGGCGGCGCCAAGCTGTCTGAGCTGGCCGAACAAGGCACGCCTGGGCGCTTTGAGTTTCCGCGCCCGATGAAGCACAGCGGCGACCTCAACATGAGTTTTTCTGGCCTCAAAACCGCCGTACTCACCCAAGTGAATAAGCTCAAAGAGGCCGACGGCGAGATCAGCGAACAAACCCGCTGCGACATTTGCTTAGCCTTCCAGGACGCCGCCGTTGACCTCCTCACCCACAAAGCCAAGCTGGCCTTAAAACAAACCGGCTACCAGAGCCTCGTCGTAGCCGGTGGCGTGGGCGCCAATAAGGCGCTGCGCGCCAGCCTCAACGCCCTTAAAGCCGAGGTATTTTTTCCGCCAATGGCACTGTGCACCGACAACGGCGCCATGATTGCCTTTGCTGGCGCCATGAACCTACAACACGCCCGTGCGCCCGGTGGCTCCTTCACGACCAAGCCGCGCTGGCCACTGACTGAATTGAATAAGTAACCCATCCATGATTGAACTTAAAAACCTGTCGCTGCAACGCGGCACCAAAGTGTTGCTCGACCAGGCCAACCTCACCATCAACCCCAACACCCGTTGGGGTTTAATCGGCCAAAACGGCACCGGTAAATCCAGCTTATTTGCCTTATTAAAAGGCGAGTTAGTGCCCGATAAGGGCGACATCCTCATGCCTAAAAACTGGCGCATCGCCAGCGTGGCTCAGGAAACGCCCGCTCTAGAAATCAGCGCCCTAGAATACGCACTCAACGGCGACGCCACCTTACAGCAGCTACAGACCGAGCTCAAAGCCGCCGAGGCCGCAGACGACGGCGAGCGCATCGCCCTCTTACACCAGCAGCTAGACGACATCGACGCCTACACCGCACCCTCACGTGCGGCCAAACTGTTAAGCGGCTTGGGCTTCGATCAGGCCGAACATCAAAAGCCGACTAAAGCCTTTAGCGGCGGCTGGCGTATGCGCTTAAACTTAGCCCAAGCATTGATGTGCCGCGCCGACCTGCTGCTGTTAGACGAACCCACTAACCACTTGGATCTGGAAACCGTACTGTGGCTAGAGGAGCACCTCACCACGCTATCGTGTACCCAAATCATCATTTCGCATGACCGTGATTTTTTAAACACCACCACAACCCACATTGCCGAATTGGCCCAGCAAAAGCTGACCGCCTATACCGGCAATTACGATGCCTTCGAGCAGGCCCGCGCCCTAAAACTGAGCCAGCAGCAGTCTGCCTATGAAAAGCAACAAGGCCACATCGCCCATCTGCAAAGCTTTATTACCCGCTTTAAAGCCAAAGCCACCAAGGCCAAGCAGGCACAAAGTCGGGTCAAAGCGCTGGAACGCTTAGAGCTGATTGCGCCAGCCCACCTCGACAGCCAATTTAATTTTGAATTCATTTCGCCCGACCATCTGCCCAATCCGCTGTTAAAAATCGACCACGCCGATTTAGGCTATGGCGATCAGCCCATCTTTAAAGACCTGACTTTTTCTCTGGAAAGCGGCGCCCGATATGGCCTTTTAGGCGTCAACGGCAGCGGTAAATCCACCTTGATTAAAACCATTGCCGGTAGCTTAGCGCCCTTGTCCGGCAGCGTGATCAAATCAGAAAAGCTCAACGTTGGCTATTTTGCCCAACACCAGCTAGATACTTTACGCCCCGATCAAAGCCCGATTTGGCACATTCAAAGCCTCAGCCCCGAAGCCAAAGAGCAAGACATCCGTAACTTCTTAGGCGGCTTTAACTTTGTTGGCGACATGGCCATGCAGGCGATTGAGCCCTTCTCTGGCGGTGAAAAGGCCCGCTTGGCCTTGGCCATGATCGTGTGGCAAAAGCCAAATCTATTGCTGCTCGACGAACCGACTAACCATCTGGACCTCAACCTACGCCACGCCCTGACCTTCGCCCTGCAAAGCTTCAGCGGCGCCTTAATCTTGGTGTCGCATGACCGTAGCCTACTGGAAGCCACAACCGATTCGTTTTTACTGGTGCAAGACGGCAAGCTGACACCGTTTGATGGCGACCTCAACGCCTACCGCCTGTGGCGGCTTGAGCAGTTTTCCAGCAAGGCCCCTGCCGCCTCAGGCGATCAGGTCAGCCGCAAAGACATCAAGCGTAAAGAAGCCCAGCTGCGCCAGGCTCTGTCTAGCCAAACCAAGCCTTATCTCAACAAAATCGCCAAAGCCGAAAAAGACATGGACCAGCTCGGCGCGCAGCAGGCTCAGCTAGAAGCATTTTTAGCCTCAGAAGACGCCTACGCCCCCGAGCAAAAAGACACCCTGCAAAAAAATCTGGCGGAACTGGCACAAATCAAAAGCCAGCTGGCCAGCATTGAGGCCGATTGGCTCAGTTGGCAAGAAGCGGTAGAGCAAATTAAGGCCGACCTCGACGCACAAATTGATTAAAAGCATGGATTTGGTCGGCAGCCACTAGACGTAGGCGGATGAATTCGCTATAAATGATGGGTATTCAACCCAACCATTTTGTTGACTGCTCGAGTAAGGCCGGTAACCGACACATGAATCCACCTTTAACCGACATCCGCCAAGCCACAGCGGCGGATTTTGAGGACATCTACGAAGCCCATCGCAATGCGGTGCAGTACACCTGCGCCCGGGCCTACGACAACGCCACTCGCGAAACCTGGCTGGGCCTGCTGTCGCCCGACAGCTACGCCGAGGCGCTGCAATCAAAAGAACTTTGGGTGGTGGCGTATAAAGGCAACATCCAAGGTTTTTTTCAATTAGACCTGCATCAAGGTGAGCTCGACGCCCTCTACGTCCATCCCTTTGTCCAAAACCAAGGCCTCGGCACCGCTATGCTGCATCAGGCCGAAGATTTGGCCCTAGCCGCTGGGGTGGCGGATTTAAAATTATTTGCCTCGCTAAACTCCAAAGCCTTCTATAAACTCAATGGTTATGACAGCCTCGGCCAGGCCCAGCTCACCCTCAGCCCTAGCGTGGCGGTGGCCTGCACCTTAATGCGCAAACGATTAAACGCCTTATAACAACACCTCTCTTCTACAAAGGATCGACCATGACCAAATTACTCAGCAGCGTCCTCGTCAGCGCCGCCCTCTTACTCAGCGCCTGTGGCCAAAGCTCACCAGAGCCAAAAACCGATGTCAACAACGCACCCGAAGCCAGCACCGACGGCCGCGTCTATCGCGTGGCCATGAACGCCGCCTTTGCGCCTTTCGAATCGGTCGACAGCGAAGGCAACATCGTGGGCTTTGACGTCGACATCGTCAAAGCCATGGCCGAAGCCGGTAACTTTAAAGTGACGTTTGTGAACACCCCGTGGGAAGGCATCTTTGAAACCCTACGCCGCGGCGACAACGACATTTTGGCCGCCACCGTGACCATCACCGATGAGCGCAAGCAAATCATGGACTTCAGCGATCCTTATTTTGAGATCAACCAAGTGATCTTGGTGCCCAAAGGCCAAGACATCAAAACCCCAGAAGACTTGAAAAATTTGGCTAAAGTGGCCGTCACCATCGGCACCTCTGCCGACACCGTGGCGCAAAAAATCCTCGGCGCCACCAGCGACAAAATCGCCCGCTTTGAAAGCCTACCCTTGGTATTAAAAGAAGTGGAAACCGGCGGCGCACAAGCAGCCATCAGTGACAATGCCGTGGTAGAAAACTACGTCAAAAACAACGGTGACAAAGGCTTTACCATCATCGAAACCGACCTATTTGAAAAAGAACACTACGGCATGGCCGTGCGTAAGGGCGACACCGAAACCCGCGACATGCTCAACGCCGCCCTGAAGAAAATTCAAGAAAACGGCGAATACGACCGCGTTTACAACAGCTATTTCGCCAAGTAAGCCATCGGTTCACCCCCACACCCGCTACGGCGGGTGTTTTTTATGGGCGCAGCCCCGTGACTACCCAATAATAAAAACGCTGCCTACCTGCCAAAATGCAAAACGCCCAGAACAACCGTTCTGGGCGTATCTAATAAACATCAATAGCTTAACGACACTGTTGCTTAAAGCCTTCAGTACTCATGGTGGCGCCGTTTACTGACCACGTTTGCCCTGCATCTTGACTCAGGTTCGCACCCCCCCAAGGCGCTGTTTCACACACCTTATCGGTCTGCGCAATCGTAACGTCTCCGCTGATGTTATTCAAAGGACCAACCGCATAGATGCCAGCGTCTTTGGCTGCGTTTACCTGAACGTTGTCAAAACGAATGTTCTCCACCGCGCCAGACCAATCGCTGGCGAACATAAAGAGGCCGTAGGTGCCGGCTTGATCGATGGTCACGTTTGTCAGCTCGATGTCGTGTACCGGGTTAAAGAATACGCCGGCGCGGCTGGTGCCGGTGGTGGTCAAGCCGTCGACGCTCACCCGTGCAGTTTCGCCTTCAATATTGGAAGACGCCACCAGCATCAGGCCATTGACCCCGCCTTTGAGGGCCATGTCTTTAATCTTCACGTCCGATGTGGCCTGTAGCACCACCAAGTCCATTTCTGGCTTTTCTTGACCTTGGCGAGCGCCGTTGTCAATGCTGACCTTGTTCAGTTCAACCTGATTGGCACCGACCAACAGCACGCCTTCGCGGCGGGTATTGTTGATCGCCACATTGTCTAGCTTGATGTTTTTGGCTTGGGTGACGATGTCGTAGCCGTAGTTGTTTTCTTCGAACACGCTGCCCACGAACACGCCATAGGTGGTGTCGGTTATCTGACTGTTGCTGATGCTTAGGTTACTGCCGCCCCATGAGCTGATGGCAGAAAACGGCACTCGATTCGGGTCGGCGGCCACGGCAAATTCGCAGTCGGTATTGTTGTCGCAAATACTGAGGTCGTGGATATTGGCCTGATCAATCTTCACGTCGTTGACGCCAACCAAGCGAATGCCGTCGTGACCGGTTTGGCTGATGTCGGCACGCTCAATCGTGATCTGGCTACCCTGATCCACCGCCACACCATCGTGGCCAGTCTGGGCCACGGTTAAACCTTGTAGCTGCGCTTGAACGACCTGATTGAGCTGCACGCCGTTGAGGGCGCTATTCTTAACCTGAACCTGATTAATGCGGATGCCATTGGCGTTGCGGGCCTGAATACCGGAGCGGCCGCCTTCAATCGCCAATTGGTTCACGCTGCTGCCGCTGTGCATCTGCAACACGTCTTGCGCTTGATTAAGGCCAACGAGGCGACCCGCCTGCTCGGCGAAACGGTGGTCGGCTTTGGTGCCGGTTTCGCTACCGACCACGGCCACGCTTTGGCCGCCGTAGAGGTGTTGGTCTGGCCCTAAGCTCAAGGTTTGGTCGAGCTTAACGTCGCCCGCCACCAGCACTAAAGCGTCTTTACCGGCGGCCGTCAGGCGTTCATTGAGTGACACCGATGCGCGCGTTGCGGCGGCTTCTGGGCGCAACATCACGACCTTACCCCATACTTTACCGCTGCCATCAGCGGCGCGTTCGGCGTATAGGCTGTGTTTTTCTTCAGTTCGACTTTGGCGTTCACGCTCAACCCGCTGTAACAAGCGCGCTTCTACGCTGTTGCCGCTGGCCTGCTGGCCTAAGCTTAAGCTCAGGCGAGCCAAAGCACCGCCTTTAAGGTGTTGCTGGTTATCATAACTGGCCATGGCGCCCAGCGACAGTGCTACGTTTTTCGGTAAAAACGCGGCCTGTTGGGTCGACCATTCTAGTCTGACCTTGGCACCGACTAAATCGCTGCGCTGATCGCCATTAAACCAATAGCCCCCAGCAAAGGCCTTGAGCTGTTGTGGGCCATCGGCCGCAAACACGGGCAGGCGACCGCCTACTTCAGCGTCGGCGCCACGGCGAATTTTTTCCACGGTTTGATGGTGCTGTAGATAAAGGTAATCATCGCTGCCCACCTTGGTGTTCATGTTTTGCGCCACCAAGCGCTCTTTGGTGCCGGTAGGCAGATACACGTTGGCACGTGCTTCAAACACCGGGCCCAAGGCTTCAAGGCCCAGTGAGAGGCGAGAAAAACGGTTGTGGCCGCCACTTTGACCAAAATCGCCATACAGGTTGGCGCCATAGACCACGTCATGACTGCCGACAAAACGATGGCCTAAGCCCACCGAGGTTTGGCGGCCGCCGTGGCGTACCGTATTTTGCTGCACATCTAAAAACGTGGCTTGGCTAGACGTATACAGGGGTAAAAATAGGCCAATGCCGCCGGAGACATCACCAGAATAGCTTTGGCCTTCTAGGGCCAAGCGCGGTGTGAATTCAACCGCCCAGGCGGACGGAATCAAAAAAAGGCTGCCCACAAAGAGCGCCAACGGCTTTTTATGCTTCATCATGATGGTTTCCAGACATGTGTGTGTTGATTTATTGTTTTTTGCAGCAGCGATCATATCTAAGCCAAATGCCAAAGTAAATGATTATCATTACTAACAATAATCGGCACATCAATCCGCTCATGACGTTATTTTAAACCTTCTCCCGCCGCATCATTTCAGCATAAATGTCAACGCGTTAAATGCCCTCATTAACGCAATCACAAGCCTTTCAATATGGCGCCCCATGACAAAGTACTGGATTTAATTTAACGACTGCCCAATCGTTTTATTGTGTTCGACCACAAAAACCACAGCTCACCCATGCCCCATAAAAAAACGCTGCCACTGGCAGCGTTGTCCTATAGGATCGCTAGATCAACCTTGTGGCCACACAAACCAGCCTTTGGTTTCTGGATCGGTGTCGATAAAGGTTTTTAGCTCATCAGATTGATAGGCTTTCTTCACGTCTTGCGCCCACTGAGTGGTTTCGTCGCCTTTTTTCACCACCACCATCAGCTCAAGCTCGGGCAAGAAGGTTTCTTGCACCAAGGCTTTGTCCGAGCCAATCTTGCTTAACCACGCCACGCCGCCAGGCATAATGCCGTAGTTCACTTCGTCTAACATCCGAGGGATCAAGGCTGAATCCACTTCTTTAAAGCTTAACTGATGTGGGTTTTCAGCAATTTGCTGCTGGGTCAAAGTAGCCAATTCGGCACCGAGTTTCAGCGTGATCCAGCCCATTTTAGCCAACAGCGCATACGAGCGCGCGGCATTCGATGGGTCATTCGGGATTAAAACCGTGTCGCCGGTTTTCACTGCATCCACCGTGCTTTGCTTGGTTGAGAACAGGGCCGCAGGAATCGATGGGATGTGCACCACCGACACTAAGTCGTTGCCGGTTTCACGATTGTAAACGTCAAGATAGGCTTGATGCTGGGCCGCATTCATGTCCACGCCGCCTTCCACCAAGGCCGTATTGGCGTCGCGCAAAGAGCTAAAGTTCACCAACTTCACGCTGTAGCCTTCTTTTTCCAAAGCGGGTTTAACCAAACGCTCCATCAACACATTATGGGCACTAGGCGGTAGGCCCACTTTAATTTCTTTCTTGTCGGCGCCGGTGGCGTCGGCGCTACCGGATTGGCCGCAAGCGGCTAGGGTTAAGCCCAAAACAGCGGCAGCCAGAGGGGCAAAGTATTTTTTCATCGGTACTCCTTTATAAAGAGGTGGGCCTAAAACGTGGCCCAATCAACGTAGTTTTTTGGCCAGCCAGTTGCCAAACGACTGAATCAGCTGCACCAACACAATCAAAATCACCACCGTCATCATCATGGCCACGCCATCAAAGCGCTGGTAGCCATAGTTGAGCGCCAAGTCGCCAATACCGCCGGCGCCGACGGCGCCAGCCATGGCGGTGGCGCCAATCAGGCCGATGGTGGCGGTGGTCATGCTCAGCACCAAAGAGGCTTTAGCCTCTGGCAGTAAGAAATGCCACACCACCTGCCAGGTGGTGGCGCCCATGGCGTCTGCGGCTTCGATGATGCCAGGGCCCACTTCTAGCAGTGAATTCTCAACCAAACGGCCAATAAAAGGGCCGATGTAGACGATGAGCGGCACGATGGCGGCCGTCGTCCCGATCGAGGTGCCCACCACAAATTTGGTAAACGGTAAAATCGCCACCAATAAGATGATAAACGGCAGTGAACGCAACATATTCACCAGCGGGTTTAACACATTGTAAACCACTTTGTTCGGACGCACGCCATCAGGCCGCGTCATCACCAACACGATGCCGATGACGGCACCTAATAGGCCGCCGCCCAATAGCGACACGGCCACCATAAAGAGGGTTTCTTGACCGGCCAGTAAAAACTGGGCCAGAGTCACATTGGTTTCAAACATGGGCGGCTCCTTCCTGTTCGGTCACGCTGATGCCTTCGGCTTCAATGCTGGCCACGGCAGCAGCAATCTGAGCGGGCGTACCGGCGATCGACACCGACAGGCTGCCCACCAGCATGCCGTCAATTTCCTTGGTATTGGCGAACAGCACGCTGATGGCAGCGTCTTGCTGTAACACAGCGGGGCTTAATAGTGGCTGCGATGCAGGCCGGCCCAAATAGCCGAGCGAAAACAGGCGTAAGTGTTCAGAAGGCGTGTAGTGTTGGCCGATAGCGGGAGGTAAATCGCGCTTGATGATGGTGCGCACAAAGCGGCGCGTGGCTTCTTGCTGCGGCTGGCCAAACACGGCCAACACGCTGCCGTGCTCGATCACCTGCCCCTGCTCCATCACCGCCACCTTATTGCACACCCGCTCCACCACGCTCATTTCATGCGTGACCAGCACGATGGTGATGTTTTGCTCACGATTAATCTTTTTCAATAGATTTAAAATCGCCAGCGTGGTTTGTGGGTCTAGCGCTGACGTGGCTTCGTCACACAGCAATATTTTGGGGTCGTTCACCAGTGCGCGGGCGATGCCCACACGCTGCTTTTGGCCGCCCGACAGTTCGCGCGGATAAGCGTGCTTTTTATCCGGCAGCTCAACGTAGGCCAATAGCTCATCCACCTTGCGGTCGATCTCGGCCTTATTCACACCGGCCAACACCAGCGGCAAGGCAATATTTTGCGCCACGGTTTTGGTTTCCAGCAGGTTAAAGTGTTGGAAAATCATGCCGATGTTGCGCTTGGCGTGGCGTAGCTGGGCCGGGCTGTAGGCGCTGATCAAGGCACCGTCCACCCACACTTCACCCACGCTGGGCTGCTCTAAAACGTTAATCAAACGCAGCAAGGTACTCTTACCGGCGCCGCTGTAGCCCACGAGGCCATAGATGTCGCCAACGGCAATGCTGAGGTTGACGTCTTTTAACGCCACCACGTCTTGGCCATCTTGGGTAAAGGTCTTACCCACCTGTTTAAACTGAATCATAGCGCGAGGCTCCTCATTAGGGCCATACGGGCAGGCGCCCGCTGGTCATGCCCCGTTACGGTCTGGTTTGACGCCCTGGTCGGCCATCATTAAACCAAGAATAAGCTGTATTTAAACAGTGAACCTTAGGTTGATGCAAGCCATTCGATCATCATTCCTGCCCAAATCATGTGCCCTGAAGCCAAAAGCCTGCTCACGCAGGCTTTTGTTCTTGGCCCCGCCCTAGGCTTAAACCTCGTTGGCTAAGCTCAGCATGCTGTGGGCCAACACATCGGCACCCGCTGCCGACCACTCAGGGGTAATGTCTTCGGCTTCATTGTGGCTAAGGCCATCGATACAGGGAATGAAAATCATGGCCGTGGGGGCGATGTGGCTTAAATGACAAGAATCATGCCCAGCGCCCGACACCATGTCTTCATGCGCATAGCCTAAAGCCTGAGTCACCGTGCGCACCACTTCGATACAGCGTGCATCAAACGCTAAAGGCGTAAATGCCAAGATCGGCTTCACCGTCACGCTGAGGCGGTGCTCGGCGGCAATCTTCGCCATCATCACGCTGATTTCAGCATCAATACGGGCCAAGGCGTCGGCGCTCGGATGGCGTACTTCTAAGGTAAACCAAGCCGAAGCCGGAATCACATTAGGCGAACCTGGCCCAAGTTTGGTCACGCCCACGGTCACGCGGCCGCCGGCGGCCACTTCGCCCATGCCCAGTTGATTCAAAGCCACCATGGCGTGGGCCATGCCTAGGCCGGCGTCTTGTCGCATGTCCATCGGCGTGGTGCCCGCATGTGACGCCAAGCCGGTAAACTCAACCTCATACCAGCGTTGTCCTAAGGCACCGGTGACCACGCCAATCGTATTGCCGTGGGTTTCCAAAATAGGGCCTTGCTCAATGTGCAGCTCTAAAGCGGCGTGAATACGATAATCACTGAAATCATCGGCGCCCACGTAGCCAATGCGCGCCAGCTCAGCACCCACGCTCAGCCCATCTCGATCGGTGCGCGCCAAGGCTTCGGCCAAACTCATCTTACCGGTAAAGACGGCGGCGCCCATCATCGCAGGGGCAAAGCGTGCGCCCTCTTCATTGGTCCACATGACCAAATCTATTGGCCGCTCGGTGACCACGCCTTGATCGTTCAAAGACAGCAAGACTTCCAGCCCGGCCAACACGCCATAAATGCCGTCAAAACGTCCACCCTTAGGCTGAGAGTCGCCGTGTGAGCCCATTAACACCGGATCAAGTTCGGGCTGACGGCCTTCGCGGCGCACAAAAATATTGCCGATGGCGTCAATCTTGACGCCAAAGCCAGCGCTACGTGCCTTGGCAATGAATAAATCGCGCGCTTCTTTATCTAAATCGCTCAAGGCTAGGCGAGTCACGCCACCGTTGGCTGTTTGACCAATTTGGGCAAACTCAGCCAATAAATCAGTTAAGCGCTGGGGGTTAATGCTGATGCGGGTCAGGCTCATTTTTTATCCGTTTGCAGTTCATAGCGAAAATCACAAAAGCCATCGCCGTTCATCACGGTGTGGGGACGGGTCAGCTTCACGTGGGGCGCATAGCCTTCGATGAATTTACTGTCGCGGTTGCACGACAATAAAAAGCCGATCTCGCCGAGGCCCATTTCATGGTACATCTCGGCGTAGCGACAGCGCTTCACGTCGTAGTCATAGCGCTCATGATTGTTGTTTAATACCTCGATCTCCAGCGCATTGTCTTTTTCCCACAGGTATTGTAGGGCAACAAAGCTTTCCACACTGGTGCCGTTGGGCTCTTTTTCGGCAAACGCCTGACCAGCCGACACGGCAGCGTCGGTAATGGCCTCTTCAATAATGGCCTGGGCTTTTTCAATCCCAAACTCTCGCTTCATAATGTCGTAAATAGGCTTGATGATTTCCGCCTCAATTTTACGCTGCTGCAAAATACCAATTTCGGTAAATTCATTCATTCTGTTCATCCTTACTCAAAGCCGATACCACCGATGGTCATCGTCTTAAATACTATAGTCTTCTGGCGCCTGATGATCAATAAAGCGACGCAATCTTGGGTCGGCATTTTGGCGCAGCGCCTCTGGCGTTTGATCATACACAATCTCGCCCTCGGCCATAAACACGATGCGGTCGGACACATTAAAGGCAAAGCGCATTTCGTGGGTGACGATGATCATGGTCATGCCTTCTTTGGCCAAGGCTTCCATCACGCTCAAGACTTCATTCACCAGCTCAGGATCCAGCGCCGAAGTGGGCTCGTCAAACAACATGATATTAGGCTGCATCACCAAAGCACGAGCGATCGCCACGCGCTGCTGCTGGCCGCCCGACAGCTGATGCGGATACTTATGGGCGTGGCGCAGCAAGCCGACCTTATCCAACATGGCCAAGGCCAACAACCGAGTTTCGGCCACAGGCTGATGATGGTATTCCGGCGCCAGCATTAGGTTTTCCAGCACGGTTTTGTGCGGGAACAGATGGTAGCTTTGAAACACCATGCCTAGATGCACAATACGGGCCTGAGCATCCCCCACCGGCGCCTTACCATCAATAAACAGGCTGCCTTCTAGCCACACTTGGCCTTGATCTAAAGTTTCGAGGCCGTTTAGGCTACGAATCAAGGTGGTTTTACCTGAGCCAGACGGCCCAATAATGGACACCACCTCACCCCACTGCACCGACAAATCAACGTCTTTGAGCACGGTCACGGCGCCAAACGCCTTACGCCCGCTCTTGATGCTCAGCGCCTGATCACCCGATTTTTCGGCCTTAAGGCGGCCATATTGGTTCAGGGTTTCATGGTCAACCGCCACGGTTTCTTCGGTGGTATTGTCTTGGCGTAAGGAAACGTCTAAGCGATGCTCTACCTTACCCAAAATCCACGTCACTAGGCTCACGATCAATACATAGTAAAACGCCACCGCCACCAAGGTTTCCATCACCAGGAAGTTACGGGTATAGAGCTGCTGACCCACCAGTAAGATTTCGGTCAACGAAATCACCGACACCAGCGAGGTTAATTTCACAATGGTGACGTATTGATTGGTCAAAGGCGGCAGCGCCACTTTCAACGCCTGTGGAATCACAATGTGTTTTTGAATGCCCCAAAAGCGGATGCCTAAAGCCTTACCGGCTTCATACTGTCCTTTGGGAATGGCCTGTAGCGCACCACGATGAATTTCAGCAATGTAAGCCGATTCGCTCAGCACCAAGGCAATGAGGCCGGCCATAAATGGGTTCGACAGCACCACCGAACTAGCGGGCCAAAACTGCGGCAGGTTATAAATAAAAATCAGCAAAACCAAGAGCGGCAGACTGCGAAACAGCCAAATATACAGGCCAGCGGCACGCTGAAACATGCGGTATTTCGACTGGTTGCCTAAGGCCAATAAAAAGCCCCACACCACGGCTAAAACCCAGGTTAAGGTACTGAGCTGCAGCACGGTCACGCCGGCCTGCCAAAAATCGGTGTTGTACAGCAGACCACCCAAATAGGCCCAGTTAAAGCCTTTGTGGGTGTCGACGGGCGCCAAGGCATTGGCTAAATCATTGGCTTTTAGCAGCTCATCGCTGGGAAAGGCCAAATTGTATTTTTTCAGCAAGGCATCGTATTCGCCTGAGGCTTTAACGGTTTGAATCGCCTCGGCCACCAAGGCTTTAGCCTCGCTGTCTTGCTTGGTAAAACCCAAGCCAATCAACACCGGGAACAGCTGCTCTTTGGTGCTGATTTTCATGCGATTGCCCAGCTGATTAATCACCATCTGCGCCACGGCTGCGTCTTCGTATTGAACATCAACTCCTTTAGACAGCAAGGCTTGGGCCGCCTCTGGCGCGCTCGGGTATTCTTTCACCACAATGGGCTTCAAGCCTTTAGGCCCACAATACTCTGCCGACACCTGATTCACGGTTGGAATCCAGGCAGCGCCCTTCATAGACGACATGCTTTTACCGCAGAGGTCTTCCAAGGTTTGCGGCGCAAAGTCATCGTCGCCGCGCACCACCAACACCCCACCGGTTTGTAAATACGGCAAGAAATCTACCTGCTTCGCCCGCTGCGGATTCACGTACAGCGCCGAAGCCACCACATCATAGTGGCCGGCATTGAGGCCGATGATGATGTTTTCAATTCGAGTGTCTTTAAATTCGGCTTTACCGCCCAAGGTTTTGGCGATCAGGCGCATAAAATCAGGGTCAAAGCCACTGGCCTGGCCCTGCTCTAAATAAGCATAGGGCGCATAGGTCAGGTCAATGCCGACGTTTAGGGTGTCATTTTTCAAACTCCCAGCGGCCATCGCGGCGGGGCCAGACACCAACACGGCAAGCAAGAACCAAGATAACAGCCTATTCAGACAGTTTACAAACATAGCAGCACAATCAACACGGTTTATTCGGATCGTCATCATGCCCTGACTGGACGTAAAACACCAATAATAAGCGGCTATATTCATATAACCCAAAGTTATTAGCTAATAATCATATGATAATAAGGAATAATGACCACAAAAAAACGAGCCCTCAGGCTCGTTTTTGGATCCAGCATGATCCGGCTTATTTACCCCAGTTTTCAAAAGTGGCTGGCTTAGAGCCCATGATGTGGCCATTCACCTCAGTACCGTATACCGAGTCTGGCGTGTCATGATATTTTTTACGGGTTTCGGCCACATCGCCAGTAAAGCGAGGGTCTTGCGGACGCTCATGCGAATTCATAAAGTAGGCCACGTCCACGGCTTCTTGTGCGCCAATGCTTTCACCCTGGCTTAGCGGCATATTGTAGCGAATAAACGCCGAGGCATTTTTCAGCTGGTGCATGCCCGCGCCCCAGTTATATGAATCTGGCCCCCACAGCGGTGGGAAATTGTATTTACCATCGACCTTTTGGCCTTGACCGTCAGGGCCATGGCACACGGCGCATTTTTGCTCATACACTTTTTCGCCGCGCTTTAAATCAGGCGCTTCTGGCGCATCGTATTTTTTAAAGCCTGCACCTTCGATCTTGGTGGCCACTGGCGCACCTTTTGCCATCCAGAACGCAAACGACTCTAGCGCAATCAGCTCTGGACTACCTAAAGGCGGCTTGGTGCCATTCATGCTGTACATAAAGCAGCCTTGAATACGTTCAGACAGCGTGTTCACGTGGCCATTTTTAGAGCGGTATTGAGGATAAGCCACTTGTGCCGCCCACAGCGGCGCTGCATTGTGCTGGCGACCGTTGTCGATGTGGCAGTTACGACAGCTCAAACCGTTACCAGAGTATTGCGGCGCATAGCGTGGCGTGTCTGAGAAAATATCGCGGCCCAGTTTCACCACTTTACCAAATTCGTCGTCAGGGATTTCTGATTCTTCTGGTGGGGTAAAGGTGACAATTTTCTCTTTGGCTTCGGCTTCAGCCTGGGCGGCTTTAGCGGCTTCATCTTCGCCACAGGCGCTGAGTAGAAAGGCGGCGGCCACTAGGGGCCATAATAAGGTTTTCATGCTGTTCTCCTAGTTTTTGGTCGCATTTTGAGCGCCAAACCACTGCGCCACAGAATCAATGTCTTCACGGCTAAGCTTGCTGGCGATCTGTTTCATCAAGCCAATCGGATCGTTGTCACGCGCGCCGTTTTTCCACGCATTGAGCTGATTAGCAATGTACACGGCGCCCTGCCCAGAAATAGCGGGAAAGGATGCCCCCACGCCGCCACCGTTATAGGCATGACACTGAATACAGGCCGGGATATTGGCTTCCCAACGGCCACGCAGCGCCAAACGTGCGCCCACGCTTTCATCCGCCATCGGTAGGCTTTGCTTGATCTTGCGTTCAGGCAATGGCAAACCACTGAGGTATTTACTCACAGATTCGATTTCTTCTTGCGTCATGGCTTTGGCAATCGGGCGCATCTGTACGTGCAGACGACGGCCGCTGGCAAAGTCCTTGATTTGTTTTTCCAAGTAGCCTGCGTTTAAGCCAGCTAGGCGCGGTGTCCCAATCGACAAAACGCCGCCGCCATCGACCGCATGGCAAGCATTACAGGCATCGGCGCCGCGGCCATTGCCCTTATTAAAAATCTGCTCACCGGTTAAGCCTGCCCAGGCCATGCCCGGCAACAGCAGGCTAAACAACCAAACCCACAGGCTGGTTTTAAATACATTAAACATAGCGCACTCCAACAATGCTTAAACCGCCGCCACAAAGGCAGGCGGTTTAAATGTTATTTTATTGATGTGCTTATTTTCGCATAATAAATTCAGAGCAGAAATTGTGGCATCCCACATAAATAGACGCAAAAAAGGAGGCCTAAGCCTCCTTTTTTGACGTTTCATTTACTTCGTTTGGCGTCGTTTTTTAAACCACCACATCAATAGACCACCCACCAACAACACGCCCAAGATCGCGAAAATACCGGCTTGAAACTGATGAACCTTGTGCATCAGCCAGTCAATATTGCTGGCGCCAAACTCACCCAGATACACCCATACCGGCACTGAAATCAGAGCAGCCAGACCATCCATCACCAAAAAGCGCAGATAGGAAATGCGCCCTGAAATGCCAGCCATTAGGTAAATGGGGGTTCTTAAGCCGGGCAAAAAGCGGGCCATAAACAGCACCCCATTGCCGTATTTATCGAATTTCTTTTGGATTTGATCGTAGCGCTTCGGTGTCATGATGCGCGCCACCGGCTTAAACTTCAAGATCCGCGATCCATATACCTTACCTAAGGTAAATACGGTTCCGTCGCCAATCAATACCCCCAGCAGCCCCACCACCACCATGGTGTGCACATTAGTATAGCCAAGGCCAGAAATGACCCCGCCCGTCACCAAGGTCACGTCTTCAGGAATGGGTAAGCCAAAACCGCAGGCGAACAACACGAGAAACACCGCCAGATAGCCGTACTGAATAAAAAAATCTTGCAATAGCGCAAAAAAATCCATAAAAAACCACTTCCACAGGCTTAAATATCGTTATAGGGTTGGATCAATCGCCAGCGCAATCTGTCGGGCATACTGATCGGCTAAGGCTTGTGCTTCAGCTTCAACCATCACACGCACCACCGGCTCGGTGCCCGATGCCCGCAGCACCACGCGCCCCTTACCCTTCAGCGCCGCTTCGGCATCGGCCAGCGCTGCGGCAGAAGCCGTCTGCCAGTCTTGCCCAGGCTGTAGGCGCACGTTAATCATCATCTGCGGAAACGGCGTCCATTCACTCAAAACCGTAGCCAAGTCTTGGTTTAGCTCGATTAAGCCAGCCAACACTTGCAGGGCTGAAATAATACCGTCACCCGTGTTGTGGCGATCCAAGCATAAAATATGTCCAGACGCTTCGCCACCAATCAGCCAATCGCGCTGATACAATTGCTGCAACACATAGCGATCGCCCACTTTGGCGCGGGCAAACTCAATGCCTTGCTTCTGTAACGCTAGCTCCATGCCCATATTGGTCATCACCGTACCGACGACGCCCCCTTTTAAGGCACCGGCCTGAGCACGCGCTTTGGCGATGACGTAAATCAACGCGTCGCCATCATAGAGGCGCCCATTGGCGTCTACCATCATCAATCGATCTCCGTCGCCATCCAGTGCAATCCCGTAATCCGCGCCTTCAGCCACCACAGCGGCTTGAATGGTGTCGGTGTGGGTGGCCCCTACTTCTTGATTGATGTTAAAGCCATTTGGCTCACCACCGATCAACACCACTTCAGCGCCTAGCTCATGGAACACCTTTGGCGCCACGTGATAAGCCGCACCGTGGGCGGTGTCGACCACAATTTTTAAACCTTTAAGGTCTAGATAATTAGGGAAGCTGCTTTTACAAAACTCAATATAACGGTCAACCGCGCCATCAATACGGCGGGCACGGCCTAGGTAATCAGAAGGCATGGTCGGCATAGGCTGATCCATCATGGCTTCAATTTCCGCCTCAATCTCGTCGTCAAGCTTACGGCCGCCTTCGGCAAAGAATTTAATGCCGTTGTCGGAATACACATTGTGCGAGGCAGAAATCACCACCCCAGCCGATAGGCGCAGCGCTCGAGTTAAATAAGCCACGCCTGGCGTAGGCAATGGTCCGGTCAACAGCACGTTCACCCCAGCAGAAGTAAAACCAGCCTGCAAGGCCGCTTCCAACATATAACCTGAAACGCGCGTGTCCTTACCAATCAATACCGTCGGCTTATAGCCCGCATCATGATTCACCAAAACCCGCCCAGCGGCGTAGCCCAATCTTAAAACACACTCTGGGGTAATAGGGTAAGTACCCACCTCACCTCGCACACCATCGGTACCGAAATATTTACGTGCCATAAACCATTACTCACTTCTATAGAATCAATCATTAAATTATGAGTCATTGTAAGACCTGACGGCTAGGGTGTCAGCTTTAAATTGCATCTAATCTTAGAAATATGAAAAAAATATGACCTCAACCCGACCTTAAATCAACACAGGGCGCCCAAAGTACCCAGCGCCATGCGTTCCTTACCGTAGGAAAATACCAATGTTCTGCCATACCCGTAGCGCCTGAACGGTGTCTTTCACATCGTGCACCCGCACGATGTGGGCACCCCTGCTCACTGCCGCCAACGCAGCGGCAACGCTGGCGCCGCGACGCTCTTTGGCAACGGGCTCACCCACCATTTGCCCCAGCATGGTTTTACGCGACACGCCGATCAACACCGGCACGTCTACCTGCAGCAGCCAGTCTTGTAGCCCCACCATTAAGTCCACATTGTGTTCCAAGGTTTTACCAAAGCCAAAGCCTGGGTCAATCAATAGCCGCTCAAGGGCAATGCCAGCGTCTAAGCAAGCCTGTACACGCCCTTTTAAATAGGCACTGACCTCTGCCACCACATCGCGATAGCCAGGCTGCTGCTGCATGGTTTGTGGCTCGCCCTGCATGTGCATTAAGCAAATAGCGGCCTCAGGATAGTCATGCAGTAAAGCCACTGCACCATCGTCCTCTAAGGCCGAAATATCATTGATTAAATCCACATAGCCCGCAGCCAGAGCCACGCGCATCACTTCCGTACGGCGAGTATCCAAAGACACCGGTACGTTCAGGCCATGCAGCGCTTCCAAAACCGGCATGACTCGGTCAATTTCCTCAGCAGGCGATACAAACGGCGCATTCGGCCGCGTCGACTCCCCGCCCACGTCCAATAGGCCAACGCCGTCGGCCACCATTTGCTCGGCCGTAGCCAGGACGGCGGCCGGATCGGCATAGCGGCCCCCATCTGAAAACGAATCCGGCGTGGCATTTAAAATCCCCATCACTTGCGGGCTACTTAAATCAAGGTCAAAACGACCACACTTCAACAAAGTATGCATCAATCATTCTTTCTGAATAAAAAGAAAGGCAGCCTCAGGCTGCCTTTGTCTCACATCTTCAACTTAGGATTTAGCAGCGCCGTCTTTATCCGCGCCTTTATCCGTTGACTCATCAGCGGTCACGGCTTCGTCTGCCTTGGCCTCCACCGCAGCGTCTTGCTTAAACGAATCGGCTACCGAAGGCTCTGCTGAGGTTTCAGCTGCTTGAGCCACCACAGGCGCTTCTTCATCAGAGGCTTCTGGGGCATTGGCCAAAGCTTGAGCCGCAGCCGCTTCAGCGGCGACTTCATCATCGCTTTTCACGTTGTGGCTATAGTCTTTAGGCAAGCTAGGCTGTTGACCGGCCATGATTTCTTTCACCTGATCGGCGTCAATGGTTTCCCAATCCATCAAGGCTTTGGTCATCACTTCCACTTTGTCACGGTTTTCATCTAATAGCTTATAGGCCAGAGCGTATTGCTCATCAATGATGCGGCGAATTTCTGCATCCACTTGCTGCATGGTCGCTTCAGACAGGTTTTTGCTGCTGGTCATCGAACGGCCTAAGAACACTTCGCCTTCGTTTTCAGCGTACACCATAGGGCCTAATTTCTTAGACATACCGTAGCGAGTCACCATGTCGCGCGCAATGCTGGTCGCACGCTCAAAGTCATTAGACGCACCGGTCGATACCTTGCCGACAAAAATGTCTTCGGCAATACGGCCACCGAACAGAATAGACAGCTGATGCAACATTTGGTCTTCGTACATGCTGATGCGGTCACGCTCAGGCAGCTGCCAGGTCAAGCCTAAGGCTCGGCCACGCGGCATGATGGTCACTTTGTGTACCGGGTCGGTGCCAGGCAATAGGCTGGCCACAATGGCGTGACCCGATTCATGATAGGCTGTCGCCAAGCGTTCGTCTTCATGCATCACCATTGAGCGACGTTCAGGACCCATAAAGATTTTGTCTTTGGCTTCTTCAAAATCACTTTGGTCGACTAAGCGCTTATTGCGGCGCGCCGCAAACAAAGCCGCTTCGTTTACCAAGTTAGCCAAGTCAGCGCCGCTGAAGCCTGGCGTACCGCGAGCCAAGGTTTGGGCATCCACCGATTTATCCAAAGGCACTTTACGCATGTGCACATTCAGAATTTGCTCACGACCACGAATGTCCGGTAGGGGCACCACGACTTGACGGTCAAAACGACCAGGACGTTGCAAGGCAGGGTCCAGTACGTCAGGACGGTTGGTTGCGGCAATCACGATCACCGTGGTATTGCTTTCAAAACCATCCATCTCAACCAATAATTGGTTTAAGGTTTGTTCGCGTTCGTCGTTACCGCCGCCTACGCCAGCGCCACGCTGACGGCCAACGGCGTCGATCTCGTCAATAAAGATGATGCACGGTGCGTTTTTCTTGGCTTGTTCGAACATGTCGCGTACGCGGGACGCACCCACGCCGACAAACATCTCCACGAAGTCAGAACCTGAGATGCTGAAAAAGGGTACTTTGGCTTCGCCCGCAATGGCTTTAGCCAATAGGGTTTTACCGGTACCAGGGCTACCTGCCAACAGCACGCCGCGCGGCACGCGGCCACCCAAGCTTTGATAGCGTGAAGGCTCTTTTAGGTATTCCACAATTTCAGACACTTCTTCTTTGGCTTCATCACAGCCTGCCACATCGGCAAACGTCACCTGATTAGCGTCTTTATCCAACAGTTTGGCTTTACTTTTCCCGAAAGAAAACGCGCCGCCCTTACCACCACCGCCACCGCCTTGCATTTGACGCATGAAGTAAATCCACACACCAATCAACAACAGTACCGGCAGCATGCTGATCAAAATACTGCCCAACATGCTTGGTTTTTCTTCAGGCGTCACTTTTAAACGCACATTTTTTTCCAACAAAAGCGGAATCAATTGGTCGTCTAGAGGCGCATTGGTAAAGAAGTCGGTTTCGTCTGTGCGCTTGCCTTTAATGACATAGCCGCTCACCACAGAGCCTTCCACATTCACACTGGCGACTTCACCTGCGGTCACGCTGGTAATGAATTGTGAATATTCAATTTGCTTAGTTTCATCTTTACTTTTGTTTAAGCTATTGAATGCCGTCATTAAGATGACCGCGAACACCAGCCATACTAAGAGATTTTTAAAGGTATTACCCACAGCGCGAGGCTCCCAATATTTTTTTACTGATTAATAGATTGTAAACGCAAGCCGTATAATTGTCAGCGCAATTTTTTGCCCAATAAATAAATTTCATTAGAGCGATCGCGCGACGCTTTTGGTTTGCGTACCAAAACTTGTTCAAATGCTGACCTCATGGCCGTTAGATACTCTTGATAGCCTGCACCTTGGAAGACTTTGATGAGAAAATGCCCACCCTCTTTTAAGTTTTGACAGGCAAAATCCAAGGCCAGCTCGGCCAAATAGAAACTGCGGGCTTGGTCCGTTACGGCGTTACCAGTCATATTTGGGGCAATGTCCGAAATTACAAGGTCTAAGGGACGATTTTGTAGTAAAGACTCAAATTCATTTAAAACCGTTTCTTCACGAAAGTCGCCCTGAATAAAGGTTACGTTCTCAAGCGGATCCATCGGCAAAATATCCAACGCAAACACCTGGCCGTTGCCACCCACGATTTTCGCCGCTACTTGGCTCCAGCTACCGGGGGCGCTGCCTAAGTCGGCCAGCACAATGCCCGGATAGATCAATTTATCTTTTTCATTTATTTCCAACAACTTATAGGCCGCTCTAGCCCGATAGCCGTCTTTTTTTGCCATGTGCACATAATGGTCGTTCACATGTTCGTTAATCCATAACTTGGACGATTTTGATTTAATGGCCATGACTTACTCACAAACTTAATAATGATGTGTGACAGATTGGCATGCTCGTCACACTTTATAGAACCGAATGCACGATTCAATTCCCCAACACAACAAATTTAAAGTACAATTTATCTTTTAGTAATCCAGAACATAGACACCCATTATAATGAAGATTGATTTAACCCCCAAAGAGCGTCAGGCTCTGAAACAACAAGCCCACCACATCCAACCTGTTGTGATGATTGGTCAGCATGGCTTAACCGAAGCCGTACTTAAAGAAGTTGATGCGACGCTAAGCGCCCACGAATTAATTAAAATCCGCGTCTTAGGCGATGAACGTGAACCGCGCGTCGAAATCTATGACGCCCTATGTGACCAGCTAAACGCGGCACCAGTTCAACACATCGGTAAATTATTGGTGATTTGGCGTCCAAAACCAGCTGAAGCTTAAGCCTCAAACAAACGCTCAGGCAACTTGCACCATGGCAAGTTGCCTGTTTTTTTGTCGCCAACGCCCGTTAAGGCTATTTCTGACAGGGCGTTTGGGTGCAGTGCCACACCAAAAACACGCCCAACAGGCTGGTAATCAAATAAATCACGCTAGACACGCCGTGCCACATCCCAAAGCTGCCCCCCACCGTTTGTAGCACCACGTGGCTGTAGTTAAACTTCAGCGCTTCGATGATGGGGGTGACGCCAAAATGGTTCAACAGCACACACAATAACATAGCCAAGACTAATTTAAAGTAAGCCGTTTTAAATAACTTCCCGCCTGCTTCAAATAAACCGAATAACAACAGAATGGCCGCGCACACCATGCCCATATAGGCAATGATCTCAAACAGGCGGCCAGCCACATTGCCCGCCGTCATCTTCGGCAGCAGACGAAACAAAACCGGTGCGGCCACATAGCCTGCAAACCATAAAGCCCCAACCCAGGCCACTACGGCCAAACTTCTGATTTTTGCCAACATAAGGAATCCTATTGTTGTGTTACTGCGGCCGATGCGGCCCAAAAGCAATCAGGCAACCTTTTAAAGATTGCCTGATGATGTCTTAAATGTATTCT
Source organism: Neisseriaceae bacterium CLB008 (assembly GCA_041228285.1). Lineage (NCBI taxonomy): Bacteria > Pseudomonadati > Pseudomonadota > Betaproteobacteria > Neisseriales > Neisseriaceae > Neisseriaceae bacterium CLB_ANTARCTIC_008. The sequence continues at coordinate 381,695 of CP166133.1, read as the reverse complement.
ACACGCAGCACTTCGTATTCACGTATGCCACCAGGAGCCTGCACTTCAGCAACGTCGCCCTCTTCTTTACCGATCAAGGCGCGTGCAATGGGTGAGCCCACCGATACTTTACCCACCTTGATGTCGGCTTCATCATCGCCGACAATTTGGTAGCGTACCGTGGCTTCGCTTTCGCAATCCATCAATTCAACCGTGGCGCCGAACACGATGCGGCCATCCACATCTAATTCGGCAGGGTTGATGATCTGCGCATTCGACAATTTACCTTCTAAATCGGCGATGCGGCCTTCCACAAAACCTTGACGCTCTTTGGCTGCTTCGTACTCAGCGTTTTCAGACAGGTCGCCATGAGAGCGGGCTTCAGCAATCGCCTCGATCACCGCTGGGCGCTCCACGCTTTTTAATTGCTGTAATTCCGCTTTCAATAACTCAGCGCCATGAACGGTTAAAGGGTATTTTTGCATGATGCTTTCTCCAACTTACGTCATTGCGTAAGTAAATAATAAAAACGCAAGCCGCCAAATTCAGAATGGCGGCTTGCAAATGTTATGTGCTTATTTTACCAAATCGGAGGGTAAAATCAATCATTATTATTACCCTTAGTGACTTCTTTTGACCCAGGCCTAGGCCCACATCAAGCTCGGGCATAAAAAACGAGCCGCAACGACTCGTTTTTTGGGCTAAGGCGCACCGTCAACTTAAAACGGAATGTCGTCGTCTAAATCATCCATCACAGGCGCAGGCTTGCTTTCCATGCGACGCGGGGCCGCTGGAGGTGCACTAGGCGCGGCAGGCGCAGATTGGTAATCATTTTGTGGGGCATACTGCTCTTGTGAGTAGCCGCCTTGATCACCGCCGCCAGCATTGTCAGAACGGCCGCCGACCATTTTCATTTCGCTGCCGATGATGTCGTAAGCCGTGCGCTCAGCACCGTCTTTACCGGTGTATTTACGGCTTTGAATACGGCCTTCAATGTAGACCATGCTGCCTTTTTTCAGGTATTGGCCTGCAATTTCGGCCAAACGGCGGTACAGGGTAATGTTGTGCCATTCGGTACGGGTCACGCGCTCACCGCTTTTGTCACGCCACTGTTCGCTGGTGGCGATCGAGAAGTTGGCCACTGGGTCGCCATTAGGCATGTAACGCACTTCAGGGTCACGTCCTAAGTTTCCCATCAATATTACTTTATTTACAGACATCATTAATCTCCTGAAAGTATGGCTTGTATTACATCAGCATCGTAGCCTTGTTGCAATACTTTTAAATATAAAACACTGCCGTCGTCGCTACATTCTGCTTCAACAACGCCAGATAAATCAATCAGTTTCGCACGCAGCTGTGGCCATTGGTTGGTCCACGCCTCGGGCAAGGTAAACACCACGTTCTTAACCGGCTTAGGCGCAGGCGCCGTCGCTGCCAGCAGCAGCCAGAGCACCATCAGTACGGTACAGAAGGTAAAAATTCCAAAAAAACCGTACTGTTGCGAAATAAACCCACTCAACGATGCGCCCACAAAGAGGCCCAACGACTGGGTGGTGTTAAATACGCCAATGGCCGTGCCCTTAGCGTGCGTCGGGGCAATTTTAGAAATCATAGACGGCAACGAAGCCTCTAAAATATTAAAGCCCACAAAGTAAAACATCAGCGCCAAGAAAATGGCCAGCAAGCTGTGTAGCGAGAACGATAGGCCAAGCTGCGCCACCACCATTAAGGCAATGGCCAACACAAATATCTGCTTCAATTTGCCTTTTTTCTCACCCACAATAATCGCTGGCACCATCAACACTAGGCCCAACACCACCACCGGCAGGTAAATATACCAATGCTGGGTCCGGGGTAAGCCTAAGCCTTCCAGCGCCAAGGGCAAAGATAAAAACAGCAACATTTGCGCACAGTGTAAAGCAAACACCCCAAAATTCAAACGCAATAATTGGCTATTTTTTAACACCAAGGGCAACGAGGAGGTGGTTGCCTGGGCATCGGCGTGTACTTTACTCACCCTTGGATTTGGCACCATATAGTGTACGGTCACCATGGCCAATAAGGTCAACACCCCGGTTAGGGCAAAAATACCGTTGACGCCGATAATACCGGCCAACAGCGGGCCCAGCACCAGGCTCACGGCAAACGTCACCCCAATGCTCAGACCAATCATGGCCATGGCACGGGTACGTACTTCATCACGAGTCAGGTCGGCCAATAGCGCCGTCACCGCTGCACTCACGGCGCCCGCGCCCTGAATCGCACGCCCCAACGCCAAGAGATAGATATTGTCGGCATAGGCAGCCATAAAACTACCCAATGCAAACACCAAGAGGCCGAGGTAAATCACCCGCTTACGCCCAAACTTATCGGAAGCCATACCCAAAGGCAGCTGCAACAAGGCCTGAGTCAGGCCATAGGCACCAAACGCCAAACCCACCCAGCGGGGATCAAGCCCACCTTCCATGGTCTGCGCATACAGGGCAAACACCGGCAAAATCAAAAACATGCCCAGCATTCTTAAGGCATACACGCCTGCCAAGGCCGTACTGGCCCGTAATTCTTGTGGATTCATAATGTGTGTACTTTACCTGCTAGATGATCGAAAGACGGGCATTCGCCCGAAGGCGAAATGCCAACCATTCGCATTATACTGACTTTTAAGCGCCTGTATTTTTTAATTTTCGTTATTCCCGAAAACCAAAAAATAATTATTCGGCGACAAACGTCCAGTCCGTCTGACCGCCGGCACGCATCGGAATCAACACTTGGCCATCACCAAAAGGCAAACTGGGCACGATCTCCTGCGGCTGTTTGATCAGCTTCACGGTACGGGTGTTTTCTGGCAGACCGTAAAAACGCGCGCCGTTTTTGCTGGCAAATGCTTCGAGTTTATCCAGGGCGCCAATACGCTCAAACGCTTCGGCATACAGCTCTAAAGCCGCGTGGGCACTGAACATACCCGCACAACCACAAGCACTTTCCTTGGCGCCTTGCGGATGCGGTGCACTGTCGGTGCCCAAGAAAAACTTGTGCGCCATTGGGCCGCTCACGGCAGCGAGCAAACCTTGGCGATGGCTTTCACGCTTCAATACCGGCAGGCAATAATGATGAGGCTTCACCCCCCCCACCAGTAAATCGTTACGGTTGAGTAAAAGGTGTTGCGGGGTTACGCTGGCGGCCACGTTGTCGCCTGCACCTTGTACCAAATCCGCTGCATCAGAAGTCGTAATGTGTTCAAACACAACTTTTAAAGTTGGCACCTTGGCCAAAATCGGCAACAGCACGCGATCGATGAACACCGCTTCGCGGTCAAAGATATCCACGTCAGCATCGGTCACTTCCCCGTGTACCAAGAACAACACGCCCTCTTCGGCCATCGTCTCTAAAACCGGCAGTAGCTTGAATAGATCCGTCACGCCCGAAGCCGAGTTAGTGGTGGCGCCCGCAGGATACAGCTTAAAAGCCACAATGCCGGCGGCTTTGGCTTCTTTCACCATAGCGGGCGTGGTTTTATCGGTTAAATACAAAGTCATCAGCGGCGTAAAGCCATTGCCCGCTGGTACGGCGGCCTTGATTTTGGCCTCATAGGCCTGAGCCATGGCCACGGTGGTGACCGGCAAAGCCAAATTAGGCATGATCACCGCCCGACCCATTTGGCGTGCAGTATAGGGCACAACGGCGGCTAAGGCCGCACCATCACGCACGTGTAGGTGCATGTCGTCTGGCTGAAGCAGTTCCAAAACTTGCATGAGGTTCCTTTAAGATTTATTCGTTATTTATGTTGTACAACCATTCGATACAGCCCCGCCTCTGGCTCATCAGAAAGCAGCAAAACGTGGCCCGTTTGACGGCAAAACGCCTCAAAATCGACGGGCGCACCTTTATCCGTGGCCAAAACGGCCAACACCTCGCCGGCGGCCATTTTTGCCAAGGCTTTTTTGGCCTTTAAAATAGGCATGGGGCAGTTAAGCCCTTTTACATCTAAGGTTTCGGTAATATTCATGGTCGCTCTTTCCATCGCAATGTCCGTATTCTAGCAAAGGCGCACGGTCTTTGCCCATTTATCCCTTATTGAAACGATCAAGACTTTAAAATCTCATCCTTTTCAGCGTACAATGAAAGCACAAACCCTTATTAAATGATTGATGATAACCGCTAGGAACCCCATGAAAAAATTAGCCTGGACACTCTTGGCTTGCAGCAGTCTGGCCATGGCCGAAAGCGATGGCCTTAATTGGCACTATCAAGCGCCTGTCGCCAAAGCGATACAGGAAGCCGAAATCGACTTGCCCGCCTACCCCGACACCAAAGACAGCGCCCTCTGGGTCGACGTCTATACCACCAAAACAGCCCCCACCGTACCCTCATTACTCTGGGATAGCCTCGCCGTGCCCGGTGACGGCACCATCCGCTATGTGTTGAACATTCAGCCGCGCTCCAAAAAGGTCGATAACCTCAGCGTAGAAGCCCTCAACTGTAAAGAGCGCAGCTATAAAGCCTATGCCTTTGGCAATACGTTTAACCAAACTTGGTCGGCCAATAAAAATCCGCAATGGATAGACATTGGCTCCATAGACAGCATACGCCACCCCATGCGTAAATTATTTTGCGACAACGGCATGCCACAAAACGTGGAAGAGCTGAAGCTGTTACTTAAAAATCAATAAACCCCGTCGCTCATGCCCCATCACCATTTAGATGGGGCCAGTCCACTACACACTGCCCTGTTAGCACCACCCACGCCCCTTTGCCGCCATCAACTCAGTTGCCCTTGTCGCCACAATCGCCTAAGCCTTTCAAGAATAAGCCTTTTATTATGAAATATAATTAGCAGATATATATGTTTTATGTTTAAAATGAACTTTCTGTGGCCATCGTTTCTCTAAAACACAGGTAGGTTAAGACTCATTTAAACGATGATGTTAACGTGTCTATCACATTACACAAAGGAATCTGACGATGAAAAAACTATTTTTATTACTCGGTCTATCTTGTTCTATGGTCCAAGCCGCCAGCACGCTAAACAACACCAGCTGGATCATGGTTGAGCCCACCACAAAAAATGCCGCTCAGGCCCCCACCATTACCTTTACAGAAAAAGGCATCAATGGCTTTTCTGGCTGTAACCGCTACACCATGCAGCCTAATGAAAAAGGGGAAAGCAACATCGCCACCACGCGCATGATGTGTGCCGACGACCAAATGGCGCTCGAAGCAGCCTTTTTGAAGGCCATGAGCAATCAGCCTGAGTTCACCCAAAGCCTAGACGGTCAATTTCTCGTCATCAACGAAGGCTCTGACGACAAGTTTGCCTTTAAAAAACAGGCCATGCCTAAAGATGCGGCCAAAAAACCAATCTCTGGCGTCCCCCCTATCCCCCCTGCCAGCAGCGCCTTACCCGCTGACAGCGGCCACACCACCTTCTTGGTGCGCGCCGTCAGCCCTGGCGTGATTGAGGTTAAAGCCACTGCCGACGGCCCATGGCAGGCCACCAGCGGCAAGATCGCCAACTTCACGCCCGACGCCAAAGTCGCCGCCTACGCCATTGAAGTAAAGGCCAATCCTGACCAAAGCGCCAGCGCACCCAAATGGGCCTTGTCACGGATTGTGTTCCAAGAAGACAAACCGTCTCGTTAATTCAAATGGCCACAAAAAAGCCGCTCGATGAGCGGCTTTTCTTTTGACTGACTAAAAGTTTATTCGGTCACACCAGCTTCACGACCGCTTGGGGTGGCGCGGTGGTTGGTGCTCATTTCCTTATGTTTCAACACCATGCGGTCTAACTTATCCATTAAGATGTCGATAGACGCATACAAATCATTTTCAGCGGCCTCTGTGTGCAGGCTTTTTCCGGCCAGGTGCAAATCCACTTCAGCTTTTTGTTTCATTTTATCGATGGATAAGGTCACGGTGGTCGAAATCACATTGTCAGCATGGCGGGTGATGCGCTCTAATTTGCTGTTGATGTATTCTTTGATCGCGGGAGTAACGTCAATGTTCAAACCAGTAATTTTTACGTTCATAGTAAAGCTCCTCCGTTAGAGTGACGATGTCTTCGTCTGGTAAGATCAGGCGATGAACCTGAAGCTGTTGATTCATCTTACCTTGAAAATACCAGGATGACCATCCCCATTTTATAGACTTATCTCAAAGACTTTTTCTTTTTCTAAAATAATTAAGCTCACGACCCAAATCCCCATCACATCTGGCCTAGCGCCTAGCCCAGACCCACGCCTCTAGCCCTCATCAACGCCATAAAGCGGCCCAATCGTGTCTAAATGCAGCAGATAAATTCGGGTATCCAGCTCCCACTGATGATAGTCCGGCGCCATGTGGCGACACAGCTGATAAAAATTCTTGTTGTGGTCTTTTTCTTTTAAGTGGGCCAGCTCGTGGACCACAATCATATTCAAGAACGCTTCAGGCGCGGCTTTAAACAGCGTCGCCACCCGAATCTCGGCCTTGGCCTTAAGCTTACCGCCCTGAACCCGTGAAATGGCCGTGTGTAGGCCCAAAGCATGCTTCATCACCTGAATCTTACTGTCGTACTGCACCTTACTGATCTGCATGGCGTGGCGCATGTATTGATTTTTCAGGCCGCTGACGTATTGATACAAAGCCTTGTCGGTGGTCATCAGATGCGGCTCAGGGTAGCGCTGGAGCAAATACTCGCCCAAACGCCCCGCGGCCGCAAGCTCTGCCACCTGTGCTTGCAGCGTCTCGGGATAGCCGCTTAAATAATTAATCGCCATACAGACCTCCTTAAATCACCCTCAAACACGCAAAAACCTTGGCCAACGCCAAGGTTCTGATCAAACGCCATTAATTCAGCTAAGCTTAATAGTCGAAATGTTCGCCCAAATACACTTCTCTTACCCGCTCATTGGCCACCAGCTCATTAGGCAGGCCATCGGCCAACACGCTGCCTTCGCTGATGATGTAGCCTCGATCACAAATACGCAGCGTTTCGCGCACGTTGTGGTCGGTGATCAGCACGCCAATATTGCGCGAACGCAAGAAAGAAATGATTTTCTGAATGTCGATCACCGCAATCGGGTCCACCCCGGCAAACGGCTCATCCAATAAAATAAACCGCGGCTTGGTCGCCAATACTCGGGCGATTTCCACCCGCCGGCGCTCACCACCCGACAAAGACAGGGCGTTATTGTCGCGCAAATGGCTGACGTTCAAATCATCCAACAGCTGGTCTAGCTCTTTGGCGATGACTTTCTTATCTTTTTCGTTGATTTCCAAAATGGCCTGAATGTTTTCGGCCACCGTCATTTTACGAAAAATAGACGCCTCTTGTGGCAAATAGCCTAAGCCCAAGCGTGCGCGCAGATGAATCGGCATGCTGGTTAAGTCTTCACCATCAAGGTCAATGTGCCCATCGTCGGCCGCAATCAGGCCCACCACCATGTAGAAGCTGGTGGTTTTACCGGCGCCATTCGGCCCCAAGAGACCCACCACTTCCCCACTTTTAATGCTCATCGACACGTCTTTGACCACCATGCGCTTCTTATACGACTTTTGCAGGTTGCTGATGGTTAACACACTTTGTTCTGTACTCATATTAGTTTGATTTCTGCGTGGTAGAAGGTTGGAGAATCACGCTCACGCGGCCGCCTTTTTTGGCGCCAGCCGCCCCTTTTACGGTGTAAATTTCAGTATTGGTATTATAAGTAATCACGTGGCCCTTGACTCGATCGCCTTCACGGGTCACCAAAGCGTTACCGGTTAAAACTGCGATGCCGCTTTTGCTGTCATAGGTAATCTGATTGGCCTGACCGGTCACGTATTCATTTTTATCGTCTAGCTTCTGGCGCATGGTGGTGGGGCTACCCTTACTCACCATGTTTTGATTGCCTTGATTATCTTGCTTAACCGACACTTCAGCGCCGGTGATTTTCAACGTACCTTGCACAATCAAGACGTTACCGGTAAACACCGTCAGCTGATTAGCCTGATCCAGCATGCCGTTGTCTGCCTCGATGTTAATGGGCTTTTCACGGTCGGCTTTTTCTGCCCACACAGGACCAGTAGCCAACAACAGTGCCGCAGCGGCCCAGCCCAAATACTGCTTATTTATCATAATAAGTTGCCCTTACCCTAGAGTCTAAATTCAATAGTTGGCGCTCGCCATCATAACGAAAGCCAATGGTCGTTCCGTGTGACGGACCGTACTCAAAGGCGGTTGGCGCAGCGGTCACCGCGGTTTTTTTATCCACCTGAACCGTCAAAGCGGTGGTGATGATTTTCATCGCGGGTTTGTCTGCTGTCTTGCTTTTGGTCAAGGTCACTTTTTGATCAAAAAACAAATTCTTGGTTTTGTCATTATACGTGGCGCTGTCGCCCACCACGTGAAATTCATGCACGCCATTTTTATACAGGTCGGCATCAGGCTCTTCAAAATGCACTTCATCGCTGCGCGGGAACTGCCATACCTTGGTCGCCAACAGCGATTCACTGATTAAGCCTTGCTCGTCATAGCGCTTGCCATCGGCGCCAAGCATGACGTACTGCGGCTCATCCGGGTCCAGCTCTGGCGCCGCATCGTCTAGCTGCGACACATTATTCAACCAAAAGCTAATCGCCACCAGGCCGATCATCAGCACGGCAGGAAAGGTTATCGAGGCGCGAAAAGGAATCATAGAAGATAGCCGCCTAAGGCCTCATCCAGCGTACCTTGAGACTGCATGATCAACTCACACAGCTCACGCACAGCGCCACGACCAGCGCCGCGCTTGGTGACATAATGGCTGTGCTGCAACACCAAATCATGCGCTTCGGGCACGGCCACAGCCAAACCACAGCGCACCATCGGTGGCAAATCCACCACGTCGTCGCCAATATAGGCACATTCTTGTGCGCTCACGCCGGTCTGTTCTAACAGCTGGGCAAACGCTTCACGCTTATCGTCTACACCGGCCATATAGTGATTAATCCCTAAGCTCTTGGCGCGAATCGCCACGCACTGAGCGTCGCGGCCGGTCATAATGGCGGTTTTCACGCCGCTGGCCTGCAATAGTTTCAGGCCCAAGCCATCTAGGGTATGAAAGGCTTTCGACTCATCACCTTTAGGGGTCAAGTAAATTTGACCGTCGGTCATCACGCCGTCTACGTCCATAATCAACAGCTTAATTTTTTGTGCCCGCTCATTCACGTTCTGCATGTCCTGCTCCTTCTTGAGTCTAGAGGTCGGGTCAAACAATGCCGGCTCTGAGTAAGTCCTGCATGTTCAAGGCCCCAACCAATTTATTGTGTTCGTCTACGGCCAACAGCCCACCCACCCGATTCTTTTGCATCACATGTAAAGCCTCATTGGCTAATTTATCGGCGCGAATGGTCTTGGGCTGGCGAGCCATCACATCTTCAATCAAGATGTTTTTTAAATCGTCACGGGTTTGAAACAGGCGACGTAAATCGCCGTCGGTAAAGATCCCGACGGCCTCACCGGCCTCACCCACCACGGCGGTAAAGCCGAGGCTTTTTTCGCTCATCATCACCACGACTTTTTTCAGTTCGGTGCCAAGGCCCACCTGCGGCAAATCGTCGCCGCCGTGCATTAAATCCTGTACTCGTACCAATAGTCGTTTGCCCAAGCTGCCCGCAGGATGGCTCATGGCAAAATCATCAGAGGTAAAGCGACGCGCCTGCATCAGCACCACGGCCAAGGCATCGCCCAAAGCCAAGGCGGCCGTTGTGCTGCTGGTCGGAGCCAACCCTAAAGGACAGGCTTCTCGCGTCACCGCATTGTTTAAAAACACATCGGCCTCTTTAGCCAGCGTGGACTGTGGCTTGCCCGCCATGGCGATGATCTGCACCCCCTTACGCTTCAGCGCAGGCAGCACATTAATGACTTCGTCGCTCTCGCCAGAATACGACAGCGCCAACACCACGTCCCCTTCCAAAATCATGCCCAAGTCACCGTGAGCGGCCTCCGCTGGATGCACGAAAAAGGCGGGTGTGCCGGTCGAGGCTAAGGTCGCGGCAATTTTGCTGCCGATGTGGCCCGATTTACCCATCCCGGTCACCACCAAGCGGCCCTTCATGGCCAACACCAAATCAACGGCACGCACAAACTCATCGTCCAACCGTTCCGCTAATTGGTTTAAAGCTTCAGCCTCAATGCTTAAAACTTCTTTTGCTTGAGTTAAGTAGGGGTTACAATATTTATTCATAATCGCGATTATACAATGATCAATGCCGCTTCGCATGGTTTTTAAATGATTGCCCGTTATCAATAGGCGCTTCTATCGTTAGAGACACAAGTCTGTCCAGCGTTCCTTTTGTCCTTATTAAAGCTGTATTTATTTGATTCATTAAAACCAACCCTAGTTAAAGAATAGGTTGCCATGCATTACTCCCTCGGCCCTGTGGTCATTTTACTCTTGGTGGCGGTTATTTCCGTATTTATTTGTCGCCGCCTCAATATTCCTGCCATGATGGGCTACCTCATCGTGGGCTTCATCGCCGGCCCAGGCGTTTTACATCTGGTGCCACAAACCCCCGAAACCGACTTTGTCGGTGAAATCGGCATTGTGTTCCTGATGTTCACCATCGGCCTAGAATTCTCCCTAGCCAAGCTCAAAGCCATGAAGCGCATGGTATTAGGCTTAGGCGGCCTTCAAGTTGGCCTCACCATGACGGTATTGATTTTGGTCAGCATGCTGGCCAAAATCCCGTTCTTAACCGCATTTGCCGTGGCCGGCGCCCTCACCATGTCGTCGACCGCCATCGCCAGCCGCCTACTCTCAGAGCGGGTAGAGCTGGGCCAACAGCACGGTAAGATGACCATGAGCGTGCTGTTGATGCAGGATATTGCCGTCGTCCCCATCATGATTTTATTGCCCGCCTTAGCCACCCACTCCAGCACCATGTGGATGGACTTACTCATGGCCTTGGGCAAAATGGTCTTGGTGTTGACCCTACTGTTCGTGGTCGGCAAACGCTTGGTCAGCCCTTGGTTCCACGTCATTGCCCGCATCCGTTCGTCCGAACTTTTTATGGTCAACGTTTTATTAATCACCCTGGGCGTGGCCTATTTAACCGACTTGGCCGGCCTCTCCCTCGCGCTAGGCGCCTTTGTGGCCGGCATGTTGATTTCCGAAACCGATTATCGCTACCAGGTAGAAGAAGACATCCGCCCGTTTCGCGACATGCTTTTAGGCTTTTTCTTCATCACCGTCGGCATGAAGCTCAACATTCAAGCGCTGCTGGCCAATATTGATCTCGTGCTAATCTTACTGGCCATGGCCGTCATCGCCAAAGCCATCATTGTCTTTGCTGCCGCCAAAGCCTTTAAATACAAAACCAAGGACAGCCTCACCACCGCCCTCTATCTAGCCCAAGGCGGTGAGTTTGGCTTTGTGCTCTTGGCCATTTCCGGCCAGCTCAAGCTGTTGACCCCAGAAAGCGAGCAGGCCGCCATCGCCGCCATCTTGATTTCGATGCTGATTGCGCCCTTCTTAATTGCCGCCAGCAGCAAAATCGTCAACAAGCTGGTAAAATCCAACTGGGACACTCAAGCCGTTGACTTACAAAACATTTTGGTCGAAAACATGAATAAAACCGATCATGTCCTGATGCTGGGCTATGGCCGCACTGGCCAGGCCGTGGCACGTCTACTGGAGCAAGAAAACATTCCCTATTACGCTCTAGATCTAGACGTAGACCGCGTCCAAGCCGCTCGCAGCGCCGGCGAAGCCGTCTCCTTTGGCGACGCCAAGCGTAAAGACATTCTGATCGCCGCCGGCATCCAACGCGCCAAGGCGGCCGTGGTCACCATGCACCACACCGTCGAGGCCGAACACATTTTGGCCGCCATCATGAGCGTTAACCCCACCCTACCCGTCGTGGTGCGCAGCACCGATGAAACCCATATGGACGAGCTCTTGCAGCATGGCGCCGAAGCCGTGGTGTCCGACACCATGGAGGTATCTTTAGTGCTGGCTTCACAAACCTTAATGAATATGGGCCTGCCGTTTGAGCGCATTTTCGACACCATGAAAGAAGTGCGCTCCGAACGCTATGCGCTCTTACAGGGCTTTTTCAAAGGCAGTACCGACGAACCCGACACCCTCGAAAGCAATGCACGCCAAAATCGACTTCAAAGCATGGCCATCAGCGAAGAATCCTATGCCGCTAATCGCACTTTGGCCGAATTAAACTTCGCCCAATTTCGCACCCAGCTGCGTTTGATTCGCCGCGGCACCCATAAAATCAAAAACCCAGCGCCTGAATTCGTGCTGCTGCCCGGCGACATCTTGGTGATGATTGGGGTACCAAGCAATTTAATCAATACAGAAAACTTTATATTACAAGGACCTGAATAATTTCTTTAAAAAAGGGCTTGCCAAGCGTAGGCGAACATGGTTTAATTCGCCTCCTCAAAGCAGTACACGGGTGATTAGCTCAGTTGGTAGAGCGCCTGCCTTACAAGCAGGATGTCGGCGGTTCGACTCCGTCATCACCCACCACTAGCCCTTTTGAGATGGAGTGGTAGTTCAGTTGGTTAGAATACCGGCCTGTCACGCCGGGGGTCGCGGGTTCGAGTCCCGTCCACTCCGCCAACACCAAAAATGCCCATTACGGGCTTTTTTTTCGCCTACGGCTTTTCACAAGCCTGCCTCATCCAGCATTTCTTCATTTATCCGCACATAATTTGCAATAGTTGTCTTAAGCACTACACAAGACCCCCCCAGACAAGTAAAATGGTTGTTTTTATTTAAGCTCGTATAAGCAAAAACCATGCTCACTTTTCAAGAAATCATCTTTAAACTACAAACCTATTGGGCCAATATTGGCTGCGTGGTCCTTCAACCTCTAGACATGGAAGTCGGCGCCGGCACCAGCCATCCTGCCACTTGCTTGCGCGCATTAGGCCCTGAGCCTTGGTTTGCTGCCTATGTACAGCCCAGCCGTCGCCCTAACGATGGCCGCTACGGCGAAAACCCGAATCGCCTACAGCATTACTACCAATTCCAAGTGGCGCTAAAACCTGCGCCCGAAAACATTCAAGAACTGTACCTAGATTCGCTACGTGAATTGGGCATTTCCCCGCTAGAACACGACATCCGCTTCGTCGAAGATGACTGGGAAAACCCAACCTTAGGCGCCTGGGGTCTGGGCTGGGAAGTCTGGCTAAACGGCATGGAAGTCACCCAATTCACCTATTTCCAACAGGTAGGCGGCATCGACTGTAGCCCCGTATTGGGCGAAATCACCTACGGCATTGAGCGCTTGGCCATGTACCTACAGGGCGTTGAAAACGTCTACGACCTCGTTTGGGCCCACACCCCTGACGGCCAAACCGTGACCTACGGCGACGTTTACCATCAAAACGAAGTGGAACAATCCACCTACAACTTTGAATACGCCAACGTGCCTTGGCTGCTAGAGCAGTTTAACCACTACGAATCCGAAGCCAAACGCTTACTGGCCATCACCGACACCTCCTTGGCCCTCCCCGCCTACGAAATGGTGTTAAAAGCCGGCCACACCTTCAACCTATTGGATGCCCGCGGCGCTATTTCGGTGACCGAACGCGCCACCTACATTGGCCGTGTCCGCACCTTGTCGCGCCAGGTTGCGCAGGCGTTTGTAGACAGTCGTGAAGCCTTAGGCTTCCCACTTATTAAGAATCCTCAGTAGGCCACCATCATGCAAGATACATTATTGATTGAACTTCGTACCGAAGAACTGCCCCCAAAAGCCCTAGAAAAACTAGGCGCAAGCTTTGCCCAAAGCCTGCAAGAAGAATTAGTAAAAGCTCAGCTAATCGACGCTGATGCAGCCTGTCACGCCTTTGCCTCTCCGCGCCGTTTGGCCGTGATGATCAACGACGTCAAAGACATGCAGGCCGATCAGCAAGTGCTGCGTAAAGGCCCGTCAACCAAGGCCGCCATGAAAGATGGCCAGCCCACGCCGGCATTGCTGGGCTTTGCCCGCTCCTGCGGCGCCGAAGTGGCCGACTTACACATCGTCAACGATGGCAAACAAGACGTTTACGCCTACGAATTCCTACAGGCAGGCCAACCTTTAGCCGCCTTGATCAGCGACATGATCCAAGTGGCGGTAAAAAAACTGCCGATTCCTAAAGTCATGCGTTGGGGCTCATCTACCCATCAGTTCGTGCGCCCTGTACACGGCTTAGTCATCATGCACGGCAGCCAGCTGGTGCCAGGCAGCGTCTTAGGCTTAGACAGCCAAAACTGGACCTTAGGCCACCGCTTCTTGAGCACCGAGCCCGTTGTGTTTGCTCAAGCCCAAGACTATGCGCGCCAAATGCATGAAGAAGGCAAGGTCATTGCCAGCTTCGAAGCCCGTCGCGCCCTAATTAACCAACACCTCAACAGCGCTGCGGCCGGCCTGAACGCCAGCATTGCCGCCGATGCTGACTTACTCAATGAAGTGACTGCCCTGGTTGAATGGCCAGTGGTATTGGAAGCCGGCTTTGATGCTGAATTCTTGGCCGTGCCGCAAGAATGCCTGATCTTGACCATGCAGCAAAACCAAAAGTATTTCCCACTATTAAATACTGAAGGCAAGCTCATCAACCGCTTCCTACTGGTGTCTAACCTAGAAGCAAAAGATCCTAGCCACATCATTCAAGGCAATGAACGGGTGTTGCGCGCACGCCTATCAGATGCAGCCTTCTTCTTTGAGCAAGACCAAAAACAACCGCTAGAAAGCCGCCTACCTAAGCTGGCCAACGTGGTTTATCACAATAAATTAGGCTCTCAGCTTGAGCGAATCGAACGCATCAAAACCTTGGCCGTGGCCATTGCAGGCCAACTGGGCGCCGACGTGGCCAAAACCGAACGCGCCGCCGCCCTAGCCAAGGCCGACTTAGTTACCGGCATGGTGGGCGAATTCCCAGAGCTTCAAGGCACTATGGGTAAATATTATGCCCAGCACGACCAAGAAGACGCCGTTGTAGCCGCCGCCATCGAGCAGCATTACCAACCGCGCTTTGCCGGCGATGCTTTACCACAAAGTAAAGAAGCCACGGCCGTGGCCTTAGCCGACAAGCTAGAAGCCTTAGTGGGCATTTGGGGCATCGGCCTCATCCCAACTGGCGACAAAGACCCTTACGCCCTACGCCGCTCAGCCTTAGGTATCTTACGCATGCTATTGGGCAGCCCGCTGAACCTAAAGAGCCTGATCCAAGCCGCTCAAGACAGCCTCAAAGGCTATACGCTGAGCGCAGACACGGCAGAAAAAGTGTATGAGTTCATGCTGGCGCGTCTAGGCCATCTCCTGGAGCACGACTACAGCCAAGACGTGATTGCCGCCGTATTGAGCAAGCAGCCTGAAGTATTAGACACCCTCATCGCCAAACTACAGGCGGTGACCGAGTTTAAAACCCTGGCCGAAGCCGCCGCCTTGGCCAGCGCCAACAAGCGCGTGCAAAACCTATTGAAAAAAACCGACGGGGACCTCGGCTCAGTGGACGTAGCCTTACTCAGCCTACCGGCCGAGCAAGCGCTACAGCAGGCCATGGATCAAGTTCTGCCTCAGGTTCAAGCCCACCTGAACGATCACGCCTACACCCAAGCGCTTTCAGCCTTAACCAGCCTCAAAGCGCCTGTAGATGGCTTTTTCGAAGACGTGATGGTAATGGACCCAGACCCCGCCCTTAAGCAAAACCGTTTAAACCTATTAAACCAATTAGCTCAGGCGCTGAACGCCGTGGCCAATATTGCGCAGCTAGACGCCGCTCACTAAGCCCCATGGCCTGATCCACCGCACAACCAGCAGCAGGGCTTTGGCCTCGCTGCTGGTTCCCTCTTTATAGATTGACCGTTAAACGTAAGCAAAGGAACCACATGATGATTGATTGTGCCCAATGGCATTACGAAGAAGACTTCCCCGCTAAGCTGCCGCAAACCCAAGCCAGCACCCACATTGGCATGTTTTTGGCCTGGATCATCATCAACCAGTTGCAAAGTGACGTGCTCAGCGAGCACCTAGCCGATGCTTTAGCTCAGGTACGGGCACGCGAACTCAGCGGACGCGATTTTTTACTGCAATATGCTGAAGGCCAATTCCTCAGCGATGATTTAAGCCCAACCGGCCTTGCCTTTACCCAAGCCTATTACCAAGATGCCGAGCAAGAAGGCTATGGCCAGTACATGGTGGATTACTACAGCGCCTTAAACGTCTTAAAACTGCCTTCGCTCTACCACGTTTTAGACAGCTGGCACCAATACGATTTAGTAGCCCAACACATAGACGCCGCCTACGCCGCCTGGCAGCAGGCCCAAACCCATGAGGCGCCCTCAGCATGAAATTGATTATTCTAGACCGCGACGGCGTCATCAATAAAGACCGCGACGACTTTGTCAAAAGCGTGGATGAATGGGAAGCCTTGCCCGGCAGCATGGACGCCATCGCCCTATTGACTCAGGCTGGCTACACCATTGCCATCGCCACCAACCAATCGGGCATTGGCCGCGGCTATTTTGGCATGCACGACTTAAACGCCATGCACAGCAAAATGCATCGCCTGGTACAGCAGGCCAGCGGCCGCATCGACGGCATTTGGTTTTGCCCCCACACCAACGCCGACCATTGCGACTGCCGCAAACCTAAACCAGGCTTGGTTGAAGACATTCTAGAGCGCTTTGGCGCCGACGCCCACAACACCGTCATGGTCGGCGACAGCCTGCGTGACCTGCAAGCCATCGACGCCGTCGGCGGCAAGCCTTTTTTAGTGTTAACCGGCAAGGGCAAAAAAACCTTGAGTAAAGAACAAGATCAATTGCCCGCACACACCGAAATTTTTGATGACTTGATGGCGGTGGCAGAGTATTTATGCAGCCCCGAAGCCGCGCCCCAAGACTAAGGACCCCTATGCTTCTGATTAGAAACCTCGCTTACTGGCTGGTGATGTGCCTCACCACGGTGCTGTTTGCCCTAACCTTTTTTCTGTTCGCCTGGCTGCCCGCGCCCAAGCGCCACCTCATTGGCATCGGCTACGCCAAAAGTTTGGTGCGCCTGTTAGAGCTGCTGATTGGCCTAAAATACACCATCGTCGGCGCAGAAAACGTGCCTACGGAACCTGCCATCATTTGCTGCAAACATCAATCAGCATGGGAAACCTTGGCCTTGCAAATCGCTTTCCCGGCTCAAGTATTCGTGTGCAAACGCGAACTCTTTTGGATTCCCGTCTTTGGTTGGGGCCTGCGCTTGATGAGCCCCATCGCCATCGACCGTAAAGACCGCGCTAAGGCCACCCGCCAAATTTTGGAACAGGGCACTCAGCGTAAAAAACAAGGCTTCTGGATCAGCATTTTCCCAGAAGGCACGCGCGTCCCCCCTGGCGTACGCGGCCGCTATAAGCTTGGTGCGGCCCGCATGGCCAAAACCCTAGAGATGGACATCGTACCGGTGGCCGTCAACAGCGGCGAATTCTGGCCACGCAACTCTTTTATGAAGCACCCAGGCCTGATCACCATGGTGATTGGCAAACCCATCCCTCACACGCTGGGCGGCGCCGAAGTCCTGATGCACAAATGCGAAGAGTGGATTGAAAATCGCCAAAGCGACATCAGCGGCGTCGGCCCTTGCGCCCACCCTGATGACAAAGCCCGCGCGGCCAACCGCCATGAGCCTCGCTAAGGCTGACTTTATGCATGACTTTAACGGGCAGCTACTGCCGGTTAAAGTCAGCCATAGAGCCAAAACCCGCATTTATCTGCGCCTGCGCCAGCGCACCCTCTACATCAGCACCCCCAAGCACGTGACCACCGCCCAGCTACGGGCATTCCTACACAGTCACGCGAACTTCATCGCCCGCAGCCTCAATAGCCCCAACACCGCGGCAACACAGCTACCCCAAACCCTCTATTATTTAGGCCAAGCCTTACCCCTACTGGCGCATACCGACCCCGATGCACCAAGCAGCATCGACCTTGAGCAAAACTGCATCTGGCTCAGTCAAGCCCTGCAAAACCAACCGTTAAGCACGCAAAAAGCCGCGCTACGCCAGCTCTATCGTGAGCACGCCCAAGCTTACCTACCCCCTCAGCTACACCACATCAGCCTCGGCCTACCCAAACAACCCAGCAGCATCAAGCTCAGCAATGCCCGCGGCACCTGGGGCACCTGTAAAAGCGATGGCACCATCCGCCTCAACTGGCGCCTGATGGGCGCACCGACGGCCGTGATCCACTACGTCTGCGTGCACGAACTGTGCCATCTGGTACACTTAAACCATAGCCCGGCGTTTTGGCAGCTGGTGGCGACCTACGCCCCCAACGTCCAAGCCGCGAAGGCATGGCTCAAACAGCATCAACTGGCGCTTTTTAGCCTCGATGACTGAGCCAACACCAACCCCTCAGTACAAGGAACCCTCATGAGACTACTCCACACCATGTTGCGCGTCGGCAACCTCGACCGCTCCATTCACTTTTACCAAGACGTACTGGGCATGCGCCTATTGCGCCAAGAAGACTACCCCAGTGGCCGCTTTACCCTTGCCTTCCTAGGCTATGGTGACGAAAGCAGCCACACCGTACTCGAACTAACCCACAACTGGGATACGGAACACTATGACTTAGGCAACGGCTACGGCCACATTGCCATCGAAGTGGCTGACGCCGCTGCGGCTTGTGATGCCGCACGTGCCAAAGGCGGTAAAGTTGTGCGTGAAGCTGGCCCCATGAACCACGGCACCACCGTCATCGCCTTCATCGAAGATCCTGATGGTTATAAAATTGAGTTCATTCAAAAGTAAGCCTCAACATCTTGCCGCAATCGTCGCCTATCTGGCCGATTGCGGTATTTATTTGCGGGTAAGAATCACAAACGCACACAAAACAGCATTATGTATCAAGACAGCTTCATATTATTACGATTTAGCTCAGAATAATCGCCACTTTTCATGGTCAAGCGCAGCCGTTTCGATTATTATAGTTCCTTATTTTTGACCTATCCCTTCATTGAGTAGAAGGTTGTACAGAACAATAAATCATCAAATACGCTGGCCGCAATTGCGCGCCCATGCCGATGGCTTACTCAAAGATCAAACTACAGGAGCACTTTATGCGACTCATGCCAGCCGCCTTGTCACTACTATTGCTGCCCAGCATCAGCTACGGCGCCGACTTTAACGGCGCTGAATTAAGCTTGGCCTGGGGCATTCCATTTGCGTGTATTTTACTGTCGGTCGCCCTCTTTCCGATTTTCGCGCCCAACTTCTGGCATCACCACTTTGGTAAAGTCATTGCGGCTTGGACCTTGGCCTTTTTGGTCCCGTTTACGGTCATCTTTGGCCCCAGCATGACCATTGGCACCGTGGCCCACGCCATGCTGGGCGAATACATTCCCTTTATCTTGCTGCTATTAGCGCTCTACACCGTTTCTGGCGGCATCTTGATTTGGGGTAACCTCGACGGCTCGCCTAAGCTCAACACCATCATTTTGGCTCTAGGTACCTTCCTGGCCTCCATCATGGGCACCACTGGCGCCGCCATGCTGCTGATTCGCCCCCTGTTAAAAGCCAACGAAAACCGTAAGCACAAAGTTCACGTCGTGGTGTTCTTTATCTTTTTGGTGGCCAATATCGGCGGCGGTTTAACCCCCTTAGGCGACCCTCCTCTATTCCTGGGCTTCTTAAAAGGCGTTGACTTCATGTGGACGGTTCAGCATATGCTGCCGCCCGTTCTGATGAATTCAGCGATTTTATTGGTGCTCTTTTTTGCCATCGACAGCTACTTCTTCAGCAAAAAAGACGAGCGCCTCGCCCCTGCCGAAAACGCGGTACGCTCTCCACTAAAAATCATGGGCCGCTCAAACTTTTTACTGCTGTTGGCCATCATCGCCAGCGTGTTGATGTCGGGTATCTGGAAGCCGGGTATCGAGATCAACATTCTAGGCACCGACGTTGGCCTACAGTCCATCGTACGCGATGTATTGCTGCTGGCTATTACCCTAGTCTCGCTCAAGATGACGCCTAAACCCATCCGTGCTGGTAATGAATTCAACTGGGATCCCATGCTGGAAGTCGGCAAATTATTCCTAGGGATTTTCATCACCATTGCCCCCGTGATCGCCATCTTGCAGGCCGGCGAAGCAGGCCATTTCAAAGAGCTCATCGCCATGGTGCATAACGAACAGGGCGAGCCTTTGAACGTGATGTATTTCTGGATGAGTGGTATGTTGTCGGCCTTCTTGGACAACGCGCCTACCTACTTAGTATTCTTTAATATGGCTTCTGGCGACGCCGTTCACCTTATGGGCGAAATGCAAACCACGCTCTTGGCCGTCTCCATGGGCTCAGTCTTCATGGGCGCCCTAACCTATATTGGTAACGCGCCAAACTTCATGGTGAAAGCCATTGCCGAACAGCGTAAAGTCAAAATGCCGACCTTCTTTGGCTACATGCTGTGGTCGTTTGGCATTTTGGTACCGCTGTATATTATTCAAACGTTTGTGTTCTTCATGTAAGCCACACTGCGTTCACACCAAAGCTGCCCCGATGACTCGGGGCAGCTTTAATTAATGGAAGACCTCATGCAAATCGTAAAATACCTTCAAGCCCAAGGCGTCGGCACTAAGAAAGACTGCCAAAACCTAGTAAAATATGGCGCCATCAGCATTAATGGTGAGCTGGTTGACGACGTCAAAGCCAAGGTTGACCTTAAAAACGTCACCAGCGTCCACATTGATGATGAGCCACTGTCGTTTGTCCCCCTACCTTATTTCTACATCCTCATGCATAAGCCAGCGGACTTCGAAACCTCACACAAGCCCACCAACTACCCTAGCGTATTCGGCCTCTTCCCTGACAATATGCGCAATATGGACCTACAGGCCATTGGCCGCTTAGATGCCGACACCACCGGCCTATTGCTCATCACCAACGATGGCGGCTACAACCACCGCGTGACGGCACCCAAACATAAAGTCCCCAAGCTGTATCAAGTCACCCTCAAGCACGCCGCCGACGATGCTTATTGCGCCAAATTAATGCAAGGCGTCATCCTCAACGACGCCGACGAGTTTGTGCAGGCCTACCATGCTGAGCTGCGTGATGAACACACCTTATTAATGACCATTACCGAAGGCCGCTATCATCAAGTCAAACGCATGATCGCCGCTGCCGGCAACCGAGTGGAACAGCTACACCGCCTCAGCTTCGGTGAATTTGAGCTAGGCGACACGCCCGTTGGCTCGTGGCACTTCGTCGTACCGACTACTTTGGCCTCTGAAGCCTAGCCCACGGCCAGCACCGCCCAATAAAAAACCCCTGTCACAGCGTGACAGGGGTTTTAACTAG
This sequence comes from Neisseriaceae bacterium CLB008, assembly GCA_041228285.1. Taxonomy (NCBI): domain Bacteria; kingdom Pseudomonadati; phylum Pseudomonadota; class Betaproteobacteria; order Neisseriales; family Neisseriaceae; species Neisseriaceae bacterium CLB_ANTARCTIC_008. The sequence continues at coordinate 360,424 of CP166133.1, read as the reverse complement.
GCAGCTAAGAAACGCTTAAACAGTTTTTGCAGCCTAATGTTCAGCAACAGAGCCGAACAGCTTAAGCCGACAATCAACCCAATCCATACGCCTTCTGCCTGCATGTTTTGATGCACGCTGAGGTAATAGCCTAAAGGCATGCCCACCACCCAATAAGAAGCAATGCTCATCAACATCGGCACGCGCGTGTCTTTCATGCCCCGCAGCGCGCCATTGGCCGCCACTTGAAGCACATCAGGAAACTGAAACACAATCGAGAACAGCAGTAAATGAGCGCTCAGCGCAATGATTTCAGGATTATTGGTGAACACCAGCGGCAAGTGGTTGCGGGCAGCAAACAAGAACAAGCAGGTCAGTACCATGATGCCCAACGAGGTCACCCGACCCATGCGTGCCACGCGTACGGCGCCAGCTAAATCTTTACGACCCATCTTCTGCCCCACCAGCGCCGTCAGCGCAAACGACACGCTCAAAGGCACCATGAAGCTCATGCTGGTGATGTTTAAAGAAATCTGATGGCCGCTGACGATCATCTCGCCAAAACGCCCCAAAATCAGACCAGACACGGCAAAAATCGTCACTTCAGCAAAAATCGTCGCGCCATTAGGCAGGCCTACTTTAGCCATGTCTTTCAGCATCGTCGTCACGCTGATGACGGGCTTACGGAATAAATTAAGCTTGGCCAAACGCGGGTCATGCTTATAGAACAGCACCATACAGCCCAACATCACCCAAAACGTGATCGCCGTACCCAAGCCAGAGCCCACTTCTGCCAAGCTGGGCAAGCCGATCGGTGCATAACCATTCACCAATACATAGTTTAAGCAGGCATTGACCACGAAGCCTACCAGCATCACCAACGTCACCGGCACCGGACGGGCCACTCCCTCGCTGACGCTGCGTAAACTGTTAAATAGGAAAATCGCCGGCACCCCGACACTTAAGGCGCGTAAATAACGCACCGCCGGCGCCACTAGGCCTTCCTCGACCTCAAAGAGCCGAAAAATACCTTCCGAGCACCACATCAAGGTGATGGCCACCACGCTGAAAAACGCCACCATGCGTAGGCCTGCATGAAACACCACCGGCACATTCTCGATGTCGCCTGAGCCATAATTGTGGGCCGAGAAAATCGCCAGGCTCATTAAGGTCCCGACGGTGAACAATAAGATGGGGTGCCATACCGATACCCCCAACGCCACCGCGGCCTGCACCTTGGTGTCAAAGTGACCGGTAATGGCGATGTCGGCCGTCCCCAAACCCAGCTGTAATAGCTGAGTACATAAAATAGGAAAGGCCAAAAAAATAAGCGCTTTAAATTCTGAGCGCATGAACGACTGTTGCATTATTAATTATCCTGAAGGCTGCTGGTTTTCCTTCCCCTAATTTGACGGCGCAGCCACCACAGCTGCCCCCTCAATCAGCCAGCGAGGCAGCCTGTGCTCGCGCGGAAAGAACCCGGTAGTATAACTGATTTTCGGGCCCAAAAAAACCCCCAGGATGGGACTAAACGCTTATTTCCTTTGATGATTAACCACATTGCCAACGTTGAGAAGCGCCGGAAAAAGTCGCCGCCGTTACCCGCAACCGATTCACATCTGGCCCCACACAAAAGTGTTGATAAAACCACGCGCGCCGATTTTGTTCATCATTGCCCACCAGCATCACCGTATACAAACCGGGGCTTAGAGGCTGAGCCGGAATCACTTCAGTCATGGCCGCTGGCGTTTGGCCATAAGGCAGACACGTATCGCTGCGCATGGCCAACGTAGCCGCACCCAGCTTAGGCGCATGCGCCTGCCACACCACCTGCTGATCTTTATGCACCAATAAAGCATTCAGCATCACTTCATGCTTAGCCGCGTTTGCCGCATCCACCATCACCCCCCCAGCCTCATAGCTAGGCTCTAGACCTAAGCACAGTCGGCCGCCGTTTACCCACGCCTTAGCCGCGCCATCATAAGCACGCTCAGGTGGCGCTACCGTAACCGTTTTTGCCTGAGCGGGCAGCCACATCAAGCTCAGCGACAAAACCAACAGCTGGGTTGTCGCCCAAAGATTCATTAATCGCCCCATGCTCACTCCTTTAATGTGCCAATCAAGCCACCTTAACACAGGTCTTCAACGTTTTAAAAAAATCTGTGGGCTTGGCATTTCACGTTTACTGAGACTGATCAAAATCATAGTCAAATTCGATCAACATACTAGGTTAGATGGTTTATACTTCTAAAGATACCAATAAGTAAAAAGGACAAGTGTTGTGAATCATTTAACCACGCAACCGCAAGACATCACCCTACCCACCGGTGGGGCCGCTATTTTTATGGTATTCGGCCTAGGCTCTGCGCCTGATGCTGTTGAAAAGATCAAAAGCCTGTGCCTGGCGCTGCCGCAATACGCTCAAGACATTCAGCAACGCGCCGCCACGCTAGAATATTTAAGCTACGTCATGGGCTTTGGCTCAGACGCTTGGGACGCCCTCTTCCCAGAACACGCTCGCCCCAAAGAGCTACACCCCCTACCTGAATACAAAGGCGCCAAACACACCGCCGTCTCCACGCCTGGCGACGTCTTTTTCCATCTGCGCGCCGAGCGCATGGATTTATGCTTTGAATTAGCCATGAACATCCGTAACCACTTAGGCGACGCCGTGGTGTTCATCGATGAAGTACAAGGCTTTCGCTATTTCGACGCCCGCAGCATGGTTGGCTTTGTCGATGGCACCGAAAACCCAGAAGGCCAAGAAGCTCTGGCCGCCACCGTAATTGGCGCAGAAGACCCTGACTTCAGCGGCGGCAGCTACGCCGTGGTGCAAAAATACCTACACGACATGACGTCATGGAATGAGCTGCCGGAAAAAATCCAAGAACACGTCATCGGTCGCACCAAAGCAGACGACATTGAATTAAGCGACGAAGAAAAACCGGCCAATGCCCACAACGCCGTCACCAATATTGAAGACGAAGACGGTAATGAGCTGAAAATCATGCGCGCCAACCTCCCCTTCGGCAACCCTGCCGCCGGCGAATTTGGCACCTATTTCATTGGCTATGCCAAAACCCCAAGCATCACCGAACGCATGCTCAGCAATATGTTCATCGGCGAGCCCGTAGGCAACTACGACCGGCTCCTAGACTTCAGCACCGCCGTCACCGGCACGCTGTTCTTTATTCCGTCACGCCCCTTATTACAGCAGCTAGGCGCCTAACCCGCGTCACCTTCAGACAACCGCCTCAGGGCGGTTTTTTTATGTCGGTGTGCCTAACAAACTCACGTGGGTCGCGACCCACCGCAAAACGGCCACCGCAACTCGTAGGGTGGGTAAAGCGCAGCCTACCCACCACCAGCAACAGCAAGCCACACATCAAACCCGCGTGGATCGCGACCCACCGCAAAACAGCCAGCGCAACTCGGATGATGGGCAAAGCACAGCCTACCCACCATCAACGCCCACAAAAAAACCGCCCGAAGGCGGTTTCTTAAGCATCGAGACAAAGACTACACCATGCCCTGAGCACGCACGCGGTTGCCCGCATGGCGCAGCTTGGTTAAGGCAGACAAATAGGCTTTCGCGCTGGCCACGATCACATCGGTGTCGGCACCTTGACCATTGACCACGTTACCGGCCTTACTCAAGCGAACGGTTACCTCACCCTGGCTCTCAGTGCCGCTGGTGATGGCGTTAACAGAATACAGCTGCAATTCTGCATCGCTCTTCACCACGCTTTCAATGGCTTTGAAAATCGCATCCACAGGCCCTGAGCCGCCTTTTTTGGCGCGGAATTCTTGGCCCTGATCATTAAACACGATGTCGGCCGTTGGGATTTCACCGGTTTCGCTTTCAATTTTCAACGACACATATTTAAATGAATCAGTATGGCCGCCCATTTCCTCACCTACTAAAGCGTGTAGGTCTTCGTCAAAGATTTCACGTTTTTTATCCGCCAACTCTTTAAAGCGCACAAAGGCGGCATTAATCGCTTCTTCACTGCCCATTTCGATGCCCAGCTCAATCAACTTGCTCTTAAACGCATTACGCCCAGACAGCTTGCCCAAGGTCAAACGATTAGAGGCCCAGCCCACCGACTCTGGCGTCATGATTTCGTAGGTTTCACGGCACTTCAAAACGCCGTCTTGGTGAATACCCGACTCGTGGGCAAAAGCATTAGCGCCCACAATTGCTTTATTCGGCTGTACTGGGTAACCGGTGACGGTCGACACCAATTTAGACGTCGGCACGATCTGGGTGGTGTCCACGCCCACTTCTAGACCAAACACATCTTTACGGGTGTTTATGGCCATGACGATTTCTTCCAAGCTCGCATTACCAGCGCGCTCACCCAAACCATTGATGGTGCACTCCACCTGACGCGCACCGCCCATGACGGCCGCCAAAGAGTTGCTCACCGATAGGCCCAAGTCGTCGTGACAATGGGTTGCCCACGTCACGGTATGGCCACCGCGGGTTTGTGAAATCAAAGTTTTAAAGAATTGCTCGGTTTGGAACGGAATGGCGTAGCCCACCGTATCCGGAATGTTAATCGTGGTGGCGCCAGCCTCGATCACTTCACCACAAATGTGGCTCAAGAAGCTCAAGTCAGAGCGCAAGGCGTCTTCACACGAGAACTGTACGTCGTCGGTGTATTCCTTGGCCACGCTCACGGCGTGTACCGCAGCCGCAACCACTTGCTCGGGCGTCATTTTTAGCTTTTGCTCCATGTGCAACGCGCTGGTGGCGATGAACACATGGATGCGGCCCTTAGCCGCAGGCTTCACGGCCTCACCGGCGATGCGCACGTCTTTTTCATTGGCGCGAGCCAATGAGCACACCGTGGTTTTTTTCAACACGGTGGCGATTTCATAGACGGCATCAAAGTCGCCCGGACTAGCCGCGGCAAAGCCCGCCTCAATCACGTCTACGCCCAATTTTTCTAGCTGACGCGCGATGCGTACCTTTTCTTCTTTGGTCATCGCCGCACCAGGCGATTGCTCACCGTCGCGCAAAGTGGTGTCGAATACCACCAAGCGATTAGACTGAGGGCGACCAGCGCCAGCACCGCCGACGGCGTCGCTTTGCATGAACGAGTTCAAGTCGATCGGCTTGCCCTGCATTTGGGCCAAAGCGGTTAATTTTTGCAGCTGGCTCAACGGCAAAGAACCGCGCGAGCGCCATTTATAAATGGCGGCAGTCGAAATAGGGTCTTCTGGATAATGCTTTTTCAAAGCATCTGCCAAAGCGTTTACCCCACCAAAGTAAGCGACCAATTTATCTATGTTTAGCTGCATAACTATACCTTTTGTCTAATTATTATGGCAAAAAACCGAAAAAGAATGAATTTATTGCAAAGTAGGGTTTAATATAAATAACATTAGACAAAATAGCAACTACTATTTGCAATCTTTTATTCAATTGTAGACAAAATGATATTTTTAGACATTTAGTATAGAAACCCCATAAAAAAAGCCTGCTCTAAGGCAGGCTTTTATAATCACACTATTTGCTTACATTTCATTCAAGACGGTTAAGCCTAATAACGACATGCCCTGCTTCAGAGTTTTAGCGGTTAGGTTCGCCAACTGTAAGCGGCTATTTTTCTGAGCCTCATTCTCAGCCTTCAAGATCGGACAGGCTTCGTAGAAGCGGCTAAACAAGGTAGCCACATGGTATAGATAAGCAGCCAGATTATGCAGGTAACAGTTTTGGGTGATTTTTTGCAGCTCATCACCAAACTGCAACAACGCGACCGCCAATTGTTTTTCAGCCGCAGCTTCAATCATAATCGGGGCCTGAGCGTCAAACTCACCAGCCTTACGGAACACGCTTTGAATCCGCGTATACGCATACTGTAGATAAGGGGCTGTATTGCCCTCAAACGACAGCATATTGTCCCAGTTAAAGATGTAATCGCTGGTACGGCTCTTAGACAAATCAGAGTATTTCACCGCACCAATGCCCACGGCTTTACCCACTAAATCCATTTGCTCAGGGCTAAGGTCTGGGTTTTTGCTCTGTACCATTTGACGCGCGCGTTCAACCGCTTCGCCCAATAGCTCAACCAGCTTCACCGTACCGCCAGAGCGGGTTTTAAACGGCTTACCGTCTTCACCCATCATGGTGCCAAACGCAATGTGTTCCAAACGCACGCTGTCGTCGGCAAAGCCTGCTTTGCGCACGGTGGCAAACATTTGTTGGAAATGCAGGCCTTGACGCGCATCCACCACGTAAATGATCCGCTGGGCCTTCAGCTCACGCACGCGATAGCGCACGCAGGCCAAATCCGTGGTCGAATACAAGAAACCGCCGTCCCGTTTTTGGACGATGAAGGCCGCTGGCTTGTCGTCTTGGTCTTTAAACTCATCCAAGAACACCACTTTAGAACCGTCGTCTTCTACCGCAATGCCTTTAGCCATCAACTCATCAACGGTTGGCTGTAGGTCAGCGTTATAGGCAGATTCGCCCATCACGTCTTTTTCTGTCAAAAGCAGGCCCAATTTATCGTATACCGACTGAGCATGCTGTAAAGAAGTCTTCACAAACTGACGCCATAAAGCCAAAACGGTTTCATCGCCGCCCTGTAGCTTCACCACATAGTCACGCGCCGTATTGGCGAACTGTTCGTCTTCATCAAAGCGTACTTTAGCGTCACGGTAAAAACCTTCTAGGTCAGACAGCTGCATGTCGGCATCGCCAGCGGCTTGCTGCTCAACCAAATAGGCGGTCAACATACCAAACTGGGTACCCCAGTCGCCCACGTGGTTCTGCGCAATCACCTTATGGCCGCAAAAGCTCAACACACGGCTGATGCTGTCGCCGATGATGCTGGAGCGCAAATGGCCAACGTGCATTTCTTTGGCCAGATTAGGCGAAGAGTAGTCGATGACCACGGTTTGGCTTTCTTGCTTGGGCACGCCCAAACGTTCATCGGCCAAAGCCGCCTGCGCCTGCTGTGACAAAAACTGTTCTGACAGATACAAATTAATGAAGCCCGGGCCGGCAATCTCGACCTTGCCTACCATGCCGTCAAAATCCAAGGCCGCCACGACTTCTTCAGCTAAGGCACGCGGATTGGTTTTGCGTTTTTTGGCGGCGCCCATGACGCCATTAATTTGATAATCACCGAATTCTGGCTTACCAGAAACCTGTAACGCCACCGGTGCATCTTCCAGACCGCAAGCAGCAAACGCCGCAGCGGCTTTTTGATTCAATAGTTGATATAAACTCATTTAATATTCCTTCATGCTGACTTAGGGGTTTAAGATGCGGGCGATCAAGGCTTTTTCTTTGCCCTGCATGTTCGGGATTTTCACCTGAATGCCGTTACCGCGTGCCGCTTCTACTGATGCACCTTTGTGCATGATTTCGGTTACCTGAACAATGTGGTTGCCGCTAGGGTGGATGACCTCAATGGTGTCGCCCACGGCAAACCGATTTTTCACCTCAATTTCAGCCCAGCCGTCTGCGTCGACGCCCAATACATTACCGGCGTACTGACTTTGTTTGGCCAATGAATGGCCGCTTAAATAATTCTGATAATCTTGGGTTTGATGGCGCTCCAAGAAACCAGGGGTGTAGCCACGATTGGCCAAACCTTCTAGGTCGGACAATAGGCTTAAATCAAACGGGCGCCCTGCTACGGCATCGTCAATCGCTTTGCGGTAGGACTGTGCGGCGCGCGCCACGTAATACACTGACTTAGTGCGCCCTTCAATTTTCAAAGAATCCACGCCCAGCTTGGTCAGCTTTTCAACTTGCTCAATCGCGCGCAAATCCTTGGAGTTCATGATGTAGGTGCCGTGTTCGTCTTCCATAATAGGCATGAACTCGCCTGAACGATTGGCTTCTTCAATTAAATACACTTTATCAGCAGCAGGGTGACGCTCAGCGCCGCCGCAGGCGGCAAAGTTTTGGTTTGCGTCTTCAAGCGCGGCTTCAAAATTAAAGTCAATTTTCTGAGCGTCGCCCGCATCGCTGCCTTCATCCGCCTCATGCACTTTATAGTCCCAACGGCAGGCGTTGGTACAGGTACCTTGATTTGGGTCGCGGTGATTAAAATAGCCAGACAATAAACAGCGGCCTGAATAGGCAATGCATAAAGCACCGTGAACAAACACTTCTAACTCAATGTCAGGGCACTGCTGGCGAATTTCGGCAATTTCATCAATCGACAACTCGCGCGACAAAATGATGCGCTCAACGCCGATTTTCTCCCAAAACTTCACCCCCATATAATTGGTGGTATTGGCCTGAACCGACAGATGAATCGGCACTTCTGGCCATTTTTCGCGCACCATCATGATCAAACCTGGGTCGGCCATGATTAAAGCGTCAGGCTTCATTTCAATAATCGGCGCCATGTCGTCCAAATAGGTGCGCAACTTGGCATTGTGTGGCAATAGGTTGCTGGCGACAAAAAATTTCTTACCGCGCTCATGCGCTTCAGTGATGCCGGTTTGTAATTCTGCTAATTTAAATTCATTGTTACGGGCACGTAAAGAATAGCGCGGTTGCCCCGCATAAACGGCGTCAGCGCCAAAATCAAAGGCGGCCCGCATGCGTTCTAAACCGCCTGCTGGCAAGAGTAATTCAGGTGTTTTCATATGGCTTATGTTCAGTGATGTTGTGTCACATCGTGTGGGTTATGAGACTGCAATAAAGCAGCCCGATTGACAATTGATAATCTATGCCTAATTATCCCGCTTTTTGGCTCAAGGGTCAATTTTCTGGCTTTAATATCAATCAATAAACCCTAATGTATTCGGGGGCTAAACGCCTACCCACATTCAGGAAATCATGCCACCCACCGAATGCCTCACAACGCTAAGCCCCTCTTTGCATGGCTGATTATTTAAGCAATGCGCCGCCTCATCCGTCCTGACCCCCAGTTTTTTCTACTCATTATGAGCAAATTACCCACAAAGCAGATAAAACGTGGTTTAATCAAGGCCTGTTCAATCATAAAACCACCCGTGGAGGTGGTCACCTTGATGCCCATGGAAAACCAACCCATTATCCAGTCTCTTTTGGACACCGATTTATACAAGTTCACCATGCTGCAAGTGGTGCTGCATCAGTTTCCGCAGGCCACCGGCGTGTATGAATTTCGCTGTCGCAACCACGACACCACCCAATACCCTTTACGCGAGATCAAAGATGAATTAGAAGCCCAGCTAGACATGCTGTGCCAGCTTAAATTCACCGCCGAAGATTTAGCCTATTTACGCAGCTTACGCTTCATCAAAAGCGATTTTGTCGACTACTTAGAGCTGTTCCAGCTTAAGCGCCGCTTTATTAAAGTCGGCATCGACGACGTTGGTCGCTTGGACATTCACATTTCTGGCCCCTTAGTGCAGGCCATGTTCTTTGAAATTTTTGTGCTGTCCATCGTCAACGAGCTTTTTTTCAGACGCCTGCACACGCCGGCCGCCCTCCAAGAAGGCGAACGCCGTCTGGCCCTCAAAGCCGCCCAGCTCAAGCAGATTCAAAACACCCAAAGCGCCAAAGAGCCCCCATTCCTAGTGTCTGACTTCGGCACTCGCCGCCGCTATTCCAAAACCTGGCACGAGCATGTGGTGCATACCCTGCATCAAGCCGCCCCTAAAGTCATGCGCGGCACCAGCAACGTCTATTTAGCCAAAAAACTCGGCATCTATCCCATCGGCACCATGGCCCACGAGTTTTTCCAGGCGTTTCAAGCTCTAGACGTGCGCCTACGCGACTTTCAAAAGAAGGCGCTGGAATCTTGGGTACAAGAATACCGCGGCGATCTGGGCATCGCCCTCACCGACGTCGTGGGCATGGATGCGTTTTTACGCGACTTCGACCTGTATTTTGCGAAACTGTTTGATGGCCTGCGCCACGACAGCGGCGACCCCTATGTTTGGGGTGAAAAAGCCATCGCCCATTATCAAAAGCTGCGCATCAAGCCCGAAACCAAGATGCTGACCTTCAGCGACGGCCTCAGCATTCCATCGGCCTATGAGCTACATCAGCATTTCAAAGGGCGCATCCAAACCAGCTTCGGCATCGGCACCAACCTCACCAACGACATGGGCCTAGAGCCACTGCAAATCGTGTTGAAGCTGATCAGCTGCAATGAGCAGTCGGTGGCCAAAATCTCCGACAGCAAGGGCAAGACCATGTGCAGTGACGAAACCTTCTTGGCCTACCTGCGCCAAGTATTCGAGATCCCGCCACCGGTCATCGATTAAAGCTCAAACCCAGCCGCATCAGCGCCACGCGATGCGGCTTTTTTGTGGCCCCACGTGGCCAAACCCAAATGGCCAATCCATTAATTAAGCACAAGCGTTGCCCGCATCAAACGCCCCGACACCAGCGCTCTACCAGCGAGCGCAGACAGCATAGCCGCCTCATCCTCGCCCACCATTCAGTGCAAAACCAACACAAAACCACCCCAGAGACAAAAAAACTTTCAATTAAAAAACAATCAGATACAAAATAATCCGCATTTATTTCACAAATGCTATTGATAACGATTCCCATTAACGATAAGATGAATCCAACTTAATCAAACAGTATCCATGCGCTGCAGATTAAGCTTCCTAAACGTGAATACCGAGCACAGATAGGCGACTTAAGTTATTCCCCTCTTTTCAACGTTCTTAACACCCGCAAGGAGTTTGCTTAGTGATCAGACACAGATAACCAAATACTCAAAAGCCGAAAAAAAGCCCCCCTGAACCTCATTCACTCAGGGGGGTTCCCATTTCTGGGTATGGTTTCTCAAGCAAACGCTTAAATCGACAAATACGACGACTGCTGTAAACGTTTACCAAACTCAGAGCAAAATGCCTCACACTCCGCCTCACTCAAGGATGCCGCCCGAGCTTTCTCGGTAAAGCCTGCCAACACTTTTTCTGGCGACACGTGTACATAGCGCAGCATGTCTTCAATGGTGTCGTGCTCTTCCACTTCCTTGCATTCGATCTCACCCTCATCCCGAACGTAGATATTCACCGAATCGGTATCGCCGAATAGGTTATGCATGTCGCCCAAAATTTCTTGATAAGCGCCCACCATAAACACGCCCAATACATACACTTCACCGTCTTTGACTTCGTGTACGGCCATGCTGGACTCAATGCTCTGTTCGTCTACGTAGTTGCTTACCTTGCCGTCAGAATCACAGGTCAGGTCTTGCAACACCGCTCGGCGCGAAGGCACTTCGTTTAAACGGTGAATCGGCATAATTGGCAAGATCTGGCCAATCGCCCAGGTATCCGGCAAGCTTTGGAACACCGAGAAATTACAGAAATACTTATCCGCCAAGCGATCGTTCAAGGCGTCGTAGACCTGACGTTGTGAACGCTGTGAAGCCTGTAGCGCCTGTTTCAGGCGACGACAGAATACAGAATACACCTGCTCGGCAATCGCCTTTTCAGACAGGCTCAGCTGCCCCGCCACATACCACTCACTCACTTCGGTATAGTATTGCGACACCCGATAGTACAGCTCGGTGGTCATGTCTAAATTGACCTGGTTCACCGAAGACAGCAGTTTCTTCATCGGCGCCGTCCAATCGGCATCGGCATCGATTACCGGCATTTCTTCCGGTAATCCTTCTACGTCCGTCACATTGGTCACCAAAACCGCATGGTGGGCGGTTAAGGCACGGCCAGATTCAGACAAAATGTGAGGCGCCGGCGTACCTGATTCCTCACAGTAATTGGCCAGCATCGACACAATCGTGTCGGCGTATTCATTTAAATCATAGTTAATTGAGCTGGCGTTACGCGAGCTGGTGCCATCGTAATCCACGCCTAGGCCACCGCCCACGTCCACATAGGATAACGGCAGGCCCAAAGCGCGTAGCTCGTCAAAATAACGAATGGCTTCTTTAAAGCCTAAGCGATAGTCGGCAATATTGGCGATTTGCGAGCCCATGTGAAAGTGCATCAGCTGAACGCTGTCGCCCATGCCGGCATCCTTAAGCTTATGCGCCGCAGAAATCAGCTGCGATGCCGACAGGCCGAACTTACCCTTATCGCCACCGGTATCGGCCCACTTGCTGGAAGCCAACGAAGACAGGCGTACGCGTAGGCCAATTTGGGCCTGAACGTCTAAGCGGCGCGACTCTTCGATCACCAGCTCCACCTCAGACTCTTTTTCAATCACGATGAACACCTGATGGCCTAGCTTTTGGCCCATCAACGCCATGCGGATAAAGTCACGGTCTTTATAGCCGTTGCAAATAATCGTGCCGCCCTTAGGCGCCATCGCCAGCACAATCATCAGCTCAGGCTTAGAGCCCGCCTCCAGACCAATAGAATGCACGTCAGAACGTGCCGCCAAAATATTTTGAATCACAGACGCCTGCTGATTCACCTTAATCGGGTAAATCGCAGTATAGCCGGCTGGATATTCGTGGGTTTCAACCGCTTGGTTAAACGCTTCACAGAGCCTACGGGCCCTATCCTTTAAAATATCAGGAAAACGCAGCAGCAAAGGCAGGTCATACCCATCCTTCACTAAATCCTGCACCAATACGGCCATGTCGATGCCGACATCGGCTTGTTGCTTATTGGGATAAACCCAAACGTGACCATTGTCACCAACTTTAAAATAATCATCACCCCAGTGGTTGATGCCGTATAAGCGTGCGCTTTGTTCATTGGTCCAAGCCATTACTTCACTCCTTGTTCTTCACAGCTGTGGGTATAGAAAAAACCTTATTGTTTTTTAAGGCGCATCAGTATGCCATACCCTACCCCCAGCATAGCACTTTTATGAACATAAACCCTTAATATCACAACAACATTTCCCCTATTTGGCCACATCGCTCGACTTTCGCTTAAAGATGGGTGAGAAATCAGCCCGTTACCGCACGAGACAAGGGGGCCTTATTACAACACTTATCCACCCCCAATCCAAGCGCATAAACCGCAATCAAAACCAAAGCACCGCTGGTTATATTCATATAGCCAAACAATCGTTGCCCAAGCACAGGCGCTATGGTTAACTCGCAGCAAGACCAATAGATGAATTTAGTGACTAACCCCATGCTGGCTGGACTCGACTGGGCCTACATTGCCCAAACCTTACCGCTGTATCAACAGGCCCTCCTGCTGACCTTTAACATCGCCCTCGTGGGCATTGCCTGCGCCTTAATCATTGGCGCAGCCTGTAGCGTGATTGTGCACTACAAAATCAAAGGCCTAAGCCCCATCGTGGCGGCCTACGTTGCCCTGTTTCGCAATACGCCCTTACTCATCCAGCTGTTTTTTATGTTTTACGCCCTGCCTAAAATCGGCCTCAAGCTAAGCCCTGAACTCATTGCCGTGATCGGCCTAGCCCTTCTGGGTGGCAGCTATATGGCGGAAGCGTTTAAAGGCGGCATTGCTGCCGTAGCCAAAAGCCAGCAAGAAGCCGGCCTAGCCATCGGCCTAAATCGCTGGCAGCTGATGCGCTATGTCGTCCTGCCTCAAGCTTTGAGCTACAGCGTGCCCGCCATTGGTGCCAACTGCATTTTTTTACTGAAAGAAACCTCACTTTTCAGCGTCATTGCCGTCATGGACTTAATGAACGTGACTCGTTCCCAAATTGGCATGTTTTACCAAACCAATGAAGCCCTCTTCATGCTGGTGCTGGCCTATGCCATTTTGCTGATCCCCCTGTCTTGGCTGCTTAGCCTGTTAGAAAGAAAGGTGCGTCATGCAGAATTTGGGCATTGATATTTTATTGAACCCCAACCACCTCTTGCGCCTGGCTGAAGGCCTATGGGTCACGATCAGAGTGGCTTTAATTGCCATCGCCTGTAGCTGTCTATTGGGCACGCTGTTTGGCGTCATCCGCACCCATTCTTCACCAGTGATCAAGTGGATTTTTAGGCTGTATTTAGAATGTTTTCGCATCATTCCGATTTTGGTGTGGCTGTATTTACTGTATTACGTTTTAGCCGCTGACTTTGACATCAACCTCGACGCCTATGCCGTGTCCATCATCGTGTTTAGCCTATGGGGCGCAGCCGAAATGAGCGACATTGTGCGCGGCGCCTTGATCTCGCTACCCAAACACCAAACCGAGTCAGGCCTAGCCATTGGTCTAAGCCAAACCCAGCTGTTCCGCTATGTCTTGCTGCCACAAGCCCTCAGCCACGTCTTACCCGCCGCCATTAACCTGTCGGCGCGCATGATCATGACCACGTCGCTGCTGTTTACCCTAGGCGTCGTCGAAGTGATTAAGGTTGGCCAGCAAATCATCGAATCTGCCAGCCTCAGCAACCCATTGGCGTCGGTTTGGATTTACGGCTTTATCTTTTGTTTATATTTTGTGGTCTGCTATCCCTTAGCCAAAGTCGCCCAACGGCTGAACCACGCACACACCCCAGAAAGCAGTACATGAGTGAGTCACACCCCTTATTAAGCATTCAAGATGTCCACAAATCGTTTCAACACAATCCAGTGCTGCGCGGCATCAGCCTCGAGGTTCAAGCCGGCGAAGTGGTCGTCATCCTCGGGCCTTCTGGCTGCGGCAAATCAACGCTATTGCGCTGCTTAAACGGCCTAGAAAACCTAGATAGCGGCACCGTCAGCCTCAAGCAACAGGTCTTAAATCATCCTAAGACCGACTGGGCCACCGTGCGCCAAAAAATTGGCATGGTATTCCAAAGCTACGATTTATTTCCCAATATGACGGTTTTGGAGAATATTTTATTGGGCCCAACCAAAGTCCAGAAGCGCCCGCGTGAAGAAGCCCTGGCCCAAGCCCTGATGCTGTTACAACGGGTGGGCCTCAGCCACAAGCAAGATGCCTACCCACGCACGCTATCGGGCGGCCAAAAGCAACGCATCGCCATTGTTCGGGCGCTGTGCATGAATCCAGAAGTCATGCTGTTTGACGAAGTCACCGCCTCACTCGACCCAGAAATGGTGCGCGAAGTTTTAGACGTCATTCTCGGGCTAGCCAAAGAAGGCATGACCATGCTGCTGGTCACCCACGAACTGAATTTCGCCCGTAAGGTGGCCGACCGCATTGTTTTTCTAGATCAGGGCCAGATTGCAGAAGAAGCCGCGCCCAGTGATTTTTTTAACCACCCTAAAACCGAACGTGCCCAGCAGTTTTTAAACGTTTTTGATTTTTGATTGTTCACATTCAACGCAAAGGAAACGAAATGACTCACCTCCCTTTTGGCCGCCTCTTGGCCACCGGCCTCTTATCTTTAGCTTTATTAGGCTGCAACGCCCAAACAGAAACCGCCACAGACTCGGCACCGACAACCGAAGCGAGCGATGGCCTACAGGCCATTAAAGACCGCGGCGTCTTAAAAATTGCCGTTTTCAGCGACAAGCCCCCGTTTGGCTACATCGATGAGCAAGGCAACAACCAAGGTTACGACATTGCCCTTGGCAAACGCCTAGCCAAAGACCTTTTAGGCGATGAAAGCAAAGTCGAATTTGTGCTGACCGAAGCCCAAAACCGCGTCGACGTTTTGAAATCAAATAAGGTAGACATCACCTTAGCCAATTTTACCCAAACCCCAGAGCGTGAAGCCCAGGTGGATTTTGCCCTACCCTATATGAAAACCGCCATTGGCTTGGTGTCGCCTAAAAGCGCGCCGATTACCGACGTAGCCCAACTAGAAGGCAAAGCGCTGTTGGTCAATAAAGGCACCACGGCCGAAATCTACTTCGCCAAAAACCACGCCAGCGTGGAACAGCTGAAGCTCGACCACAACACCGAAGCGTTTAATGCACTCAAAGATGGCCGTGCCGCCGCTCTTGCCCACGACAACACCTTGCTATACGCCTGGGTAAAAGAGAACCCAACGTTCGCCGTCAGCATCAACCAAATCGGCGCCAACGACTTCATCGCCCCTGCGGTTAAAAAAGGCAACACAGCCTTGTTAAACTGGCTCAATGACGAAATCACCCAGCTTAAAAACGAACGCTTCTTCCATCAAGCCTATGAGCAAACCATCGCCCCATTCTACGGCGAAGGCATCAATCCTGATAATATTGTGATTGAAGAACCCGCTCAATAAGCCAGGCCCATCACGATGGCTGCCGTCTAGCAGCCATCGATTTCAACCTCTGATCCAATCACCTTAAATCACGCCCATCAGCACGCTGATCGCCAACAGCACCAGCGACACGCCCCAGATCCAAAAAAATGAATAGCGAATGTGGACGCCCATCGACAGCCGCGCCAACCCCAAACCCAACCACAGCGCTGGCGAAAACGGTGAGATAAACGTGCCCACAATGCTGCCCAACAGCATGGCATAGGCCGCAGAAGCCGCCGACACCCCTACCTGAGCCGTGATTTCATGCACCACCGGAAACAGGGCAAAATAATAGGCATCCGTACTCAACACCAGCTCCAACGGCGTGCCCAAAAAGCCAATCACCAAATGTAAATAAGGCAATAAAGCCTGCGGCAACACGTCGACTAACGCCAGAGCAATGCTATTGAGCATCCCGCTCTCGCGCAAAATACCCAAGAACGTGCCCGCCGCCAAAATGATGCTGGCCATCATGATTGCCCCACCGGCATGGGCCTGAATCCGCGCTAGCTGCATAGCTGGCTTAGGGTAGTTCAATAATAAAGCCACCGACAGCGCCAACATAAATACATAGCCCGGCGGCAGCCAACCCGCAAACAGCACCACCAAGGTCAAGACGAATATCGCAAAATTAAACCATAAGAGCTTGGGCCGCAGCAGCGCCTCGGTGGCCGCATCCAGCGCAATCCGCTCCGTACTGGGCTGTTCTGGCGATGTTTGTGACGCTAAGGTATCCGCCTCTTCTCGCGTCACCAGCTGACCGTGGGCCTTAATGATGCGCCGCTGCTCCCGTTTGCCTAGGCCAAACGCCAACAGGCACAGCAAGATCAAGCCAAATATCTGAATGCCGATCAGCGGCCGCCACAGCGCCACCACGTCTACTTCCAATACCGAAGCCAAACGCCCTAAGGGGCCACCCCAAGGCAGAATATTCACCACCCCGGCACTGGCCGCCAGCAATAAAAACAATAAATAAGGGCTCATTTTTAAGCGCTGATACAAAGGTAAAAGCGGTGGCACAATCAATAAAAACGTCGACGCGCCGGCCCCATCTAACTGGGCAATCGCCGACACCAGCACCGTGCCCACCGCCACCGCCACCACGTTGCCACGCGTGACCGTGACTAAAAAATGAATCATGGGTCGAAAAAGACCCACGTCGTTCATCACCCCAAAAAATAGAATGGCAAATACAAATAAAATCACCACTTGCAGCACCGAGCGTGTACCCGACTGGTAGAAGTCAGCCAGCTCCGACGGGCCAAAGCCAGCCAACAGCGCCCCCACAAACGGAATCACAATCAAACTGATGACGGGCGACAGCCTCTCCGTCATCAGTAAGACCACGATCACCAAAATAATCCCTAAGCCTATGGCAGTTAACATCCTCATCCTCCCTTTAAATAAAGTTTCTATAGAAGTCCTAAAGCCACTCTACTCAAGCGCGCCAGCCACAATAAAAGCCCTGTTGTGTCTGGATTAACCCAAAAGCCGAGCCGCTGCGCCTTCATAAAACATCAATGCCCACCGAAGTGGGCATTGATGCAGCAACCTGTACGCAGGCGCTTATGAGCACTAACATGCTACTCTCTCTAAAGTAGCCTAACCTTCTACAATAGAGCGATTTTATTATGACATTAGGCTAATTTATTTAGCAAGCAGCATTCATGCCAATTAATGGCCCCATCGCCTTGAGCCAAAGTTTTTTTAAACAAACCAGAGCAACGCCAACAGGCCAGTAAATACATGCCATCAGCCGCATTTTAGCGCCAGCTACTGCGCCGTACACAAACGATTAATAAAAAATTAATCGATATAAAATACAACACTTTAGCCAAAACAAACGCCTATTTAACCGCAACCCATTCATCCATCTTGATCGCCCTAAACCATTACGCCATACTAAATGACAATCAAATAAAAAAAGGGGAGCATCATGAGCGCAATCGTCTTAGCCCTATTGGGCCTTGGCGGCATGGCCATCGGCTTTATCTGGTATGCCCGTTTTATCGCCACTAAAATTTTTAAGCTAGACAATCATCGCCCCACCCCAGCCCACACTATGGAAGACGGCGTTGACTATGTACCGACCAATAAATGGATTTTATGGGGCCACCACTTCACTTCAGTCGCCGGCGCAGCACCCATTGTCGGGCCGGCCATTGCCGTCATTTGGGGCTGGGTACCGGCTTTTTTATGGGTCGTCTTCGGCACCATCTTTTTTGCCGGCGTACACGATATGGGCGCTATTTGGGCCAGCGTGCGCAATAAGGCTAAATCAGTCGGGGCCCTTACCGAAGACGTCGTCAGCAAACGAGCCCGTACTTTATTCATGATCGTCATTTTCTTATTGTTATTGATGGTCAATGCTGTGTTTGGCGTCGTCATTGCCCGCCTACTCATCAACACCCCTTCGGCGGTGGTCCCCGTCTGGGGCGCCATCGTGGTGGCCCTCCTCATTGGCCAAGCCATCTATCGCTTCAAATGGTCGCTGCCGCTGGTCTCTCTCGTCGGCGTGATTGCTTTATACGCCCTAATTTACGTCGGCCCAACGGTACCCATTGCCCTACCCAGTACGGTTTTTGGCCTCACCGATTCAGCCGCTTGGCTACTGCTGCTGTTCGCCTATGCCGCCGTCGCATCCCTGTTACCGGTATGGGTTTTATTACAGCCGCGTGACTACATCAATGGCCTTCAGCTCTTTGTTGGCCTCATCTTGCTGTATGCCGCCATCGCCTTCAGCAGCCCAAGCATTGTGGCCCCAGCCTTCAACACCAACCTGCCCCCGGGCACGCCGTCCCTGTTGCCCCTGCTCTTTGTCACCATCGCCTGTGGCGCCATTTCTGGCTTTCATGGCCTCGTTGCCTCCGGCACCACGTCTAAACAGCTCAATAAAGAACACGACATGCGGCTGGTCGGCTATTTCGGGGCTGTGGGCGAAGGCGCTTTAGCCTTGGCCACCATCATTGCCGTCAGCGCAGGCTTTGCCACCCTAGCAGAATGGGAAGCCATTTACAGCCAGTTTGGCAACGGCGGCGTAGCAGCTTTCATCAGCGGTGGCGCCACCATTCTCAACAATGGCACCGGCATCAGCGTTGCCGTGTCCACCACCATGTTGACCGTCATGGCGGCACTTTTTGCCGGTACCACCATGGACACTGGCCTGCGGTTACAGCGCTATATCTTTCAAGAATGGGGCCAAATCTACCAGATCAGCTGGCTGGGTCGTCCTCTTGTAGCCACCTTGCTGTCGGTCATCAGCTGCCTCATTTTGGCCTTTGGTGCAGGCGGCGCCAGCGGAACCGGGGGCTTAAGCATTTGGCCTTTATTCGGCACCACCAACCAGCTGCTGGCGGGCTTAACCTTGTTAATCATCGCCGTCATGCTGCTGCGCCAAAAAACCCCCATTCGCTATGTCGTCATCCCTTTATGCTTTTTGCTCACCATGACGCTGGCCGCCCTATTACTACAGCTGTACACGTTTTACCAAGCGGGTAACTGGTTCTTATTGGTATTGGATATTGTGGTATTGATTGCGGCGATTTTTGTGGCTTTAGAGTCCGTCTCCGTCCTACGCCACCTCCGTCAAACCACCACCAAAGGACCGTCATCATGACCACCTCACTGCAACGTTTAAAACAATGGCAAAAACAGATGAACCAACAGGCTCACAACTATTACCATGCGCCCTACCGGGCTACTTTCGCCCGCGCCATACGCGATGAAGAGGACTTCTTCATGCTGTTGGTGTTCTCAGAAACCATGGGACTGCCCAATCCTGTTAGTCTGTATACGCTCGAACTGCAAGCCATTTTATTGCCACGCTTTCATCGATGGCATCAGCGCATGAACATGCCCCGCTCACCCTTCGATCATTTTCGGTGCTGCTAATGGCTTTAATGCGGCTACAGCCCTTATTGTGCTCAAAGCGGCTGCTACTCATTGGCGGCAAAGGTGGCGTGGGCAAAACTACCTTGTCCACCGCTTTGGCCCTCGGCGCAGTGGCGCTCGGTCGACGCGTATTATTGATTTCCACCGACCCTGCACATAGCTTAAGCGACCTTTTACTTCACCCCATCGGCCATGAGGCCGCCCACATCATGCCCAACTTCAGCGCGCTGGAGCTAGACCCCGCCATAGAAGTCGATGCCTACCTCACCCGAACCTTGGCGCAGATGAGCCGATACGTGCACCCCGATCAACGCTCCATCCTGCAGCAACAGCTTGATCTTGCTCGCCAAGCCCCCGGCGCCGAGGAGGCCGCGCTCTTAGAGCGGCTGTGCACCCTCATTCAAGAAGGCCTGGCCCAATATGATTTGATTATTTTAGACACCGCACCAACAGGGCATACCCTACGCTTATTAAGCCTGCCAGAGATCATGGCAACCTGGACAGAAGGCCTTTTAGGCCACCAGCAGCGTGCCCAACACCTCAACAGCGTCATCAGCCATTTAAGCCCAAAAAGCCCCCAGCCTCACCCTCAATATAATGATCAGCCCAGCGCTGCCGCACCCGCCATCGACAGCCAAATCGCCCAAACCTTAGCCGTGCGCCAAACCCTGTTTCGAAACAGCCGCAGGCTATTGAGCGATCCAGAGCAAAGCGGCTTTATCTTTGCCCTAACCCCTGAGCGCTTGCCCATCCTCGAAACAGAACGGGCGTGGCAAACCCTCATGGCTCACCACATCCCCACTCTTGGCCTACTCATCAATCGAGTATTGCCCCAACACCTTGGCAACAACGACTTTTGGCGCGGCCAACTGGTCCAGCAGCGGCTTCACCTACAAGACATTACGGCGCGCCTAGGCGCTTTACCCCAGCGCCAAATTCCTTGGCAAGCCCACCCCATTCTCGGCCTCGAGGCCCTCGCCGCTTTTGGCCAAACACTGCTTGAAACCTAAAAGCGGGCGCAAAAAGATAAAAACATCGGCTAGAAGTGAACTCTGGCGACAAAGACATATCTATATGACATAAAAATATCCAGCCAATCCATCACGTTTAGGAGTCTTCCCATGCCGTCATTAATCTCGATAAAACCATATCCGTTCAAATCCATCACCAGCGTGCTGGTTCTGACCTTACTCGCTTCAATCAGTCCTCTAGCCCTAGCCAATAACGCCTTAAAGAATCAGCTAGTGCCCCCGGCCTACACGCTAAAAAATGAACGCACCGTGTCTTACAATAATGGTCGCGCTCAGCTAAGCCGTTATGAACGCGCCGATGGCCGTAACACTGGCCTCCACGGTGAGCACGTTAGCCTGTTAATCGACCCTCAGGGGCAGTTAAAAGGATATATTAAGAAAGACCAGTCACAGCTTCAAGGCAACCTACCCAGCCAAGAAGAGGCGCGCACCATCGCCGTCGCCTTTGTGCGCCAATATGCGCCCTCCTTATTGAATGGTTTTCGGCACGATGGGGTCAGCCGTGAAACGGAAGCGCTACAACGAGGCACCGCCACAGTTCAAATTCCTTATTTAAGGGTTAAAATGCGCAGCAGCGATGACCTTTGGTTTTGGGTCTTCGTAGGCAATGACCGCCAAGCCATGGCGTTTGAACGTGATCTTGGCTGGGATTATCTGCGCTTTCGTCGCTCAACCGAACAATGGTTACTCGACGCCCAACGGCCCCACAATAGCTAACGTTTAATCACATGAGGCCACTCCTATGGATTCACTCACCCACTTAGCCTTAAGCGGTTCTATTGTGGCGGCCATTGTGCCCCAAAGACATCGCCGTGCAGGTATGCTTGCTGGCATGGCCTTAGGCACGCTGCCAGACCTCGATGTCTTGCTCGTCAACGCACTCACCAGTAACCCCATCCTGCAAATGGCTGATCACCGCGGCTTCAGTCATTCTTTATTGATCATGCCGCTCGTCCTCGTACTCATTTGGTGGATCTGCCATCAAAGAGGCCACCGAGTGGCACAGGCGCCCATGCGCTGGTTCTGGGCCATCCAACTGGCCCTCATCAGCCATCTACTCCTGGACGCCCTAACCATCTACGGTACTCAATTATGGTGGCCCTTAAAGCCCCATCCCACCAGCTGGGCCAGCATTTTCATCATCGACCCTATCTATACGCTATGCTTATTAATCCCCTGTCTCATGGCCTGGTTTGCCCCACGCCAGAACTGGAGCCATACCGCCGTCAGCATTGGCTTAGCCTTAAGCCTAGGCTATTTAGGCTGGTCGTTAATCGCCAAGCATCAGGTTGAACAGGCGGCTCAGGCCAGCCTCAACCGCTTAAACCTAGCGGATGCGCCACGCTTTTCCAATCCACTGCCCTTCAATACTCTGCTCTGGCGAGTCGGCGTCCTCACGCCTGACGGCTACTTACTGGGGGATTATTCCCTCATCGCCGATGATGGCCACATTGATTTTCAGGCCTATCCTTCGGAACATCAGGCCTTAGCAGCCGTCAACCACTTCCCTAATGTCGCCACGCTCAACTGGTTCAACCAAGGCTTTATGCGGGCTCAGATACACAATGAGCAGCTCATCCTCTCAGACCTACGCATGGGCCTAGAACCCGAATACACCTTCAACTTTATTGTCGCCCAACGCCAAAACGGCCAGTGGCATGAGCGCCGCCCTGTCCAAGCCAGCGCCACCTATCGATCACTCGTTACCGAAGGTACGTTCACCCAAGCGTTACAGCGGCTATGGCAACGCATTTGGCGCTCACAGCCAGGCGTGTTTAACGCCCCGCCCGTTGCCAGCGAGGCAGCGATAGCCATCAGCAGTGACGAAGGGTTGTGAATAAAATAACGAAGCCCTACAGTATTCACTCTGTCAGAGCTTCAAAATGGCTATCCGAGATGGGCTGTGGGTGGAGCCCTGTGGATAAGATAAATATGTGAGTAAATTATTAAATATTTATAGTGTATTGAAGTTATAAACTATGCCCATATACTATGATTGAGGAATGTTCCTCGATCAACTTAATAAGGATTAACTAAATGCCTCTTAAACCTGGTCCAAAACCGATTGCCAAATCAACTGGTAAACCCGATCAACGCCGTCGTGATAATAAAAACACTCCTGGTAATACTCCAGCCCTAAAACCGAGTAAGAACTCACGGTAATAGAACAAGCCTATAAGCATGGATATACATGACTATAGGCTTTTTTATATCTATAATATATTTATCAGCTACGAACAGCGACACCTAGCGTAGCTTGCCCTCCATAGCCCATAGCAGCACAGCCATGAGTCGCCAGACGTCAGACGCAACAAAGCCCACCGTCAGGTGGGCTTTGCTTTAGGTGTATGGGGTAAGACTGTGCCTATCGGCTCAACGCGTGGGTCACGACCCACCCTACCAGCCGCACGGCCACGCGTAGGGTGGGTAAAGCACAGCCTACCCACCATGACTTATAGCGGCACAGCCATAAATCACCAGCTACTAGATGCAACAAAGCCCACCGTTAGGTGGGCTTTGCTTTGGGTGTACGGGGTAAGACTGTGCGCTTCGGCAGGGCTCAAGGCCATCACACGGTGGACCAGTACAGAGTGGGCACCATCGGTGGGCACGCTGCGCTTTGCGCCACCCTACGGTATGGGCACCACCCTACGGTTGTGCAGTACCAATAAAATAAGCCCTGTTGCAATCGCAACAGGGCTTAAGTATGGGGAGTTTGGCGGTGACCTACTTTCACATGGGCATCCACACTATCATCGGCGCTAAGTCGTTTCACTGTCCTGTTCGGGATGGGAAGGAGTGGTACCAACTTGCTATGGCCGCCAAACAAAAAACGGTAACAAATTAAAAGCCTAATCAATTTAGTCGATTTTATCGTATCAATATATAAGGTGATGTATCGGGTAATATACACACATACAGCCTGTAAGCTTCATCTGAATTCTTCACTTATGTCTTACACAAGTTCTTCAAATGATAGAGTCAAGCCTCACGAGCAATTAGTATCAGTTAGCTCCACACATTACTGTGCTTCCACACCTGACCTATCAACGTCCTGGTCTAGAACGACTCTTTAGGAGGGTTAAACCCTCAGGGAAATCTCATCTTCAGGAGAGTTTCGTGCTTATATGCTTTCAGCACTTATCTCGTCCGAACTTAGCTACCCGGCGATGCGACTGGCGTCACAACCGGTACACCAGAGGTTCGTCCACTCCGGTCCTCTCGTACTAGGAGCAGCCCCTGTCAAATTTCCAACGCCCACTGCAGATAGGGACCAAACTGTCTCACGACGTTTTAAACCCAGCTCACGTACCACTTTAAATGGCGAACAGCCATACCCTTGGGACCGACTACAGCCCCAGGATGTGATGAGCCGACATCGAGGTGCCAAACTCCGCCGTCGATATGAACTCTTGGGCGGAATCAGCCTGTTATCCCCGGAGTACCTTTTATCCGTTGAGCGATGGCCCTTCCATACAGAACCACCGGATCACTATGTCCTGCTTTCGCACCTGCTCGACTTGTCGGTCTCGCAGTTAAGCTACCTTTTGCCATTGCACTATCAGCACGATTTCCGACCGTACCTAGGTAACCTTCGAACTCCTCCGTTACTCTTTGGGAGGAGACCGCCCCAGTCAAACTGCCTACCATACACGGTCCCCGATCCGGATAACGGACCTGGGTTAGAACCTCAAAGGGGTCAGGGTGGTATTTCAAGGACGGCTCCACCAACACTAGCGTGCTGGTTTCATAGCCTCCCACCTATCCTACACAAACCACTTCAAAGTCCAATGTAAAGCTACAGTAAAGGTTCACGGGGTCTTTCCGTCTAGCAGCGGGTAGATTGCATCTTCACAACCACTTCAACTTCGCTGAGTCTCAGGAGGAGACAGTGTGGCCATCGTTACGCCATTCGTGCGGGTCGGAACTTACCCGACAAGGAATTTCGCTACCTTAGGACCGTTATAGTTACGGCCGCCGTTTACTGGGGCTTCAATCCAGAGCTTGCACCCCTTCATTTAACCTTCCAGCACCGGGCAGGCGTCACACCGTATACGTCCACTTTCGTGTTGGCACAGTGCTGTGTTTTTAATAAACAGTCGCAGCCACCTATTCTCTGCGGCCTCTGTCAGCTCATTGCGCAAGCAAATCACCAACAAAGGCATACCTTCTCCCGAAGTTACGGTATCAATTTGCCGAGTTCCTTCTCCTGAGTTCTCTCAAGCACCTTAGAATTCTCATCCTGCCCACCTGTGTCGGTTTGCGGTACGGTTTTATATTAGCTGAAGCTTAGTGGCTTTTCCTGGAAGCGTGGTATGAGTCACTTCAGATCCGTAGATCCTCGTTATCACTTCTCGGCGTTAAAGAAGGGCGGATTTGCCTACCCTTCACGCCTACCGGCTTGAACAAACTATTCCAACAGTTTGCTGACCTAACCTTCTCCGTCCCCACATCGCACTAATATAAAGTACAGGAATATTAACCTGTTTCCCATCGACTACGCATCTCTGCCTCGCCTTAGGGGCCGACTCACCCTACGCCGATTAACGTTGCGTAGGAAACCTTGGGCTTTCGGTGTGCGGGCTTTTCACCCGCATTATCGCTACTCATGTCAACATTCGCACTTCTGATACCTCCAGCAGACTTCTCAATCCACCTTCAACGGCCTACAGAACGCTCCTCTACCATATGCACAATAAATTGTGTCATATCCGCAGCTTCGGTTATCAATTTGAGCCCCGTTACATCTTCCGCGCAGGACGACTCGACCAGTGAGCTATTACGCTTTCTTTAAATGATGGCTGCTTCTAAGCCAACATCCTGGCTGTCTAAGCCTTCCCACTTCGTTTACCACTTAATTGATCATTTGGGACCTTAGCTGGCGGTCTGGGTTGTTTCCCTTTCGACAATGGACGTTAGCACCCACTGTCTGTCTCCCAAGCTCGTACTTTCTGGTATTCTGAGTTTGCCATGGGTTGGTAAGTCGCAATGACCCCCTAGCCATAACAGTGCTTTACCCCCAGAAGTAATACTTGAGGCACTACCTAAATAGTTTTCGAGGAGAACCAGCTATCTCCGAGTTTGTTTAGCCTTTCACCCCTATCCACAGCTCATCCCCTAATTTTGCAACATTAGTGGGTTCGGACCTCCAGTGCGTGTTACCGCACCTTCATCCTGGCCATGGATAGATCACTCGGTTTCGGGTCTACACCCAGCAACTAGACGCCCTATTAAGACTCGGTTTCCCTACGCCTCCCCTATACGGTTAAGCTCGCTACTGAATGTAAGTCGTTGACCCATTATACAAAAGGTACGCAGTCACGGAACAAGTCCGCTCCCACTGTTTGTATGCATCAGGTTTCAGGTTCTATTTCACTCCCCTCCCGGGGTTCTTTTCGCCTTTCCCTCACGGTACTGGTTCACTATCGGTCGATTACGAGTATTTAGCCTTGGAGGATGGTCCCCCCATGTTCAGACAGGATTTCTCGTGTCCCGCCCTACTTGTCGTACGCTTAGTAAGCATGATGTGTTTTCGGATACGGGGCTATCACCCACTATGGCCAACCTTTCCAGGTTGTTCTCCTAACACACTATGTATCACGTACAGGCTGATCCGCGTTCGCTCGCCACTACTTACGGAATCTCGGTTGATTTCTTTTCCTCTGGGTACTTAGATGGTTCAGTTCTCCAGGTTCGCTTCACATGACCTATGTATTCAGTCATGGATACCATGATCACTCATGGTGGGTTTCCCCATTCGGACATCGTGGGATCAAAGCTCTATTGCCAGCTCCCCCACGCTTTTCGCAGGCTTACACGTCCTTCATCGCCTGTAATCGCCAAGGCATCCACCTGATGCACTTATTCACTTGACTCTATCATTTCAAGAACCTATTGACTTTGCTTGCTTTGGGGGTTGACGCCCCTCCACTTGCTTAAGTTTCTACTCTGACAAAGCTTACTGCTGTTGTGTGTATCTCATACGCCTTTTGTTAGTTTCGTATGAGCTACTTCGATACAATCACCCAATATATATTTTTGATTTCGTGTTGCCGCTAACTCAGTATAAATACTAGCTAGCTAACGTGACGAAATCGGTAAAACTAACATTGATTGATTTCGGCTTCTAATTTGTTAAAGATCGATGCGTTGTCTGCTTAAGTTTCCGATGAATCGGAGACTAAGAGACGGTGCAAATTAAATTGAGTTGCGCATTATAAGCTTTTTACAAAGCTTGTCAATCGCATTCACGATTTAATTTGAACCGTCGGGTTCGTTTGCAAAGTTAAGTCAATCAGTGGTGGAGGCAAACGGGATCGAACCGATGACCCCCTGCTTGCAAAGCAGGTGCTCTACCAACTGAGCTATGCCCCCTCTTTGGGGTTGATACCCTATGATTCCTAATGATTGGTGGGTCTGGGAGGACTTGAACCTCCGACCCCACGCTTATCAAGCGTGTGCTCTAACCAGCTGAGCTACAAACCCTTAGGTCTCGTTAAAGTGTCTTAACTTTACGCATCTTTTACTTACAGATTCCCGATAAGTGTGAGTACTTCTTTGCCCCACTTTTTATTTCTCTAGAAAGGAGGTGATCCAGCCGCAGGTTCCCCTACGGCTACCTTGTTACGACTTCACCCCAGTCATGAAGCATACCGTGGTAAGCGGATTCCTTACGGTTATCCTACCCACTTCTGGTATCCCCCACTCCCATGGTGTGACGGGCGGTGTGTACAAGACCCGGGAACGTATTCACCGCGACATTCTGATCCGCGATTACTAGCGATTCCGACTTCACGCACTCGAGTTGCAGAGTGCGATCCGGACTACGATCGGCTTTAAGAGATTGGCTCCACCTCGCGGCTTGGCTACCCTCTGTACCGACCATTGTATGACGTGTGAAGCCCTAGCCATAAGGGCCATGAGGACTTGACGTCATCCCCACCTTCCTCCGGTTTGTCACCGGCAGTCTCATTAGAGTGCTCAACTAAATGGTAGCAACTAATGACAAGGGTTGCGCTCGTTGCGGGACTTAACCCAACATCTCACGACACGAGCTGACGACAGCCATGCAGCACCTGTGTTACGGTTCCCGAAGGCACATCCAACTTTCATCGGACTTCCGTACATGTCAAGGCTAGGTAAGGTTCTTCGCGTTGCATCGAATTAATCCACATCATCCACCGCTTGTGCGGGTCCCCGTCAATTCCTTTGAGTTTTAATCTTGCGACCGTACTCCCCAGGCGGACAATTTCACGCGTTAGCTACGCTACCAAGGACTTTTAATTCCCCAACAGCTAATTGTCATCGTTTAGGGCGTGGACTACCAGGGTATCTAATCCTGTTTGCTACCCACGCTTTCGAGTATGAGCGTCAGTGTTATCCCAGGGGGCTGCCTTCGCCATCGGTATTCCTCCACATCTCTACGCATTTCACTGCTACACGTGGAATTCTACCCCCCTCTGACACACTCTAGCTTGCCAGTTCTAAACGCAATTCCCAGGTTGAGCCCGGGGCTTTCACATCTAGCTTAACAAACCGCCTGCACTCGCTTTACGCCCAGTAATTCCGATTAACGCTTGCACCCTACGTATTACCGCGGCTGCTGGCACGTAGTTAGCCGGTGCTTATTCTTTAGGTACTGTCATGACTACAGGGTATTAACCTATAGCTTTTCCTCCCTAACAAAAGTACTTTACAACCCTAAGGCCTTCTTCATACACGCGGCATGGCTGGATCAGGCTTTCGCCCATTGTCCAAAATTCCCCACTGCTGCCTCCCGTAGGAGTCTGGGCCGTGTCTCAGTCCCAGTGTGGCGGATCATCCTCTCAGACCCGCTACTGATCGTTGCCTTGGTAGGCTTTTACCCCACCAACTAGCTAATCAGATATCGGCCGCTCAAATAACGCAAGGTCCGAAGATCCCCTGCTTTCCTCCGTAGAGCGTATGCGGTATTAGCCATCCTTTCGGATAGTTATCCCCCATTACTTGGCACGTTCCGATATATTACTCACCCGTTCGCCACTCGTCGGCAGAAGAAGCAAGCTTCTTCCCCGCTACCGTTCGACTTGCATGTGTAAAGCATGCCGCCAGCGTTCAATCTGAGCCAGGATCAAACTCTTATGTTTAATCTCTAAGCTATTACTAATTCTGGTCTGCTTTCTCAAATTCATTAACGAGATATTTCTATCTCATACATAAATCTTAAATTGCAGTGTGAGGCTCGAAGCACTCACACTTATCGGTTATCTGTTCTGTTAAAGAGCGTTGCTGACTGGGTTTGTTTCGTTCCGTCATCAGCAGAGGAAGCGAATTATGGACGAACCCCTGATAATCGTCAACCCCTATTTGCCATTAATTTGCTAAAAAACCACCAAAAATAAGCAAAAGACTGTTTTAACTGGGTTTTATGCGGCATCTTTTTTAAAAGAATTTATAGGCGGTGCTGGAAAACGGTGAAAAGCCTGTGGTTGTTGGCGTTAACCGTGGCTGAGATTTAAATCAAAAAGGTGAAAATAATGCAAAAAAGCGCAAAGTAATGGGAAAAACTTTAAACATAGCAGCGAAATAGTGGCGAAACTTAAGGGCTGGCCGTTAAATCAACCCCTAGGTGGGCTTGCGCCCACCGAAATGCGATGGAATGCGATGGTGGGTCTCGACCCACCCTACCAATTCACCTATCAGTCTCGGCGCACCCTACGACGTAACAGCTGGGCGTAGGGTGGGTAAAGCGTAGCCTACCCACCGTTTTACAGCACGAACCTCAACACAAGAACAAACAGACAACTGGCGCAAAAGACAAACAAACTTTTTTTACATATATATAGTATACCCACCACAGCGCACATCACCCACATGACTCATGCCATCAACCACGGCCTCTTTGCCATACTCCTGCCCACACGCACATAAACCCACACCAGCTGCCTAACCACCATGACCACGTCTTCATTATGGTCGCGCCATACAGTTCGCCAACAGAATAAGTACTCCAGCTGGCCACTAAATCATGATAAATGCCCACATTCACCAACAGCATCGCACCCAAAGCATACAGGCCAACACACAGCCATAGCGCGCATCGACGACGCCGCAATCCCCACATCAGCGCCAGAAGCGGCAACGACCACCATAAGTAGTCACACAAGACTGCCCACACCGACTCATGGCCTCGATAATGGTTTTGAGCACCCCAACTTTCGTTCTGAATAGCCATCCACGAAGTTTGCCACTGCCAGACCGCGCCCTCATGAATCACATCATAGAGGCCCAAATAAGACTGCGCCGTCCCCAATAGACAGAACCACAACAGCATTGCCATCAACCTACCCATTTTATGCCTTATTTATTTTACATTTACTAGCCCACCCTGATGCTGGCTGCTTTAGCGCCATTATGGCATGATGACCATTCTCTCACCCAAGCCTCTTTAACACATGAGCGACCATTACCTTTATTTTGTGCCGGCCGACCCTGGCTTTGCGCCCTCTTTCGAGGCGCGAGCCGCAGCACTGGCCTATCTTGACCAAAGCTGCGGCCCGTGCGAGGCGCAACATCATCTAGAGGATGACGTCGCCTTTTGGCACGGTGGCGAACATTTTTGCCCACCCAGCTGCCCCCATTGTGATACGGAACTGAGCCTAGAGGATTGGCACCAACACATGGATCAAGCATATTCTGCCGATGACGAACTGACGGGCATCACCCGCTTATTCACCCTCCCCTGCTGCAACCGCCAAGCCAGCCTGGTGAGTTTAAACAACCATGAAGTGATGGCGTTTGGACGCTACGCCTTGCAGTGCCGCCAAACCCAAACCTTAGTCGATCAGGTACAGGCCAGCGACCGCTATTTTTTAAACACTCTATCCCATCTCTTAGGCACACCGCTCGTTTTGGTGTGGCAATGGTCTTAAAACCCTCATTTAGTTAACCTCATTTAAATACTGGCTTTAAGATTAAACTTAATCAATTCAAGAAAAATTTTCATGTTTTAAAACTTTGTTGCGTAGACAACACCTTCACTAGAATATTCAAAAATAAATCTAAAGAACTTTATCACCCCAGTACACTCAAACAGTCGGTATAAAACCTCTGTTTTGACGTGGATTTTAGCCAAATTCTAGCCATTATGGCCTCGATAGATAATTCCTTGGCGACTACCTTTTCACGCCATAAACTGGTACAGTTGCCCCACTTTAAGAATCCCCTTTCATTTACCGTAGCGCTGCTTCAAAATAAGGAAGAGGCTCCTCGGCATGAAAGATTATAGGATTCATCATCTTGTTCATCCATTAAGGAACACTCTAGCGTGAACCAATACTTCGCCTAGGAAAACGCGTTATGAAATTAAATCGATATTCTTTTTTTATTGCCTGCATCATTCTCGCCTTTTTATTCACCCTGATGTCCATCGCCTTAACGCCTTGGCTCTGGATTTTTGCCCTTACCTTCATCACCCTGTCACTCATCGGTGTTTATGATGTCACGCAAAAAAAGCATTCCGTCCTTCGTAACTACCCCATTTTGGGACACATGCGTTATTTGATCGAACTGATCCGCCCAGAAATTCGCCAATATTTAGTCGAAGCAGAAAACGAAGCCCTACCTTTTTCGCGTGCGCAGCGCTCTTTAGTGTACCGCCGCGCCAAGAACCTTTCTGCTGACCAGCCGTTCGGCACCATTTTAGACATCGAAGCCAAAGGCTTTGAGTTTATTGGCCATTCGGTTAGCCCCAAGCCGGTTCAACCTATTTCAACCTACCGCATCAATATTGGTAACGATCAGTGCAGCCAGCCCTACTCGGCTTCTTTATTCAATATTTCTGCCATGAGCTTCGGTAGCCTGAGCGCCAATGCCATTCGCGCCCTGAACAAAGGCGCCAAAATGGGTAACTTTGCCCACGACTCGGGCGAAGGCAGCGTGAGCAAATACCACCGTGAATTTGGCGGCGACGTGATTTTAGAAATCGCCAGCGGCTATTTTGGCTGCCGCACCGCCGACGGCCGCTTCAGCCCTGAAAAATTCGTCAAGCTAGCGGCAGAAGATCAGATCAAAATGATCGAAGTAAAGCTAAGCCAAGGCGCCAAACCTGGCCACGGCGGCATCTTGCCTAAAGAAAAACTCACCCAAGAGATCGCCGTGACCCGTGGCGTGCCCATGGGCGAAGACTGCGTGTCTCCTGCTCATCACCCTGAATTCAGCACGCCGCTAGAGTTGATTGCCTTCTTACAGCAGCTGCGCGAACTCAGCGGCGGCAAGCCCGTCGGCTTTAAGCTGTGTATTGGCTACCCTTGGGAATTCATGAGCATCGTCAAGGCCATGCTCAAAACTGGCTTCACTCCAGACTTTATCGTCGTAGACGGTTCTGAAGGCGGCACCGGCGCGGCACCTTTGGAATTCAGTGACCACATTGGCATGCCCATGCGCGAAGGCCTATTGTTTGTACACAATACCTTAGTAGGCGCTGGCCTGCGTGACCAAGTTAAAATTGGCGCCGCTGGTAAGATCATCAGTGCTTACGACATCATCAGCACCTTAGCCATGGGCGCCGACTGGCTAAACTCTGCCCGCGGCTTCATGATGGCGGTGGGCTGTATTCAGTCGCAAAGCTGCCACACCAATGCTTGCCCAACCGGCGTGGCCACGCAAGATCCGAAACGCCAACAGGCCCTAGTGGTGCCGGACAAAGCCGAGCGCGTGTTCAACTTCCACAAAAACACGTTAAAAGCCTTGGCCGACATGGTTGCTGCTGCTGGTCTAGAACACCCTGAACAAATTACGCCTCACCATGTGTCTCGACGCTTGTCTGATGGCCGTATCCGTCCGTTGTCTACGCTTTACCCCTTCCTAGACAAGAATGCTTTAATTGACGGCACCGTGACCGACTCCTTCTACAAGAAATCTTGGCAGACGGCTTCGGAAAACAGCTTTGATGCCGACATTACCCGCATTTACTAAGCCTTAAACGCTTTGCTCAGACGCCGCCCGATTAAACCAGGGCGGCGTTTTACTTGGCGTCATGGCCACAAAAAAGCCACCGCAGTACGGTGGCTTCTTGACGGTGGCTCTTAAAGGCGTCACATGGGACAATAGGGCTTAACTCACCACTCGACCCAACACTACTTCTAAAACAAACTTACTGCCAATATAGGCCAGCATCAAGCAAATAAAGCCGGCGATCACCCACTTAGCCACGGTGCGGCCGCGCCAGGCAAAGCGCATGCGACCTAGGATCAGTGCGGCATAAATCAACCAAGAAAGAATGCCGAAAACGGATTTATGACTCCAGATAAAGCTTTGGCCAAAAACATACTCCGAGAACACCGTACCGCTCAATACCGAAATGGTCAGCAGCATAAAGCCGATGCCGATGGATTGAAACATCAGCTTCTCTAAGCCCAATAGCGGCGGCAGAAACTGCACCAGGGCTGAAATATTGCGCTTATGTAAGTCATGCTCCAGCTTCCACACCAAGATGGCCAGCAGCGTTGACACGCCAAAGAGGCTGTAGGCCAAAATAGAGGCCAATAGATGCACCAAGAACGGCAGATTACCCGCGCCGTAGCCCATGTGTTGGCCCGGCAAGAAAAAACACAGTACCAAGGACACCACAGCCCAAGGGAACAACAACAGCTGTAGGCCCTGTAAGCGGTGATAAAAACTACCGGCCCAATACATCAGCAACATCAACCAGGTGGTCATGTTCAAGGCGGTGCCGAAACCCATAAAAATCATGTTGTGGCTGAACATATTGCCCCACACAAAATAGGCATGAGCAAACAAGGCCACCCCTAAAATGGCATGTTCACGGATCAGGGGATAAGCCTGACCACTTGATTTTCGCCAAAAGCGATAAATATAGATACTCATCCCCGTGTAGGTGAGTAACAACCCTAGAAATAACCACAGCATCATTTATTCTTCCGTTTTCTGTTTAAAAGGCTTGGGCTCGTGTAAAATGAGTCCTATTTTATCAGGTTCCACTAGTCTAAGTGAATTATTAAAGGACATCCTAGATGTTAGACAATCTATCTAGCCGCTTGGGGCAGCTGGTTAAGACCATGCGTGGTCACGCCCGCCTCACGGAAGAAAATATCCAAGATGCCCTGCGACAGGTTCGCATGGCACTACTTGAAGCCGACGTTGCCCTGCCCGTTGTGAAGTCATTCGTGGCCACAGTGAAAGAAAAGGCCATGGGCCATGAAGTCGTTGGCAGCCTCACGCCAGGCCAAGCTTTTATTGGCGTGGTCAACGACGCCTTAACCGAATTAATGGGTAAGGAAAACGACGCGCTTAATCTAGCCGCCGTACCACCGGCGATTATTTTGATGGCCGGCCTACAGGGTGCGGGTAAAACCACCACCGTGGGCAAGCTGGCGCGCCTATTAAGAACCGAGCAAAAGAAAAAAGTCTTGGTCGTGTCTGCCGACGTGTATCGTCCGGCAGCCATTGAACAGCTGCGCTTATTGGCTGAACAGGTGGAAGTCGAATTTTTCCCATCCGACGTCAGCCAAAAACCGGTGGCCATTGCCACCGCCGCCCTAGACTACGCCAAAAAACATTATTTTGACGTTCTGATGGTCGACACCGCAGGCCGCTTAGCCATTGACGAAGAGATGATGGCCGAGATTAAAGCCCTACACGCGGCCATCAATCCGATCGAAACCCTATTCGTGGTCGACGCCATGCAGGGCCAAGATGCCGTCAACACGGCGCAAGCGTTTAACGAAGCGCTGCCGCTGACGGGCGTGATCTTAACCAAAATGGACGGTGACTCGCGCGGGGGTGCCGCCCTATCGGTACGCCACGTCACCGGCAAGCCGATTAAATTCATCGGCGTGGGCGAAAAAGTCACCGGCCTTGAGCCTTTCCATCCAGACCGCTTAGCCAACCGCATTTTGGGCATGGGCGACGTGCTGTCGCTGATTGAAGACGTGCAAAAAGGCATGGATCATGAAGCGGCCGAAGAGATGGCCAAGAAGTTTAAAAAAGGCAAGGGCTTCGACCTGAACGACTTTAAAGCACAAATGCAGCAAATGAAGAATATGGGTGGCATTGAGTCGCTGCTGTCGAAAATGCCGGGCGAATTCGCCGAGGCTGCTAAAGGCGTGCCGGAAGGCACGGCGGATAAAGCCATGGCACGGGTTGAGGCCATCATTAATTCGATGACCGAGAAAGAACGTAAAAACCCAGCCTTGATCAAGGCCAGCCGCAAACGCCGCATCGCCATTGGCTCGGGCGTGTCTGTCCAAGAGGTCAACAAAATGCTGAAGCAGTTTGAACAGTCACAAAAAATGATGAAGCAGTTCAGTAAAGGTGGCATGGGCAAGCTAATGAAGATGGCTGGCGGAATGAAGGGCATGAAAGGCATGTTGCCTAAATTCTAATCTTTAACCCAGAGCGTTCCTCTGGGTTTTTTAATGCAGCCTCATCTTGGAGAACCGTCATGACTTCACTCACCGTTAGACGCCTCAGCGTACCCACGCTTTATAAACTTTTACTCATAGGCCTTTTGAGCGCACTCTTGCCCATCAGCCTCATCATTGCAGGCTTCGCCTTATTTGGGTTTCAAGTTCTGTCGTTTAACGGCCAGTACATCACAGGGCCAATAGCGCTGATTGCGGCGCCACTTTGGGCCGTCATGATGACAGCGCTGTTGACCTTATTCATGGGCACGCTCATGGCGCTGGGGCTATGGCTATATGCACGCTTTCGGCCCCTACATTTACACTATCATGCCTAATGGGGCCGACTTAATCGGCCTTCACTTTGGTTAAAGCAAACCCTAGCAGCAACAATCCTAAATAGCCCACAAAAGCCAAAGACACGGCTTTACCTTCCAACCACACCGACAACACCACCGCCAC
Source organism: Neisseriaceae bacterium CLB008 (assembly GCA_041228285.1). NCBI lineage: Bacteria > Pseudomonadati > Pseudomonadota > Betaproteobacteria > Neisseriales > Neisseriaceae > Neisseriaceae bacterium CLB_ANTARCTIC_008. The sequence goes on along the minus strand of CP166133.1, from coordinate 324,619 downwards.
CACGGGAAAAATTAAAAATACAAACGACAGCGTAATGGGGCTGAGCTGTTTTAACAGCTGAAAATAGGCCAAGAAACCCAACACCGAAGCCACAAGGCTCAAATACAACAACGCCGCAATAGACAGGGCTGAAAACGCGGCCACATCTGGCGATTCCACCCACCATCCGACCCCAACCAACAACAGAGCCGCAACGCCCACAGGCAAGGTATTCAACGTCAAGGGGTGGATTGTGGCGCCATGTTTTTTAGCATACACATAGTAGGCCGCATGCATGATGGCAGCCGCAAACAGCATTACGCCCCCCCAAATATTTTCATACGCAAAGCTACCTTGCTCGTGCAAGATCATCAACAAGGCAAAAAAGCCCAATAAAACACCCACCACTTGCCGCATGCAAATAGGCGCAGCTAAGAACCACACTGAGAACACCAATAACCACATGGGCATGGTGCTAAAAATTAAAGCCGCCAAACCGGATGAGACAGACAATTCACCGACGTTAATCAATAAATAAGGCACGCCAAAATAGCCAAGCGTGCTGAGCGCAAAAAAACCCAGCTGATCTCGGCGCCACAGGATCGGCGCCTCAAAACGCCAGGCCAAAAACATAAAGACAGGAAAGGCCAGCAAAAAACGTAATCCGGCAGCCGTCATCGGCGGCACTGTCGCTACCGCCAGCTTAATGCCCAGCCACGTTGTACCCCAAGTCAAACACACCATCACAAACAGGCCCATTGTCATCCAAGGCCATCTACCCAACATTCGTTTTTGCATCCACTGCGACATTGCCCGCTCCCTGATTCACCACGCTGATTAAAACCCTAAATTGTAATCGTTACAATTTTAAATTGTTACGGTACAATAGGCGATTCGTGCCACCATACAGAGGCCTACTAATGCCTGTCAATCGCTATATTGATACCGTTACAATCATTAAAGATCAGCCACTTAACCCTGAGCTACCGCTGTATCGGCGTATTGCTGAAGCCATCAGCGCGGCCTTAAGCACCGGCGCCATTGCCACCCACGTCAAACTACCACCCATGCGCCATCTGGCTGATGAGCTTAAAGTTACAGTGGGCACGGTGAAGCGTGCCTATGACGAACTGGAAAAGCGGGGTCTACTGAAATGCACGGTTGGGGACGGCTGCTACACCCAAGCACCCAATACACGTGTCACCGCTGACTTTCTCAACGCCCTGGAGGACGATTCCGCTGACGACTGCATTGACCTAGCCCACAATGCCCACATTTTGGATCCAAGCGCTTTAACGCTGTTTGCTCAGGCCCTACAAAACCTAGCGCAAGATCCTCAACGCATGGCAAAAATCCACCAATACAGCCCTGAAGTCGGCCTATTAAGCCATCGTCAGGCCGCCACCGCTTGGCTCAAACTCAGCCAAGTTGATTGCCGTGCCGACCAGATCATGATCACTAATGGGGCCCAACACGGCCTGTTCTGCGCCCTTGCAACCTTATGCCGCTACGGCGACAGCATTGCCGCAGAACACCTTAGCTATCCAGGCTTAATGATGGCCGCCCGCACTTTAGGCCTGCGCCTACACGGTCTCTCCATGGACGAACAGGGGTTAATACCAGAAGCCTTGTTGGCGCTACTGCAAAAACACAAGCTACAGGTGTTGTATTTAAATCCGACTATCCACAACCCGACTACCCTCACCATGCCCACCACACGGCGCCAGGCGCTGGCCGACATTTGCCACGACCACGGCATCACCATCATTCAAGATGAAGCACTGGGCGTGCTGACCGACACTCAACACCCGAGCTTTGCCACCTTACTGCCAGACGCCACCCTAACCTTAAGCTGCTTATCCAAAGCCATTTCACCGGGCTTACGCATTGGTTATGTAGCAGCTCCCTTAGCCTTAGTGCCCAGATTAGCCGCCAGCATTCGAGCCAACTGCTGGATGGCCAGCCCTTTATCCATAGACATTGCCACCCAGTGGCTCAATGACGGCACCCTCTTTCGGCTACGGGCCCAACAGCGCGCCATCATCGCCCACCGCCTCGCGCTGGCCAAGCCCTTACTCGGTGATTTAAACTACGCCAGCCACCCCGACTGCGCCCACGTGTGGTTAGAACTCCCCGAGCCTTGGCGCGCTGATGAAGCCCAAGCCACCTTAGCCCAACACAATATTCTGGTGAGCACGGCCGAATCGTTCGCCATTGGCCGCCTACCCACACCGCCACGCATACGCGTCAGCCTTAGCGGTAGCGCTCATGAAACCGATGTCATGACCGGCATCCGTACCGTGCAGCAGGTATTACAACAGCCGCTCTCATCACACCGCCCATAAAAAAACCTGCCGAAGCAGGTTTTTTTATGGGCCAAACAACTTAGGGCGCGATCTGGTCATCCGCCTGCCATCCACCGCCTAAAGCCTTATAGAGCTGAATACTGACCAAGGCCCGCTGCTCTTGCGCATTCACTAGGGCGTTGGCAAAATCCTGCGCCTGCAGTCTGGCCTCCAAAACATCTTGCAAGGTTTTCATGCCGCCACGGTACAGCCGATCGGCCTGACCAATTTTGGCCGCTGCTGCCTGATACGCCTGTCCTTGATGCGCCACCTGCCTATCCATGCCGGTGCGTAACTGATAAGCACTGTCCACTTCTTCCAGCGCCTGTAACAACGTTTGATCATAAGCCAATGCGGCTGCATCTAAGCGGGCATCGCTGGCCTTAATATTGGCCCGAATGCGCCCAGCACTAAAAATAGGTAGATGCACGCCGGCGCCTAATAGGCCCACACTGCCCTTCGCGTCGTTAAAGTCAGACAGGCCAATGCGCCCATCTTGCCACAAGAAGTTAATGTAAAACTTAGGCAATAAATCGGCCTTAGCACTGGCCACTCGAGCCGTTTGGCTACGCACTGCAATCGCCCGAGCCTGAACGTCTGGCCGCCGTGTCAACACATCATTGGGCGCTTGCCCCTGCGGCGCAGCGGGCACCTTGGCCAAGACATCTTGTTGACTCACGCCTAGGGTAAAGCCCTGCGGTGTTTCGCCCAACAGCACTGCTAATTGACGCACGTGTCGATCGTGCAGCGCCTGTAAAGGCGCACGCTGCGCCTCTAGGCTACGCAAGCTGGCCGCTACATTGGTGACTTCATAACGCGTCACCTGGCCAGCATTAAAACGCCCTTCCATATAGCGCAGCAATTGACCCAGAGTGAGGATGCTGTCGTCGACAATGCGCATGCGCTTAGCCAAAGCACGCGCCGCCAGATAGTGCTCGGCAATGCCGGAGGCCACCAGCATTTGAGTGCCGTACAGCTGCTGTTCAGCGCCTAAGATGCCTTCTGCCGCGGCCGCTGCATCACTGCGATTACCGCCAAATACGTCTACCTCCCAAATGGCGCTGACGCCCACACTGCGATGGGTATCGTATCGTGTGCTTTCGTTCATCAGCGGCGCCAACAATGTATCGCGCAGCGGGCTTTGATCTAGATCGGTACGCTGGCGCTGGACGCCGCCTTCAAGGCCAATAGTAGGCATCAGCTTAGACGACACCATGGTCGACAGAGCCTGCGCTTCTTGAATCCGAGTCTGGGCAATGGCCACGTCTAAATTATTGGCGAGGCCTTGAGTCACCAGACGCGTCAATTCAGCATCGCCCCAAGCCTGCCACCACTGGGCTAGATCATAGGCTTCGGCCGGCGTAGCCTGACCATGAACATAAGCGTCAGGCAAGGCTACCTGAGAGGTTCTAGGCGTCACGCTGACGCTGGCGCAGCTGGCCAAAAAAGCGCTCAACACCACGACGGTTACTTTATTTAAAGGGATCATGTTCCGACCATTTCTGTATAAAATTTAAGCGGCACGCGCCAACATTTGCCGAAAGCGGCTCAGGGCAACGCTCAAGAACAGGACGCCAGCCACCGCCACCGCCAATAATTCTTTCCACACCACGCTGAGGCCAGCGCCGCGATATAAGATGTCTTGAGTAAAGTTCACAAACTGGGTGGTGGGCAGGACGCGCACCACGTATTGCATGACTTCAGGCATGCTTTCTACGGGCGTCGCTGCGCCAGAGAGCAAATAGGCCACCACGTACACCGGTACGGCCAAAAGACCAAACTGCGGCATGGCGGGCGCCAGCGTCGCCAACAAAATCCCCAATGCCGTCACCGAAAACAAATACACGGCGCAGCCCAGCGCAAACAGCCACAGCGAGCCTTGAATCGGCACCGACAGGCCCAGATGAATCACAAACCACAGCGACAGCATCGACGCCACCACAATGACGGTCCCGTTACTGAAAATTTTGGCAAACGCAATCTCGCTTGGACGCACTGGCATCACCAGCAAATGCTCAATCGTGCCGTGCTCTTTTTCCCGAATCACGGCGGCGCCCACCAAAATAATCGCCAGCACCGTGATATTGGTCACGATTTGCATCACCGAGGTAAACCACGCGGATTCGCCATTAGGGTTATACAGAGTACGCACGGCGGGTTCGACCGGCAGCATTTGGGTGAGGCCCCGCGCATTCATAAAATCCAGCACTTCGGTGGTAAAAATCTGGTTCAAATACACCACACCTAGGCCTGCCTGCGTCATTGCCGTAGCATCCACTAATAGCTGTACCTTAGGCGCTCGTCCCGCCACCAGATCAGCCTCAAAATTAGGCGGAATATCCAAGACAAAAATATAGTCGCTGCGGTTTAAGGCGCCATCTACAGCTTCGCGCTCAATGGTCACCGGCGTCTTAAAAAACGGAGGTAAAATCGCATCGCGCAGACGATGGGATAGCTCAGATCGATCACCGTCCATGATCGCCACCGAGGCATTTGACACCTCGGCCTTGACGCCGTTGGCCACCGAAAAAATCGCAGCGGTAAACGCAAACACGATCAACACCATCAGCGTCCAATCGCCAAACAGGCTACGAAACTCTTTGCCGCTTAAGCGCAGCACGTTCAAAATCCATTGTCTCATTGCCTAGGCCTCCTGCTTTTTCAATAATAGGCTGGCCGCCAACATATACACTGCCGCAAAGCCAAACAGCGCCGCATACATGCTGCCAAAGCTGGCAAAGCCCAGACCTTTGGTAAAGCCACCGAGGCTAATCAGCTGGTACCACGAAGACGGAAAGCCCAAGCCCACCCAATAGCTGCTGCCGGTTAAGGTCGAGACGGGATACAAGAGACCAGAAAAGTTTACCGATGGAATCATGCACAAAATGGCGGTGCCAAAAATCGCCGCCACCTGCGACTTCACAAAACAAGACATCAATAAACCAAGCGCCGTGGCCGCTAAAATAAAGGCAAAAGCACCCAGCGTCATGGCCAAAAACGAACCCTGAACCGGTACCCGCAGCACCAGCACACTGAGCAACACCAGCGCCAAATAGCTGACCATGGCCAAGGCTACATACGGCATCTGTTTGCCCATGAGGTATTGGGTCACGCTGGCTGGCGAAGCGTAGAGATTGGTGATAGAGCCCATTTCTTTCTCACGCACCACGCCCAAGGCCGTCAACATAGTGGGGATCAAAATCAAGGCCAGCATGATCATGCCTGGAGTGATGGCGTAAATACTTTTAAACTCTTGATTATAAATAAAACGTGGCTCTATACTCGCCGGCATGGCCAGCTGCGTCGGCAAACCTGCGGCCCGAACCCAGTCCGTGGTGTAGGCCAGCATGATGCCTGAAATAAAACCGTTGATGTTTTGCGCCGTAAATGGTTGGGCGCCATCGATGTAGAACGCCACCTGCGGCTGCTGTCCGGCCATGAGCTCACGCCCAAAACCAGAAGGCACTTCGATCACCAGCTTAGTGCGGGTTGATTTCAACACCCGATCAATGTCCTCAGTGGTGTGTATCGGCGCCTCCGCCCTAAAATAGCGCGAGCCGTTAAAGTATTCCAAAAACTCGCGGCTGCTCTGGGTTTGATCGCGATCCAAGACGCTAAAACGCACGTTATCCACGTCAAACGACACGTTCCAAGCCGCAATCAAGAGTAAAATAATCGGGCCCAACACCGCAAACGTCAGGCGAATTTTGTCGCGTAAAAGCTCGGTGGCTTCACGCTGAGCAAACGTCCAGGTGGTCGCCAACCACACGCCTAACCCGGTTTTCTGGCCCAAGCTATTGGGAACGTCGGCATCCAGCGCCGCCTGCGTTTCGGCTTCAGAAACCTGGCTGGCATCGCCGGCCATTTCCTCCTCCAAATAGGCGACAAAGGCATCTTCTAGCGTCTCGGCCCGATAGTTTTCTTGCAGCTGTCTGGGCGTACCCACGGCCAGTACGCGGCCTTGGTGCATAAACGAAATGCGGTCGCAGCGTTCAGCTTCATTCATGAAGTGGGTCGACACGAAAATGGTCACCTGTTGCTCGCGCGACAAACGAATCAAATGGCGCCAGAACATATCTCGAGCGGCAGGGTCTACGCCTGAAGTAGGTTCATCCAAAATCAACACCTGAGGCTCATGCAAGCACGCGGCCGCCAACTGTAGGCGCTGGCGCATGCCCAACGACAACTGGGCCGGCTTCACATCGGCCACGTCGGCCAAATCAAAATCCTGTAGACTCTTCGCCACCACGGCAGCGCCCGCAGCGCCTTCAATTTGATACAGCTTGGCGTGCAGCACTAAGTTTTGTCGCACGCTGAGCTCCTCGTAGAGGGAAAACGCCTGCGACATATAGCCAATTTTCATGCGCGTGGCCATATCGCCCGCATCCACCGGCTGGCCCAATAAGTGCGCCGTGCCGCTGGTGGCGTCCAAGAGGCCGGTCAGGATTTTCATGGTGGTGGATTTACCGCAGCCGTTAGAGCCTAAAAAACCAAAAATCTCGCCCTGTGGGATGGTGAAGCTGACCGTATCTACAGCGGTAAACTTACCAAAGCGCTTGGTTAACTCATGCGCTTCAATAGCGGGCACGGCATCAGGATCGGTAACCAAGGGCGGAATCTCCACCCCGCCGCTGCCGGCCTGCTTCTCCTGCGGCAAAAGCTTAATGTAAGCCTCTTCCAAGGTCTGGCTATTGCTGGCGCTCATCACATCACGGGTGCGGCCATTCACCAAGATTTGACCGTCGTCCATAGCCACCAAATGTTCAAAGTTCTCGGCTTCATCAATATAGGCCGTGGCCACGATCACCGTCATGTCCGGTCGATCTTGGCGCAGCGCGTCCACTAAAGTCCAAAACTGACGCCGACTCAAAGGGTCAACCCCCGTGGTGGGCTCGTCTAGGATCAGTAAATCCGGATCATGTACCAAGGCGCAACACAGGCCCAGCTTTTGCTTCATGCCGCCCGACAGCTTACCCGCAGGACGATCGGGAAACGGTGCCAAGCCTGTGGCCACCAAGAGACGGTGAATGCGCGCTTCGCGTTCGGCTCGGCTCAGGCCAAATAAATTGGCAAAGAATGCGATGTTTTCATACACCGACAGCGTGGGATAGAGGTTACGCCCTAAGCCTTGAGGCATGAAGGCGATGCGCGAAGACAGTGAATCGCGATAGGCTTTATCGTCGATGTCGCCACCGAGCACGGCCAATTCGCCCTCCTGTAATTTCTTTACCCCAGAAATCAACGACAGCAGCGTCGACTTACCCACGCCATCTGGCCCAATCAGGCCGATGGTGGTGCCTTTGGGCAGCGTCAACGACACATCCACCAGCGCCTGAGCGCCTTGATAGCGATGGGACAACCCCGTGGCCACCACGGCATAGTCTGATACAGAAGGCGTTTCAACGGCCATGGCGACGCTATTCCTTAGGTAGTTTAACGGTTAACGATTCAGGCCAGCTCGGCTGAGCGCTCAGGCCCACATAGCCATTGCCAGTTAAGCCGCCTTTGAGTAAATCTTTATATTTAAGCGCCACATCTTCTGGAATCTGTAGCTTGACCTTATACATTAATTTTTCGCGCTCGCTGCTGGTCTCCACATATTTAGGCGTGAACTGGGCCTGGGCCGAAATAAACGACACCGTGGCCGGGAACACATAGTCTAGGCCATCCACCACAATGCGCGCTGGCGCATTTAAACGCAGCTGACCAATGGTGTCGGTCGGTAAAAACAGCGTCATGTAAGCATCGGCCGAATTCAACAGGGTCACGATCTTACCGCCCGCAGGCACCACGGCACCCGGTTCAACAATACGATATTCGACTCGGCCGGCAATCGGCGCCCTCACCACCATGTCGTCGTTCACCGACTGAATGCGGTTGATTTGCGCCTGCGCTTCTTGTACCGCAGCCAAAGCTTCACCCTTAGCCGCCTGCGCCGCCGCTACGCCCGAACGCTCGCCTTGCGCCGCGGCCTGACGGCGATCCAGCTCCACTTTAGAGATCAAGTCATCTCGGCGCAGTTTCAAAGCTTCATTCAGCTCAATATCGGCCACGCGCTGACGCTCGAAGCGTGCGCTGCCCTCAGCTTCAGCCCGCGCCACTGCCTGCTCGGCGCGCTGTTTGGCTGCCTTAGCCGCCGCTAGCTGCGGTGCCGTTTCCGAGGCCGATAGTTCGGCCACTACATCATCCAGGGCTAAATCTTGGCCCTCCTTAGCCGGAATCGTCAAAATTCGACCCGGATACAGCGTTGCCACATCTACTCGACCCAGCTCTAAGCGGCCATTAACGCCGGCGATATCGGCGGGTAATCCGCTGCCTTGCTGGGCATTCAGCCAAATCGCACCACCGGCGATTAGGGCTAAACCCACCACACCGCCCAAAATGAGTTGTTTTTTATTCATGTCGTCCGTCTTGTCTCTAACGATAGGGGATAATGTAAAAAGAGAGGAGTGATACCAATGCGGCATAATAAACGCCGATTTCTGTAGTTATACCGCCTCACCGACGCAGGGTCAACCGACTAAAAACTCTAACAAAGTGTCAATATCCTGCTGATTTAAATGAGTTTTATAAGTAAATCAATCGCTTCAATCTTTTAAACATACTATAATATATTTAGTAAAGTATTGATTAATCGCCGCCCGTTTGTCTATTCCCCGCTTGGCCTAGGGCGACAAAAAAAGCCGAGTCACATGGACTCGGCTTTGGGGACGCAATCAACAACTACACGTCAGCAGCGCCTTTATCGGCTTCGGCTTGGGCAGCCTTCGCTGCTTCTAAGGCTTTTTTCTCCGCCTTCGCGGCGGCCTTAGCGGCTTTGGCTTCTTTAATGCGTGCATCTTGGATGGCCTTGGCTTCGGCTTCAGCCTGAGCCCTAATCGCTTCTTTGGCGTGTGCCACGGCAGCATCTTCCGGGTTCATTTTTTCAAATACCCCGATCGACTCAACGTGGGCCGTGTGCGGGAACATATTGATGATGCCCGCATGCTTGAAGTGATAACCCTTACCGGCCAATACAGCGGCATCTCGCGCCAAGGTGGCAGGCTTACACGACACGTACACAATGCGCTGCGGCATGGTTTCGTACTGGAGCGCCTTCACCAGCTCAAAAGCGCCATCGCGTGGTGGATCGATTAACATTTTGTCAAAGTGGCCTAAGGCCGCTACGCTTTCTTCGGTCACCAAGAACAGGTTGGCCACTTGGAACTCAACCCGATCCGCCAAGCCGTTGTGAACGGCGTTTTCTTTGGCGCGTTTCACCAAGGCCTCAGAGCCTTCAATGCCGACCACGGTGGTGTTGTAAGAGGCAATCGGCAACGTAAAGTTACCAATGCCGCAGAACATGTCGGCAATGCGCTCGCCCGGCTGAGGGTCCAGTAAACGCATCGCGCGACTCACCATCACCTCATTAATGCTGGGGTTGACCTGGGTAAACTCGGTTGGATGATAAGGCATTTCAATGCCGAAATTGACCAACTCGTAGGTTAAAGGATGCGTCACCTCTGGGTAGAAAGGGTACACGGTGTCTGGCCCCTTAGGCTGTAGCCACAGCTGGAGCGGGTTGGCTTCAGTCGTGTGGGCATCAATAAAGGCACGCATGATGTCCTCATCCGCCGGCGTCATCGGGTCCATCACTCGGAACACCATCACCGTCACATGCTCGCCCACCGCCCATTCAATTTGCGGCATGCGGTTGTAAATCGACAGTTTGGCGATCACTTCACGCAATGGATCAATCAAGTCGGACACGTGCTTAGGCAAAATACGGCATTCGTGCATGTCTAAGATATAAGGCGCACGACGCTCGTGAAACCCCACCAGCACCGATTCTTTTTTGGCCACCCACTTCACCGACATCCGCGCGCGATGGCGGTAGCCCCATGCAGGCCCAGCAATCGGCGGCAGCATCACTTCGGGCTTCACCTTACCGATGTGGCTTAAATTGTCTTCCAAAATACGTTGTTTAACCGCCACTTGGGTTTGAAACGCCACATGCTGCATCGAACAGCCACCGCACACGCCATAATTAGGACATTCAGGCACTTCACGCGCCGAAGAGGCCGACAAAATTTCGACCGAATCGGCCAGCTCAAAAGCCGCCTTACGACGGTAAGACCGATACTCAACCGTTTCATAAGGCAGCGCATTGCTGATGAAGATGGTTTTGCCATCGACGTGGGCAACCCCTTGACCCTCATGATCAAGTGATTCAATTTTTGCTATATTAGACACAGAAACCATCCGAAAAGTAATATTTAATCAAACATTCTCAAAATAGAGCGTTATTCTAACATTTTTTTGACCAATTTCAGTTATGATGATTTGAAATAACTCTATTAATACTGAGGGGTCTTTATGAAACGTCTCTTACTAACCACGCTCATCTGTGGCAGTACATCTTTGGCTTTTGCTGGCGAACTCCTGCCCGACGTTGCGCCCAGCGAATCCCTCCAACACATTGTGGTCAACGTACCGCAACAACGATTGTTTTTCTACGAAAACAACAAAATCGTCAAGGTGTACCCTATTGTGGTTGGCAAGAACGCCACCAAAACCCCGCTTGGCTCTTATAAAATAGGCGCGACTCATCGCAATCCGACCTGGCACGTGCCGCAATCCATCCAAAAAGAAATGCGCGCCAAAGGCCAAACCCCAGTGCAAACCATCGCCCCCGGCCCGAAAAACCCTTTAGGCCCCGTCTTCATTCGCTTTGGCGATCCGAAACTGGGCCTGGGCATCCACGGCACCAATGCACCGAGCGTGATTCCTGGCGTGCGTAGCCACGGCTGCGTACGCATGAAAAGTCCAGAGGCTTTAGAAGTAGCGGCCAAAGTGCAGCGCGAAACCGAAGTGTCGGTGATCTACCAAATGGCGTCGCTGAACCAAGACGCCGACGGTCGGTTATGGTTGGCGGCCTATAAAGACCCCTACTTCCAAAAGAATTTAGACAAACCTAAGCTATTGGCCACGATTAAAGCGTGGTCAAAAGAAACCGGCAAACCGGTAAACGATGCGCTGGTGTCCAAAGTATTGGCCAATCAGTCGGGCTTAGACAACTGCATCTCGTGCGTCAACAGCACGGGAAAAAATAGCATTAAGGGCGATTTAATCCCCCTTAACTGGACCGATGGTCAACTTGAGCGTCCCGTCATTGAACCTGCCGCCCCCGCCGTGATCGACACGCCGGCAGCGGCCGCAGAACAGGATAGCCACAGCTCGGGACAAGGCGTGGAGGCCTTGCCCTAACCATTTGGCGCCAGGCATTACGGTTTACTAATTGAGTGACAGTAACCATGCCACTCCTATTCTAGGAGCAAATCATGTTGGCGTTCGAATTTGTCATTGTCTTAATGGCAATTTATTTAGGGGCCCGCCTTGGCGGGATTGGGATTGGCTTTGCCGGCGGTTTAGGGGTGTTGCTGTTGACGCTCCTGGCCGACATCAAGCCTGGGCACATACCCTATGATGTGATCCAAATCATCATGGCGGTGATCGCCGCCATTGCCGCCATGCAGGTGGCCGGCGGGATGGATTATTTAGTTAGCCTGGCCGAAAAGCTGCTGCGCAAACACCCTAAATACATCACTTTTCTGGCCCCCATCGTCACCTACAGCATGACCATCATGGCCGGCACTGGCCACACCGCCTTTTCCACCCTCCCCGTCATCACCGAAGTCGCCAAAGGCCAAGGCATTCGGCCGTCGAGGCCGTTGTCCATCGCCGTCGTGGCCTCGCAGATCGCCATCACCGCCTCGCCTATTTCAGCAGCAGTGGTGTTTGTGGCTGGGCTGCTTGAGCCGCTGGGCGTAGGCTATCTGACCTTATTGGCCATCGTCTTACCCACGACGTTTGCCGCCGTGATGCTCACCGCCTTATTGAGTAACTTCTTGGGCGTTGAACTCAAAGACGACCCCATCTATCAAGATCGTTTGGCGCGTGGGCTGGTCAGCGCCGAACGCGTTCACGCCCAGGCGCTTAAGCCTCAAGCCAAACGTTCTGTGCTGCTGTTTTTACTCGGCATCCTAGCCGTGATGCTGTACGCCACCGCCATCAGCCCCTCGGTTGGCCTGATCAGCGACCCGACTTTAGGGCGAGACGACGCCATTGTGGTGTTTATGCTCAGTATCGCCACCGCCATTACCCTATTTTGCCATGTCGACACCGCTGCCATCCTCAACGCCAGTACGTTTAAATCGGGCATGAGCGCCTGTATTTGCGTCTTAGGCGTGGCGTGGCTGGGCGATACTTTTGTGCAGGCCCATCTAGAGGACATCAAAGACGTGGCCGGCGCCCTATTGCAAGATGCGCCGTGGCTGCTGGCCGTGGTGCTGTTTTTTGCCTCCACGCTTTTATATTCTCAGGCGGCCACGGCCAAAGCCATCATGCCAGCGGCGCTGCTTCTGGGCGTCAGCCCGCTTACTGCGGTGGCGTCTTTTGCAGCCGTGTCGGCGCTGTTCATTCTGCCCACCTACCCAACGCTGATTGCCGCCGTCCAAATCGACGACACAGGCTCTACCCGCATCGGTCGCTATATATTTAACCACCCGTTTTTAATTCCGGGCGTGGTGGCGATTACGCTGTCGGTGGCGTTTGGCTTTTTGCTGGGCAGCGTGCTGCTGTAAGCGGTTTAACGAACTTGGCTGTCCAGCCACAGCGTGACCGGCCCATCATTGACCAAGGCCACCTGCATGTCGGCGCCAAACTCACCAGTAGGCACCGACTTGCCCAAGGCCTGCGACAGCTCATGCACAAATACATTAAACCAATGCAGGCCAATGTCTGGCGGAGCCGCATGGGCATAAGAGGGACGATTGCCTTTATGGGTTTGGGCAAACAGGGTGAACTGGCTCACGGCCAACGCCTCTAGGCCGGTATCCAATAGAGACAGATTCATCACGCCTGCGGCGTCATCAAAAATCCGCAGCTTGCTGATTTTTTTCACCAAATAAGCCACATCAGCCTCGTTGTCGTCTGGCCCCACGCCCACCAGCAGCAAAACGCCAGCGCCAATTTCGCCTATGGTTTCGGCGTCGACCGTCACCGCAGCCTGACGCACCCTTTGTAATAATATTCTCATGTACTAATCACTCTTTCTAACAAAAAGGCTGCCTGAACGGATTCAGACAGCCTTTTTAATCTAACGCGTGTCGCTTAGATTTTCTTGAACACCAAAGTACCGTTGGTGCCGCCAAACCCAAACGAGTTTGAAATCGCCGCACGAATCGTCATCTCGCGCGCACCTTCTTTACAATAGTCTAGGTCACAGCCGCCTTCAATATCTTGATCAAAGATGTTGATGGTCGGGGGTGAAATTTGGTGATGCACGGCCAAGGCTGAGAACACCGCCTCAACGCCGCCAGCACCACCCAAAAGGTGACCCGTCATTGATTTAGTCGAATTCACTACCAAATTTTTAGCGTGATCGCCAAAGGTACGCTTCACGGCCGTGGTTTCAGCCACGTCACCTAAAGGCGTAGACGTACCGTGAGCATTCACGTAATCCACGTCTTCTGGGTTTAAGCCAGCATCACGCAAGGCATTGCTCATGCCCAAAGCGGCGCCAGAACCGTCTTCGACTGGTGCAGTAATGTGGTGGGCATCAGAACTCATGCCAAAGCCAACCAGCTCAGCATAAATGGTCGCGCCACGTTTTTTGGCGTGTTCGTATTCTTCCAACACCAAAACGCCGGCACCCTCACCCATCACAAAGCCATCGCGGCCCTTATCCCAAGGACGCGAAGCCGTTTTAGGATCGTCATTGCGGGTAGACAAGGCTTTACAAGCCGCAAAGCCGCCAATGCCTAACATGGTCACCGCGCCTTCAGCACCGCCCGCCACCATGATGTCGGCGTCACCGTATTGAATCATGCGCGCAGAGTCACCAATACAGTGGGTACCGGTGGTGCAAGCAGACACAATGCCGTAGCTTGGGCCTTGATAGCCTTTAAGAATCGACACGTTACCGGCAATCATGTTCACGATCGAACCGGGAATAAAGAATGGGCTGATTTTACGCGGGCCGCTGGCTTCTGCCTGACGACCAGTCTCTTCAATCATGGGTAACCCACCGATGCCGGAGCCAATATTGACCCCCACACGGGTTTTGTCTAGGCCTGGAATATCATCCAGCTGTGCATCATCAATCGCTTGCAAAGCGGCAGCAATCCCGTAATGGATGAACACATCCATGCGGCGCGCGTCTTTGCTCGAAATATACTGAGTCACATCAAAATCTTTTACTTCCCCGGCAAACTGACAGGCAAGATTAGATGCATCAAATCGGGTAATGGTATCGATACCACTTTTACCAGCCAGCAAATTTGCCCAGCCTGTCGCAATATCGTTACCCACTGGCGACACGTGGCCTAAACCAGTAATGACTACTCTTCTTTTACTCATACTTGATCCCAAAAAAGTAAAAAACCTCTGTTTAGCTGGCTTAAGCCATCAGCTTAAGCAAACGAAACAGAGGCTTGCACCTATCGACAAGACTTACTTAAGATTTGCTTGTACGAAATCGATGGCTTGTTGTACTGTGGTGATTTTTTCTGCTTCTTCATCAGGAATTTCGCACTCAAATGCTTCTTCCAAAGCCATAACCAATTCAACAGTGTCTAAAGAGTCAGCGCCCAAATCATCTTGGAAAGAAGATTCATTTTTAACTTCAGCTTCGTTAACGCCCAATTGTTCGGCAACGATTTTTTTTACGCGCTGTTCGATATTTTCCATAATAAGATTCCTTTACACCTTTCAAAATGAGGAAAGTTCTAATTCGGTGAGATTGTACCGAAAAAAATTAGAGTTTCCTATCTATTTATTTCAAAAAATTAACTATATTAACCAAATCACTAGCTTAATCAATGCGTAACACCCATCAAGCCAGCTTCATTTCTAGTAAAAATGTGCGGTTTTTACGTGTCTTTTCAACAGTAAGCCGCACTAATAGCGCATATGATACTTTTAAAACGCACGATATACCACTAAAATTTTCGCTAGCCCACGCAGAATTTACGATAAAAATCAGCGTAAAGCCAAGTATTTCGCTAAACGGCGATTATTTTTGTTAGAATTTAAACCCTCTTATATCCGCATAAAGAACCTTGTCATGATGAATATTGCCGTGATTGGCGCCGGTGCGTGGGGTACGGCCCTAGCCATCCACTTTGCTGCCGAACACCAAGTGTCTTTATGGACGCGCAATCCCGAAGACTGTGCCCAAATGGCACAGTCTCGTACCAATGAACGCTATTTAGCCGGCTTTGCGTTTCCCGCTGGGCTATCTATTGCCCCGTCTTTGGCTGCCGCTTGCGCCGAAGCCGACCTAGTGTTGATCGCCACATCGGTAGCGGGCCTACGCCCGACGCTATTGGCACATGACTTTACCCACACGCCCATCATCACGGCCTGTAAAGGCTTTGAAGAAGGCACCGGCCTATTGCCACATGAAGTCATTCTCGACGTTTACCCAGAGCATGCCTGCTACGGCGCCCTTTCTGGCCCGAGTTTTGCGCAAGAGCTGGCCCAAGGCCTACCTTGCGCCGTGACCCTGGCCGCCCCAAATGAGGCATGGATTACCGACGTCGCCCAGCAGCTCAACAACCAAACCTTACGTCTTTACGCCAACACCGACATCATTGGCGCTGCCATCGGTGGCGCGGTTAAAAACGTCATGGCAATCGCCACCGGCATCGCAGACGGCCTTAACTACGGCCTCAATGCTCGCGCAGCCTTGATGACGCGGGGCTTGGCCGAAATCAATCGCCTTGCCATCGCCAGCGGTGCCCAAAATACCACACTCATGGGTTTAGCCGGCATGGGCGATCTGATTTTAACCTGTACGGGCAACCTGTCGCGCAACCGCACCGTTGGTCTGAAGCTGGCCGAAGACAAGAGCTTACCGACGATTTTGGCCGAGCTTGGCCACGTAGCGGAAGGCGTGAAAACCACTAAGGAAGTCGCACGCTTGGCTCAGAGCAAAAACATCGACATGCCCATCACCGCCATCATCAGCCAATTGCTAGATGGCCACATCAAGGTAAAGGCCGTGGCCGAACAGCTGATGATGCGCGACCCCAAGCAGGAAGATTGAACGTTTTGGCCAAAACGCACTCCATCTTATGAGCAGGCTCTCTGACCTAAAGAGTCCATCCACATCCGCCCCAAAGCCAGATTTTACAAGGCTCATCTGGCTTTGAGCGGGTCGATAAACATTGACGAAACCCATCCGAAAAGCTATCCTGACATTATGGAACGTGAACTAGACTACTTAGAATCTTGCATTGTCAAAATGACAGCCAAGATGAATGAATTGACCTTAGCCAACCAGGCCTTAAGCGCTCAGGTATCAAAATTGACGGCAGAAAAGCAACAGCTTGCCCTCGACAGCGACCAAGCCCTAAACGACCTGCAGCAAAGTGCTGAGCAAAGCATTCATGCGCTTAAAGCGCGCAACCAAACCCTTTTGGCCACCATTGCCCAAAGCGCTGAAGACGTGCGTGCCCTCATGAATCGATTGCCCACTTCATCCCCTGAGGAGCCACAAGCATGAATCCAACACCGGTAGACATCACCATCATGGGTCGCACCTTCACCATCGCCACGCCTGAGGCTGAACGCCGTACGCTGTTACAGGCCGTCGACATGTTGAATGACAAAATAGATACCATTACGAAACAAGGCCGTATTGTCGAAACGGACAAAATAGCCATCATTGCGGCTTTAAACTTAGCCCATGATTTGTTAAAATTAACCATAAGTGGTGGACTGGATGTGGCCACTTTGGAACACAAAATCACCCACATGAGTCGCCTGTGTGACGAAGCCCTTGCTTCTGCACCCAAGTAACCTTCCACCCCAAAGTTTTTCCTCTGCAGTGTTCGCGATGGCTCAATTCCTTTGAACCAATAATTCGCTTTTCGACTGCCAGGCGCATAGTAGGCGTGTGACGCTTCTTTTTAGAAGTATCCCCAAAACTATCCAGGAGCGGTCAACCTTGTCAGCAAGGTTCAAGCGGATCGGCCAAGACGGCACATGCGGAGGACCCCACACTAAGCTCGTACGCTCAACGTACGGGCTTTTTTACGTTTACGCCCATGACAGCTGCAAACAGTCGGTCTATACTGATCCCATAAGCAATGTACAACAGCCATCATGACTTAAAGGAGAGACTGATGACGGACTTTATCACCTGCGATCTATGCGACGACCATCCTGACAGCGTCAGCGTGGTGACGGGCCTACACTGGCACCACTATGGTGCCCGATCGGCTTTTAGCGGCCAAATCATTACCGTCAAATGCTTTGAAGACAACAGCAAGGTCAAATCGCTATTGAATACCGACGGCGAAGGCAAAGTCTTGGTTGTCGACGGCGGCGGCAGCCTGAGAAATGCCCTCATTGGCGACATGATTGGCGCCAGCGCGGTTAAAAATCATTGGGCCGGGGTGTTAATCTACGGCGCCTGCCGCGACGTGGATGCCTTAGCCACCTTAGACATCGGCATCGCAGCCCTAGGCGCCGTGCCGATTAAATCAGTACGTAAAGACGAAGGCCAGGTTAACCTGCCCATTCAGTTTGGCGGCGTCACCTTCACGCCAGGCCACTATGTCTACGTTGATCGCAACGGCGTGATCACTGCACCCACTGCGCTGATTTAACCATCATCTGGCCGCTTGAGCGCTGACGCTCAGGCGGCCTGAAGAAACTTTATTTATTGGCGGCCAACGGCTTGCCCACCACGCGTTCAAACGCACCTGCGGCTAAGCGCTGAACCGTGGGCGCCCCTAACAACACAATCGTAAACCCTGCCGGCCAAGCCGTCACAAACGCACCACCCCAACGCTCAAGCGTAAATGCTGAACCCAAATTCAACCAAGTCACCCACCCCGTCATCAGGCCTGCCATTAAGCAAGACATCATGGCTGAAAAAATCATTCGATATTTAAATAAATCGGACATGGCTTTATTCCCTTTCATCAATCATTAAGATGACGCTGAGTATAGACACCTTCCATTTTTAATAATATATTGATTAATTAATTCTTAAATTCCAAAAATGGAATCATTATGCTGGATGACCTAGCCCTTTTCACCCAAATAGTCAGCTGCGGCAGCCTCAACGCCGCCGCCGAACTCAACGGCATACCCGCCTCGACCCTGACGCGACGCCTGCAAAAGCTGGAGCAAAAGCTAGGCCACAAGCTTTTAACCCGAACGGCGCGCAACATGACGCCCACACCCGAAGGCTGGCAGTATTACGAACAGTGCCAACCCCTGCTGAATGCCCTCCAGCAAACCACCGACCAACTGCATAAAAACTTTCACGAAATCGCCGGGCCACTACGCGTACTCGCGCCAGTCAATCTTGCCAACAGCCTCCTAGCGCCAGCCTGGGCCAGCTTCATGCAAGCCCATCCCGACATTAAGCTCGACCTCAGCCTCAACAACCACACCCAAAGCCTCATCGACACTGGCGCGGACTTAGCCATTCGTTTTGGCCCCCTGCCCGACTCCGACCTCAATATGCGCTGTCTGGGCAGCATTGCACCGGCTATTTTGGTGGCGTCTCCCCACTACTGTGAGCAAGCAGGCCCGATCAGCATCGACAACCTACCCCAACAGGCCTTGATCACGGCCTTCCCTCTACATACGTGGACGCTCTATCAGCAGCACAGCGAAGCACAACGGCACTTTCAGCCCCAAGCTCGATTTCACGTCAATGAATTAAATTTGGCCATCAGCATGGCCGCGGCGGGCATGGGCATCGCCTTTACGCAACCTCATCTGAGCCAGGCCCACCTCAACGAAGGCAGCCTGGTGCATATCTTGCCCGAATGGGCGGGCAAACCGCGTGAGGTGTACGTGGTCTGGCCGCAGCAGCGCTATGTGCCGGCACGGGTACGCGCCCTCATTGATCACTTAGTGGCCTTTTGCGCCAATGAGCCGTGTTTGCTGTGAACGATGATGAACGATCATGGCTTGTTGGTCATTTGTATTCAATCGACCGTCAGTGCTTCGGCCATATCGCTATTGATTAAAGGTTGCCTTTCGCCTGTAGGCGAAACAAAACGACTAATCAATAGCAAAGTAACCGAAGCATTATTAATGCTATTAATTAAATAATTCAAAACGGTAGGCACGCTGCGCTTTACACCATCCCCACCCACAAAAAAAGCAAACCAAACGGTTTGCTTTTTTATGATCTTCATTTCAACTACACGCGCTCAAAATGCGCCCGCGCCGTGGCGATTAATTTAGCCTTATCGCTTTGCCACATGCGCACCTGCACATTAACGATGCGCTGGCCTATGCGCACAATGTCAAAATCAGCATAAGCATCCTGAGCCAATCCCGGGCGTAAATAGTCCAGCGAAAAATCCAATAGTTTCACCGGCCCTTCAGCTGCACCAAAAGCACCCACCCACGCCGCCGACTGCAAAAAGCCTGCCATCAGGCCGCCGTGTAAAGCCGGCAAAACCGTATTGCCGATTAAATCGGCACGAAAAGGCAAGTGGCACAGCTGCGCATGCGCCGCATCATGCCCTACCCGCATGTCAATCCATTGAGCGTACGGCATGTGCTGATACAAAGTGGCCGTAGCGCTTTTGCGTTCTATAAAACTCATGTCCAAGCCTCCAAAACCGCACGCGGCAACGGTGAGCGAATGAAGGCAGCAGTACACAACATCACTGGCTCAGACTCTCCTTCTTGATGGCACTCGGCCTTCACGTAGGCAATCATGCCCTCTACCCGTTCACACACGGCGCGCGCCACGACAGGGACGTTAGGCCGCACTGGACGTAAAAAATCCAAGCGCATGTCTAAAGTGGCCAATGCCTCAAACTGAGGCAGCCACGCCGTCACCGAGATGGCGCAAGCCACGTCAACCAGCGTCGCTAAAGGTCCGCCATGCATGGCACCATCGGCGCCGTTAAGCACCTTTTGCCAAGGTAAGCTCAGCACAATGGCGTCACCCTCAACGCCGTCATAGCGCAAACCTAGAGCTTTACAGTGCGGTAAAATCATATAATGATCTCGCAAGGTTTCGTGTACTTTGGGATTCACAACCTTCATATTTAGTCTCTCTTTATTCTTTACAGTGAGGCTGAGGAGCCACTGCCGTGTACCCAGATCGGCCGATAAGGCGCCTCTTGCACAATCCGAATCAGGCCTTCTTTCACCAGCTCCAACACGGCGATAAAACTCACCACCAGATGGGTCACGCCGGCTTCGATGTCAAAAAAAGCCTCAAACACTGCCGAGCCGCTCGTCTGCAACTGCTGCAAGATATGCGTCATCTGCGCCCGCACCGACAAGGTTTCGGTTTGAACCTGATGACTTTGAGTGTGTTTGGCGCGCGATAAAATCGCCAGCCACGCCTGTTTTAAGTCTGCCACGCACACATCGGGCAGCTGTGGCGCCACCGCATCACCTTCTAAATGCATCACCACCCAAGCAAAATCTCGCCCAGCCTGGGGCAATTCATCCAATCCTGCTGCGGCCAGCTTCATTTGTTCATAGGCCAAAAGGCGGCGCACCAGCTCAGCGCGCGGATCTTCTTCTTCATCCTCAGCCTGATGCAGCTTCGGCAGCAATAAGCGTGATTTAATCTCTATCAGCATGGCCGCCATCAGCAAATACTCGGCCACCAAATCCAGCTGGTGCTGCTGCATGCCGCTGATGTAAGCCAAATATTGCTCGGTAATGGCCACCATGGGAATATTCAGCACGTCCATGTTTTGCTTACGGATCAAATACAACAGCAAATCCAACGGGCCTTCAAAACTTTCCAACACCACCTTCAAAGCATCAGGTGGAATGAATAAATCCTGCGGCACGTCCAACACTGGCTGCCCAAACACATGAGCCAACGGCACGCCTAGGGCTGCGTCGTGAACCGTCATGAGCCAGCCTTGGCCAGCTGTGCCTGAGATTGTTTCACTAAGGCATCAATACACGCCTGAGCACAATGTAGGCCAAACGTGGCCGTGACCATCATACTGGCGCCGTAGCCTGCGCAAGATAGGCCTTGCGGGGCGGCATCGCTGGCACAAGCTTCGGCCACCTGCGGCGGGGTAATTTGCTCGGTAGAAAACACGCACGGCACGCGCATTTTTTTGCTTAAATCGCGGCTAAAGCCGTACCGTTTTTTTAAGGTATAGCGCATATTCGCCAAGAGCGGATCTTGCTTGACGGCGCCTAAATCGGCGCTTTGAATCAAGGCTGGGTTTTTCTGCCCACCCGCGCCGCCGGACACCACAAACGGTATTTTATGACGAACCATATAGTTAGCCATGGCCGCCTTCACCCGCACTTGATCAATGGCATCCACCACAAAGTCACAGTCGGCTGGCAAGTAGTCGGCCAGATTCTCTTCAGTGACAAAATCTTCAATTTGCCGCACCTGGCACTGAGGATTAATGTCAAACACGCGCTCAGCCAAAGCCATGACTTTAGGCTTACCTAGCTGAGAATCCACGGCCGGCAGCTGGCGATTGATGTTTGATTCCGCCACATTGTCTAGATCAATGATGGTCAGCCGCCCCACTCCGGTGCGGGCCAAGGCCTCCACCACCCATGAGCCAACGCCACCCAAGCCCACCACGCACACGTGCGCCTGAGCAAAATAGGCCAAAGCGGGCGCGCCATATAAGCGTGCAATGCCCCCAAAGCGGCGTTCATTTACGGTTGCTTCTACTTGCATCAACATCCCATTTCCCAGTACGCCACCCAAGGGCAGCATGCGATTGATTCAGATGCCTCAATTATACGTCAAATGGCCGCCAGAGCGCAGCCAGTCGCAAAAAAGCCTGATGCAAGCATCAGGCTTTTATTCAGCGCACGATTTAAGGCTTAAGCTTAATCATCGTCCTGAGTGGATTCTTGTTGATCGTTACGGATCACCAACAACGGCAAAGTGCTCAAGCGCATCACGGTTTCAGCAAAGCTGCCCATGAGCAAGTGCATCAAGCCTGATCGCCCGTGAGTGCCCAGCACAATGGCGTCGGCGCCATGTTCATTCGCATAGTTCACCAACAGCTGCGCCATGTCTTTTGCACCCTTGCTGGAAATAGCCATGTGGCTGTCTAATTCGGTGACGCCATCGGCGCGCGCTGCGGCCAAGGCAGCATCTAAAACGGCCTGCCCTTGAACGCGGGCGGTTTCTTCATAATTACCGTGCTGTAAAAACTCTGGCGCCAAGGCCATGTATTCGGTTGGATTCGCCACGGTTACCAAGGTCAGTTTCGCCTGTAACAATACGGCCAATTCTGATGCGTGTTTTAAAGCCAATAAGCTGGTATTACTGCCGTCTACGGCCACCACAAGATGTTTGTACATATGCACCCTCCTTTTTCCATTTTATTCTGTCTGCTTAATAGTATAACCCTGATTGCGCCAAGGCCCAAGCCAAGGCCGCGCAAACCCTGACCAATGTCACACATTAACGCCTAATTCACCACAGCGCGGGCTCTTTAGCCCAGACGCAAAAAAACCCGCGTGCAACACGCGGGTTTTTTAACACAAGCGTTAAGCTTATTCAGCTGCTGGTGCTTCTTCAGCAGGCGCTTCTTCTTCGTCTTCAACAATGGCACGGCCTTTGCCTGACACAGAAGCCACGGCCAAGTCGGTATCACGAGCCAAAGCAACAGATTTAACACCTTCTGGGAATTTAATGTCAGAGATGTGCAATACTTGACCACCAACGGCTTTAAGCACGTCTAAGTCCAAGAACTCAGGAATAGCGGTAGGCAGAGCAATCACTTCGATCATGCTGATCAACTGAGAAATACGGCCGCCTTGTAGCTTAACGGCAGGTGATTTATCAGCGTTCACAATGTGTAGTGGCACACGTACTTTAACTTCTTCTTTAGCGTTAACCACTTGGAAGTCAATGTGTTGTACCGCAGGTTTGAACGGATGCATTTGGAAATCACGTACGATGACTTCGCTGGTTTTGCCTTCCAATTCAATTTTCAACACAGAGCTGTGGAAGCTTTCGTTTTGCAACGCGTAGAAAACAGCATTGTGTTCAACAGTAATGGCTTTGGCTTCTTGATTATCACCATAGATTACTGCAGGTAGTTTACCTTCGCGACGTAGGCGGCGGCTCGCACCAGTGCCTTGCTCTTCGCGTAGGGTAGCTTTAATTTCGTATGACATAGTATAAAACTCCTAAAGTTAAAAAAACACTGCCAAACCGCGACCAGTCGGCAATGCCTACGGCAGGAATGAACCTGGCGTAACCAATTCCTCATTAAAGAGGTAAGACACTGACTCTTCATTGCTGATGCGGCGAACGGTTTCGGCCATCAAGCCAGCAATGGTTACCTGACGAATGCGCGGTGAAGCTTTGGCTTCAGCACTCAAAGGAATGGTATCGGTGATGACCACTTCGTCAATGTCTGATGAATTAATACGGGCAACCGCTTCACCTGAGAACACAGGATGGGTTGCATAAGCCAACACGCGAGCGGCGCCGCGCTCTTTTAGCGCAGAAGCGGCTTTACATAGGGTGTTGGCGGTGTCGATCATGTCGTCCACGATCACACAAGTACGGCCTTCGATGTCACCGATGATGTTCATCACCTCAGCCACGTTGGCTTTAGGACGACGTTTGTCGATGATGGCTAGATCGGCATGCAGCATTTTCGCCACGGCACGGGCACGAACCACGCCACCGATGTCTGGGCTCACCACGGTCACATTTTCCATGCGTTGCTGGATGATGTCGTTGGTCAGAATCGGGGTGGCGTAAACGTTGTCCACGGGGATGTCGAAAAAGCCTTGAATTTGGTCAGCATGTAGGTCAACGGTCAACACACGGTCAACGCCGGCTGAATACAGCATATTGGCCACAAGCTTAGCAGAAATAGGGACACGAACAGAACGAGGACGACGGTCTTGACGTGCATAGCCAAAATAAGGAATGGCAGCGGTAATACGACCAGCAGAAGCACGCTTAAGCGCATCGGCCATGGTCAAAATTTCCATCAAGTTATCGTTGGTGGGGGCGCAGGTAGGTTGCAAGATGAACACGTCGCGACCGCGTACGTTTTCCAGCAATTCAACCGCTACTTCACCATCAGAAAAACGGCCAACAGACGCGCGACCAATTGAAATATCTAGGTGTTTTACTACGTTAACGGCCAACTCAGGGTTAGCATTGCCCGTAAACACCATCAAACTATCATATGCAGCCATTTTACCTTCGCTCACGTTTAATTTCGTTTTTTGTTTCATACTTAAGCCCATAAAAATATGGTTTAAAGTGTGCTTTTTCACACCGCATGCCATGATACACGCTTCTGCCAAGCAAACCAAATAAAGCCGCACGCCAGAAACATTTTCACAACACATTAAAAAAAGACATAAAAAAAGCGTGTAAGTCACCTTACACGCTTTTTTTATTATTTGGCTGGGGTGGTAGGGATCGAACCTACGAATGCTGGAATCAAAATCCAGTGCCTTACCACTTGGCGACACCCCAATAAACCTAGCCTAAGCTTAGAAGCGGATGTTCTGATAAACCTTGAACACAGTACACTTCATATTGCTGCTCAGACAAAGCTTGATAAACTTGTCTTGCCTCACCTTCTGATTCGATCTCTAAAAAGACACATGAACCAGAGCCTGTCATCAGGGGTTGACCGAATTTTGTCAGCGCGTCTAACGCTTCGGCAACCTGAGGATACTCACTCACCACCACGTCCTGCATGTCGTTGTGACGTTGCTGCGTTGTTGTGAGGGTTCGCATTATGCTGGGGATTGAATTCCTTGTCAACCCCTCATGTGCAAATATTTTCGCGGTTTCTACGTGCACATTCGGGCGCACAATCACATACCATTGTTT
This sequence comes from Neisseriaceae bacterium CLB008, assembly GCA_041228285.1. NCBI lineage: Bacteria > Pseudomonadati > Pseudomonadota > Betaproteobacteria > Neisseriales > Neisseriaceae > Neisseriaceae bacterium CLB_ANTARCTIC_008. The sequence continues at coordinate 299,446 of CP166133.1, read as the reverse complement.
TTCCAAAGAAACCGGGGTCAATTCCTCGCCAACGCCCGTTGCAAAAGAATTTCGTCCATACAAAAAAACCGGCACATCCGCCCCCAAACCCACCCCAAGTTGAATCAGTTCAGGACGTGAAAAATGCACTTTCCACAGATGATTTAAAGCCAAAAGAACGGTCGCCGCATCAGAACTGCCCCCACCCAAGCCGCCGCCCATGGGTATTTTTTTGTCTACCCAGATGTCGGCACCGAGGCGGCTAGCGCTTTTTTGCTGCAATAAACGCGCAGCGCGCACGCTTAAATCTTGCTCTGGCGCCACCCCTTCGATGAGGGTATGCAACACGATCTGGCCGTCGTCACGCACCTTCAAATACACGGTGTCGTTCAAATCCACAAAACGAAACACCGTTTCCAATAGATGGTAGCCATCGTCACGACGGCCCACAATTTTCAACATCAAATTTAATTTAGCCGGAGCCGCGTATGCGCTGGCGCCGGCCGCTACTGCATGTGCAACCATGGTGATCCTAACCCATCTAGTATTATTTCGAACGAATACGACACAGCGCCTCAGTGCCTTCTGGCGCCTCAGCAAACTCATCAAACACCAGCCGCAGCGTCAGCCCTGGGCGCTCCAGCACCAATAGGCGCGGCTTAGCTTCGCCCACCGTGGCGGCGCGCTCTATGGTCCAACCCAGCTGCTGCAAGCGGCCGCTGCCGTCAATATGATGAGGCTCATTCGGCAGCCACTGACCATTGGCCCAATAGTGTAGCTTATCTAAAGGCAGACTAAAGCCCAATAGGCGTTGACTAAGGGCCTCGGCGCTGTCGTCTTCATATATTTCATTATTGCCGGCGGCAATCACACCTTGAGCGTCTTCACACAGGATGCCAACCGTATTACCCAAGGGCGACTTCACTTCAACTTCCTGCTTGTCAACGGTCACCAGCCATTCAAAAGGCGCATACGAGCCTTTTTCTTCAATCTTAACCGCCAGGCGACCCTCAGCATAAAAGCTTTCTTGCAGGCCCTCTGAAGCGCGCCAAGGCATGGCTTCTTTCGGGCCATCAAAGACACTACACGCGCCCAAGGCCAGAACCGCTGCGCCCAATAACCCTTTTTTTAACCAATGTTTCATCCCAGCGGCTCCTTAAGGCTTGGCCAAGCGCTGCATCAGCGCCCGAACGCGCTCAGCTGACTCTGGATCGGCCAAGGCTTTATCCGCCACGCGCTGCGCCTCTTGATGCTTACCGAGCTGCCACAGCACTTCGACATAGTGCAACACCACCTCTGTGTCGGGGAAGCGATCGTAGGCCACCTTCAAATAAGGCTCAGCAGCCTCTGGCTTACCCTGTAGATAATAGGCCCAGCCTAAGCTGTCGTTTACCGTAGGTGAGTTTGGTGACAATACATAGGCCGCTTCAATGTGTTCAATCGCATCATTCATGCGCCCAGGAATGAACAGCATGGTATAGCCCATGGCGTTTAAGGTTTCGGCATCCTTAGGCTGCCACACCAGCACTTTTGCAAAGTCGGCAATCGCGGCCTCTGGCTGCTTCAGCTTATCCGCATAGATGATGCCTCGATCGTAGAGCAAGACGGCCAAGACGGCCTGATTGGCCTTTTGGCCTTTGGCCATCTCACGGTCAATCAATTTGGTTAAATGAGTCAATAGCGCTTGCGGCGGCGCTTTTTGCGCATGCATCAGCATTAAATCGGCACGCAGCCAATCAGACTCATTAAACACAATGCCCTGCGCCACATGAGGCTTGGCCGCCGCCAAATAGCCCTTAGCATCGGCATAAGCCTCTTCTTTCAGCGCAATCAAAGTCAGGTAAATATTTTTGTCGAAGGCGTAGCGCTCACTGTCTACTTTTTTCAGCCAGGTTTTGGCACGCTCTACATCGTCGCCATCCAAAGCATTCACTCCAGCAAGCATCGCCACCTTACTTTTTTGCGTCGCATCACCTAGCGCATAGGCACGATCAAAATGAGCGGCCACTTCAGCCCGAGGGCGCTGCAGTTGCTGAGCGATATAGCCAGCTTCCACGTAGAGATCGGCATTATCCTGCTCTTTTTGCAGCAGCTCTTTCATCTTGGCGTAAGCTTCGTTGCCTTTATTCGCTTTTAGCAAGACATCAACCTGAAGTTTTTGCCAACCGTAAGACAAATCACGCGCGTCAACCTTAGAGAAGAACGTCGTCAACAGGCCAGGGACCTTATTCGCCAACAGGCTTAAGGTCACCTGACTGCGTGGGGACAGCATGGGGTCTAGCTGGGCCAACTTAGTCAAGCCGGCAATCGAAGCACGTGTTTTACCTGACAGACCGGCATAAATCGCCTCTGCCATCACGGCTTCTTCTAGTTCGGGGTATTTCTGGGCCGCTTTATGCACGGCAGGATAACCCTGACGGCTGTAATCGGTATTGTCGACCGTCAGCTGGGCCATGTATAAGAAAATGCGCCGCGCCTGCGATAGGCTCGCGTCTTCTAATACCGCAGGCAAACGCTCGAACACATTATTCAGCTGCTGAGTCATGAGGTCGTATTCCCACTGCGCCCGCACTTGAGCTGGGCTGGCCTGCGGTTCTAGCTGCTGCCACTGAGCCAACAATTGGCGGGCGCGAGCCAAATCAGGAATCGCCAAAGCAATGTCGACCGCGCGTTCAGCCACGGCGGGATCTTTGGTGTTTTGCAACATATAACCATAGCTATTTAAGGCCGTCCCTACTTGGCCTTTTTGCAACATGATTTCACTCGACAAAATGCCCAATAAACCGCTGGCTTGGCGCTCGGCCTTAATCAAATTATTTGGCACAACATAAGTATTAACCACTTCAACGGGACCAATTTGTGTCTTTTCAATCACATCTGGCGCACTCATTGGCGCCACTTCAGAAGGCTTAGCCGCGGCCAGAGCCTGACCACCAAACAAGACCATTAGGGCCATTACCATGGGTTTAAGCATTGATTCTCTTCTCATTTAATTAACGATTCTATGGGCATCTTGAGCCAGACCTTAGTCAGATCATGACGCAAATACTGGCTTTATGTCATTATGCTTTATATCACTACGCTAAAGCTATGACCATCGCCACAGGACACAAGTTTAACTGCTACAATACTTTTTTACCCACACTATTGATCTACCCTATGCCAGAACTACCGGAAATCGAAACCACCAAGCGGGGCATCAGCCCTCACATTACCGCCAAGACCATTGCTTACGCAACCGTTAGGCAGCCAAAGTTACGCTGGCCCATCCCTGAGGATTTAAGCGAGCAGCTAGCGGCAGAACCCGTGCTGTCGGTCAGCCGGCGGGCCAAATATCTTTTGATTCAGCTGCCCACCGGCGTGCTCATCATCCACTTGGGCATGTCCGGTAGCCTGCGCATCCACCATGATGCCGATGTTCCCCCGCAAAAACATGACCACGTCGACATTGTATTCACCGACGGCACGCTCTTGCGTTACAAAGATCCACGCCGTTTTGGGGCTATTTTATGGTTTAACGGCGTCGCTGAACATCACCCCTTATTAAGCAAGCTGGGCCCAGAACCGTTAAGCGATGAGTTTAACAGCGCCGATTTTTATGCCAAGCTGCAACAACAAAAGCGCGCGATTAAACTGGCCTTGATGGACAATCATCTTTTAGTGGGCGTGGGCAACATCTACGCCAACGAAGCCTTGTTTCGCGCCGGCATCCACCCACTCACGCCAGCCAAACTGGTCAGCAAGGCCAAGTGCCAAGCCTTAGTGCGAGAGGTTAAAGCCGTTTTGCAGCGAGCCATTGCAACGGGGGGCAGCACCTTGCGCGATTTTGTCGGCAGCGATGGCCAAGCGGGTTATTTTCAGCAAGAATACTGCGTCTATGGCCGCGCCAAAATGGCTTGCCGAACTTGTGGCCATGAAATCGAACAAATCAAGATCGGCCAACGCACGAGCTTTTATTGCCCCGTGTGCCAAAAGCAACCCAAGAAAACCCTATTATGACCCCAAAAAGTACGCCCAAAATCATTCGCCTCATTCGGCTGGCACGCCTCGCCTTCTGGCTCATCAGCACCGTTCTGGTGCTCAGCTGGGTATTTCGACAAAAAGATCAGGAAAAATCGACGCGCTATACCCAAAAATACTGCCGCAAATGCCTCAATATTTTAAAGTTGAGCATAGACGTTAAAGGCATTCGCCCCACCCATTTAGCCGGTCACTTAGTGGTGGCCAACCATGTGTCTTGGCTAGACATAGTGGCTTTAGAGTCAGCCTATAATATGAACTTCGTGGCCAAGCAAGAAATCCAAAAATGGCCGCTGATTGGCCCTTTAGCCACGCATCAGGGCACGGTCTTCATTAACCGCAACGAGCGTAAAGACACGGCCAAAATCAATGCCCACATCGAAGCCGCTCTTCAGGCCAATCGCACCATCGCCGTCTTCCCCGAAGCCCGTACGTCTAATGGCTTAAACATGCGTTTATTTAAATCTAGTTTATTTCAGTCGGCACTAAATGTGTCGGCGCCTGTCCAACCCATAGCCATTAAATTTTATGACGAGCTTGGCAACCGCACCACGCGGCCCGCCTATATAGACGGCATTAGCCTCTTACAGTCAGTGTGGCAGGTATTGGGCATGCGAAAAGGCAGCATTGAGCTGACCCTGTTGCCAACGGTGAGCCTAGACGTTCCCGACATTAGCCGACATGAGGTCAGCAAAATGGCGCATCAAGCCATTCATCGCATCATTGATCAAAGCAACTAACATTTAAAGTTTAATTGAAAATAGCAATAGACAATGGCTATTGATTTCATTTTAACTATAAATTTTACTAAACGACAATCAGACCCTATACTGTATGACATACCGAATCAAAACCAAATTAAGTTTTTGATTCAACCCATTATTTCACCTCAATAACTAAGGAGTCAGTATGTTGCAATCTAAAGAAGGTCAAAAAATCCCTAGCGTGTCTTTCCCCGTTCGCGAAGGCGATGCCTGGAAGACCCTGACCACTGATGAATTATTTAACAATAAAACCGTTGTGGTGTTCTCTCTACCTGGGGCCTTTACCCCAACGTGTTCTTCTTCACACCTACCACGCTATAACGAACTGGCAGACACGTTCAAAAAATACGGCGTTGATGACATCTTGTGCGTGTCTGTGAACGACACCTTCGTGATGAACGCTTGGAAAGCCGACCAAGAAGCCGAAAACATCACCTTCATTCCCGATGGTAACTGTGACTTTACCAAAGGCATGGGCATGTTGGTACACAAAGACGACCTTGGCTTTGGCGATCGTTCATGGCGCTATTCAATGCTGGTAAAAAACGGCGTGGTTGAAAAAATGTTTGTTGAGCCAGAAAAAGAAGGCGATCCGTTTGAAGTATCAGATGCCGACACTATGTTGAAATACTTAGCGCCAGAGCATTCTGAACAACCTTCTATTACCGTGATCAGCAAACCAGGCTGCCCATTCTGTGCCAAAGCCAAGCAGGCTTTGCAAGACCACAGCCTGAACTATGAAGAAATCGTATTGGGCAAAGACGCCACCACCGTCAGCGTACGCGCCATCACCGGTAAAACCTCGGTACCGCAAGTATTCATTGGTGGTCGCTACATCGGCGGCAGTGAGGAATTAGATCAGTACTTAGCCAAACAAGCTTAAGCAACTCGATTGAACCCAAACAAAGCCTCAACTCGGGGCTTTGTTTGTATCCTCCACAAGCAAACAAAAGGAACATCATGCAAAAACGAACAACCGACGTGGTGATTTTGGGTGGCGGGACCGCCGGCATGGGCGCCTACCGCGCAGCCAAAGCACAAACCGAACGCGTCATCTTAATTGAAGATCATCACTTTGGCACCACCTGCGCCCGCGTAGGCTGTATGCCCTCAAAACTATTGATCGCGGCCGCTGAAGCCGCTGAGCACGCTCGTCACACCGCCCCATTTGGGGTACATGTAGACGGCGACATCCGCATAAACGGCCAAGAAGTCATGCAGCGCGTGAAGTCTGAGCGTGACCGTTTCGTTGGCTTTGTGTTGGAAAGCGTAGATGAATTTCCTGCCGAAGACAAAATTCTGGGCAAAGCGCGCTTTATTGATGCCCACACCATTCAAGTCGATGACCACACGCAAATCACGGCCGAACGCATTGTGATTGCCACGGGCTCACGCACCAATATGGCCCCCTACCGCGATGCTTGGGCCGACTTGGGCGATCGCCTCATCATCAACGACGACGTGTTCGCTTGGGATGACTTACCCAAAAGCGTGGCCGTCTTTGGCCCTGGTGTGATTGGCTTAGAATTAGGCCAGGCGTTGCATCGCCTCGGCGTGGACGTGACGCTATTTGGCGCCAGCGGCCGCGTTGGTCCATTGACCGACCCTAAACTCATGACCGAAGCGCAAAAAATCTTTAAATCAGAACTTAAAGCGCACCTCAAGAGTAAAGATGCCCAGTTCACCCGCCGCGGCGACCAAGTAGAGATCAGCTTCAAAAGCGACGAAGGCCAAGCCGAAACCATCACCGTTGACTACGTATTGGCTGCCATTGGCCGCCGCCCCAATGTAGACAATATTGGTTTAGAGAATCTCGACATTCAGTTAGATGAACGTGGTGTACCGGTCGCCGACCATAAAACCATGCAAACCAGCCTGGCGCACATCTTTATTGCAGGCGACGCCTCTAACCAATTGGCACTGCTGCACGAAGCCGCCGACCAAGGCCGTATTGCTGGTCACAACGCGGGCATTTATCCGAATACAGAAGCCGGCCTACGTCGCAGCCTACTGTCGGTTGTGTTCAGCGATCCACAAATTGCGCTCATCGGCGACACCCATCGCACTTTAAGCGAGCGCTTTAAAGACAGCGACCGTCTAGTCGTTGGCGAAGTGTCGTTTGAAAACCAAGGCCGTAGCCGCGTCATGCTGGTCAATAAAGGCCGCTTACACGTGTATGCCGACAAACACACCGGCCTATTTTTGGGCGCCGAAATGATTGGCCCTCGTGCCGAACACATCGCCCATCTACTGGCTTGGTCACACCAGCAAGGCATGACGTTAGCACAAATGCTGGACATGCCGTTCTACCACCCGGTGATCGAAGAAGGCGTGCGCACAGCCTTACGCGATGCTTTACGCCAAGTCGACTAAATCATGATGGATCAAAAACCTGCTTCGGCAGGTTTTTTTAGGCCTAAAGCTGCCTCAATCCTCAACAGTCATCAATCCATAAGCATAAACAACGCCATTGTCGCATTTTTTTAAGGCAGCACTCGCTTCAAATGGACATTCGTTCCAATCCATCATTTTTATCTTTAAAAACAAATAATTCATTCCTTTTTGGCACAAACCTAGGCATTAAAAACAGCAGCAGAACATTGCCAAAATAAGGGCGATTAAAAAATAAAATCTCTATAATCCGCGATAGAATGCCAATATTTCTATATAATTAGCCCTTTTTTCACAACGTTCACGGCAAAAAAACAAGAATAATATCGCCTATTTGATACTCTACATGAGTCATGTAAGGAAACATTTATGCAATTAAATGCACATTTCACCTTAGTGGCTGCCTGCTTGGTTTTACTATTAGGCTCGCTGCTGGTTAAGAAAATTAACTTTCTGAAGAAATACCACATTCCTGAACCGGTTGCCGGTGGCTTTTTGGTGGCTATTGGCCTATTGGCGGTCTACCAAGCTTGGGGCATTGAATTTAACTTTGACAAAGCCTTACAAGACTCTCTTATGCTGGCGTTCTTCTCGTCTATTGGCCTGAGTGCAGACTTCTCACGCCTTATTAAAGGCGGCAAGCCCATTTTGATTTTCGTGGCGGTGGCATCTGCCCTGATCTTTGTACAAAACACGGTCGGCATGAGCTTAGCTTTGGCCTTGGATCAAAATCCGTTCTACGGCTTGATCGCAGGCTCTATTACCTTATCTGGTGGCCACGGCTCTGGAGCCGCCTGGGGCGCGCTGTTAAGCGAGAAATACGGCGTCACCGGCGCGGTAGAACTGGCTATGGCCTGCGCCACCTTTGGCTTGGTTTTGGGCGGCACGATTGGCGGCCCTGTTGCGCGTCGTCTGTTGAAAAAAATCGACCGTCAACCGCAAGTTGAAAACGAAGAGGAAGAGGTTGAAGTGGCGTTCGAACGCCCTAACCAAGGCCGCCGCATCAACGCCAGCGCCATCATCGAAACCGTGACCATGCTGGCCATCTGTTTGAGCGTCGGCACCTATTTGGACAGCATCACCAAAGACACTGCCCTACAGCTACCAACCTTTGTTTGGTGTCTGTTCACTGGCGTGATCATCCGCAACGTATTGACCCACATTGTGCGTCACGACGTATTTGACCGTGCCGTTGACGTCCTTGGCAGCGTGAGCCTGTCTTTATTCCTAGCCATTGCTTTAATGTCACTAAAACTATGGCAGCTGGCCGAATTGGCCGTACCGGTTTTGATTATTTTAAGCATTCAAACCCTCGTTATGGCGCTGTTTGCTTACTTTATCACCTTCAAAATCATGGGCAAAGACTACGACGCCATCGTTTTGAGCGCTGGCCACTGTGGCTTTGGCCTCGGCGCCACCCCTACTGCCATCGCCAATATGCAGGTGATTACCCAATCATTTGGCCCTTCTCACAAGGCGTTTTTGATCGTGCCTATGGTGGGTGCCTTCTTTATCGACATTGTGAATACGGCCATGATTAAGCTCTTTATTGAGATTGGCGGCAACTTCCTCTAAGGTTAATCACCCCCTTTTTAAGGCAGCTTACTCGGTAAGCTGCTTTTTTTTACTCCACAAATAGCCATCTAGACGGATAATTCTTGATCAAATCCTCATCTAGGGGCATAATCCATTCATCACCATCAAGGAGCCCCATCATGTCAAAACAAAACGATTTAAAACAGCGCCTATCCGAGCTTAGCTACCACGTCACCCAAGAGAACGGCACCGAGCCACCGTTCAGCAGCGAATACGACCAGTTCAATGAGCCAGGCATCTACGTTGACATCGTCAATGGCGACGCCTTATTCAGCTCTTTAGATAAGTTTGACGCAGGCTGCGGCTGGCCCTCTTTCAGCAAACCCATCGCCGCGCCCGTGGTAACGGAGCACGAAGACCGTAGCCTTAGCCGCGTGCGCACGGAAGTGCGTAGTGAAGGCAGCGACGCTCATCTTGGCCACGTCTTTAACGATGGGCCAACCGATTTAGGCGGCCTGCGCTATTGCATCAACGGCGCAGCCCTGCGCTTTATCCCCGCTAGCCGACTGGCCGATGAAGGCTATGGCCAATACGCCTCACTGTTTGCCTAAGCCTCACCCCAAACGGTGATAAAACCGACACTAGGCCCGTAGCGCATGCGTTACGGGCTTGTTTTATGCCAACCGCACCAAGCCATAAGCATAGGTTTAAAATAATTCTATACATCCCCATTTAAACGCATTAATGTAGAGTCCCCTTACTTTTCTGCTGCCCCTCATCATGCCCACCACCCACAATATGATTGCCTTTGCCCTCGTCGCCCTAGGCATGGTTTTAACCCCTGGGCCGAATATGATTTACCTCATTTCGCGCTCCATCAGCCAAGGCGCTGCGGCAGGCTTTATGTCGCTGGCCGGTATTGCCTTGGGCTTTGTGTTTTACTTGATTTGCGCCGCCTTAGGCATCACCACCTTAATCTTATTGGTGCCGTACGCTTACGATACCTTACGCATTGCCGGCGCCCTATACTTAATGTACCTTGCCTGGCAGGCGCTCAAGCCCAACGGGCGCTCAGCCTTTCAGGTGACCGAGTTGGACCACGACGGCCCCAAAAAGCTTTTTTTCATGGGCTTTTTAACCAGCGCCCTGAACCCCAAGGTAGCGATTATTTACGTTTCGCTTCTGCCTCAGTTCATGAGCCCTGGCAGCGGCAGCATCTTGAGCCAGTCCTTGGTTTTGGGCAGCACGCAAATTCTGGTCAGTCTCAGCGTCAACGCCTTAATCATCCTCATGGCAGGCCGAATTGCCTATTTTTTAAACAGCAAGCCCAGCTGGATGTTGGCCCAACGCTACTTAATGGGCACGGTGCTGTTTGGCTTAGCCACGCGTATTCTGTTCGACAATAAACGCTAGCCGCACGCCCGACCCTTAATTCAAGACGGCCGCTGGCCGTCTTTTTTATAGACGGACTTGACACCATGGCATGGGCTTTGCTTTTTGTTGCGTTAAACCATGCACGTTCGGTGTAAATATGGGATAATCAACCCCTTCATGATAATCAGCTTTTGGAGTGCAGGATGGACTTTAACAACGCGCGTTTTAACATGGTGGAACAACAAATCCGCCCATGGGATGTTTTGGACTTTGATTTGCTGGATGTTTTACAAGAAATTCCACGCGAACTGTTCGTTTCTGAGGCACAAAAAGCCATTGCGTATACCGACCAAGTATTGCCTTTGGCCAACGGCAGCGAAATGACCGAGCCCAAAATCGTGGCGCGCATGATTCAGGCCCTCAAACTCACCAACACTGAAAATGCCCTTGAAGTGGGCACAGGCTCTGGCTACGGCACCGCCATTTTGTCGGCCATGGCCCACAGCGTTTTGACCGTAGACGTCGACGCCGATCAGCTCAAACTAGCCGAAGCCGCCCTACAAAAGCTTAACCGCAATAACGTGACCTACAAACAGGCAGACGGCCTTCAAGGCGTGAACGACCAAGCACCTTACCAAGCCATCTTGGTCGGCGGCTCTTGTCCTGTCGTGCCAGAAACGCTAAAGGCTCAGTTGGCTGACGGTGGTCGTTTGATTGCCATGATTGGCGATGCAGCCGACCCCATCCAACGCGCCACCCTAGTTGTGCGTAGCGGTGACACCTTCACCGAAAAACGTTTATTCGACGCCTACATTGCCCCTTTACAGGGCGCAGACAGCCTCGTTGCTTCACGCTTTACATTCTAAAGAAGCCCACACAAAAGCCCTTGTTACCACAAGGGCTTTATTTTCACCCTCTCTGAAAAAGACACCATGAGCAACGTATACACTCTTTCGGTTGCCGAGCTGGCCCAATGGCAGCAAGATAACAAACCTTTTGTTTTACTGGACGTGCGTGAAGACAACGAAGTGGCGCATTGCGCTCTGCCTGGCCACGTACACATCCCGATGAACGTCATCCCCCTACGCCACAATGAATTGCCTGATGATGCACCCATCGTGGTGTATTGCCACCACGGCATGCGCAGCCTGCAAGTAGCCATGTTCTTGAAGCACACAGGCTTTGAAGCCGACGTCTACAACCTCACTGGCGGTATTGATGCTTGGTCGCGCAGCATCGACCCCAGCGTGCCGACCTATTGAGATGAACCACGCCCAACTGGCCGCCCAGCTGCCGCTATGGCAGGCAGCCCTCAGCCACATTGACGCCAGCTGGTTGCCCTGCCTCAGCACCCCGATTGTCTTGGCCGCGCTGCAAGACTGTCACGCGCGCTATCAAGCCGAGGTGGCGGCGCAAAAAACCCTCTATCCGCCGGTAGACCAGCTATTTGCGGCCTTAGCCATGCCCGTCGCTCAGGTCAGCTGCGTGATCGTGGGGCAAGACCCCTACCACGGGCCGAATCAAGCCAACGGCTTAGCCTTTTCTGTGGCCTTAGGCGAACGGGTGCCACCATCTCTGCGCAATATGTATAAAGAGCTGGCCCAATCAACATCGTTCACCGCTCCCTCCCACGGCGACTTAAGCGCTTGGGTGGCGCAAGGCGTGCTCCTGTTGAACACGGCCTTTAGCGTCGAGGCTCACCAAGCCGCTAGCCATAAGGCTTGGCCTTGGGCCACCGTCAGCGATGCCTTGCTGGGCTTCGTCAACGCACACACCCAGCACACGGCCTTTTTACTGTGGGGCAAGCACGCTGCCGCCAAGGCCAGCCTCATCGACGCCAAACGTCATTTAATCCTCTCATCTGCCCATCCGTCGCCGCTGTCGGCCAGCCGCGGCTTTCTCGGTAATCGGCACTTCGTGCTGGCAAACGACTATCTCAGCCAGCATGGCCGCCCCGCGATTCAATGGCAGCTGCCGCCGGCAACCACACCGCAAACCGACCTATTCGGCTAGGACAACCCCATCAAAAAAGCGAGCCTCTAAGCTCGCTTTTTTGATGGTTACGCTGATTACTGGCTGGGTAAATCAAACGACGACGCACCCTCTACCTCATGCCAGCGCGTGGTGACGTTTTTGGTGCGGGTATAAAAACGAATGCCGTCTTGGCCATACACCGCTAAATCCCCAAACAAAGAGTTCTTCCAGCCACCAAAGCTGTGAAACGCCATCGGCATCGGCACGGGGACGTTCACCCCGACCATGCCCACCTCGACCTTGGCCACAAACTCACGGGCCACGCGGCCAGACTGAGTGAAGATGCTGCCGCCGTTAGCGTAGGCGCACTGATTGATTAAATCCAAAGCCGCCTCTAAATGTGGCACCCGCACCACGCACAGAATGGGCCCAAACAGCTCTTGCTGATAAATACGCATATTCGGGGTCACGCCATCAAATAGACAGGGCCCTAAAAAATAGCCGCCTTCATGCCCTTCTACCCGGCAGCCACGTCCATCGATCAATAGCTCGGCGCCCTCGGCCACACCCATGTCGACACAGGCTTTGAGCCGATCCAAATGCGCTTGGCTGATCAAAGGGCCGTAATGCACGCCAGCCTCATGCTTAACGCCGGTGCGCACGCTGGCCACTTTGGCTTCTAACCTAGCCATGAGTTCTGGCGCCGCGTCACCCACCACCACCGCCACTGCCGCCGACATACAGCGCTCGCCGGCGGCACCAAAGGCTGCGCCAACCAAGGCATCAATCGCTTGATCCAAAGGCGCGTCTGGCATCACCACAATGTGATTTTTGGCGCTGCCCAAGGCCTGTACCCGCTTATGATGCTTGGCCGCTGCCTCATACACTTTTTCGGCTACCTGGGTGGAACCAACAAAGCTCACGGCCGCCACGTCAGGATGGGCAATCAAAGCATCAACCGCCACCTGATCACCCTGTAACACGTTGAAGACGCCCTCAGGCAGACCGGCCTGCTGGAATAAATCCGCCAACAGCAGCGCTGCCGAAGGCGTCTGTTCGGATGGCTTCAAGACAAACGTATTGCCACACACGATGGCCAAGGGCGCCATCCACAGCGGAATCATGGCCGGAAAGTTAAACGGCGTGATGCCCACCACCACGCCCACTGGGCTACGAAAATTGTAGCTGTCGACTTCATGGCTAACCTCATGGGCGTAATCGCCGCTGAGTAAATACGGCGCCCCACAGGCAAAGGCCACCACTTCGATGCCGCGATCGACCTCACCTAAGGCATCTGACAACAGCTTGCCTTGCTCAGCCGCCACAGCGCCCGCTAACTCCTGCCGATTGCCCTCCAAGAGCTCCTTATACTTAAACAACACCCGCGCTCGGTGCGCCGGCGTGGTTTTGGCCCAGTGGCTCAGCGCCGACTTAGCGGCCTGAACCGCCAGCTGCACTTCATCGCTGTTGGCCAAGCCAACCTCTTTTTCAGCCACACCTGTGGCAGGATTAAACACCTCAGCCACTCGGCCCGAGCCTGAAGCCAGACGGCGGTGGTTAATGTAATGAGGCACTGACTGAAACACCTCTTGCACCACCGCGGCCTCTTGGCCTTTTTTGTGCTGCCACTGATGCCACAACTTGCTTAATAAGCCCATTGCCTATCCTTTATGCCTTTCGCTCCAGAGTGAGCCATGCCTAATGCCTTTAGTATACCCGCCAACGCAGCAGCATCAAATGCTCTGCGGCACATGTTTGGCCAAAATAGCGGCAAACTGCGCCCCTACTTCTGGGTGTTTCAAACCATAGGCCACCGTTGCTTCTAAATAGCCAAGCTTGCTGCCGCAGTCATAACGTACGCCGTCAAAAGCATGCGCTAAAACGGGCTCATAGGCCAGCATGGCGGCAATCGCATCGGTCAGCTGTATTTCGCCGCCGGCGCCTTTAGGGGTGTTTTGCAGTAATTCAAAAATACGCGGCGTCAAAATATAGCGCCCCACCACGGCCAAATTAGAAGGCGCCACATCGGGATGCGGTTTTTCCACAATACTGCTGATGCGCTGATAGCCGCCCTCGGCCACTACTTCCACAATGCCGTAGGCGCCCGTGTCTTCTTTGGCCACGGTTTCCACGCCCAACACATTAGCGCCGCCGCTGGCCTCATGCACCGCCAGCATTTGGCTTAGGGCGCCCTGAGGCGCGTCGATTAAATCATCGGCCAGAATCACCGCAAAAGCTTCGTGACGCACCGCGGGCTTGGCGCACAAAACAGCATGACCCAAACCCAAAGCTTCAGTTTGGCGGGTGTAGAGGCAGCTCACGTTTTTGGGCAAGATGTCCTGCACATGGGCCAGCAGCTTGTCTTTATTACGGTAGGCCAGCTCGGTTTCTAATTCGTAAGCCTTGTCAAAATGGTCTTCGATGCTGCGCTTATTGCGCCCGGTGACGAACACGATTTCGGTACAGCCCGCGGCCACCGCTTCTTCAACCGCATACTGAATTAAAGGTTTATCCACAATCGGCAGCATCTCTTTGGGGCTGGCTTTAGTGGCGGGTAAAAAACGGGTGCCCATGCCCGCTACGGGGAACACGGCTTTTTTAATCGGCTTCATGATGTACTTTCCTGATTCAATAAGGCCAATAGCTGACCCTCATCTAAAACGGTCACGCCCAAGGCCTGCGCTTTCTCCAGCTTACTACCGGCGGCTTCGCCCGCCACCACATAGTCGGTTTTTTTAGACACGCTGCCCGCCACCTTACCGCCGGCTGCCTCCACCATGTCTTTGGCTTCATCACGCTTAAGCGTCGGTAAGGTACCGGTCAAGACCACGGTCTTGCCCAAAAGAATTTGCGCCGGCGCGGCCGTTTCGGAGACGGGCTCGGCGGCCACCGCCTGTCTGAGTGCGGCTTTAAAATCAGCGATTTGCTGCAACAACAAGCCATGCTCTGGCTGTTGGCGCCAAGCCTGCCAATGATTGGGCAAGGCATTGTCGGTGGCCAGCGCCGCCCAACTACCCGCCAATGCCAGCAGTTCCTTGGCCCGTACCGGCGTCAGCTTAATGCCGGGTAAACGACTCAACAACGCCTCATCCGCCCACAGTGCTTCAATAGCCAGATTAGGCGCCTGCTCGATCGGCGCCACGCCAGCCGCCAATAAATCATCAAGCTGCTGTTGATGAGCCTCTTGAGCGAAATAGTCGGCAATGGCCTGAGCCACGATGGCGCCCACGTCAGGCAGGCAGGCCAAAATCGGCGCAGGCGCTCGGCGCACTAAATCCAAACGACCGAGATATTGGGCCAGCGTCTTGGCCGTGCTTTCGCCCACGTGGCGTATCCCTAAGGCAAACACAAAACGGGCCAACAGCGGCTGCTTACTGGCATGAATGCCTTGTAAAATATTCTCGGCCCACAAAGTTGGCTCGCCTTTCATCGGCGCGCTGATGGCCAGCTCAATCGATTCGCCCGCCTCGGCCGCATCCGCCATGCGCTTCATTTTTTGTAGCGTGGCTAAATCCAAACGATAAATGTCGGCAAAGGTTTTAACCAAGCCAAACGCAACCAGATTTTCAATGTGCTTTTGGCCAAGGCCATCAATGTCCATCATGCGGCGTGAGGCAAAGTGAATCATGGCTTGCGCGCGCTGCGCCTCACAGTCTAAGCCGCCGCTACAGCGGGCAATCGCTTCGCCTTCCTCACGCACGATGGGGCTTTGGCACACAGGGCAGGCCGTGGGCATTTCAAACGGCGCATACACTGGCACAGCCTTCACCTCAGTTTCCGGCTCTGAAAATAAATCCAGCGGTTCGGTCGACACGTTAACCGTCTGCATCGGGCGTTTATCCAACAGCACCCGCACCACTTCAGGAATCACGTCACCGGCGCGGCGAATGTACACCGTGTCGCCCACGCGCACGTCTTTTCGGCGAATTTCGTCTTCATTGTGTAAGGTGGCATTGGTCACCGTCACCCCACCCACGTATACCGGCGCCAGACGCGCTACCGGCGTAATCGCACCGGTTCGGCCCACTTGAACGGTGATGTCGTTCACCGTGGTCAGCGCCTCCTCGGCCGGAAATTTATGCGCAATCGCAAACCGTGGCGCGCGCGACACAAACCCTAAGGCCTGCTGCTGGGCCAAATCGTTGACCTTATACACCATGCCGTCAATTTCAAACGGCAAGTCGGGACGCTTAGCACTCATGCCTTCATAAAACGCCAATAGATCGCTCAGCTGCTCAAATACACCCCACGTCTCAGCGGGCGGCGTAGGAATACCCAGCGTGGCTAAATAGGCCAGTTCGTCGGCGTGGGTGGCTAAGCGCAGCTCATCGTCTAGCTGAGCGATGCCGTAGGCAAAAAAGCTCAGCGGCCGCTTAGCGGCAATCTTGGAGCTGAGCTGGCGCAAGCTGCCGGCTGCGGCGTTTCTTGGATTGACAAAGGCCTTCTCGCCTTTGGCTTCTTGCTGGGCGTTCATGCGTTCAAAATCAGCCTTAAACATCAGCACTTCGCCACGCACTTCAAGTACGCTCGGCACCACCACGCCGGGGCGGTTAATGTTTAAAGGAATGCTTTTAATGGTGCGCACATTGGCGCTCACGTCTTCACCGGTGACGCCATCACCGCGCGTCGCGGCCTGAACCAGTACACCGTCTCGATAGGTTAGGCTGATCGCCAGGCCATCAAACTTAGGCTCAGCCACATAGGCATAGGCGCTGGGCAGCAGGCCTTTAATGCGTTCATCAAAAGCGATTAGCTCAGCATGTCGCTGCCTGGGGTCGGCCTCATCCCAATCAGAAAAGGCATTGTTTAACGACAGCATCGGCACGATGTGCTGGATCTGGGCAAAAGCCTTCAGCGTGGTGCCGCCCACACGCTGGGTCGGCGAGTCGGGCTGAATGAGTGCTGGATGATCGGCCTCTAAGGCCACCAATTCCCGATACAGGCGATCGTATTCGCTGTCGGGCACGCTGGGCGCGTCTTGATCGTAATACTCACGACCGTACTGTTGCAATAAAGCCTTAAGCTCAGCGTATTTTTGCGCCACTGTGTGCATGTGGGTCTCTCTTTTTTCCAATAAAAAAGGCATCATTTACGCGAAATGATGCCTCAGCTGCTTGCGGTAAAGTTAAGCGAATAGGCGCTCAGCCAATTCGTCGCCTGGCTCGATGCCGGCAGACACCATGTCCCCCTGTAGCTGGGCCACGTGTTGGCGAATTTGCT
The DNA here is from genome assembly GCA_041228285.1 of Neisseriaceae bacterium CLB008. Taxonomy (NCBI): domain Bacteria; kingdom Pseudomonadati; phylum Pseudomonadota; class Betaproteobacteria; order Neisseriales; family Neisseriaceae; species Neisseriaceae bacterium CLB_ANTARCTIC_008. Next base: position 282,188 of record CP166133.1, on the reverse strand, counting down.
TGAGCGAGCTAGTCGATAACTCTTTTAACTGATCGTCCACCAAATCAAGGCGTAAGGCGCTGGCCAATTTCACGGTTAAATCCATGAATTGGGCAAACGATTTTTCGCCCGTTGGCACGTGGGTCACATCATACAGCATACTGAAGCCACGGTACGTTTGATTGGCCAACAAAGGCCCGGTAAACGGCGTATTGTCTAAGGTCACCAGGGTGAATAAATCTTCGGTGGCGCTGCCGTGATAGTGGAAGGCACCATCGTGCTCCAGCTCAAAGCCCAGGCGCTCGACTTCGGTGCGTAGCTCCATGCCCGACACGTTGCCGCGGGCCAACAAGTGAATCGCAATGGTTTGGTCCACGCGGGCGCACAGCTCGTCCAAAGGCCGCGCTTTTTGCATAAACTCATCCACATCGGTCAGCAATAGGCCGCCGTTCATTTCTTCAGCAAAGGCATTGGCGTTTTGCGCAAACTGATCTAAATCTTCAACCGGTGCAAGGCCTGCGCGGCTGATGGCCTGAAGGCCCAGCACAAAGCCTTGGTACTGCACGCCAGGAATCGGCTCGGCACGCTGGTAGCGACCGTCCATGGTGCAGCCAATGATGCGAAAGCGATGACGGTTGCTCAAGCGCGGCGCCACGGTCAGTTCGCGTGGTTCGGCCAAAGACACATAAGCCGTGTAATCACAGCGACGGTCAAACCAAGGCAAATCCAGCTTGGCCATGTCTTTTAAGCGCAGCAACAGTTTGCGGTTCACCACTTCGGGGGCCGTTTGCGGCGCAGGCGTCACTTCAACTTCTTCAAAAATCACCTGCTGCATCGGCGCAACAGGCTCTTGCACCAATAAGGGGGCGCTGTCGTCTTCGGCTTCGTATTCGGTTTCTAAGGCCATATTCGCCGCAGCTTCATTGGCTGCGCGTTCGGCCAATGAAGCTGCAAAGTCATCATCCGTTTCGCGCGCCATATTGGCCGGCTCAGGCACTACGTCGAAGAGGCCTGAAGTAGTCGGCTCTGGCGCGACCTCTTTTTGCTCTGGCGTCACCACTTGAGGCGTTGATTGAGGGTTGACCAAGCTTGGGGCCAGCATGCCTTCTTGGCCGTCCCGAACCTGATTTTTTTGGGTTTGCAGCAACACATCGTCCTGCGAACCGCCAAAGCGTTTACGCATTTGCTCTCGGAATTTTCGTTCCTGATAAATGTTGTAGCCGAATACCGCCGCCACAATCGCCACACAAATCACCACCAGCGCTAAGGTCAATTCGTTCATCATTCAATCATCACTTTATATTCAAGTTGTCACATGTTGCCATCATTTTAGATGATTATATCTAAGTCGGCCATCAGCGTATATTGATTCCTCTTTATAGCTGATCGGCCTGTCCCCTAATAATCGGCAACCCTGCTTGTTGAAGCTTAAACCAATCAAAGAAATGGCCTGGATCTGTCTTGCGATCAGGGGCAATGTCTTCATGCCCGGTGATCGCTTCAATCTGATAATGCTGGCACAGCGCCGCTAACAGCGGCACCAATGCCTGATACTGAGCTTCAGTGAAAGGCTCAAAATCACAGCCTTCTAACTCAATCCCAATTGAAAACCCGTTACAGCGTTCGCGCCCTTGAAACGAGGACACGCCAGCATGGTAGGCCTGGTCTTGAAACGACACCAGCTGAGTCACCGCCCCGCTGCGCTCAATCAATAAATGACTGGACACCCGCAGCGCCTGTATCACCGTATAAAATGGATGGACGCTGGGGTCAAGCGCATTTTGAAACAGCTGCTGCGGCCCTTGCTGTTGGTACTCGAAAGGCGGCAACGAAATATTGTGCAGCACGATTAAGTCGATCGCGTCTACCCGGCCCTCATGGTTTGGAGAGGGTAGATGAATGGCCTGATGCAGCCAACCATCGTCATCAATGGTCCAAGCATGTGAAGAAAGACTGTTCATACGCACAAAAGGTTCCTAAATCAACGCCCACGCGGTGTTGCCGTAGCTGGCACACCCATGAGCATTTACATTAACACAAAATACACCAAGTCAATAAAGCGTCAAAGAAAAATACACAAAAAGCTGCCTTAAAAGGCAGCTTTTTCCATGAATCCGTTGCTTATGCAGCCGACTTGGGTTTTTTCAAAGCGCTCCACACATAGTGAACATAGCCAGACAGGCTATACAATACAAAGAAGCTGAACAACACCAGGGCAGGCTCTAACACCAGCAGCAATAAAATCACGATCGAGATCAACAGCGTGAAAAATGGCATTTTACGGCGCACGTGCAGCTCTTTAAAGCTCCAAAATTTCACCGGCACCACCATCGACAAGCCAGCAAAGGCCGTCAACACCACCGCAATCCAACCTACATAAGGCATGGTTTCGTATTCATGGCTAATCCACACCAGACCGCACACCAAGGCCGCTGCTGTCGGGCTAGGGATGCCGACAAACCAGCGTTTGTCGGTTTTACCGACCATGGTATTAAATAAAGCCAACCGCATGGCGGCGCAGGCGCAGTAAATAAACGCCACGGCCCAGCCTAAGCGACCAAAAGCCTGCAGCTGCCACTCATAGGCAATCAACGCCGGCGCCACGCCAAAGCTCACCATGTCGGCCAAACTGTCAAATTCAGCGCCAAAATCACTTTGGCTATGCGTCATGCGCGCCACACGGCCATCCATGCCGTCTAGAATCATGGAAATAAAGACCGCGATGGCTGCCAGCTCAAAACGACCGTTCATGGCCTGAACAATGCCATAAAAACCTGAGAACAATGCGGCCAAGGTAAATGAGTTAGGCAAAAGATAAATGCCCGATTTAATGAAACTTTTTTGAGACGATGGGGTGTCGTCTTTTTTTGGCTCTGTCATGCTGCCAAATCCCTTTCTGTTTGATTGGGTTATGCGCCACACCTACGCAACTGAAGCCTCATTTGCCTGATGATTTCAGGCAAAGCAGTCCAATGCGGGGGTTAAGGCCAGTGTCGACGCCTGGGCCAGAGTGCTGATCACCATGATGCCACGGCAGTGATGAGCCAATGCGCCCACTTAAAGTCTTCGATTATAGCCCGAACCAAATCATTTGCGGCGGTTTTTTCCATGTAAAGCCTGCAAATCAGAATGACCTAGCCGTACAGCGCCCACCTAATAGCAATTATTTTTTAATAAAGCAAGCGGTGGCATCTTTACTTTTTTGGTTGATGGGGTTACAACTGAAGGTTCATCTTTTGAGTGTATGAGCTTTTATTTATTTGGCTTTATATTATTTAGTTTATCTAGAGTTAAGAGGAGTAATACTGTGAAAGTAGGATTTGTTGGTTGGCGTGGAATGGTGGGTTCGGTGTTGATGCAGCGCATGCAACAGGAGTTAGATTTTAACCACATTACAGAGCCAGTCTTTTTTACGACCTCTAATGTTGGCGGCCAAGCCCCAAACATCGGTAAAGACGTGCCGCCATTAAAGGATGCGAACGACATTCAGGCATTGGCACAAATGGACATCATCGTCACCTGCCAAGGCGGCGATTACACCACCAGCGTATTCCAACCCCTGCGCGACAGCGGCTGGAACGGCTACTGGATTGATGCTGCGTCTAGCCTACGCATGGCAGACGATGCCTTAATCATTTTAGACCCTGTGAACCGCGACGTCATCGACCAAGGCTTGGCCAATGGTGTGAAAAACTTTGTCGGCGGCAACTGCACCGTGTCGTTGATGCTGATGGCCTTAGGCGGCCTGTTCCAAAACAATTTGGTGGAGTGGGCCAGCTCAATGACTTATCAAGCAGCTTCAGGCGCCGGCGCCAAGAATATGCGCGAACTGATTCAGGGCATGGGCGCCATCGAAGCCGAAGTGGCCACCGAATTAGCCGACCCAGCCAGCGCCATTTTGGACATCGACCGCAAAGTGTCTGATTTCTTGCGCAGCGACCGCTTCCCTGACGCCAACTTCGGCGTGCCTTTAGCCGGTAGCCTAATCCCTTGGATTGACGCCGACCTAGGCAATGGCCAATCAAAAGAAGAATGGAAAGGCGATGTCGAGACCAATAAGATCTTAGGCACCGATCGCAAAACCGTGATTGACGGCTTGTGTGTACGCGTTGGCGCCATGCGCTGCCACAGCCAAGCGATCACGCTGAAGCTGAAAAAAGATCTGCCTTTGGCCGAAATCGAAGCCCTATTGGCCGGTGCCAATGACTGGGTTAAAGTGATTCCAAACACCAAAGAAGCGTCTATGGCAGAACTGTCTCCAACCGCCGTAACCGGCACCCTATCGGTACCGGTTGGCCGCATCCGCAAATTGGCCATGGGCGGCGAATACATCAGCGCCTTCACCGTGGGCGACCAATTGCTATGGGGCGCCGCCGAGCCGCTACGTCGTATGTTGCGCATTATTTTGGCTAAATAAGCGCCCCACGCAGAATGACGATACCAAACGCCACCTTTAACTAAGGTGGCGTTTTTTGTGCCTGGCTTAGGGTGATATTGGCTCTGGCTGCCATGGCTCATACCTCACGTAAGGTGGGTAAAGCGTAGCCTACCCACCACTCCTAACGTGCTCAGGTGCCCATATTTAAAACCCGCGTGGGTCACGACCCACCCTACGCTTAAGGGCCTACACTGTAGACGTAAAAAAGGTTTGTTGATTCACTGACATCAATTTCATCTCACCACCTCAGCCACTCAGTGAAGTACCCGTCCCCTTTTAGTCGCCGAGACGGGTTCTATTGGCCCAGATGAAGCGGGCAAGACGCTTGTGGTGGCCGACCACGCTTTTATAGGAGGGCGCCACTTTTGCACGCGCTGGGCCAATAGGTTCCGCCGAGGGAACCCCCTTCAGAGAAGGGGGCGAATAAGCAGGGGTGGCCTTTTCTTTGCATACTTTCTTTTGGCCACCCAAAAGAAAGTATGTCGCCTACAGGCGAAAGGCAACCTTTAATCAATAGCGAAATAACCGAAGCATTGTGAAACAAACGATTTCCAACGGTGGGCACGCTACGCTTTGCACCACCCTACACTAACTGCGAGGGCACCCCCACCCTCGCCATTGACCGCCCCATACCATTAATCCCCACTTACCGCTTTATTCAGGCTAAAATACGGACAGCATCCGCCGGCGAAGTAACCATGCCGGCCTCAGCCGTTTGATTGTTCCCGTATAAACCGAGGTATCCGTGTTAGAAAAATTTAAAATCTCACTCCAGTATTTCATTCCCCAACAGGGTCTCACCCGCTTTGCTGGCTGGGTTGCCAACCAAGAGCGTGGCGCCATTACGCGCTGGATCATCAACACCTTTATCAAGGTTTATAAAGTCGACATGAGCGAAGCCGTCCACGAAAACGTGGCCGACTACGCCCACTTTAACGCGTTTTTCACCCGCGCCTTAAAGCCAGACGCTCGCCCCATCGCCGCTGGCGATCACGTTCTGGTTCAGCCTGCCGACGGCACCGTGAGCCAGCTAGGCGCCATCGACGCGGGCCGCATCATGCAGGCCAAAGGCCATGATTACACCTTAGAAGCGCTGGTGGCGGCCGACAAAGACATGACGGCACAGTTCCAAAGCGGCCAGTTCATCACTACTTATTTGTCTCCTAAGGACTATCATCGCGTGCACATGCCCTGTGATGGCGTGTTAAAGGAAATGATTTACGTGCCGGGCGACCTCTTTTCGGTGAACCCCTTAACCGCGCAAAACGTGCCGAATTTATTCGCCCGCAACGAGCGCGTGATCTGCTTATTTGACACGCCGTTTGGCCCCATGGTGCAAATTTTGGTGGGCGCCACCATCGTGGGCAGCATCGAAACCGTGTGGGCAGGCGTCATCAATCCGCCGCGCATAGGCGTCTTGCAGCGTTGGACCTACCCTAGCGAAGGACCAGAAGCCGTGCATTTGGCCAAAGGCGAAGAAATGGGCCGCTTCCAATTAGGTTCTACGGTAATTAATTTATTTACCGCAGGCAGCGTCATCCTCAGCCCAACGCTGTTCCCACAAGGCCTAACCCGCATGGGCGAAGTTTTGGCCACCGCCGAACGCCACTAAACACAGACCGTGGCGCAATCTGTCGCCACGGCGCAACATTGTCTTTGTATTTGGCGCTTATAAATCCTATAATTGCCCCATACACCTCAAACAAGAAGGAAACTGTGTGCATTCTTTAGCGCAAACACAAGCCATTTTAGATGAAGCAGAACTGCTTTTTGATGAACCCACCTGTGAAGCAGCCTTAGCCAAAATGGCTCAAGACATCACCGCCACCTTGGGCGACAAATACCCCTTGGTGCTACCCGTTATGGGCGGCGCCGTGGTGTTTACTGGCCAATTATTACCCAAGCTAACGTTCCCGCTAGACTTTGACTACGTGCACGTGTCTCGCTACGGTGACAAGCTCTCCGGCGGCAACTTTAACTGGACCCGCTTTCCCAAAGAAGGCTTCGAAGGCCGCCATGTTTTAATCTTAGACGACATTTTGGATGAAGGTCACACCATGGTGGCCATCAAGGAAAAAGTCTTGTCTATGGGCGCCCTATCCTGCCACTGTGCCGTTTTTGCCAACAAGCTGTTGCCGCAAACCAAACCCATGCAGGCCGACTTTGTGGGCCTAGACGTACCCAATCGCTACGTATTTGGCTACGGCATGGACGTCAGCGGTTCATGGCGTAACCTCCCCGCCATTTACGCCCTAAAAGAGCCTCAAGCCTAACCATGCTTGACAGTTTTCGCGATAAGGTAAATGCTTACACTCAGGCATTTACCTTTTTTGTTCTTTGTCACCCTATAAAGCTTTTTAAAAGACCCTTATTATGATTGGCTTGCTCATTGTCACCCACGAATCGTTGGGTTCGGCATTTAACCACTTGGCCACGCATTTTTTTCCTGCGCTGCCGGGCAACGTGCGTATTTTAAACGTTGAAAAAAACGACGAACCCGAAGTGGTTCACGCGAAGATCTCCAAGCTCTTAGGCGAGCTGAATTTTGGCTATGGCGTGTTGATTTTGACCGACATTTTTGGGGCCACGCCCTGCAATGTCGCCAATAAATTCATCCTCAACCAAGACACGGCCATGCTCACGGGACTGAACGCGCCCATGATCGTGAAAGCGATTCAATATGCATCTTTAAGTACAAACTTAGCTGCACTCTTACAAGACGTTAAAAAAGCCGCCATTGCCGGCATCATCGACATCACCCACAAAGACACTTGGTAACCCACAATGATCAGTCAAGAATTTGAAATCATCAATAAACTGGGGCTACACGCCCGCGCTTCCAGCAAGTTTACCCAATTGGCCAGCGGCTTTAAAAGCGAGATTTGGGTGAGTCGCCAGGACCGCCGCGTCAACGGTAAAAGCATCATGGGCCTCATGATGTTGGCCGCCGCCAAAGGCTGCTTCATCACCATCGACGCCGATGGCCAAGATGAAACCGAAGCCATTGCTGCTCTTGGGCAGCTGATCAACAACCGATTCGACGAAAGCGAATAAACATGAGCCTCGTTTTACATGGTGTTCCCATCGGCCACGGCATCGCCATTGGCCGCGCCCACTTAGTGCGTCAAAGCATGGAAGACGTGATTTATTCGCCCATAGAGGCGCATCAAATCGACGCCGAAATCCAACGCTTTGAGCTCGCCATTAAAGCGACTCGCAAGCAAATGGAACAGTTGCGCAACAACATTCCAGAAAACGCCCCCACCGAATTGGGCGCCTTTATTTCCTTGCACCTCATGCTGCTGACCGACATCACCATTGCCCATGAACCTACCGACATCATCAAAAGCCGCATGGTCAACGCCGAATGGGCGCTAAAGCAACAGGTCGACATTCTCAGCCAACAGTTTGACGCCATCGACGACACCTACTTGCGTGAACGCAAGCAGGACATGCTGCAAGTGGTGGAACGGGTGTTTAAAAATCTGGCGGGTCAAAGCACCGATTTGGGCATTTCCGACGATCTATTCGACGACACCATTTTAGTGGCCCATGATCTGTCTCCCGCCGACACCATCTTTTTCAAAGACCAGCGCATCGCCGCCTTCGTCACCGACATGGGCGGGCCCACTAGCCACACCGCCATTTTGGGACGCAACCTAGAGCTGCCCTCGGTTTTGGCCCTACACAACAGCCGCGAACTGATCCATGAAGACGATTGGGTCATCGTCGACGGCATCGACGGCGTGGTCATTGTCCAGCCGGAAGAACAGATTCTGGTGGAATACCGCCGCCGCGCGCGCGAACACAAGGCCCAGCGTAAAGAATTAGACAAAATCAAACGCGCCAGCGCCACCACTCAAGACGGCACCCGCGTCAAACTACTGACCAATATTGAATCCGCCGACGACATTAAAAATGTGACCAAGTCGACCGCCGACGGCGTCGGCCTGTTTCGAACCGAGTTTTTATACCTCAACCGCGACACTTTGCCGACCGAGGAAGAGCAGTACGAAACCTATAGCCACATCGTTAAAAAACTCAAGGGCAAGCCCGTCACCATGCGCACCATCGATCTGGGCGTCGATAAAAACCCGCGCTGGTTCGGCCAAAGCGACGCTCTTAATCCAGCCTTAGGCGTGACCGGCATTCGCCTGTGTTTGGCAGAGCCCTTAATGTTTAAAACCCAGCTACGGGCGCTCCTACGCGCCAGCGCCCACGGTGATGTACAGATCATGCTGCCGATGATTTCTTCGGTAACCGAAGTCAATCAGGCGCTGGCCCACATCAACACCGTGAAGCAACAGCTGCGCGAAGAAGGCATAGACTTTAACGAAGCGCTGCCCATCGGCGCCATGATTGAAATTCCGTCGGCGGCCTTAACCGTGTCCAGCATTTTGAAAAAAATCGACTTTATTTCCATTGGCACCAACGACTTGATTCAATACACTTTGGCCGTTGACCGCGGCGATGAGGCCGTGAGCTATTTGTATCAGCCGGCCCACCCGGCCGTGCTGCGCCTATTGAGCCACGTCATTCGCACCGCCAACCGCATGAATAAACCGGTTTCGGTGTGCGGCGAGATGGCCGGCGACGCCAAGCTCACCCGCCTCTTACTGGGCATGGGCCTACGCCGCTTCTCCATGCACCCCACCCATGTGTTGCCGATTAAGCAAATCATTCGCGACGCCGAGCTGGACGTGATTGAGCCCAGCGTATTGCGCATCATGCGTAATGAAGATCCTGATCGAGTCGACGAGCTGTTGAAAAAGCTGAATGAATTAAGCATGACCAAAGACGCCAATGCCGACAAATAACCCCGCCAGCCCACAAGGACGCCCTATGCCATCAGCCACCTTACATTATATTTTCGATCCCTTTTGTGGCTGGTGCTACGCCGTCGCCCCTTTGATCGAAGCCGCAGCGAGCCTGCCCGAGCTGACCGTGACGCTACACGGCGGCGGCATGCTGGCCGGCGCCAATCGGCGCCAAATTGATGCTGGCTGGCGCGACTACGTCATGCCACACGATGAACGCATTGCACAAATGTCGGGCCAGCCGTTTGGCAGCGCCTATTTTGACGGCCTATTGCGCGACATCGGCGCCGAAATGGATTCGGCTCAGCCCATTGCGGCCATTTTAGCGGCCACAGCGCTCAACGGCCAAGGTCTGGCCATGCTGCACCAACTGCAAAGCGCCCACTACGTGGCAGGCCAACGCATCAGCGAGACGCCCGTATTAATCCAGCTGGCCACTGCATTAGGCCACGATGCAAACGCCTTCACCCAAGCGCTACACGATCAGCAAGGCGCCGCTACCGAAGCCCACATAGCAGCCAGCCGCAGCCTGTTAGGCCAGCTTGGTGGTCAAGGCTTTCCCACGGTGGCGCTGGCCCACGCCGACGGCCGCTGGCAGGTACTGCCGGTGAGCCAATACCTAGGTCAGGCTGACGCTTGGCGCAACTGGCTCAGCGCGCAGCTGGCCTAAGCATCTCAAGCGGCTCGCTAACGCGGGCCGCGTCCTTTAAATTCAGACATTGAGCCGTAAATTTTAAACACTTTCTCGGCCAAAACGTCCCACCACGCCAAGGGTAAGAGCCCCTTAATCACCTTGCTTAAGCCCACCGTCCACGGCAGCAACAGCTGCGGACGCCCCAGCTTCATGGCCTGCCATATCTGCGCCACCACGGCCTCAGGCTGCAGCATGGGCGTCAGCAACAAGGGCTTGGCGCCCGCGAACATCCCGGTGTCAATATAGGTGGGACACACCGTGGTCACCTTCACGTGGTCATGCCCCGCCTGCACCAGCTCTAAACGCAAAGAATCACTCCAGCCAAACAGCGCCCATTTCGAGGCCGCATACACGCTCATATTGGGATTGGACACCAAGGCCGCCGCCGAGGCGATGTTCACAATTCGGCACGGGCGCTGGCCGGCCAACATGGCGGGTAATAAAGCCCGCGTCAGCTGCATCGGCGCTAAGGCGTTTACCGCCATGGTGCGCTGAATGTCCTCTATTGGGCGATGGCCCCAAAAGTAATCGCCACAGACGACGCCGGCATTATTGATCACAATATTCGGCAGACCAAAACCCGTTTCCAGCTGCGCCACGGCCGCGGTAATGGCGTCCAAATCCGCCAGATCCACCACTTGAGTCACCAGCTGTATCCGCTCATCTGTCGCCATCTCTTGCTGTAGCTGGGCCAAGCCGGCCGCATCAATGTCCCAGGCCACCAGGTGGCGGCAGCCTTCTTTTTTAGCCCGCTCCAGCAACAAGCGCCCCATGCCCTGGGCCGCACCCGTCACCAAAATCACTGACTCGCTTAGACACACCCCTTTTCGCCTCATCGTCACTCCTTTTGTTTAAATGTCAAAAGCATGGCTTTATATTGACCTAAGCCAGCGCAATCGTCAAAAAAAAGACGCAGCGTTATGTACGCTGCGTCTTTTAAACCCTAATTTTAGGCTTATTTACCCAAATGCTTCGCCACTTCATCGGCCTGTAGCGAAATGCTTTGCAAGCCACCGCCTGATAGATACCAAAGCTTAGGCGTCAACACCACCACTTTTTGGTTTTTCACGGCTTTGACTTTTTTCATGTCTTTGTCGGCGAACAGCTTCATGTCCAAAGGCGCTTGACCAATGGCGCTGCTACGGTCAATCACGTAGATCACGTCTGGGTTTACCTTGTTCAAATAGGCTGCGTCCACCACCACGCGCTCATCACCAACGTTTGCATCAGCTTTTTTCACGTGCAGTGCATCATGAATAAAGGCTGCGTAACCGCTGTTTGACACCATCAGCTTGCCGCCGTTGTGCAACATCACGGTGGCTTTCACAGGAGAAGCGTCGGCTTGAGCCTGAATGCCTTTAATCTTGGTTTCCAAAGCCGCCCATTTTTGTTCGGCTTCGGCTTTTTTACCCACTAACTCACCCAACATCAAGGCGTTGTCTTTGGCTGACGCAAGGTATTTCTTGCTGTCAGTCGCGTAGCGAATAGTCGGGGCAATTTTCACCAACTCATCGTGGGCGGCATTTTGGCGGCCGGCCATGATGATCACGTCTGGTTTGGCGGCTTTAATCACGGCCAAATCGGGGGTTTTCATGCCGCCGGTGTTTTGGTAGGCATCCGTGGCGTATACGCTCATGTATTCTGGGCCATTTTCTTTAGGCAAGGCCACCACGCGATTCGCGGCACCGAGTTCGGCTAAGGTATCTAAAGCACCAAAATCCATGGCCACGATGCGCTTGGCGTCTTTAACCGGTAATTCTTGCGCCCCTACGGCCGCCACGGACAAACCCAATACGCAACCTAGGGCGTAAACTGACTTTCTCATATTAACCTCCTTAAATAAACGATAATGATTATCGTTTATTAGTTTTGATCTGTCTAGCCTTTTGGCGACATTTCCGCCCAAATGCCGAATAAACACCGAACAAACGCCCGCGCATTAAAAAACCCGATGCCAAAGCATCGGGTGGATCACCTCAACGATGGGCTTAAGCCAATAGTTGATGCATTTCTTGTACCGAAATCACCGCCGCCATCGGATTGGCATCAAACGCACGGGTGGTGGCAAAAGCGCCGTTCAAGGTGGTGTCGTAGTGAACGCGATAGCGCAAAGCGCTGCGACGAATCAATTTAGAATCTTCAATCGCCTGACGGCCTTCAGTGGTGTTCACCACATAGGTGTACTCGCCATTTTTGATCCGGTCTTGAATGTGCGGGCGACCTTCATGTACCTTATTCACCAATCGTGGGTTAATCCCCGCTTCGCCCAGCACAATCGCGGTGCCGTGGGTGGCGTCTAGGTCAAAGCCTTTGGCAATCAGCTGCTTGGCCAATTCAACCACGCGTTTTTTATCGCTTTCGCGCACCGACAATAAGGCGCGGCCGCTTTGCTGAACGTAGGTTTGAGCACCTAGCTGCGCCTTGGCAAACGCTTCTGGGAAGGTGTTGCCCACGCCCATCACTTCACCGGTCGAGCGCATTTCAGGCCCTAAGATCGGATCCACGCCTGGGAATTTATTAAACGGCAACACCACTTCTTTCACCGAGTAATAAGGCGGAATCACTTCTTGCGTCACGCCTTGCTCAGCCAGGCTTTGGCCAGCCATCACGCGGGCGGCTACTTTGGCCAAAGGCACGCCAGTAGCCTTAGACACAAACGGCACGGTACGGGCTGCACGAGGATTCACCTCGATCAAATACACCTCGTTGGCTTTCACCGCAAACTGCACGTTCATCAAACCACGCACGTTCAGCTCAAACGCCAGCTGACGCACTTGCTCACGCATCACGTCTTGGATCTCGGCGCTCAAGGTATAGGCAGGCAAGGAGCAAGCCGAGTCGCCAGAATGCACGCCCGCCTGTTCAATGTGCTCCATGATGCCGCCGATCAACACCTGTTCACCGTCACAGATGGCGTCTACGTCGACTTCAATTGCGTCGTCTAGGAAATGATCCAGCAACACCGGCGCATCGTTAGACACGCTGTAGGCCGTTTGGAAATAACGACGTAAGTCTTGCTCATCGTACACAATTTCCATCGCGCGGCCGCCCAAAACGTAAGAAGGACGAACCACCAAGGGGTAGCCAATGTTTTTGCCTTCGGCTACGGCTTGCTCAATCGCGGTCACGGTTGCGTTCGCTGGCTGTTTCAAGCCTAGGCGCTGCACCGCTTTTTGGAAGCGTTCGCGGTCTTCAGAGCGGTCGATCGCGTCAGGTGAGGTGCCGATTACAGGCACGCCAGCGGCTTCTAGCGCACGCGCTAGTTTCAGCGGCGTTTGGCCGCCGTATTGCACGATCACGCCCTTAGGCTGCTCGATGCGCACGATTTCCAACACGTCTTCTAGGGTAACGGGCTCAAAGTAGAGGCGATCAGACGTGTCATAGTCGGTCGATACCGTTTCTGGATTACAGTTGACCATGATGGTTTCGTAACCGTCTTCGCGCAGCGCCAAAGAGGCGTGCACACAGCAGTAGTCAAACTCAATGCCTTGACCAATGCGGTTTGGGCCACCGCCCAATACCATGATTTTGGGGCGATCTTGATTCGGACGTGATTCACACTCTTCTTCATAGGTTGAGTATAAATAGGCCGTATCGGTCGAGAACTCGGCCGCACAGGTGTCGACGCGTTTGTATACGGGGAACAGCTCATGCTGATGGCGCAGCTTACGCACTTCGGCTTCAGACACGCCAATCAAGGTCGCCAAACGTGAATCGGCAAAGCCTTTACGTTTCAGCTGACGCAAGAAGTCACGATTCAAACCAGCAAAACCGCCTTGAGCCACTTTTTGCTCGAGCTGAATCAATTCTTCGATCTGCACCAAGAACCAGTAGTCAATAAAGGTCAGCTGATGAATCTCGGCCACGCTCATGCCGGCACGCAAGGCATCGCCAACGTACCAAATGCGCTCTGCACCCGCTTCAGTGAGTTCACGGCGGATTTTGGTTACGGCGTCTTTATCGGCCAAATTCACCTTAGGATCAAAGCCGCTGGCGCCGACTTCTAGGCCGCGCAAGGCTTTTTGCATCGATTCTTGGAAGGTGCGGCCAATGGCCATCACTTCACCGACTGACTTCATTTGGGTGGTCAAACGGTCGTTGGCACCGTCAAATTTTTCAAAGTTAAAGCGCGGGATTTTGGTCACAACGTAGTCGATGCTCGGCTCAAACGACGCAGGCGTCAAACCGCCGGTGATGTCGTTGGTCAGTTCGTCTAGGGTGTAACCCACGGCCAGCTTGGCCGCAATTTTGGCGATCGGGAAGCCCGTGGCTTTAGACGCTAAGGCAGACGAACGCGACACGCGTGGATTCATCTCAATCACGATCAGACGGCCGTTTTCGGGATTCACCGAGAACTGGACGTTAGAGCCGCCGGTTTCGACACCGATTTCACGCAGCACCGCCATCGAGGCGTCACGCATGATTTGGTATTCTTTATCGGTCAGGGTTTGCGCCGGCGCCACGGTGATGGAGTCGCCGGTGTGAATGCCCATGGGGTCAAAGTTTTCAATCGAGCACACGATGATGCAGTTGTCGTTGCGGTCGCGTACTACTTCCATCTCGTACTCTTTCCAACCAATCAATGATTCATCGATCAATAATTCTTTGGTTGGGGAAAGGTCTAAGCCGCGCACGCAGATTTCTTCAAACTCTTCTTTATTGTAGGCAATGCCGCCGCCGGTGCCGCCCATGGTGAATGAAGGGCGAATAATGCAGGGGAACCCCACTTCTTCGGCCACTGCAAAGGCTTCTTCCATATTATGTGCAATGCCTGAGCGGGCGGTGTCTAGGCCAATTTTTTTCATGGCCACGTCGAAGCGACGACGGTCTTCAGCTTTGTCGATGGCGTCGGCGGTGGCGCCGATCATTTTCACCCCAAATTCCGCCAACACGCCTTGACGCTCTAGCTCTAAGGCACAGTTCAAGGCCGTTTGACCACCCATGGTGGGCAGCACGGCATCTGGGCGTTCTTTTTCAATAATCTTGCGCACGACTTCCCAGTGAATCGGCTCGATGTAGGTGGCATCAGCCATTTCTGGGTCGGTCATGATCGTGGCTGGGTTTGAGTTCACCAACACCACGCGATAGCCTTCTTCACGTAAGGCTTTACAGGCTTGCGCGCCTGAGTAGTCAAATTCACAAGCTTGGCCGATTACAATCGGACCCGCACCCAAGATCAGGATGCTTTTTATTTCAGTATTTTTAGGCATGGTCGTTGTCCTGATGAGGTTAAGCGATTAAGCGCGGTAGGCTTTAATCAAATCAATAAAGTGGTCAAACAAAGGCGCGGCATCGTGTGGGCCTGAGCTGGCTTCAGGATGGCCCTGGAAGCTAAAAGCAGGCTTATCGGTGCGGTGAATGCCTTGTAAAGAACCGTCGAACAATGATTTATGGGTCACGCTCAAATTGGCCGGCAGGCTGGTTTCGTCTACCGCAAAGCCGTGGTTTTGCGCCGTAATCATCACTTTTTTCGTTGCCAATTCTTGCACCGGATGGTTGGCACCGTGGTGGCCAAACTTCATCTTGATGGTTTGGGCGCCAGAAGCCAAAGCCAACAGCTGGTGGCCCAAGCAAATGCCAAATACAGGGATGTCTGTTTCTAAAAAGGCCTTAATCGCCTCAATCGCGTAGTCGCAAGGTGCTGGATCGCCAGGGCCGTTCGACAAGAACACGCCGTCTGGGTTTAAGGCCAAGACCTCAGCCGCTGGCGTGGTCGCTGGTACTACGGTTAGGCGACAGCCGCGGTCCACCAGCATGCGCAAAATATTGCGCTTGGCACCAAAGTCGTAGGCCACCACATGGTAAGGCAGCTCAGCGGCGGTTTTTTGTACGTGATCGTTGGTGTCTAAAGCCCAGCTGCCTTCTGTCCATTCATAGGCCTTATCGGTGGTCACTTCTTTGGCTAAATCCAAGCCATTCAAGCCACCAAACGCTTGAGCCGCGGCGAGGGCACGGGCAGCATCGAGGCTTTCGCCGGCAATAATGCAGCCTTTTTGGGCACCTTTTTCGCGCAGGATACGGGTGAGCTTACGCGTGTCGATGTCGGCAATGGCCACCACGTTTTGGCGTTTTAAATAATCAGATAGGGATTCGGTGCTGCGAAAATTGCTAGAAATGAGGGGTAGATCACGAATAACCAAGCCTTGCGCTTGAATAATTGAAGATTCTTCATCAGAAGAATTGGTGCCGGTATTGCCAATATGAGGATAAGTGAGGGTGATGATTTGACGGGAATAGGAGGGATCAGTGAGGATTTCTTGATAGCCGGTCAGCGAGGTGTTAAAAACAACTTCTCCGACAACCATACCTACTTCACCTATGGATACGCCGACAAATTCGGTCCCGTCTTCCAGAACCAGTAGTGCTTGATTGCTCAAAATGTTCTCCGTTAGATTGATGTGTTTTAAATATGTTGCTCTTATAAACCAATCCACTCAAAACCAGCTGCTAAAACAGCAAATCTCGGGCAAATTTTTTCAATTCTAAAGATTTACTTTTTTACTGTCTACTATTTTTTTCACCCAAATCCCTAGTTTATGGCCAAATCCTTATTTTTTTAGAGAAAATAACCAATATTGACAGATTACCAACATAAAATGCCATTACTCCCTGTGTGGTTATATCCCCTAATCACAGCAGGCGCCCATAAAAAAGCGCCGACAAACCGTCGGCGCTGATTCGATCATGCAACATTTAATCCCAAATATCGTCTTGAAGACGAGCCTTAATGTCGGGATGATCGCCGGCTTTAAAGGTCGGTAATTGCCCTGCTTGACGCTGCTGGTTGTAATCCTTGGCCAGACGAATGGCTAAGGGGGACAAGCATAAAATCGCCACTAAGTTCGTCACCGCCATCAGCGTCATCGACACATTGGCCATCGACCACACCAGCGGCACCGATGCCACCGCACCAAAGAACACCATTGCCGCCACGCAGCAGCGAAAAAACAGCAGGCGGCTGTGTTTTTTCTTACGCAGAAACACCATGCAGCTTTCGGCATAGTAATAATTGGTCACAATGGTGGTGAAGGCAAAAAACAGGATGATGATGGCCAAAAGGTATTTAGCCCAGCCACCGAACTCGGTTTCCAAGGCCATTTGCACCAGACGAATGCCGGTGGCATCGCTGTCTAAAGGCACACCCGACAGCAAGACAATCGCCGCAGAAGCAGTACAAATAATCACCGTATCGACAAACACGCCAAACATTTGCACATAGCCTTGCGAGGCTGGATGTGGCGGATAGGGCGTGGCTGAAGCCGCCACATTGGGCGCCGAGCCCATACCGGCTTCATTCGAAAACAGACCCCGCTTGACGCCCTGCATGATGGCTGCGGCAAAGCCGCCCACGGCAAACTCTTGCAGGCCAAACGCACTGCGATAAATCAGCCCAAATACAGCCGGCAAACGCTCATAGTTGGCCACTACAATAATCAAGGCCGCCAGTAAATACACCCCGGCCATCAACGGCACCGCCGCTTCGGAAAAGCGCGCAATTTTACGCAAGCCACCAAAAATAATCAGCGCCGTCAGCACCATGATTACCAAGCCAGTCACCCACGTGGGCAGATGAAAGGCAGCGCCCAAAGATTCACCAATGGTGTTCGCCTGTACGGCGTTAAACACAAAGCCATAGGCCAAGATCAAGAATAAAGAAAACATCACCCCCATCCAGCGGGCGTTCAGGCCTTTTTCCATGTAATAGGCTGGGCCACCGCGGTATTGGCCTTCGCCATCCTTAACCTTAAACAGCTGGGCCAAAGTCGACTCCACAAAGGCTGTCGACATACCCAAAACGGCAATCACCCACATCCAAAACACCGCCCCAGGACCGCCCAGCGTCACCGCTACGGCGATGCCGGCAATATTACCGGTGCCCACGCGCGACGCCATCGAGGTACAAAACGCCTGATAGGAGGAAATGCCTGACTGATCTGCCTGACGGCTGCCTTTCAAAACGGTCACGGTGTGGCCAAAATGGCGAAACTGCATAAAGCCCAAGCGAAGGGTAAAAAAGACGCCCACAAACAGCAACAGCGCAATCAATACATAGCTTAATCGACCATCCAACCAATCTACCCCGACCTGCATCAGATCAAAAGACATTATGTCCCCTTTTGTGTGCCGCCTCGCTTACTGTGGCTCATTTATGGTTTTACTTAAGGCTTTCTGTCAAAAAAACCCACGGTAAATGAGGCTGAAATAAAGATAAGGCGGCACTATAGCATAAAATAATTGGCCCACACACGACAAATTCAGCCCCCAACTAAAATTTGTCGACAATTCTGATGGCGTTCTCAAACCCCATTTCCGCCCATCCCAGTCACACCCTATATTTAAATAATAATCACAACACTATTAAAAACATACGTCATATACCCGCCAGGAGTGTCTGATTTTTTACACAAAAAACCATTATGCCAATGTACTCGTTTCACCATCCATTCAATTATGCTATTTGTATTTAATGGTTATTCATTCTTAACTAGTTACGCCATCTGTATTTCATAGCCCGCCAAGAGGCTCCCCCCAAAACCACTGAGGAGAACCCATCCCATGAATGCTTTACGATCTCGCCCCAAAATGAGCACGCTTCTATTGTGCGCCAGCCTTTTGTCTTTACCCATGAGCGCCAGTGCCTTTAACCAAATCTACGTTTTTGGCGACAGCCTCAGCGATGGCGGCAATAACGGTCGCTATACGTTCGACGGTAGCCAAAACCCACTCTACAACGAAAGCATCGCTAAATATTACGGCTTAACGCTCACGCCTTCTGACGATGGCGGCCATAACTTCGCTGCCGGTGGCGCTGTGGCGGTCCCAGAAATCAACCCGACGGACAATACCCAAGATCAGGTGGCTCAATACCTTCAACAAAATAACGGCCAAGCCAACAACCAAGGGCTATACATTCACTGGATTGGCGGCAATGACTTAGCCGCAGGCGTCGTCACCGCCACGCTAGAAGGGGCAGAAGCAGCACAACAGCTGATTTTACAAAGCGCCCAAGCCGCCACGGGCCAGGTGAATGATTTAGTCCAAGCCGGTGCCAAAACGATTGTGGTGCCCACGGTACCGAACATCACCCTAACGCCAGCTTTTCTAGACACCATCGTCACCACCGTAGGTGGGTTTTTGAGCATTCCTGAACAGCAGGCCTTAGAAGAAGTGTATAAAGTATTAAATGCAGGCCCCATTCTCAATGAGGCAGAACGTCAAGAACGCATTCAGACCGCCATCGAAGCCGCGGCCGCACTGGGCGGTAGCTTCATTGGCGCCCTAGCCGAAGCCCTGATGAAGCAAGCCTATGGCGAGCTAGGCGAGGAGGGTTCACGCTTAACCGACCTCTTCAACACCACCCAAGATCAACTTTTGGCCCAAACCGGCGGCAACATCGTAAGGGTTGACGTCAACGCCCTATTTCAAGAAGTCATGGCCAACCCTGAGCAATATGGCCTCAACAATACCGGCGGTACGCCCTGCCCCCCTGGGCTCGCCGCGAATGAATGCCTATCGACCAGCCCTGGCTTTAATGATGATTTATCGTTCCTATTTGCCGATGGTTTTCACCCCAGCCCTGCCACCCACGCCATGCTCAGCGAATACATGATTTCGGTACTCGAAGCGCCGCTGACGGTCGCTTCACTCAGTAAAGCCATGAACGCCCCCATCGCGGGCGTGCGCCAAACCCTAGACAGCCGCAACCAGCAACTGCACCAGCGCCTAGAGGGCAGCCAAAAGCTGGGCGTGTTTGGCGGCTATTCTGGCCTCAGCGGTGACCAGCACCAGCCCAAGGGCTTAAAAGACGGCACCCAACGCTCAAACAATTTAACCTTAGGCATAGACTATGCCCTCACCCCCAATCTCACCCTAGGTGCCCTCATCTCAGCTCATCGCGATACTGAACGCCCCAGCGATGACTATCGCTATAAAAACCGCGGCAACGTGGTGGCTGCCTTTGCCCACGCGCGTTTTGCCGACTCTGGCTGGGCCAGCGCCGACGTACATCGCAGCCGCAGCAACTTTGAAAACATTGAACGGCGCGTTAACCTTGGCCCCGCCACTCGGCTTGAAACCGGCAGCACCAAAGGCCGAGAATGGGGCGTGCGGCTAAGTACTGGCTGGGACTTTGAAATCAACCCCTCGCTCAGCACCGGGCCCATGCTGCAATACATTTGGGACAAGAGCCGTGTCGATGGCTATGAAGAAGCCAATAGCCTCAGCACCTCTATGCGCTTTGGCGACCAGCGGCGCACCAGTAAAATCGGGGCCGTCGGCTGGCGCATAGACAGTCACTTAGGCGTAATCAATCCCTACGCCAATATTCGCTATCTGCGCCAAATGGGCGATCGTGAACACGCTGTGCGCGGTGCGCTGAAATCAACCCTCACCTCATTCTCGCGTGAAACCGAGGCTGATGCCCGCAGCTGGGCAGACCTCACCATTGGTGCCAATCTCAATCTCAATAAAAATCTACAGGTTTTTGGCGCCCTCTCTCGCACCAGCGGCTTAGATCAGGGCGAACAAACCCGTTACAACATTGGCCTCAGCGCCGCTTTCTAAACCCAAAAACGGCCCTGTCATCATCGACAGGGCCGTTTCTTGATTGATCCGCGCCAAGAGCGCAATCCGCTTACTGAGCCGCGTCGCCCAAATGCCACATAATCGGCAGTGCCAAGGGCGACCACAGCGGCACGTTCACTTGGGCCTGATTTAACTGCTGCCGTATCCATTCATTACAGGTAAACCAAGGCGTGTAGCGCCCATTGGCCTCATAGAACACATCCGTTGCGCCATAATGTACGTCTGGGATGACCTTAGGCTGGCCATCCAAGGCCTTAAAAAGAGGCACATCGGCCAGCACAGACTGCACCAGCTGGCGATATTGGGCCATGCTCAGCTGCAATACGCGCACCGACTCGCCCGCCGTTGGCTGCGGCAGATAGGTGACATTAAACGCCGCCTCATCAAAGGCCAAAGCCTGAGCGGCCAGCGGCAAGGTCAACTCGGACCAGCTCGGCACCTGAGTATAAAACGTCTTACTCCCCCAGCCGATCAAGACGTAGTCTTGCGCCTTAGCCAAATCCGGCCGACGGCTGTTGCCTGGATCAAACAGCGTGGTCCAATCATACACGTCGTTTCGGGCCGGCATTGCCAAGCTAATGTGCACGCCATTACTGAGTGCATACACGGTGACCGTGTCTTTTGATTCAGCCACTGGGTGGCGCGTGCCCAACCAGCCCAAGAGCACAATGGCCAGCAGCAGCAACACCACAAAACCCAGCAAAAGCCTCAATAATATTCGCCACATAAGCACCTCATGACTGGCGTTAAAAACGTCAGTATAACCGAAAGATTTGGGCCAGCCGCATAAAAAAACGAGCGCCTCTGCGCTCGTTTTTCATCACTCAACGGGTTTTATTTCAAAGCACGACGGCCAAAGCGCAGCAATACCAGCACAAAAGCAATCAAACCTAAGGTTTGTGACCAGCCTGCGAGGCTATCGGGCATGATGGCCAACGGTGCATCGCTGCCGCCAGACGTCACCGACACCACAATAATCATCGCCAACACCACGCCAATAATGCTCTCGCCCACGATCAAGCCCGCGGCAAACAGCGTTGCGCGTCCATCAGAGGCTTTCAACAAAGGCTCTGCCGGCACATTGTCCCGAGCGGCTTTGGCTTTAATGCGGCGCGCCACGAGCCAAGACAATACGGCACCGACGATCAGCGGCATATTCACCGAAGCCGGTAGGTAAATACCCATGCCCACGGCCAATACGGGGATGGTGAAACGACCACGGGTGGATTTTTTCAATACCGTGTCGATCACGATCAAGACCACGGCAATGATCATACCGGTCACAATATAAGACCATTCTAGATTATGGCTGAAAATACCGGTAGAAATTTGCGTCATCAGCGTGGCTTGAGGTGCCGCTAAGGCCTGCGACGCATCCATGCCTGGACGAGGCATGGCGCCGGTAAAGCCATAGGCGTGATACAAAAGTTCCAACACGGGTGAAATCACCAAGGCACCAACGATACAGCCAATAATCAAGGCCACTTGTTGGCGCCATGGCGTGGCCTGCAAGAGGAAGCCTGTTTTTAAATCTTGTAGGTTATCATTTGAAATGGTTGCAATGGCCAACACCACCGATGTGGTGAAAATCGCCAGTGCCGTCAGGAACTGAGTACCTTCCGGCGTGGCCAATAAGCCGCTGGATTCACCAATGAGCAGCAGCACAATGGAAATCAAAATAATCGAAATAATGCCAATACCTGAGATGGGGCTAGATGAAGAACCAATAAGGCCAGCCATATAGCCACAGGCAGAGGCCACCAAGAAGCCAATCAGCACCGACATTAAGGTGGTCACGATCACCAAAGTCCAGGCCAAGCCGGCTGAAATCGGCGCCGCCATCACAAAGCTGTAGAAGGTGGCCAATAAGATCACCACGATGGTGGCGGTAATCAACACCAACCATTTAGGCGACAGATCTTGCTCGGTACGGTCCACCAAGGCAGCGCCATCGCTGCCTTTTTTGATGGCGCGCATGGAAATCATCACGCCTTCAATAATCGGCTTAGCCAAAGTCATCAACGTCCACACAGCCGCTACGGCCATGGTGCCAGCACCAATAAAGCGCACCTTCGTGGCCCAAATGGTTTGCGCATAAGCGGCCAACGTAGTGCCTTCTGGCATAGGATACACAGTGGTCAGATACGGAACGGCCACACCCCAAGAGATGAGAATCCCCACCAGCATGGCCATACCGCCTACGATGCCGACTAAGTAGCCGGCACCCACCAACGCCACCGAAAAGCCCATCGGCACCTGGAAAATGGCTTTACCCGTGGTAAACCAATAGCTCGCGCTATCGGACAAAATACGAAAACCAGCGGTACACAGGCTCACGAACGCCGCAATCAAACCACCTTCGACGATGTCGCGCATGCCGCCTTCGCTTTTGCTTGGCGTGACTTTTTCAGCATCGGTTTTGTGATCGTTAATGTGGCCGGCCTTTAAAATCTCGGCGGCGGCAACCCCTTCTGGGTAAGGCAGGGTGGATTTAACCACCATCACCTGACGCAAAGGCACGGTAAACACCACGCCCAAAATACCACCGGCGGCGCAAATGATGGCGGTTTGCCAAAAGGGAAAGTCTTGCCAGTAGCCCAACATCAATAGGCCAGGCAACACGAAAATAATAGACGACAACGTCCCGGCGGCCGAAGCCTGGGTTTGCACCATATTGTTTTCAAGAATATTCGAATGCGCAAACATTCTTAAAACCGCAATGGAAATCACCGCAGCAGGAATAGAAGAGGCAAACGTCAAACCAACCTTTAAGCCTAAATAGACGTTTGAGGCGGTAAAAATAACGGTAATCAAGGCACCGAGAATCATCCCGCGTAGGGTTAATTCCTTCAGTTGATCAGCTGCGGGGTGGGCAGTTGATGGCTTCATAATGTTCTCCAACATACGTTTAAGCGAGCATTATTTCTCTTAAGACAATATTTTGTCAAAGAAATAAACAGTTTATTTGCAATAGCACAAAAGCTTATTTGCATTAAAGATGTAGAAACACAAAACCGCCTATTACTTTAGGCGGTTTTGTGTTGGGGTGCGATTTAGACTAATGGCTTTTTAAAAGCCATCATGTAGTTCACCGACAGATCGTCAACCAGCTTATAACGCTTGGTCAATGGGCTGTAGGTCAAACCACTTTGATCGACCAACGCCAAACCAACAGAACGGCACATGCGCACCATTTCTGACGGTTTGATGAATTTTTTATAATCGTGGGTGCCGCGCGGCATCAGGCCTAAAACGTATTCCGCCCCAATCACGGCCTGAACGTAGGCCTTAGCGTTACGGTTCAGCGTCGACAAGAACACCCAGCCACCAGGCTTCACTAAATCGGTGCACGCACGGATCACGCTAGCAGGGTCGGGCACGTGTTCAATCATTTCCATACAGGTCACCACGTCAAAAGCGGCCGGTTTGGCACGCGCCAAATCTTCCACGCTGATGCACTGATAATCGATTGTTAAGCCACCTTCTAAGGCGTGTAGCTGAGCGATTTGTAACGATTTCTTAGCCATGTCGGCACCGGTCACGGTCGCACCTGCCTTGGCCATGGCCTCAGACAAAATGCCGCCGCCGCAGCCCACGTCTAACACGCTCTGCCCCGCTAATGCAGCGTGCTGGCTGATGAAGCCCAAGCGTAAGGGATTAATCTCATGCAGCGGCTTAAAGTCACCGTTTAAATCCCACCAGTTGTGCGCCAGCTGGCTGAATTTATCGATCTCACCTGGATCAATGTTTTGTTTTACTGCTGATTCTTGACTCATATGGGTCTCCAAGACACTCTTTTAGGGTGGCATCCATGCCCCCTACGTGAAGTGGTCACGATGATGGTCGTATTTTGCCATAATTAGACCACTGCGTCAGTAAACAAAGCCGTAAACTCTGGCTTATCATGCTCCGCCTCAACCGCCCACTTTTGACGCCCAAGGATGGGTCAAAACCCAGGCGGGCTTCCAGTTACAGCTAGGCCTAGCTTTACCCACCCGAGCGGATGGCGATAAACCAAGGCCTTAGCGGCTAAACACCGAGGGCGGCGCTGCCTCAAAACGGTCTAAAGGCGGTACCCACAGTTCAGCCGAACCACCCTCTGGCACCGGTTTTCGGGCGGCTCGTTTAGGCTGCTGTTTTTGGTACAGCACAAACCATTCATTATTTTCGCGGGGTCGATGCCCCAGCCACACAGGCGCCCAGCCGGCAGGATCTGCCTGGCCCATAACCAGCTGCGGCTCACGCTTAGCCGTATTGAGCCAATAGCCACAATCATTGAGTTGATATTCAAAGGTATTAATCGGCAGATCACTGTACTCACGCCAGGCCGTCAGCAAAACCAGCTGGCGCGACTGCGCCTGAATACACACCTCACCGGCCTCAATGGCCGCCACCGTCTGGGCATCCAGACTATTGACCATTTGGTCGACCACGGGGCGGTAGCTTTTGATTTTATCCAGCCACGGCAAAAACAGGCTCAACATCAACAGCCACACTAAGGTCATGCCCGCCGCCCAATTGGTCACGGCTTGACGGCCGCGTAAATGGCGACGCGTCACCGCCCACAGCCACACCGGCGTCATCATCAGGCCAAACACAATGGCAAAAGCATACAGCTTAGGCACGTAATAAGGGCTAAAGTACAAAGCTCGTTCGGCCAGCTTAGCCGGCCAACCGAAGTTCATGGCTAAGAAGCCTAGCCAGATAAAGATGGCCAAGGCACCAAACGTCATGGCGCCGAACCAGTTCAAGAAGGCCGCTGGACCACGGCGTAAATTGTCTAATTGAGCGCCGCCCAAGACCGCCAGCGGCAGCAACAGCGGCAAAGCATTTTCGGTGACTTGATGATTACCCAAGCTCAGGATAAACAAGATGGTCAAAAACCAAAAGCCGCAAAACTTAAGCATAAAGGCCGACACGTATTGGCGCCGATAAATCGTCCACAAGGCCAAAGGCCAGGCCGGAAAGGCAGACCAGCTCATCACCGTCAAATAATAACCAAGATTGCTGAAGAACTGCTTAAAGCTTAAATGGTTCAGCTGTCCCAGAGCATATTGCTGCCACCAAAAAGCAAAGGCATCAGGATTGGTTTTGGCCAAGGCATTAGGCCACAGAAAGCCTAAAGGCAGCGCCACCAGCACCGCAAAAGACAGCGTAATGGCGTAGGCCTTAACCCGCCAGCGGGCGTAAAACAGCAAAAAGAACGCCACCATCAGCATTAAGAACACGCTGAGTAAATTAGACGATAAGAACACGATGACCCAGGACAAGCCCAGCAAGAAGCCTGACAACGCAGGACGGGTTTGCACTGTACTGAAGGCATAAAAACCCATGGCGTAGCCCATAAAGGTGGCCGCCATACTGTCCATCGAGTGGCCGGTCATCATCATGCCGGCGCAGCCGATCAATATCAGCACCACGCTGCGGCCATGGCGCCGACCCAGGAGTGCCCTACCCGCCATGCCCGCAAAGGTCAGCGCCAGCACCATAAAAAAGGGCGTGGCCAAGCGTGTGGCGTCATAGCTATGTAACAACCACGGCGAGAACAGCCGTTGAAACAATGCCCCCACCCATAAGTATAAAGGCGGCGTTTCTAAATACCAAAACCCATGGACATTGGGCGCAACCACCGAGCCATTGGCCAGCATGTCTTTTATCGCCTCGTAGATGTAAGGCTCGTGCGGCTTCCACAGGTCATGGGAAAAAATACCCGGCCAAAGCCAAACAAAACACAGCAACAGCAGTACCCAAGGCTTTTCCGTAGGCCTTGCCTGATCTGCGTCCAGAGGAGATTTATAAGTAAACATACGCCAATAAGTGTGCCGTTAATGCCTCAGTGTACCAAAATACACCCCTATTTAGGCAAAAACAGCAATAAAAAAAGACAGCCTAAGCTGTCTTTTCTGTGTTCTGGGCTGATTAGCGTTTGAACATATTGCCAAATTTTTGTTGGAATTTATCAACGCGACCGGCACTGTCAACGATTTTTTGTTTGCCAGTGTAGAATGGGTGACATTCTGAACAAACCTCAATGCTAAAGGTTTCTTTAGCCATGGTTGATTTGGTTTCAAAAGCGTTACCGCAAGAGCAAGTCACTTGCACTGCGTGGTATTCTGGGTGAACATCTTGTTTCATGTGATTTCCTTAGATAAGCGGACACAGGGAATTTGCCTGTGCTTCAAAAAATTTCAAGTGGAACATTATCTAACGCCTACGGTGCAAAAGCAAGCATTAAGCATCATTTATCAATCAAGCGCGACGCCATGTGGTGCCTGCACCACCATCTTCCAAGACCACGCCTTGTTCAGCCAATTCATCGCGGATGCGGTCAGACTCAGCCCAATCCTTATTCGCGCGCGCGTCTTTACGCTGCTGAATCATCGCCTCAATGGCCTCGGCGCTTAAACCATTGCCTTGGGCACCAATTTCTTGATGCAGATAGGCTTCTGGCTCACGCTCCAGTAGGCCAAGCAGGCCGCCCAATGCTTTCAAACAGCCAGCTAGGGCAGCGTCTTTGGTTTTATTTACTTCATTAGCCAATTCAAACAGCACCGCTACGGCTTCCACCGTATTGAAGTCGTCGTTCATGGCGGCAAAAAAGCGTTGGCTGTAGTCATTGCTGTCGGCTTTGACGTCAAATGCCGCGGCAGGCACCTGATTCAGAGCCGTATACAAACGTTTTAGTGAGCTACGGGCGTCGGCCAAATGCACGTCGGAATAGTTCAGTGGGCTACGATAGTGGGCGCGTAAAACAAAAAAGCGCACCACTTCTGGATCAAACTTTTCCAACACTTCACGAATGGTAAAGAAATTGCCTAACGATTTAGACATCTTCTCATTGTCCACACGAATAAAGCCGTTGTGCATCCAGTAGTTCACAAAACCATGATTGTGGTCGTGGTCGTTGCACTGATGAGCGCCGCAGCTTTGCGCGATTTCGTTCTCATGATGAGGGAACTGTAGGTCAGCGCCACCGCCGTGAATGTCAAAATGAGCGCCCAATAACTGCTCACTCATGGCGGAACACTCGATGTGCCAACCGGGGCGACCTTCGCCCCAAGGGCTAGTCCAGCTCGGCTCGCCAGGCTTGACGGCCTTCCACAGCACAAAATCCAAAGGATCTTTTTTAAAGCCATCGACTTCCACACGCTCACCGGCGCGCAGATCGTCTAGGCTTTTGCCAGACAAACGGCCATAGTCGGCAAACGTGCGCACAGCATAATACACGTCGCCATTGTCAGCCGCATAGGCTTTGCCATTGGCAATCAGGCGTTCAATCAGCGCAATCATGTCGTCGACGTGATCGGTCGCGCGCGGCTCATGGTCAGGACGCAACACGCCTAGGGCGGCTGAATCCTCATCCATGGCATCAATAAAACGCTGGGTGAGGCTTTGAATGGTTTCGCCGTTTTCTAGCGCACGCTGAATGATTTTGTCGTCAATATCGGTGATGTTGCGCACATAGGTTAAGGGGTAGCCCAATACACGCAACCAGCGAGTCACCATGTCAAACACCACCATCACGCGGGCATGGCCCAAATGACAATAATCATAAACCGTCATGCCACACACATACATGCGTACATTCTGCTCATCGATGGGTTTAAACACTTCTTTCTTGCGACTCAAGGTATTGTATATATGTAACATGTGCACGCTTTCCCACCTCACGGTGGCATAATTAATCGACCTTTAAGCTGAGTAAAGCTTAGGCTTCTTCAGGTTTTAAAACGCTTAAATCAGTTTGATTATGGCTGATCGGGTCGGCATCCACAGCGGCGGCCGCTGCGGCCAAGGCCTTTTTCTCAGCCAAATAGCGATGAATCGCAAACACCAATTCGCCCGTACCTTCATGACTTAAGGCACTGATGTTGAACACGCGCGGCGTGGTCAAGTCGAACTCAAAGCGATCGTCTGGCTGCGGGTGATCCCAACCGATGGCGTCCAAGAAGGCTTGAATGCGCTCTTCGCGCTCGTCCTCTGGAATCATGTCGAATTTATTCAACACCAACCAACGCGGCTTGTCATACAGCTCTTCATCGTATTTACGCAACTCGTCCACCAAAGCCAAGGCTTCGTCCGCAGGGCTCACGCCTTCATCAAATGGGGCTAAGTCCACCACATGCAAGAGTAAACCTGTACGTGACAGATGGCGCAAGAAGCGGTGGCCTAGGCCTGCGCCTTCGGCGGCGCCTTCAATCAAACCGGGAATATCGGCCATTACGAAACTATTGTTTTCATCCATACGCACCACGCCCAGATTAGGGTGTAAGGTGGTAAACGGATAGTCGGCGACTTTAGGACGGGCAGCCGACACGGCACGAATCAGCGTTGATTTACCCGCATTAGGCATGCCCAAGAGGCCCACGTCGGCCAAAATTTTCAATTCCAGCTGCAACACGCGCATTTCACCCTCTTCACCAGGGGTGCACTGACGCGGCGCGCGGTTCACCGATGACTTAAAGTGGATGTTGCCCAAGCCACCCTTACCGCCCTTAGCCAACACCACGCGTTGGTCATGATGAGTCAAGTCGGCAATGACTTCTTCGGTGTCCACGTCCACGATTAAGGTGCCCACCGGCATCCGTAGCTCAATGTCGTCGGCGCCTTTACCATAACGGTCGGCACCATGACCTTTTTCGCCATGTTTGGCCTGGTAGCGTTTCACGAAACGGTACTCAACCAAGGTGTTCACGTTTTCGTCGGCAATGGCGATGACGCTGCCGCCCTTACCACCGTCGCCACCGTCAGGGCCGCCGCGCGGGACGAATTTTTCACGTCGGAAGCTAGAGGCGCCGTTACCGCCCTTACCTGCGACTACTTCAATTTTTGCTTCATCAATAAATTTCATGTTCTTTACCTTGTTGATGCGTAGCTTCTCAGGCGATGAAACGCATGCGACGCCCCATCGCCTGAAAAGCCAAACAACCTAAACTACTTAATCATACTTAAAAATCACAGACGCATAAATAAAAATAGCCCCATCTGATTAGATAGGGCTATTCTTCTGAAACCGAATTACTCGTCTGCGCCGGTGTAAGGCTTAACGTTTACAGTTTTGCGGTTGAAACGACTTTTGGTCGTGAATTCAACGTAACCGTCAACTTTTGCAAACAAAGTGTGGTCTTTGCCCATGCCTACGTTGGTACCAGCATGGAAACGAGTACCACGTTGGCGCACAATGATTGAACCTGCTGGAATCAATTCACTGCCGTAAACTTTAACGCCTAAGCGTTTAGCTTCTGAGTCGCGGCCGTTTCTAGAGCTACCGCCTGCTTTTTTAGTTGCCATTTATCTTAACTCCTGTTACTTAGAAATCGCATCGATGCGAATTTCAGTATAATTCTGACGATGACCCTGGTGTTTTTGTGAGTGCTTACGACGACGCATTTTGAAAATGCGTACTTTTTCGCCGCGACCGTGGGCAACAACCGTTGCTTGCACAGAAGCACCAGCCACCATTGGGCTACCTACTGCTAGATCTTCACCGTCAGCAATCATCAATACTTCTTCAAGTACGATTTGGCTGTCGAGTTCTGCAGGTATCTGTTCTACTTTTAATTTTTGGCCAACGGTAACTTTATATTGTTTACCGCCAGTTTTTATGACCGCGTACATACTCAACTCCGAACAATTAAATTGATGTCTTGCTTTTAAACAAGCCATCTTCACGAAAGAACCCAAGATAATAGCGAAAGTCGATATAAGTGTCAATTTTTATTGCGTTTGGCTGTCGTATTTACGCCCATAAAACTATTACAAAGAAAGCGAACACAAAAAAATGCATTCTGCTATAATTTCAAGCTGTTTAACCCTGTGCGAAATGAATTAGACTCCCTATGTTACAGAATTTGCCTTATTTCAAAGAGCATTTAGACTCTGACCTTTCTAAAGTGAACGTGGTGATTAACCAAGCCGTCCAGTCTGAGGTTGCCTTGATTTCACAAATCGGCCACTACATCATCAGCGCAGGGGGCAAGCGTCTTCGCCCGATCATCACCATCTTGGCCGGTAAAATCCTCGGCTACGATCAAGCACCGCTTTATTCTTTAGCCGCGATGGTGGAATTCATTCACACCTCCACACTGCTACACGATGACGTGGTCGATGAAAGTGATTTACGCCGTGGCCGCGCCACAGCCAATAATCTGTTTGGCAACGCCGCCTCGGTACTCGTAGGTGACTTTTTATACACCCGCGCCTTCCAGCTGATGGTCAACACCCACGACATGCGTATTTTAGAAGTCATGGCCAGTGCCACCAACATCATCGCCGAAGGCGAAGTGATGCAGCTGATGAACATAGGCAACACCGACATCACCGAAGCCGAATACCTTCAAGTGATTCAATACAAAACCGCCAAGCTGTTTGAAGCCGCTGCCCAGGTCGGTGCGCTGTTGGCCAAGGCTAACCCTGAACAAGAGCTGGCCTTGAAAAACTACGGCATGCATTTAGGCACCGCCTTCCAAATCATCGACGACATTTTAGACTACTCAGGCGACGCCGAGCAGATCGGTAAAAACGTGGGTGACGACTTAGCCGAAGGCAAGCCAACCCTACCGCTGATCTACATCATGCAGCAAGGCAATGAAGCCGCAGCAGCCGACGTGCGCTACGCTCTAGAACACGCTGATCGCGATTACTTTGATAAGATTCACGCCCACGTCATGGCTTCTGGTGCCCTC
The DNA here is from genome assembly GCA_041228285.1 of Neisseriaceae bacterium CLB008. NCBI lineage: Bacteria > Pseudomonadati > Pseudomonadota > Betaproteobacteria > Neisseriales > Neisseriaceae > Neisseriaceae bacterium CLB_ANTARCTIC_008. Next base: position 250,991 of record CP166133.1, on the reverse strand, counting down.
GCCTACGCCAAGACCGAAGCCGAAAAAGCCTGCGCCCAAGCCGTCGCTAGCCTAGCTGGCCTACCTGACAACGACGTCAAACAGGCCATGATCCAGCTAGCTGAATCATCGGCCGCCCGCCTGTCTTAAAGAACCCCTACTCGCCGTAGTTCAATGGATAGAACGTATGCCTCCTAAGCGTAAAATGTGGGTTCGATTCCCCCCGGCGAGGCCAAACACCCACCCCATCCTCAGTGATGGGGTTATTTTTTAACCATTATCATCCACGCGACCATGAACCTCATCAACCGCCTTTCTTTTGCCTGCTTACTGGCCATCAGCCTCAGCCTCACCGCCTGCGCCCAGCCGCCACAAGTCATCTCTGGCGCCCTGATCAACGCCTCACAAAGCACCATTTCCTACCCGGCTGCCGCACGCGTTGCCAAACATGAGGGCGACGTTCATCTACTCTTAGACGTCGACGCCCAAGGCCGGATCACCCAGACCAGCATCGCCCAAAGCAGCGGCGATCGCGACCTAGATCGGGCCGCCCTCAAGGCTGCCAAGCGCTGGCGCTTTACCCCTGCTAAACGCGGCAATCAGGCCATCCCACACCAATACCTACAAATCATCTCGTTTCGGCTCTAGTCTTTAGCAGCAAACGTCGAGGGCAGCTGCCCCAGCACCCGTTTAAACATGGTGGTGAAGGCGGCGCTGCTGCCATAGCCTAAATCCAAGGCCACCGTGGTCACGGCAACACCTTCGCTTAAACGCGCCAAAGCCACCACCACACAAACACGCTCGCGCCAATGCGCAAACGATAGGCCAACCTGTTCTTGAAACATGCGCCCTAAAGTGCGCACGCTGACACAAAGCTCGGCCGCTGCGTCTTCAGGACGACTCCTCAAGCTAGGCGCTTTCATAAATGCCTGACACCAGCGCAGTAAAGGGCCATCAAGCGGCGGCAGGGGCACATGAAACGGCAGCGTCGCCATCTGCGCCAACTCCAATAATAAAAGCTGCATCAGCACGCCATCGCGCCCCTCGCGCTCATACCGCAGCGGCACGTCCACGGCCGCCACCAGCAGCTGCCGCAACAGCGGCGACACCGCCAACACTCGACAGGTTTGAAACGCTTCAGCGGCGACGGCCGCCGGCTCAATATACAGGCTACGGGTACTGACGCCGCTCATGCGCACTTCATGCGCCACGCCCGCCGGCAGCCAGACCGCCCGCTGCGGCGGCACCACCCATTGCCCCATCGGCGTCCTTACCTGCATCACGCCGGTCACCCCATACAGCAATTGGGCACGGCGATGGTGGTGCATGGGCAAGACATGCTGAGGTGGATAGTCGGTGCCGATGGCCACCACCTCACGGTCAGTCTGATCATGGTCGGCAATCAAGGCGTTGCGCATGTGGGCTACTCCCTTAGGTTTAGATGTAGGTCGTGGCGGATTCTCAATGATTCTTGTCTGAATCCATAAAGCACGCCTCATCTTAACCGCCTACACTCTTTTTTTAAAGATCATTTGGAAATAGAGAATTAAGATGTTTGAACTTGCTTTGATTCTAGCCGTAGGCTTTGGCGCAGGCATCACCACCATTTTATTTGGCTTTGGCGGCGGCTTTGTGGTGGTACCGTTTGTGTATTACCTCTTAAGTCAACAGCCACAGCTGGGGCATGAAGCCATGCACGTGGCCGTGGCCACCTCAACGGCGGTGATGATTCTAACCGCCAGCTACGCCAGCTACAGCAATTGGCGCAGCGGCAACATATTAAAAGAAACCATCACCCCCTTGATTTACTTCATCGCCATCGGTGCCGCGCTGGGCGCCGCCTTTTCGGTGGCTTTGGCCGACCAGACGGTGCGGCTCTTATTCATCATCTATATGGTGATCACCATCGCCGACTGCCTGTTTCGCCGTGGTTTTTTACAGCAGCCTGACGCCAAAGCGATGCGGCCCACCACGCTGTTTCTCGGTGGCCCTGTTATCGGCATCGTGGCCACAGCCTTAGGCGTGGGCGGCAGCGTGATGACGGTGCCCTTATTACGCCGCCACGGCTACGCCATGAAGCACTGCGTCAGCGCGGCCAACCCGCTGTCGATTCCCGTGGCCTTGATTGGTGCCGGTGCCTACGCCTTCCTTGGCCAGGGCAAGATTGATGCGCCGTTTTACCTTGGCTACATTAATGTACACATTTTAGGCCTGCTGTTTGTCGCCGGCCTGGTCGGCATCGTCTTCGCCAAAACCTGTCTACCCAAAATCAACGATGCCCTCCACGCCAAAATTTATGTCGCGCTGCTCTTCCTAGTCTTGATCGCCATTTGCCTCTAGCGGCGCATGCGCCAACCTGACCCAAAAAAACGATTAGCGGCATTATTGCCCAAAACAACGCCAAAAAAGAAGGAATGGCCGCGACAAACGCTTTTTCTGAGCAATACCTACGCTTAACCACGACGCTTGCACACATCTCTTCTCGCCTAGATACCCTCTAGGCGATTTTTTTTAGCCATAATCATGCGTTTCGCCCCAAGGCCCCGCACCCAAACTTGACCAAACCCAATCGCCCTCCTTAAGATGCTTTTTTGTCGTCGCTACAGCTAGCGACCCCACTCGTTTTTTGAAATGGAACCCCGTGTCTGTCGCTCACCCTTCCCCCAATTCGGCCGCTAGCGATGCGTTACGCTTAGCCACTGAACAAGAACAACGCGCCAAACGCGCCGCCCTGAGTAGCTTTGTGGGTGCCGTTGTCGACTGGTATGATTTTTTACTTTACGGCATCGTCGCCGCCCTAGTGTTTAATCAGCAATTCTTTCCCAGCATCAGCCCCAGCATGGGCACGCTGGCGGCCTTTGCCACCTTTGGCGTGGGCTTTTTATTTCGCCCCTTAGGCGGCATTGTGTTTGGCCACTTTGGCGATCGACTAGGCCGGAAAAAAATGCTGGTGCTCACCGTGGTCTTAATGGGCGGCGCAACGGTCTTGATTGGCTTACTGCCTAACTTTGCCCAAATCGGCTGGCTGGCACCTATTTTATTGGTGCTGCTGCGCGCCATCCAAGGCTTTGCCGTAGGCGGCGAATGGGGCGGTGCAGCCCTGTTGGCGGTCGAGAATGCGCCGGCGGGCAAGAAGGCCTTTTACAGCAGCGGCGTGCAAATCGGCTATGGCGTCGGCCTCATGCTGGCCACCGGCAGTGTGTCCCTCATCATCATGACTCTAGGCGACGAAGCCTTCCAAGCCTGGGCTTGGCGCATTCCATTTATTGCCAGCGTGGTACTTTTGGCCGTTGCCCTGTGGATTCGTCGTGGCCAAGATGAGTCGATAGAGTTCATTCAAAAAGTAGTCAACAACGCGCAGCGGCCGAAGAAGCTGCCCATATTCGAAGCCGTCAGCCGCCACCCTAAGGCGTTTTTCTACATCATTGCGCTGCGCTTGGCCGAGCTACTCACCATGTATTTAGTCACCGCCTTTGCCTTATACTATGCCACCAAGCAATATGGCCTCTCTAGCCAGCTGTTTCTCAATATTGGCTTGATGGTCGGGGCGATTAGCTGCCTAACCATTCCCCTCTTCGCCCGCATTGCCGACTCATTTGGCTATCGTCGTATGTGTGCGTTGGGCGGCCTCATCGGCGCGCTGGCGGCCTTCCCGTTTTTCTGGGCCTTAGAATCAGGCGTCACGCTGTGGATTGTGGTGTGCGCCATCCTCTTGGCCAACCTCGCCCACGACATGGTGGTCAGCGTGCACCAACCTGTTTTTACTGAGCTATTCGGCACAGAATATCGCTACAGCGGTGCCGGCGTGGGCTATCAAGTCGCCAGCATCGTGGGCGGCGGCTTCACGCCATTTATCGCCACCGCCTTGGTGAACATGAATCAGGGTGCTTGGCATTGGGTGGCCGTCTACCTCAGCATAGGCTGCTTGCTGACGGCGCTGGTGGCGGGCTTGGTGAAAATCAAATAAGCCCAACCTGACGCACTTTACCTAAACCTTGCCTGCCTGGCTTAGCCAGGGGCAAGGTTTTTTTATGGTGCTAAGCCAAGCCGAGGCAACCGTTTGTGCACCACCACAAAGCTGTTAACCGGCCTAGATCACCCGCGCTTATGCCTCAACACGCCTCCTAAACCATGTGGGTTTTCGCCACCCAATGCGCCTCGCTCAACCACATTAAAGCCGATTTTTTCTATTTCCGTAAAAAACACTGGACAAGCCCCCTCTAAATTTACTAACATAGTAACAAATAATTACTAAGATATTAGCTATTAAGCTAAACAATCACGACTTGACAACGTGTCTACTCAAATAGAGAGCCAAAGGAGAAGTAATGAACGCAAAAAACGCCTCGGCGTCGGCCAGCGAACGCAAAGTCGCGCTCGCCACCATCATCGGCACCACGGTTGAATGGTACGACTTTTTCATTTACGCCAGCGCAGCTGGGCTGGTATTCAAACAATTATTTTTTGCCCCTGCGGGCAATGAGCTGGCCACCTTAATCGCCTTTGCTTCCGTGGGCGTCAGCTTCTTGTTTCGCCCCTTAGGTGCGTTTTTGGCCGGTCACTTTGGTGACCGCATTGGCCGTCGCGCCATGCTGGTGGTGACCCTCATTCTGATGGGTGCCTCCACGTCGTTAATCGGCCTACTGCCCACCTACGAATCCATTGGCATCATGGCGCCGATTCTGCTGGTGTTCTTGCGCATTTTGCAAGGCATTTCCGCTGGCGGTGAATGGGGTGGCGCGGTGTTGATGGCGGTGGAACATGCGCCCGAAGGCAAGCGCGGCCGCTTTGGTGCCTTCCCACAAATTGGCGTGCCCTTAGGCCTATTGTTGGCTTCTGCCGTTTTGGCCTTGATGAGCGGCGTGATCTCTCCTGGTGAGCAGTTTGTCGAGTGGGGCTGGCGCGTGCCGTTCTTACTTAGCATTGGCCTGTTATTCTTAGGCCACTGGATTCGCCGTTCGGTAGATGAAAGCCCGGTGTTCGAAGAAATTAAAGAACGCAAGGCCAGCTCACGCACCCCCATCATCGACTTATTTAAAAACCACGCCCTCTTGGTTTTGTTGGCGGCCCTAGTGTTTGCCGGCAACAGCGCCCTAGGCTATATGACCACCGGCGGCTTTATTCAAAACTACACCACCGACCCAGCCGGCCCGCTACAAATGGACCGCACCCCGATTTTACTGGTGGTGACGGTGGCCTCTGCCGTGTGGCTATTGTTCACCTGGCTGTCGGGCTGCTGGTCCGATAAAATTGGCCGCCGTAATATGTACATCATTGGTTGGGGCGTACAGCTCATCGGTGTGTTTGCCCTATTCCCGCTGGTGAACATGGGCACGTGGCAAAGCGTGTTGGCGGCTCTGTGCATTTTGTCGGTCGGCATTGGTTTGACCTATGGGGCGCAATCAGCCTTCTATTCAGAGCTCTTCCCAGCCTCCATCCGCTTCTCTGGCGTGTCGATTTCTTATGCACTGGGCGCCATTTTAGGCGGAGCCTTTTCGCCCATGATTGCGGCGGCGTTGATTGGCCGCACCGGCAGCACCGAATCAGTGGTGTATTATTTGGCCACCATGACGCTGGTAGGCTTGATCTCCACCTTATTGCTCAAGGACCGCAGCAACATTCCTCTGGGCCCACAACACGAGGCTGAACAATCGGTATCGCCGATTTATGGCCGCGACAAAGCCTAATGAAGACCGGATGATCATGGCCAGCACCTTATCGATTTAAGGTGCTGGCTTTTTTTGAATGCACCAAGCGCAGGCAAAGCCCTTTGCCTCGCGCCGCCAAACAGGCTAAGCTTTCAAGATCTCCGCGACGCCCATCCCTGCGAAAGACTCGGCATGAAGCAAAAACACATCCCCAACTTAAATCTGGTGCAAACCTACGACAAATTTTACAAAGACGCCCAGATTCATTATGAGTCCTTGGACAATTTGGCGTCTTTTTTTGGCCGCGCCATGCACGTCCATCGCCACGATCGCTACTATCAATTGCACTACATCCACAGCGGCAAGGTACATTTAATGTTGGGCGAAGCAGAATACAATGAACAGGCGCCCCTGCTGTTCCTCACGCCACCGCCCACGCCACACGGCTTTGTGACCGAGCCACAGGCCACCGGGCAGGTGCTCACCGTTCATCAAAGCGTGGTGCAGGCACTGATGTACAGCCTAGACAAAAGCGGCCCCAACATCGACGCCCAGCCTTTTTGCTTGACCTTACGTGATCTGCCAGAGGCGGCCAAACGACATGAAGCCCAGCTGATCAAGGCCTTTAACGGCCTAGATCAAGAAGTACAAAACCACGACGCCCTCGGCCAAAGCGCCGCCATCAACCATTGGGCGCAGCTGGTCTTGGTTAACCTGTTTCGGCTGATTGCTGGTTCTACTCAGATGCGGCCCTCTCATCACAGCCAATCGGCTATTTTTCGCCGTTTTTTAGAGTTAATCGAAGAATATTATAAAGAGCATCTGGCCATCACCGATTACGCTCAGCTGCTGAACGTCACCGATGGCCGCCTAAACCACATCTGCCGCACCATCGCCAATGCCTCTTCCAAACAGCTCATTTTTGAACGTTTGGTGCAAGAGGCTAAATATTTACTCTCCTACACCAGCCTGTCGATCAAAGAAATTGCCTTTGATTTAGGCTTTCAAGACCCAGCCTACTTCACCCGTTTCTTCCTTAAATACACGGCCCAAACGCCTAAAGCTTATCGCAGTCATCGCGTTTAAACCACAAAAAATGAATTTAAATTCATTTTTTTAATCTTATTCATATTGACGCGGCAAATCAGCCAAATCTAAAAATAAAAGCATAAATCGCCCTCACGACCAACCATTTCGCTCAATCATTGCCAACAAACTGCCATTCACGCCCATTCCCACCCTCAGAAAAATCATGCCTTTCGCTTAGAGACATCTATAAGTCCATCATTTTTATTGACTTAGCCCACCCCCTGTCCGACTATAAATGCACGAGGAGCAACACTTCAACGGCCCAGCGTCGTTGCTAAAAACACAATAAAAAAATCATTTGTCTACACACGAGGAGCAGGCCCCAGAAGCACATTCCCCCGATCCATCCCTTGCCGACTTCACCGACTGGGATCACCCAGCCGATGCCGATGAGTCGTGATTGAACACGACCACCCTATCGTTCCGAACCGATCAGAAGGACTAATCACCATGAGCACACTTGCCATTATTGTCTCGTTACTGCTGTTGATGTTTTTTGCCTATCGAGGCATCACCGTTCTCATTCTGGCCCCGATAATGGCCAGCGTAGCCGTATTATTGAGCGGCAGCGCCTTTGACATCATGCCCACCTATACCCAAACCTTCATGCAAGAGCTGGGGGGCTACATCATCAAATTCTTCCCCCTCTTCATGCTGGGCGCCCTATTTGGCAAGCTGGTGGCCGACTCAGGCTCGGCCCACACCATTGCCCACAGCATCATGCGTAAGCTAGGGACCAAACACGTGATTTTAACCGTGGTCTTAGCCTGTGCGCTGTTGACCTACGGTGGCGTGTCCTTATTCGTGGTGGCCTTCGCGGTTTACCCCATCAGCGCCGTACTGTTTCGCGAAACCAATACGCCTAAACGCTACATTCCAGCAGCCATTGCCCTAGGCTCGTTCACTTTTACCATGACGGCGCTGCCAGGCGCGCCCTCCATTCCAAACGCCATTCCCACACCGTATTTGGGCACCACTACCTTTGCCGCACCGGGCTTAGGCATCATTGCTGCCTTAGTGATGCTGGTGTTGGGCGTGTGGTTTTTGCGTAGCCGCGCCAATAAAGCCATGCTGGCTGGTGAAGGCTATGGCCAACACGGCAATGAACACCTACCCAGCGATGATTTGCCCCGCCCTAAGCTGTGGGTTGCGCTCTTGCCCATCATCTTGGTTATTGGCCTAAACGCTTTATTTTCTTATGTGATTTTTCCGTATGTTGATTTAAGCTTTTTAAATCAAGAACGCTTTGGCAACATTGCCCCCGCCAGCGTCATTGGCATGTGGTCGGTGCTGTTGGCCTTAATCATCGCCATTGTGGTGGCGATCATCCTCAACTGGGGCCACTGGCAAAACCTTAAAAACACCATCAATAAAGGCAGCGTGGGCGCCCTTTTGCCCATCTTCAACACCGCCTCAGAAGTCGCCTACGGTGCGGTGATTGCCTCTTTAGCAGGCTTCGCCATCATCCGTGACTTAATTTTGAACATCTCACCCGAAAACCCATTAATTTCAGTGGTGATCAGCATGAACGTTTTGGCCGGCATTACCGGCTCATCCTCTGGTGGCCTGAGCATTGCCTACCGTACTTTGGGCGCAGATTATCTAGAGATGATCAACGCCGCTGGCATCAGCCCTGAGCTGCTGCACCGTATTTCCGCCATTGCCGCCGGTGGTTTAGACACCTTGCCGCATTCTGGTGCCGTGATTACGCTGTTGGCCATTTGTGGCCTCACCCACCGCCAGTCCTACCCCCAGATTTTCATGATGACCACCGTTGTCCCCATGACCGCCCTTTTGGTGGTTCTGGTATTGGGCACCCTATTTGGCAGTTTCTAGGAGGTTTACGCCATGCATCAGCACCATCCCCAACCCCATCGGCCCATCAGCCGCTGGGCTGACCTACCCGATTATTTCAACATCGCCGAAGCCTGCTGTGATCGCTGGGCTAATGAGCCAGAACGCATTGCCATCATTCAAAAAAATGCCGATGGTTCGGTGCGTGAATACCGCTTCCAAGAGCTACAGCAACAGGCTAACCAGCTGGCCAACAGCCTACGCCAACAAGGCATTCGCGCTGGTGACCGCGTGGGCATCATGCTGCCGCAACGCTTTGAAACCGCCGTGGCACACATCGCCATTTACAAACTTGGCGCCATTGCGGTGCCCTTATTTAAACTCTTTGGCGTCGATGCCATTCAGCACCGCGCCAGCAACAGCGGCATGAGCGTGCTGATCACCGACCCAGAGGGCTTAAGCAAGATTGAGCCGATCTGGCCGCAGCTGCCAGCCTTAGGCCTGTGCTATGTAGTGGGCCACGAGCAAGACGCTGGGCGCGTTTTGGCTTATGAGGCGGCACTGGCACAGCAAAGTACGGCGTTCGCTAACCACCCCACCCGCGCCGAAGATCCAGCCTTAATCATTTACACCTCAGGCACCACGGGCCATCCCAAAGGCGCCCTGCACGCCCAGCGCATTTTACTCGGCCATTTGCCGGGCGTACGCGCTTCCCACGACGGCTTTCCCCAGCCGGGCGACCTGATGTGGACGCCAGCCGACTGGGCCTGGATTGGCGGCCTATTAGACGTTTTGCTGCCGTCTTTGTATCACGGCGTACCGGTGGTGGCTTATCGAGCCGAGAAATTTGCCGCAGAAGACATCTTTCAACTCATGCAAGACTTAGGCATCCGCAACGTGTTTTTCCCCCCCACCGCGCTGAAAATGCTGCGCACGGTGGCCCATCCTGAAACGCGCTGGCGCCTACAGCTGCGTTCCGTCGCCAGCGGCGGCGAATCCTTGGGCACCGAGCTACTTGCTTGGGGCGATCAGGCCTTAGGCCTACGCATGAATGAATTTTATGGCCAAACCGAATGTAATTTAGTCGTATCGTCTTGGGCCAGCCAAGGCGTGTATCGTGAAGGTGCCATCGGCAAAGCCGTGCAAGGCTTTGAGTTGGCCGTACTGGATGATGCGGGCCATGAGCTTGGGCCCAACGAGCCTGGCCATTTAGCCGTAGCCTGCCCCAACATCAGCCAAATGCTGCACTACTGGGACAACCCTCAGGCCACGCAAGACAAATACAGCGGCCGCTGGCTCATCACGGGCGATACGGCCAAAATTGACGAAGATGGCTATGTGTACTTTGTTGGCCGAGAAGATGACGTCATCACCAGCGCCGGCTACCGTATTGGGCCAACGCCGATTGAAGATTGTCTATTGAAACACGCCGCCGTCAATATGGTGGCCGTCATCGGTAAAAAAGACGCACTGCGCACCGAGGTGGTTAAGGCCTTTGTGGTGTTAAATAAGGGCTTTCAAGGCGATGAGGCCATGGTGAGCGACTTGCAAAACCATGTACGCACCCAGCTGGCCAACCATGAGTATCCGCGAGAAATTGAATTCATTGACGCCCTACCCATGACCACCACCGGCAAAATCATCCGCGGCGCCTTACGCGCCCGAGACAACCAAACCAATAAGGAAACAGCATGAACTTTATCGGCAAAGCCTTTGACGAATTGAATCAGGGCGACACTTTTGGGCAGCGGCTCACCATCACCGCGGCGCACATCAGCCAAGCTTGCGGCATGTTTGGCGACTTCAACCCCCTACACAGCGACGCTGAATTTTGCGCCAATAGCCGCTTTGGCGAGCCGATTTTACATGGCCCGATGACCAGCGCCTTTATGTCGGCCTCCATCGGCATGTATTTTTACGGCACCGCCATCGCCTATCTAGAGCACAACTGCCAGTTTGTGGCGCCGGTGTTTGCTGGCGACACCTTAAGCGCCAACTGGACCATCAGCGAATGCTTGGCCAAACCAAAAGTACAGGGCGGTATTGCCGTCCTGGTTGGCGAATGCCACAACCATAAGGGCGAACTAGTGGCCACGGCCACGGGCAAAATCATGTTGCGTAACCGCGGCTAGCGCCCCTGCTTAGCTCACGCCGTCGGCCTCTGGCCGGCGCGTGAGCCGCATGGCACCAAAACACAGCACGCTCGCCACCGCAATCATGCCCACCATGGGCTGAGGATCCACGGCCACAAACTGGCTGACCATCAAGCTAAATAAAGCGCCTAGGCCAAACTGAGTGGCCACGGCTAGGCCAGCAGCTGCCCCCGCCTGCTGTGGAAACAAGCCCATCAGCTGGGCAATGCAGTTGGCGCTGAGGGTGCCCGTCATGGCCACCAATAGCCATAATCCCACCACGATGCCCCATAGTCCGCCCCAGCCACTGTAGCCCATCAGTCCTAAGGCCAGCCCCGCAAGTAACACCATGCTGGCGCCAAACTGAATCATTTTCTGAGCGCCCACTCGTCCGACCACGGCCGCGTTCACAAACGTCATCGCCATGATGCCAAAAATATTCAGGCCAAACAGCAAAGCATATTGCTGCGGCGTCATCCCAAAATAGTCGATGTACACAAACGGTGACGCCGTGATGTAGACAAACATGGCGGCAAACGACATGCCCATACACACAATATAACTGAGGCCGCGCCGATCGGTCGCGATGTGGTAATAGGCCATGAACACCTGCTTAAGCGAGGTCAGCCGCCGTTCAGGCGCCAAGGTTTCCGGGACTTTAAACCACACCAGTAGCCAGCACAGCAGTGCGTAGGCGAATAAAAAGCCAAAAATGGCGCGCCAGCCCAACCACAGCACCAATAAGCTGCCCAGCACCGGCGCCGCAATCGTCGCCACCATGGTGATGATGTGCATCAGCGACAGAATTTTAGCCGCCTCACTCATGGGATAGACGTCGCGCACAACCGCGCGGGCTAACACCGAAGCGCTGGCGCCGCCTAAGGCCTGCAACAGCCGCCAGCCCAACAGCTGATCGGCGCTAAAAGCCCACATACAGCCCGCCGTCGCGGCCAAATACGCGGCGATGCCGCCCAACAGCAGCTGCCGCCGCCCGAAACGGTCGGACAACGGCCCGTACAGCAGCATGCCCACACTAAAACCAATCAAAAAAACGGTGATGGTGCGCTTAATGTGCTCTGCCGCTGCCCCTAAATCCTGAGCGATGTCGGGTAAGCTGGGTAAATACATGTCGATGGATAAAGGGCCAAACGCCACCAGGCTGGCCAAAATAATGATGAGCCCAGAGCGGGCTCGAAGAGAATGAGTCATGCAACACACCTTGTCGGCACAAAAAAAGGGCCATTCACGGATGAATAACCCTGGTCTAACCCTAAACCTTAACCAATCATGTCTTTTAACATGGTTTTGAATAAGGCCACCTGTTCTGGCTGATAACGCGCAAACACCTGATCTTGATGCTCTTCTGCGATGGCATACAGCTGCCCCGCTTGCTCGTGGCCCAGATCGGTCAGCTGTAAGGATTCGCTATCTTCTTGAATCAAGCCCTTACGCTTCAGAATCTCCACCGCCTGCTCGATTTCGCGCATCGGCATCGCCACTTCTTTCAGCATGCCCACCTTGCAGTTGGCGTGGCCGCCATCCAACACCAGCAGCATCCGCGCCTCGCTGGTGCGTAAGCCTGACGCTAACTGCTTAGGATAGTAATCGTTTTGGTAGGCGCGCACGGCCTGAGTCAACAAGTAATGCATATTGTGAAACAGCTTGCCCGACGTGGTTTGATCGGCTGGCTGCGCGTCACGCTTACGCTGTAGGCTGGGGTGCGGTAAAACGGCCGAGTAGGCGCCTTGATGGTACAGTAACGGCGCGCGGCCAAAGTCGCTAAAGGCCACCACTTTACCGATGAGGATCACATGGTCGCCGGCATCGATTTGCTGATACAGCTCACACTCAAAGTGGGCGGCGCAATCGTCTAGCAACAAACAGCCACCCGCCCCTTCTTGATGGCTGATGTCGGCAAACTTATCGTCCTTAGGTCGGGCAAAATTATTCGACAAGGCGATTTGATCCCCCGCCAAGATATTCACCGCAAAATGGCTGGCGCGGTCAAACACGGCCTGGCTGCTAGAGCGTTTGTCGATACACCACAGCACCAAGGCTGGCTCTAGCGATACTGAATTAAAACTGTTGGCGGTTACGCCCACTTTATTGCCGTCGCTGTCTTGGGCCGTCACCACCGTCACACCGGTGGCGAAATTACCCAAGGCGCGACGAAATGATTTACTGTCAAACGTCGTCATCCTGCTCTCCTCTATCCTACGCTTGGCCTATCGTTGGCCTATATTGGCTGATTTTTTAGAATGGATTTAAACCATACTTGGATCGGGCTCTAGACCCATCAGCTCTCGGCCCAAAATTTGGGCACACACATCGTAATCGGTATAGGCATGCGCACCGGTGATGTGCACGTCGCGGAAGAGACGCTGAATCTCATTGCCTTCCATCCACACGCTGGCACCCGAGGCGCTAAACAAGCGATCAACGGCTTCCACGCACATTTTTACCGCATAAGCCTGATTGGTACGCCAATGGGCCAAAGTTGCGCGGCTAGGATATTCTTTACGTTCGGCGTGTTCTTTATGGTCGAGCAAGGTTTTTTCCAAATAAGCACGCGCCGCCCCTACTTGATGGGTTGATTCGGCTAAACGCATCAAAGCCGGCGTGGCCGTACCCACGTTCACGCCGGTATAGGCGCGCACACGGTTTTTGGTTTTCTCTTGAAACGCCACCAGCATGCGCTCAGCAACGCCTAAGGCGATGGCGGCAAAACCGCTGGCAAAGTAAGGACGATAAGGGGTGTAGAACACCTTACTGTCTGGGTATAGGCCAAAGCCTGCCGACTTACCTTCCATCATGTCTTTGGCGGCCTGAATACGGTGTTCTGGCACGAAAACGTCTTTGATGCTCAATTGCTTAGAGCCACTACCCTTCATCGCCATGGCATACCAGTTGTCGACGATTTCGTAGTCTGAGCGTGGTAAAACGGCAAACGAATACACTTTTTCGCCTGCGGCGTTAAAGCGGTTACAGCCCACAATGGCCCAGTCGGCGTGGTCGCAGCCGCTGCTCCAACCCATTTCGCCGCTGATGCGGATGCCGCCTTCAACTTCTTCAATTTGGCTAAACGGTGCGATCGAGCTGCTGGCGGTGGCGTCGGGATTCTCGCCCCAAATTTCGTCCTGCAATTGCTTGGAGAACATGGCCAATTGATGGTTGTGGGTACACAGTAGGCTAAACGCCCAAGCGGTGCCGCCACACGCGCCGGCTAAGGCACTGATGCAGTCAGAAAATTCAGGTAGGGAAATTTCGTAGCCGCCATAAGGCTTAGGCAAGAAGGCCTTGTGTAAACCAATGCCTTTTAAAAGGGCAATGTTTTCATCCGGCACGCGGCGCAGCTGTTCGGTTTTGTCTGCGTTAGCGGCAATTTGCGGCAAGATCTCTTGCAATCGTTCTAATAGAAAGTTTGTATTTTTCATGTTTCTTCGCCTTGTTGATTATTTTTTATAAGGGCGACCGATGCCGTGCGTATCGGCCTCTAAATCTCTGTTCCTAAACATTCGCTAGGAGATGTAGATCAGTATGACCAGCTTCGGCGTTTTGATAAATGTAACTTTCCCGACTAACATTGTACTTTTCATTGAATTTGTTAATTTATTAGTAATTTCTGTCATCGCCGAACACAGCGCCCAAATAATCACGCGACAGACACAAAAACAGCCTTAGCGATGACGAACTCGCTAAGGCTGTTGTTCACACCGTCCAACTACAGGCCGGCCAGCAGCACGTATTTGATTTCTAGGTAATCGTCCATGCCATATTTCGAGCCTTCGCGGCCCAGGCCCGACTGTTTCACCCCACCAAACGGCGCCGCCTCATTCGACAGCACACCGCTATTCACCGCCACCATACCGTATTCCAAAGCTTCAGAGACGCGCACCACGGTGCCCATGTCGCGGGTATAGAAATATGAGGCCAGCCCAAACTCAGTGTCGTTGGCATAGCCAATGACTTCGTCTTCGGTGTCAAATTTAAACACCGGCGCTAAAGGCCCGAAGGTTTCTTCCTTGGCCACCTTCATGTCCTGCGTCACGTTCTTGACGATGGTGGGCTGGAAGAACAGCTGCCCCAGCGCATCCACTTGGCCGCCGCTCACCAGCTCAGCACCCTTACTCACGGCATCATCGATGTGTTCTTGCACTTTTGCCACCGCATTGGCGTCAATGACGGGACCAAAAACCACGCCCGCATCCAGGCCGTTGCCCATTTTCAATTCGGCCACGGCCGCCGCCAGCTTGGTCACAAAGGCATCATAAATGCCGGACTGAACGTAGAGGCGGTTCGCGCACACGCAGGTTTGGCCAGCGTTGCGAAACTTACAGTTAATCGCGCCCACCACGGCCTCATCCACATCAGCATCATTAAACACAATAAACGGCGCATTACCGCCTAGCTCCATCGACACTTTCTTGACCGTATCGGCGCATTGGGCAATCAGCTTGCGGCCTACTTCGGTCGAGCCGGTAAAGCTGAATTTTTTCACCCTATCGTCTTTGGTCAACACTTGGCCAATCTGGGTGGCGCTACCGGTCAACACGTTAAACACGCCGGCCGGAATGCCCGCTCGGTGGGCCAATTCAGCAATCGCCAAGGCCGACAGCGGCGTTTGAGAGGCTGGACGCACCACGATGCTACAACCTGCGGCCAGCGCTGGCGCCGCTTTACGGGTAATCATGGCATTGGGGAAATTCCACGGCGTGATGGCGGCGCACACGCCGATGGCTTCTTTAGTCACCAAGATGCGTTTATCGGCGCTCGGCCCCGGAATGATGTCGCCGTAAATACGCTTGGCTTCTTCGGCATACCATTCGATATACGATGCCCCGTAGGCAATCTCGCCCTTGGCCTCAGCCAATGGCTTACCTTGCTCCAAGGTCAAAATCCGGGCTAGGTCATCCTGATGCTGCATCATTAAATCAAACCAGCGGCGCAGCGCTTGGCTACGCGCCTTAGCCGGCATTTTGGCCCAGGTTTTTTGCGCCAGATGCGCAGCCGCCACGGCGGCTTCGGCTTCGGCCTGACCCAAATTGGGCACTTGGGCAATCACCTCACCCGTTGCCGGGTTAATGACGTCAATTTGGTCGGCTGCACCGCCCACCCATTCACCATTGATGTAGGCCTGAGTTTGCCACAGGCCTTGGTCGCTTAATCCATTCATGCTGTTCATCCTCAATACACCGAGGGCGCTGCTGGCTCAGCCGCGGCGCCATCTGCTTTAAACTGCCCCAATAACTGACGACAAGACTTGGCCAATAGCGTGGTGTCCACGCCCACGGCCACAAAATTAAAGCCCATTTCAATAAAGGCTTTGGCCTGTTTTTCGTCGGCATACAAAATACCAGCGGCCTTACCCGCAGCGCGAATCGTCGCCACGGCGGCCTTAATCGCCGCCTGTACTTCAGGATGCATTGGGTTACCGCGATGGCCCATGGCCGCACACAGATCGGCAGGGCCAATAAAGACCCCGTCCACGCCATCGACCGCCACAATCTCAGCTAAATGATTCAGCCCAGCCACGTTTTCCACCTGCACCAAAAGGCACATTTGGTCGTTGGCCTGATTCAAATAGTCGTCGACGCTGTTCCATAATGAGGCGCGCGCCAAAGCACTGCCCACGCCGCGAATGCCTTCAGGCGGGTAACGCATGGCGTCGACGAGACCGCGCGCCTGTTCGGCGCTTTCGACCATCGGCACCAATAGGGTTTGCACGCCCACGTCTAATAGCTGCTTGATCAACACCGCATCGCCCACGGGCGGGCGCACCACCGGCAACGACTGGCCCTGCGCCTGATAGGGCGCAATCGCCTGTAGCTGCTGCAACACAGTGGTGACGTTATTCGGTGCGTGCTCGGCGTCGATGAGCAGCCAGTCAAAGCCCACGGTCGCGATCAGCTCAGCGCTGTAGCTGTTGGCAAGGCCTAGCCACATACCGATCTGAGCCGCATCACCGCGCAGCGCTTGCTTGAATTGATTGGGCATGATTTTTGCCATGATTCTGTCCTTATCGGTTAGCCAAAGTAGCAGGCGATGGCGCCTAGATCACCATAGTCTACGTGGAAGGTATCGCCTTGGCGCGCCGCCACTGGGCGCGTAAACGAACCGCCTAAAATCACTTGGCCAGGCTGTAGGGTCACGCCATGAGGGTGTAGCTTATTGGCTAGCCACGCCACGCCTTTGGCGGGATGGTTCAATACCGCCGCCGACACGCCCGACTCTTCAATCACGCCATTGCGGTACAGCACGGCGCTGACCTTACGCAAGTCCAAATCAGTAGGGCGAATGGGTCGACCACCCATCACCACACCGGCATTGGCGGCGTTGTCGGAAATGGTGTCGAATACTTTGCGGGTGATTTTGGTTTCTGGGTCAACGTTGTGCAAGCGCGCATCAATGATTTCTAAAGCAGGCACTACCCATTCGGTGGCGTCTAAAACGTCAAAGATGGTGCAGTTCGGGCCGCTCAAAGGCTTGCCTAAAATAAACGCCAGCTCCACTTCAACGCGCGGCACGATGAATCGCTCAAAGGGAATCTCAGTGCCCTCGTCAAAGAACATATCGTCTAGCAAGGCACCATAGTCTGGTTCAGTGATGTTAGACGACACTTGCATGGCGCGCGAGGTCAGGCCAATCTTATGGCCAACCAGCTTACGCCCTTCTGCTATTTTTAAAGCCACCCAGGCTTTTTGAATCGCGTAAGCGTCGTCGATGGTGATGTCTGGCTGAGTCAGTGAAAACTGTTTCAGTTGGGTACGGGTTTGTTCGGCGTGGTTTAGCTGTTGTGCTAACGCTTGAATCGTATCGGGTGCAAGCATGCTGGCTTCTTTCTCTTGTTCTTAAGTGGGCGCATCAATCGGCACAGGGCCAGGTTGCTTTCATCATCACGCGGCCTTAGCCGCCGTTGGCCTTTAAAAAGGCGTGAATATTGTTTTTTTTGTAGGTTAAAACTGGATGAACTTCTTGCATTTCAAACGAAATCGCCAATAGGCGCTTTGCCTGTAACGGCGCAAAATAGGCTTCAATCAGGGCAAACAGCTCATCGCACACGGCCTTACGGGTCTCTAAATCACGCCCGCTACCCACCTTTAAGGTGATGTGGATAAAGGCATAGTCATGCTGATTGTCGGCAATGCGATAATCGTCCATACGGATGGCGCGGCTGCGAATCCCGCCTAAGGGGAACACGCCGCTGTTGCCTAAGCATTCATGTACTTGGGCAAAAAATTCATCAAATACAATGTCGGCGGCCAGATTGGCCGAATATTCAACGGTAAAATGGGGCATCACGGCTCCTAAACCGCTGGGCCAGCCACGCCAGCCCAGCAGAATCATCAGTCGTTAAAGGGGAAATAAAGCGTTGATTTGACCGGTGCCCGAGCTGGCAAAAAGGTCGGTGAGGATTTCGACCTTACCGCGGTATTGATCCCAACCCACTAGGCCCAACAGCATGGCCGTATCGTGCATCATCCCTTCGCCAAAACAGTGCACGGCGTAATCCGGCAACATGGCACAAAATTCTGGCCACAGACCTTCTTTCCACATGTCCACCACGCGTAAGTCAACCTGACGGTCAAACTCACGGGTGTAGCTGTTCATGCCGGTTGACGCAATGCGGTCCCAAATGAAGCGGTGCGACAGCGAACCACTGGCCAGTACGGCTACTTTGCCGTCGTATTCTTGAATGGCTTCCAGCACGGCTTCACCCAGCTTGCGGCTGTCTTCTAACTCGTGTGAGGTACAAAAAGCCGAAATCGAAATCACTTTAAAGTGTTGGTCTTCGTTCATGTAGCGCATCGGTACTAGGGTGCCGTACTCCATTGCTAAGCTGTCAATTTCGTGTGACATGGCGCGGACGTCTTTGGCGCGCGCTTTTTCAGCGATTAAGTGGCCCAACTCTGGGTTACCCTGATATTGATAAGTCATGTCTTTAATAAAGTGTGGCAGCTCATTACTGGTGTACACGCCTTCAAAGCGGTCATTACAGTTAATGTGGTAGCCGCTGTTCACCAGCCAGTGGGTGTCAAACACGATGATGGTGTCCACGCCCAGTTCGCGGCAGCGACGGCTGATTTCTTTATGGCCATCAATGGCCGACTGACGACAGCCGTGGTGCTCACCCGGTAATTCAGACAAGTACATAGACGGTACGTGCGTGATTTTTGCTGCTAGTGCAAGTTGCCCCATAATCTTTCTCCTAATCCTTATTATTGTGAGGCTGACGCGGCTGCGTCAGCCTGCCTGAGCTCGCGCCTACACGCCCCAACGTGGGATATGGTGCTCGCCCATAGAAATGCACACGTTTTTCACTTCGGTGAACACTTCAAAGCTGTACTCGCCGCCTTCACGGCCGGTACCAGACTGCTTCACGCCGCCAAACGGCTGGCGTAGGTCGCGCACGTTTTGTGAATTCACAAACACCATGCCGGCCTGTATTTGCGACGACACGCGGTGGGCACGAGTCAAGTCAGACGTCCACACATAAGACGCTAAACCGTATTCCACATCGTTGGCCAAGCGTACCGCCTCGGCTTCGTCTTTAAATTTAATCAAACACACCACGGGGCCAAAGATTTCTTCTTGGGCAATGCGCATGCTGTTATCCACATCGGCAAACACCGTCGGCTGAATGAAGTTGCCTTGGCTCAGGTGAGCCGGTAAGCCTGCTGGACGCTCTAGGCCACCAGCCAATAGGCGTGCGCCCTCTTCCATGCCAATTTTGATGTAGCCGGTCACCTTGTCGTAATGCTGACGGGTGATCATGGCGCCCACCTGGGTGTTGAAGTCTTGCGGATCGCCCACGATGATGCGCTTGGCACGGGCGGCAAACTCTTCCACAAACTGGTCGTAAATGCTTTCTTGAATGAAGATGCGTGAACCCGCGGTACAGCGCTCGCCGTTCAAAGAGAAGATGGTAAACAACGAAGCGTCTAAGGCGCGCTGCCAATCCGCGTCATCAAACACCAACACCGGTGACTTACCGCCTAATTCCATCGAGTATTTTTTAATCCCTGCGTTAGACATGATTTGTCGACCGGTGGCCGTACCGCCGGTAAACGACACCGCGCCCACGTCGGGGTGGCGCACCAAAGCATCGCCCGCATTGCGGCCATAGCCTTGCACCACGTTAAATACGCCCTCAGGCACGCCGGCCTCTAAGGCCAAGCGACCCAGCTCATTAGCGGTCAAAGGCGACAGCTCCGACATTTTCAACACCGCAGTATTACCCAAGGCCAAGCACGGCGCCGTTTTCCAAGTAGCGGTCATGAACGGCACGTTCCAAGGCGACACCAGACCACACACGCCAACAGGCTGATGCATGGTGTAGTTCAACATTTGGTCGTCTACCGGATAGGTGTGGCCATTCATGCGGGTACACACTTCGGCAAAGAAGTTAAAGTTATGTGAGGCGCGTGGAATCAACACGTTGCGGGTTTGATGAATCGGCAGGCCGGTGTCCAGCGTTTCTAACTGGGCGATTTTTTCCACGTTTTGGTCAATCAAATCGCCAAACTGGCGCATGATTTTGGCCCGCTCTTTGGCCGGGGTTTTCGACCATTTAGGAAACGCTGCCTTGGCCGCAGCCACGGCCATGTCGATTTCTTTTTGACCGCCGCTGGCCACTTCGCCAATTTTTTCCATGGTCGCAGGGTTGATGTTGTCGAAGGTTTCTTCGCTGGCGACTTCTTTACCGTTAATCCAATGTTTGATCATTTTATTCATTCCTTTGTCTGATTCGGCGGCCATTACTTGGCTGCGAAAAATTCGTCTTCGGTCAACATATAGTTGGTCAATGAACCCACTTGCTCAATCTCGATGATGACGGTATCGCCCGCCTTCACATCAGAAGTGCCTTTAGGACAGCCGGTGGCAATCATGTCGCCTGGCTGCAAGGTCATAAAGCTAGACAGATACTCAATTAAAAACGGCACGTCAAAAATCATGTCTTTGGTATTGCCCTCTTGACGCAGCTCACCGTTCACCCAGGTTTTCAAGCTCAGATTCATCGGATCGGCCACATCGGCTAAATCAATAATATACGGCCCAACCGGCGTCATCGCATCGCGGTTTTTCACGCGTAAATTAGGGCGATAGTAGTTTTCCAAATAATCACGGATGGCGTAGTCATTACACAAGGTGAAGCCTTCAACATAGTCCCACGCATCAGCGGCTTTGACGTTTTTAGCGGTTTTACCAATCACGGCGGCCAGCTCACACTCGTAGTGCATGTAGTCGATGTTGTTAGGGCGCCAGCTGTGGCCGCGATGGCCGACATAAGTACCCTTAGATTTAATGAACACCAGCGGCTCAGTCGGTGGCGCAAACGCTAGTTCACTGGCGTGATCGGCATAGTTAAGGCCTAAGGCAAACATGGTGCCTGTAGCGGGCGGCAGCCAGGTCACATCGGTTTCGGCCACAACGGTCCCGTCCGGCAAATTCACAGACAGGTCGTCGTTAACGGTCACGGCATAGGTTTGATTTTGGTATTGAATCTTGGCTTTTTTCATGATGAGCTCTCCTCTATTCGGCTTCGGCCACGACGGTATCGGTCAACTGACCCACTTCGGCAATGCTGACGGTGACTTCATCGCCCACGGCCAGATCAAAACGCCCAGCAGGCGTACCGGTCAACAACACATCACCTGCGTGTAAAGTCATAAACTCGGTGATCTCGGCAATCAAGGTCGGCAGATCACGCACCCAGTCGGCGGTATTGCCCTGTTGCTTCACGGTGCCGTTAACGGCCACGCTTAAGGCCAATTGATTGACGTCGCTCAAGGCACTTAGGGGCACAATATTAGGATTAAAGCTCATGAAGCCATCGCGGCATTTAGCCTTGATGGCCGGACGGTAAAAGCTGTCTTCAGGCAGGCTGTACTCGTTGGCCACCACCACGCCAGCAATGTAGCTCAGAGCATCGGCTGCGGCCACGCGGCTGGCGTCTTTTTGCAACACCACGCCCAAGCACACGCCGGCCTGAAGACGCTCACCAGCTGGAAAGGGTACTTTGCCGCTAAGGTTGTAGGTATTCGGGGTTTTGATGAACAGCACGGGCTTAGTGGGCAAGGCCTTATAAGGGGCCTCAACAAAAGCAGCAGCATGTTCGGCCATGACGCTCTGGTGGTTTAGCGCCACCCCAAACACAG
The DNA here is from genome assembly GCA_041228285.1 of Neisseriaceae bacterium CLB008. Lineage (NCBI taxonomy): Bacteria > Pseudomonadati > Pseudomonadota > Betaproteobacteria > Neisseriales > Neisseriaceae > Neisseriaceae bacterium CLB_ANTARCTIC_008. Next base: position 229,193 of record CP166133.1, on the reverse strand, counting down.
TGGCCTGAGCCAAATCTAATGTAGACATTACGTTCTCCGTTGATATGTTCTGAGCAAGCAAACAGCGCGCTCGCTTTACACTAATATATTAGTTAATCCAATATTACTAACATATGAGTATTTTTGTCAAACCCATTTAAAAAAAAAGCCATCCGCTCTGGGATGGCTGGGCACAACTCAAGACGCACTGCCGCGCCTACTCCTCCAAATGCTTGAGGACGTTGTCTAGCTGAGCCATCAGCTCTTTCATTTCTTGCTCGCCCACTTTCTTAGCCAAAAGGTCGTAGGCCGCGCGGTTCTCTCTTAAGATGTCTTCCACCATGTCTGCCACGCCTGTGGCCAAAGTCACCATGACACGGCGCTTATCGAAGTCTGAGGGCACCTTAACCACCAGATTTAATTCTTCCATCCGCTTTAAAATACCGGCCATGCTGGGGCTTAAAATACAACACTGCTGGCACAGCTCACGAGGCTCTAGCTGTTTTTCTTCATACAGGGCACGCAAAATGCGCCACTGCTGTTCGGTCAGCTGACGCTTACTCAAGGCAGGGCGAAAATACACCATCATGGCCTCTCGGGCACGCAGCAGCAATAAGGGAATATTACGATTTTTAGGTTTCATGAAGAATGAACGGCTCTATGCATAAGGCGACGCCGAAAGGCGCCACAGATTAATAACTATTAAAAAACAAATAACAATTTGCTTTAAACACGACTATATTTACTAATATATTACTAGGTATACACGCAATCGGCACCTTTTTTTCGAGCCGACCACCAAAAAACCAACAGTGCATCTCAACAGCTCGTCCTTAATCCTGATCTGCGCCGAAAAAATGCCGTCACGACAATTGTGCGCCGTTTTATTTATTGCTATGCTGATCCACCGCCTTTGGCTTTAACACCTAACCTCAACGAAAGACTCTCATGCTGGCCCTTTTAAGCACCGTAGCGCTCATCCACTTCATCGCCCTCATGACCCCAGGCCCTGATTTCTTTTTTGTGTCTCAAGTCGCCGCCAGCCGCTCTCGCCGCGACGGCATGAAGGCCGTTCTCGGCATTTGCCTCGGCGTCGTGATCTGGTCAGGCGTGGCCTTATTGGGCCTACACCTCATTTTGCAAAAAATGGCTTGGCTGCATCAAGGCATCATGATTGCTGGTGGTCTGTATCTGAGCTATTTGGGTTATCAGCTGCTTAAATCAGCCAAAAATCACAGCATCGCTAACCTGCCCACTCAGCTACCGCTAAGCCACAGCAAACACCTTTTCATGAAGGGCTTGCTGACCAATTTAGCCAACCCCAAAGCCATTATTTATTTTGGCAGCGTGTTTTCGCTTTTTGTCGGCGACGACATGTCGGCTACAGCCCGCTGGAGCGTGTTTGCCTTAGTAGCCGTTGAAACCTTGATTTGGTTCAGCATGGTGGCGGCCATTTTCTCCCTACCGGCGTTTCGCAAAGGCTATCAACGCGCGGCCAAATGGATTGATGGCGTGGCCGGCACTTTATTTGTGGCCTTTGGCCTCCACCTGATTTTTTCTAAGTAGGCAAACGCTCTCGCGTACTGCTCTAAAAACAGCCCTTGGCCAAAACCAAGGGCTGTTTTGCAAGAACTGTTTTGATGGATCGGTTAAATGAGCGCACCGTAAGATGATGCTCCATCCTAAGCAGCGTCACCTAAGCGCGTGACTGCCCGCTGCCTACAATGCACACACCTCACCGTCTGCAGGAATCAACAGCTGGTCAGAAAACCCCTTCTCTAATGCAAACGCGCGCAAGGCTGATCGGCTAAGCATGGCGTGATTAACGGCCTCCATATGACTCCCGATCAAGATGGCCTCAGGCGCTGCCTGATGAACCTGCCAGACATCGTTTTGATCCATAATGATGCGCCCTAAGCCACTGACTTGTGCGTCCCCACAATTCAGAATCACCACCTTAGGCCGATGCTGACTAAGGCTATTGGCCACGTCAGGATGCCAAATGGTGTCGCCAGCCAAATACAGCGTTGGTTCAGCCGGGTGCTGAAAGACCACGCCGCACACCTCACCTAAAATGTCACCAATGGCGCCTAGCGCCGCATCATCACCGTGCTGGCCCGAGGTTTGATGCAAGGCCACCCCTTGAAACACCGCTCCTCGCAATAAGCGTATATTGCTAAACCCTTGCTGGCGCAACAGCCGTTTATCGGCCTCATGTTGCACATACACCGGCAAGGCTTTGGGTATGCTCGCTTGGGCGACCTCATCCCAATGGTCGGGATGAGTATGCGTGAGAATCACCGCATCCACCGCCAACAAGGCGCTCAACGGCACCGGTAACGGCACGGTTGGGTAAGGCAGATGGCTGTTCACCGTTCCTGCTAACCCAGGGTAACGCGCCTGCTCTGCCAACATAGGATCGATCAAAAAACGGCTGCCGCCATATTCAAGCAACAGCGTGGCATTACGTATTTGCTGAATGTTCATAATAGTGTCCCCTTTAATAAATGTCTCACCCCATTAAGGACCGATTGGTCCAAAATAATTAAATGATCAGATAGGCCCAACCTACCCTGGCTGCTCAATCCAAATGCGCCAACAACATGGTCAAGGTGGCATTGAGCTTCGGTGCAGAACAACCCGCTCTGACCATCACCTGCAACCCAGGAAAAGCTAATAACAACAGCTGGCTTAATTCTTCAGCACTTTTGTGTTGATTCACAGAACCCTCCGCCTGCCCACGCTGAATCGCCACCAGAAGGGCTTGTTCAATGCGCTCAAAGTCTAGCTGAACCCGCTGCCGAATATCGGCATCATGCGGGGCCATTTCAACGGCCTCATTAATGCTCATGCAACCATCTATATAGTCCAGCGCCCCCGCATCGGCAATAATCAAACGGAAAAAATCCGCAATCGCCTCTCGGGCCGAACCTTGAGCCAAAAGGCGCTGCATCTGCACCGCCCGAATGGCTCGATACGCATCGAAGGCGGCTAAGAAAAGCTGTTTCTTGTTGCCAAACGCAGCATAAAGGCTGCTTTTACTTAAACCTGTCGCCGCCAATAGATCAACCATCGTAGTGGCTTCATATCCTTTGCGCCAAAACACGGCCATCGCCTGATGTAACACTGCCGAGCGATCAAACATCTGTGGTCTTGCCATCCTTGCCCTACCCTTACCCATCATGCTCAAACAATCAGTATAAACATTACGGACCGATCGGTCCATATTTATTCATCCCCATAAAGGCCAACCGAACCACAATACCATCACCCATCTCCTCGCCCCCAGCCCTTAAGGCTTGGAAAGCCTGCAGTTTCACGTTAGACTGATCCATTCTCTGAATCAATCACAACCAAATACACCATGAACACTGAATACAAAATTGGCATCATCGGCGCCACAGGCTACACCGGAGTGGAATTATTGCGTTTATTGGCTGGCCATCCTCAGGCCAAGGTTACCTGCGTAACCAGTCGACAAGAGGCCGGCAAACAGGTTGCCGAGCTTTTCCCCAGCCTGCGTGGTGTGTATGACTTGGCCTTTAGCGCCCCCGACGAAGCGCCTTTAGATGAATGCGACGTGGTGTTTTTCGCCACCCCCAACGGCGTGGCCATGAATGAGGCCCCGGCACTATTGGCCAAAGGCATTAAGGTCATCGACCTGTCTGCTGACTATCGCCTACAAGACATCCCTACTTGGGAGCAGTGGTATGGCCTCAAACACGCGAGCCCAGACTGGGTAAAAAAAGCCGTGTATGGCTTAAGCGAGCTGAACCACGAAGCCATTAGCCAAGCTCAGCTGATTGCCAACCCCGGCTGCTACCCCACCGCCGTTACTTTAGGCCTATTGCCGCTATTGCAAAGCAGCGCCATTGATCTGGCCCAGCCGTTGATTGCCGACTGTAAGTCTGGGGTATCAGGCTCAGGGCGCAAAGCCGCCATTGGCTCTTTATTGTGTGAAGCCGGCGATAACTTTAAAGCCTATGCCGTAGGCGGTCACCGCCATCTGCCCGAAATCAAGCAAACCATTACCAACATCACCTATCAACAGGCTAATTTGGTATTTGTGCCCCACCTGACCCCTCTGATTCGCGGCATGCACGCCACCCTATACGTGACCCTACACAACCCAGATCTAGACGTACAGGCCCTGTATGAGCAGCATTACGCCAACCAGGCCTTTGTCGACGTTCTGCCCAGCGGCAGCTGTCCAGAAACCCGTTCGGTGCGCGGCGCCAACCTGTGCCGCATCAGCATTCAAAAAGCACCAGAAAGCAACACTTATATTATCCTGTCGGTAATCGACAATCTAATGAAGGGCGCCGCGGGCCAAGCCGTCCAAAACATGAATTTAATGTTAGGGTTATCACCCAAAACCGGTTTAGAAATCATGCCTCTATTGCCTTAATAGTCGCTTTTCAGCGCAAAAGAGACTACAATCATTAAAACTAATGAAGGAGCACACACATGACTGATACCGCGACCGTTGACAGCCCTATCGTATTTACCGAGAGCTGCTGCACCAAAGTACAAGACCTGATTGCTGAAGAAAACAACCCCGACCTAAAATTACGCGTATTCGTAAACGGTGGCGGTTGCTCTGGCTTCCAATACGGCTTTACCTTTGACGAAATCGTCAACGACGATGACTTTGAAATTGAAAAAGATGGCCTCACCTTCTTGGTTGATCCCATGAGCTACCAATATTTGGTGGGCGCTGAGATCGACTACACCGAAGGCCTACACGGCTCACAGTTTGTGATCCGTAACCCTAACGCCACCACAACCTGTGGCTGTGGGTCTTCTTTCTCGGTTTAATCGCACCATCGATGACCCCAAAAGGCTGCCCAAGGGCAGCCTTTACTGTATCCTTAACGGCATCCCATAAGAATAAACCGCACGAACCTTATAATATGTGCGAAAATTAATCGCTTGATTCTGAAGATGGTCACACTATGCTAGAAACAGACAACCTCATTGGTGGTGCGCCCGAACGCTTGGTCGCCATGCAAAGCATTTCCAAGCAAGAAGAAGCTTTGGAACGCGCCTTACGCCCTAAAATGCTGGATGAATACATCGGCCAGACAAAAGCGCGTGAGCAACTGGAGATCTTCATTCAGGCCGCCAAAAAACGCGGCGAAGCCCTAGACCACACCCTCTTGTTTGGGCCACCTGGCCTAGGCAAAACCACGCTTGCCCACATCATTGCGCGTGAGCTAGGGGTTAATCTACGTCAAACCTCTGGCCCTGTACTGGAGCGAGCCGGCGATTTGGCGGCGCTATTGACCAATCTTGACCCCCACGACGTCTTATTCATCGACGAAATCCACCGGCTCAGCCCTGTGGTTGAAGAAATCTTATACCCAGCCTTAGAAGACTATCAGCTAGATATTATGATTGGCGAAGGCCCTGCGGCCCGATCGGTGAAAATTGATTTACCTCCTTTTACATTAGTCGGTGCAACTACCCGTGCCGGCATGTTGACTAACCCCCTACGCGATCGCTTTGGCATCGTGTCGCGGCTAGAGTTTTACAATGCCGATGAGTTAGCCACCATCGTGAGCCGTTCAGCCCAATTACTGGAACTGGACCTCGCCGAAGCCGGCGCTTGGGAAATTGCCACCCGCAGCCGCGGCACGCCACGCATTGCCAATCGCCTGCTGCGCCGCGTACGCGACTATGCTGAGGTCAAGCACGATGGCGCCATTGATGCCAAGGTCGCCGATGCCGCCTTACAAATGCTCGACGTAGACCCCGTAGGGCTAGACGTCATGGACCGTAAATTTCTAGAAGCGGTGCTGTTTAAGTTTGGCGGTGGCCCGGTGGGCCTAGACAACGTCGCCGCAGCCATTGGCGAGTCGACCGACACCATTGAAGACGTGATTGAACCCTTCTTGATTCAACAAGGGTTTTTACAGCGCACGCCACGCGGCCGTATGGCGACGCCTAAGTCGCAATTACATTTTGGCTTAAGCAGCGAAACCGACTAGGGAACGAATTAACCTCATCCCGGTGCCGGTTCATGCGGAATAAGTCAGAATAGATTGCACGAACAACATGATGCCTATAATATTTAAGTGTTAATTTAAAATACCAACGATCCTCAGCAACACTCTGACCCAAAAGGATCAGTCGGGATCAGCATGACCAAAGGAACCCATTATGAATCGTGTCCTACTCGTTGATGACGATACTGTCTTAACCGAATTATTAAGCGAATACTTAACCGCTGAAGGCCTAAGCGTGGACGCCGTCCATGACGGCGAAGCCGGCGTCAAAGAAGCCGCCTCTGGCCTCTACGACGTGATCGTTTTGGATTCGATGATGCCCAAGCTCACCGGCTTAGATGCCTTAAAAATCATTCGTCAAAACAGCAAAATTCCCATCATCATGTTGACGGCCAAAGGCGACGACATTGATCGCATCATTGGCCTAGAAATGGGCGCTGATGACTACGTACCGAAACCCTGCACACCGCGCGAACTATTGGCCCGCATCAACGCCATTTTACGCCGCTCCAGCAATCAGGACGCCAGCCAAGACAACAATGCGGTTTTGACTGTCAGCAACATCACCCTGTCGCCAGAAACCAGACAGGTCAAGCTTGGCGACATGCCGCTAGACCTAACCAGCACCGAATTTAACCTCTTGGAAGTGCTGCTGCGTCGCGCAGGTCAGGTAGTGAGCAAAGACATGCTGTCGCAAGAAGGCCTAGACCGCAAGCTGGCCAAATTCGACCGCAGCATTGACGTGCACATTTCCAGCATTCGGCAAAAAATTGGTGACCCTACGTTAATTCAAACCATCCGCGGCCTTGGTTACTTATTCACCAAAAACTAAACCACGCCCATGAATCGCCTCTTTTACAAGATCTTCGCCATATTCTGTATGGTCATCATGTTGGCCGCGCTGGTACTGGGCGGGGTGTTTTGGTTTTTCCAAGCATCCTTGCAAGAGAGCCATCGCGACCAACAAAGAAACCAAAGTGCGGCGTTTTTACGCAGCAGCCTGACGGTGTTTCATCAGCGTGGTGAAGAAGGCTTAAAAGAGCTGCTGCTGGATTGGCAAAACGGCCGCATCGCCCCTAATTTATTCATCATTCAGGGCGACAGCGACCGCGATATTCTGGATCGCCCCATCGACATGGCTCAGGTCATGGATGCGGTCGCCGTGGCTCGGAGCAATCCCGAAGCCAAAGAGGCACGCCTCAGCTACGACAACTTGGGCGAAGAGTATTTATTTTTCATCCGCGACTGGAACAAAGCGGTGTTAAAAGACACGCTGCAGCAAGCATCCTTAATTCCCGGCCTGCCGCCCTCACCTAATCGCTACGAAGCCATTATTTTATTGAGCCTCATTTCAGCAGGCCTACTCTTGGCTTTTACTTTGGCCCACTACATCGCCATGCCCATTCGTACCCTGCACGATGGCTTTGACCAATTGGCCAAAGGCAATTTAAAAATTCGCCTCACTGAAAAAATGCGCGGCCGCAACGACGAGCTAACCGACCTTGCCTCTGACTTTGACCACATGGCCAATCGTCTTCAGGTACTGGTCACGTCGCAGCAAAACCTATTGCACCACGTTTCACACGAAATGCGCTCCCCTTTGGCGCGCCTACAGGCGCTTTTAGGCTTAGCCCAACAGCAGCCAGAAAAATATGAAAAACACCTGGCCCGCATCGAGGCAGAGTTGACGCGCATGGACATCCTCATCGCCGAACTCTTAACCCTGTCGCGCCTTGAAACCGGCAGCACCAAAATTACCTTAGAGCCCATCGAATTCAATGAGTTTTTAGACCAGCTCATCATCGATTGCCACAGCATCACCGTCCACCACAAAAAAACCATTCATTGGCATAAGCATCCTGAACCCATTTACATCCACGCCAATGAAGACATGCTGTACCGAGCATTTGACAACGTCATTCGCAATGCCTGTACCTATGCGCCAGAAGACTCCATCATCGACATTCAGCTACAGGTAACGGCTAAATGGCTCCTGGTCAACATCATGGATCAGGGCGATGGCATTCCACCCGAGCAACTGTCGAAAATTTTCGACGCTTTTTATCGCGCCACCAGCACCCAGCACATCAAGGGAACCGGCCTAGGACTGTCGATCACCAAGCAGATCATCGAACAGCATGGCGGCAGCGTCACTGCCGAAAACCTCAAGCCGAAAGGCTTTACCATGCACGTGGTGCTGCCGCTGATTGCCGCAGCCGAGACGCTAGAAAATCCCTAGCCTCGCCCCATCAAAAAAGCCCCCGAATCATCGGGGGCTTTTTTTAATCAATCATTAGTCTTCTTCAAACAAGCGCTCAACTTCGGCGATGTAGCCTTGCATGGCCTCATCAGCGCTCATGCCTTTGATTTTGGTCCAAGCTTCGTGCTTGCGCTTGCCAACCAAATCAAACATGCCTGGCGCTTCGCCGCTCACGTCGCCTTCAGTGGCTTGTTTGTAGAACGAGTACAGCTTCAACAAACTATTGTTATCAGGACGCTCCGCTAGACTTTTCACATCGGCTTGGGCTTGTTCGAATTTTTTAATCAGTTCACTCATATTGGCTCCTTTGGTGTGCACGGGGCACAATGGTGATCGCAACGGCGATCAGACGCCCTGATTCTGCATGACTTTGTCACCGAATGTCTACTCTAAAACCATTCATCCATGCCAGAGCCAATACGCGATCGTCGCCCAATCATGGTTGACGACCACGCGGTCAAGCTGATTATTTCTGATTGGTTTTAATGGCCTCTAATAGCTGCTCATACGGCGCATAGCCGGCCTGACTTTTGCCATTAGGGAACACCACGGTTGGGGTGCCGTTAAAGCCAAGCTTGGCGCCCAGCTCCATGGTTTGGGCCACAGGGTTGGCACAGCTGGCCGCAGCAGGAATTTTTTTACTCTGACGCATCCAGCTGGTCCAGGTTGCGGTTTTGTCTTCGCTACACCAAATTTGTTCAGACAATGACTGTGCGTCTGGGTGTAGGCTGAGAATGGGCATTAAAAACGTATAAATAGTCACGTCGTCCATTTTGGCAAACTCATGCTCCAGCTTCACGCAATAAGGGCATAAGGGGTCGGAGAATACCGCCACCTGTAGCGTGCCCTTACCGCGCACCTCTTTAATCGCTTGATCAAAAGGTAGGGCGCCAAAATCAATCTTATTCAAAGCTTGCTGACGTTCACTGGTGAGGTTTTTCTGTTCTTTAATGTCGACCAAGTCACCACTTAATAAATAATCAGCGTTTTTATCGACGTACACGATTTGATTACCGCTCACCACCACTTCATACAGCCCAGCCATAGGGGTCGCCGCCGTAGACAGCACTTCTAGACCTTGCTCACCGTATACTTTTTCAATATTGGCCTTAATTTTTTTGGCCGTGGCGGCATCCAGTTCGCCGGCCGGCTGTTGTGCACAGGCCAAAAGCGGCAGTGCGGCAACGATCATGGCCATTTTGGTGGTGAATTTCTTCATAAAGCATCCTTGTTCTAAAGAGGGTTGTACGCACGCGGCGCATCATGTTGCGTACCTTATCGGTATTCGCCCAAAAGTGCAAACACCTTGTGTCGTCATCATAAATATTAACTTATGACTCCCCTTACACTTAAAAGTTTAGCTTGCATCTACCCCCCAATGTCGCCACAATCAAAGCATCATAAATCTTTATTGTCATTGTCTTATGTACAACCCTCGTTATCCCAGCACCTCATCCTTCCTCCCCGTTCAAGGCCTAAAACTGCATCTTCGCCACTGGTCGCGCCCAAATAAGCCTAAGCTATTACTGCTGCATGGCTGGATGGATGCCTCCGCCAGTTTTCAGTTTTTAGTCGACCACCTACCGCCCGAATGGGACATTTACGCCTTAGACTGGCGCGGTTTTGGCCTGAGTGAACATCAGGCGTTTGGCTATTACGACCGCAGCCACATGTTGATCGACCTACACTTAGTGCGCCAACACCTCTGCCCTAACGATGAGCCCATCCACATCGTCGGCCACAGCCTGGGCGGCATGTTGGCCTCAATGTATGTCGGCGCGCTGCCCGAAACCTGCCGCAGCCTCACCATTGCAGAAGGCTTTGGCGTGCCCAACGGCGACCTCAACAAAGCCCATATACGGCTACGCCACTACATAGAAGAGCACGCCACCCTACAGCCCTACCCTGCGCCCACCACCTTGGCAGACTTAGCCCGCAAGCAGCAACAGCGCAACCCTTTACTCGGCGACGCCGAGGCTTTATTCGTGGCCGATGCTCTGGCCCACACCAACGCTGACGGCCAGCTAGTCTATCGCGCCGACAAAAAGCACAAGCACACCACGCCCATGCCTTACCACTATGCCCACGCCCAGGCTTTGTGGCAGCAAATCAGCTGCCCCACTTTATTACTGTACGGCGACACGGTACCGCACAATCATTACCTCAACGCCATTAAAGACAGCTTAGCCGAGCGCCTGGCCAGCTACCCCAACGCCCACAGCCTACAACTTGCCGGGGCTGGCCACATGCTACAATGGGAGGCGCCACAGGCCTTTGCCGATGCCTTGGCGACTTTTTTGCGCCAACATGAGGCCGCCTAGCCGTCATCGCCCTTGGCGTCAGGGTGGTTTCATGCCAAAATCAACCCTATCTACTCATTAAAAGCCTTCTGACACCATGACGCCTATTCTTGCCTTTGACATTGAGACCATTCCCGACGTTGCAGGGCTACGCACCCTCTACGATTTTGATGCGCACATCAGCGACGCTGACGTGGTCGAATTTGCCTACCAAAAAAGACGGGCACAGAACGGCTCTGAGTTTATGCAACACCATCTGCATCAGGTGGTCGCGATTTCCTGCTGCATGCGTTGGGGGCAAGACAAGCTACACGTCAACACCATCGGCGACGAGCACGACAGCGAAGAAACCATGATCGCCAAATTTTTTGAACTGATCGAACGCTATACACCACAGCTGGTGAGCTGGAACGGTGGCGGCTTTGACCTGCCAGTTTTACACTACCGCGCCATGATTCACGGCATTCCCGCTTCACGCTATTGGGACACCGGCGACGGCGACTTTGGCGACAGCCGTGATTTTAAATGGAATAACTACATCAGCCGCTACCACAGCCGCCACTGCGACTTAATGGATCTTTTGGCCCTGTATCAGCCGCGCGCCAATGTGCCCCTCGACGACATGGCCAAGCTGTGCGGCTTTCCCGGCAAGCTCGGCATGGATGGCAGCATGGTGTGGAGCGCCTATCAAAACAATCAGCTGGCCGACATCCGCGACTATTGTGAAACCGACGCAGCCAACACTTATTTGATGTATTTACGCTTTCAACTGATCCGCGGCCACCTTGATGCCGACGAATACCAGCTTGAAATCAATCGCTTAAAAGAATACCTCAGCCCCCAAACCAGCCAACACTGGCAAGAATTCTGCGCGGCCTGGGCTTAATATGATTCAGTCGCTTACTCTGATCGGCGTCGGTTTAATCGGCGGCTCCTTCGCCCTAGACTTAAAGCGCAAAGGCTTGGTTCAGCACGTTTACGGCGTGGACATCGACCCGGCCAACCTCGAACGCGCCATTGAGCGCCGCGTCATTGATGAAGGCTTTACCGAAATCAACGCCACCGTGGCCAACGCCGACGTGGTGGTACTGGCTACGCCGGTACGCGCCATTCATAAAGTCATTCAAGAGCTGGCGCCCTTGTTAGGCCCGAACACCATTGTGACCGACGTAGGCAGCACCAAACGCACGATTATTCAGGCCTACGAAACCTATCTGCCCACCCATCTGCCGCTGTGCGTGGCCGCCCACCCGATTGCAGGCTCCGACCGTAACGGTGCCTTGGCAGCACAGTTCGGCCTGTTTCAGCACAAAAAAGTAGTGCTGTGCGCGCATCCACAGCAAAACCCCAGCGCCTACGGCACCCTGAAACACCTGTGGCAATCTGTCGGCGCCGTGGTGCATGAGTTAGATGCCCACACCCATGACCAAATTTTTGCCGCCGTCAGCCACCTGCCCCACTTATTGGCCTACGCCTTTGTGAATCAAATCGCCACGGCGGATCAGGCCGATGCCTACTTTGACTTTGCGGCGTCGGGTTTTCGTGACTTTACCCGCATTGCCTCTAGCCAGCCCGACATTTGGGCCGACATCACCATGGCCAATCAAGACATTTTGCTGTCTTTGATCGAAGCCCAGCAGCAGCAGCTGGCCCAACTGCACCAGCTCATCGCCAAAAAAGACGGCCCAGCCTTAAAGCGTTACTACGCTCAGGCCAAAAAGGCGCGAGATGACTGGCAAGACCATCAACCCTCTTAGCAACCGAGAAAGACCCTACGTTTTATGAATATTGCCACTTGGAATGTCAACTCTTTGAATGTCCGCCTGCCCCACGTACTCGACTGGCTGGCCAACAACCCAACCGACGTTTTGGCCTTGCAAGAATTGAAATTGGATCAGGATAAATTTCCCGAGCAGGCGTTTATCGACGCCGGCTATCAAGCCACTTGGTTTGGTCAAAAAACCTATAACGGCGTGGCCTTCATCAGTAAAACACCTGCCCAAGACGTGATCTGCGGCATGCCCGAATTTGAAGACCCACAGCGCCGCGTCATCGCCGCCACCTTTGGCGACGTGCGCGTGATCAACGTCTACTGCGTCAACGGCGAAGCCGTCGGCAGCGAGAAATTCGCCTATAAAGAAGCCTGGTTTAAAGCCCTACACGGCTTTGTCGCCGCCCAAATGGCCATCCACCCCAAAGTGGTGCTCCTAGGCGACTTCAACATCGCCCCGGCCGATCTTGACGTCTACGACCCGGAAAAATGGCAAGATAAAATTCTGTGTTCAAAAGAAGAGCGCGCTTGGCTACAGGCACTGCTGGATTTAGGCCTAGACGACAGCCTACGCACCTTCAACCCCACCGAACCATGCTTTACCTGGTGGGACTACCGCATGAATATGTTCCGCCGCAAGCTGGGCCTACGCATCGACCACATTTTAATCAGCGCCCCATTGCAAACCCAGGTAGGCAAAGTCTGGGTCGACATTGAGCCGCGCGCTTGGGAGCGCCCCAGCGACCACGCACCGGTCAGCATTGAGCTGACCTTATAAACTAAACCACCCTTGATTCAGCCCTGCACCACTACGCAGGGCTTTTTTAATCTCTGGCGCGCAACAAAAAAGCCGTCCACTCTGTCGAGGGACGGCTTTTTCATGTCTATGGGCTTAGCGACCGACTTCAGCCAAAGCCCGCTGCAAGAGGGCCGCGTCGTTGGCCTTCAATAAATTGGCGTCGGACAGCATACGGCGCCACGTGCGCGCACCGGGCAAGCCCTGCATCAGCCCTAGGTAATGTCGCACCATATGGCGCATGGTGGTGCCGCGGCCGCTGGCCAGCTGAGCTTCGGCATAGGCCTGTAAGCAGCCGACCAAGGCCACCCGATCAATCGGCTCGTGCGCGTCGTCATAAAATAGGCTGTCCCATTCGGCCATCACATAGGGATTATGATAGGCTTCACGCCCCACCATCACGCCGTCGACGTGCTGTAAGTGTTCGGCAATGGCGGCATTGGTGGTGACGCCGCCGTTTAAAATAATTTCTAAATCAGGAAAGTCCTGCTTAAGCTGATACACATACTCGTATTTAAGCGGCGGAATCTCGCGGTTTTCCTTCGGCGATAGGCCTTCTAACCAAGCGTTACGAGCATGCACAATAAAGGTTTGGCAGTCGGTTTGGTGGGCTAAGGCACCGACAAAATCGCGCACCACCTGATAGTCGCTTTGCTTGTCGACGCCGATGCGGTGTTTGACGGTGACGTCGATGGTTACGGCATCCTGCATCGCTTTAAGGCCATCGGCCACCAGATCCACTTCATTCATCAAGCAAGCGCCAAACGCCCCTTTTTGCACCCGAGGGCTAGGGCAGCCGCAGTTCAGATTCACTTCGTTATAGCCGTAATCTTGAGCCATTTTGGCGCAGATGGCTAAATCGGCGGGATCGCTGCCGCCGAGCTGTAAAGCCAACGGCTGTTCACCTTCATTAAAACTCAAAAAACGGGCGGCACTGCCGTGAATTAAGGCACCTGTGGTCACCATCTCAGAGTACAGCCACGCGTGGTGGGTGATCTGTCTGGCCATATAGCGATAGTGGCGATCGGTCCAATCCAACATGGGCGCCACCGATAGGCGGCGGCTAGGCAATGCTTGTACGGTCATAAGTCAGTCTAACAATCGATTCAATGAGGCCTCTAGTTTACCCTGACTCGCTTCAGCCTGCACAGTCTAAACAAAAATGCTGAAGTTTAATCATTATGATAATTTGGTATTTAATCTATTTACAAAATTTAACAAATATATTGTGAACCATTTAATCAATCGCGTGACTAATTACTATATTGCTTCATCTCCAGAGCAATATATTGTAAGAAGTGAGTAAACGTTTCCCCGCAATGTGTTGGCCGCCAGAATGCAAGTTCTGGCGGATTTTTTTTGATTTATTTATAAGCAAATAAACTGTATTTAACTAAACGTCTGATTATAGACACAAAGTCCAAAAAATAAAGCTGGCTTTCCCCCTTCCCCCCCCTATTTAAACTGCTATAATCCCCTTTTTGCCTAATAAGTTAATGGTTCCAATCATCATGCAAGAACACTATCAACCTTCCGCTATTGAGCCCATCGCCCAACAAAAATGGGATGATGCCAAAGTATTTAACGCTGCCGACGACGACAGCCGCCCTAAATACTACTGTTTGTCTATGTTCCCTTACCCTTCTGGTAAGTTACACATGGGCCACGTTCGTAACTACACCATTGGTGACGTACTGAGCCGCCACAAGTTATTAAAAGGCTTTAACGTCATGCAACCTATGGGTTGGGACGCCTTTGGCTTGCCGGCAGAAAACGCCGCCATGATCAACAAAGTCGCACCGGCTAAATGGACGTATCAAAATATTGAGTACATGAAGGTACAGTTAAAAAAACTGGGCCTCGCCTTTGATTGGGACCGCGAATTTGCGACCTGTGATCCAGAATACTACCGTTGGGAACAATGGCTGTTCACGCGTCTATTCGAAAAAGGCATCATCTACAAGAAAAATGGCGTGGTGAACTGGGACCCTGTTGACCAAACCGTTTTGGCTAACGAACAGGTCATCGATGGCCGCGGCTGGCGCAGTGGTGCTTTGGTTGAAAAACGCGAAATTCCGATGTACTACTTCAAAATCACCGACTACGCTGATGAGCTATTGACCAGCCTCGATGATTTGCCACACTGGCCTGAACAGGTCAAAACCATGCAGCGCAACTGGATTGGTAAATCGCGCGGCATGCAGGTGAAATTTGCCTTGGCTGAAGACAGCCTGGCCGACCTAGCCGCCGACGATGCCAAAGCCCTGAGCGTATACACCACGCGTCCAGATACCTTGATGGGCGCCACTTACTTAGCAGTGGCCGCCGAACACCCATTGGCCACCGCCGCCGCGCTGAACAATCCTGAATTGACGGCCTTCATTGCCGCCTGCAAATCAGGCAGCGTAGCCGAAGCCGACATGGCCACCATGGAGAAAAAAGGCCTGCCAACGGGTCGTTACGCGATTCATCCATTCACCGGTGAGCGCCTACCTGTTTGGGTGGCCAACTACGTGCTGTGGGGCTATGGCGATGGTGCCGTCATGGCCGTGCCTGCTCACGACGAGCGCGACTTTGAATTTGCCAGCAAATACGACCTACCGATTCACTTGGTGATCCAGCCTGAATCAGGCGACACCTTGGTTGAGCCTTTGTCTGAACCCTTTACCGAACACGGTATCTTGGTGAATTCGGGTGAATTCAGCGGTTTGGATTTCCAAGCAGCATTTGACGCTATGGCGTCTCGCCTAGAAGCCTTGAGCCAAGGCGAGCCACGCACCCAATACCGCCTACGCGACTGGGGCATCAGCCGTCAACGCTACTGGGGCTGCCCCATTCCCATCATTCACTGTGCCTGCTGTGGCGACGTCACCGTGCCTGAAGAGCAATTGCCGGTGATTTTGCCAGAAGACGTGATTCCTGACGGTGCGGGCTCTCCTTTGGCGCGCATGCCTGAATTTTATGCAACCAAATGCCCTAAGTGCGGTGGCGACGCCCGTCGTGAAACCGACACCATGGACACGTTTGTGGAATCTAGCTGGTATTTTGCCCGCTTTGCCTCACCGAAATTTGACCAAGGCTTGGTAGACGAAAAAGCGGCTGACGTCTGGATGGATGGCGGCGTAGACCAATATATTGGCGGCATTGAACACGCCATCTTGCACCTATTGTACGCGCGCTTCTTTAATAAATTGATGCGCGACGAAGGCCTGTTGAAAAACGACGAACCGTTTGAGCGCCTACTGACCCAAGGCATGGTATTGTGCGACACCTACTACCGTGAAGGCGCCAACGGCGGCATCGAATACATCGCGCCGCAAGACGTGGTCTTCGCTCGTGACGACAAAGGCCAAGTAACCGGCGCAACCCATCGCGTTGACGGTGGTGACGTGGTGATTGGCGGCATTGAAAAAATGTCTAAGTCAAAAAACAACGGCGTCGATCCGCAAGACTTGATCGAAGCCTACGGCGCCGACACGGCACGCTTGTTCATGATGTTTGCCTCACCGCCAGAACAGTCTTTGGAATGGTCTGACGCCGGCGTTGAAGGCGCTAACCGCTTCTTACGTCGCCTCTGGCGCACCGCTTACGAGCATCAGCAACGAGGCGTGGTGAACGCTTATGCTGGTTCTGAAAACGCCGACCTCAGTGCCGACCTTAAAGACCTACGCTTGAAGCTACACAGCGCCATCAAGAAAATTGATGACGATTACGGCCGTCGTCAGCAGTTCAACACCGCCATTGCGGCCGTGATGTCCTTGCTGAACACCTACGATAAAGCCGACACCAGCACCGAACTGGGCCAACGCGTGGCGCAAGAAGTGCTGGAGACCGTGATGATTCTGCTGTGGCCCATCGTACCGCACATTTGTGAAGCGCTTTGGGAAACCCTAGGCCGCGACACTCAGCTGTGGGACGCTGCATGGCCCGCCGTTGATGAAGCTGCCCTGGTGCAAACCGAGCTGACCTTGATGGTTCAAGTTAACGGTAAGCTGCGTGGCCAAATTTCAGTGGCCGCCGATGCGCCGAAAGACAGCATCGAAGCCGCAGCCCTAGCCGACGAAGGCGCCCAGAAATTCATGGACGGCAAAGCCCCCAAGAAAATCATCGTGGTGCCTGGCCGCTTGGTGAACATTGTGGTGTAATTGCCGTAAAATAACACCCATCAGGCCATCCTAAACGGATGGCCTTTTTTTTACGGTATAATCTTTAACTTATTCTTTGATAAATGGCCGCTATGCACACTCTGCCCTCTTTTACTTGGCAACAGCCCGATCACACCGCCCTTTGGTTCAGCGCCAGCTGCAGCCCGCCGCCGCAACAGCTGCACCTGGTCGACGACACCCTCAGCGCCGACCAAGCCTTCGCTTGGGCCACTCAGGGCCACGCCATGCTGTGGATGGGCGATTTCCATAACGCCAAACAGCTGCTCAGCGCCTTAAACAAACGCCTGAATAAGCGCAAAAAAAGCGCCAAAGTACCGGCCAGTGCAGCCGAAGCCTTTCACAAACACCGTTTAAACCAATCCCAACGCGCCCAGCTCCTCAACAGCGTGCTGGTCAAGCTTAGCCCTCAAGGCGTGCTGGCGCTGCGCCGCGCGCCCGAGGTTAAAGACGCCTGCGAGGCCGCCTTTGGCCTCTATGAGCAAGACTGCATTTTACCGCTGCAAACCCTATTGGGCATGATCGGCGCCCATCAATGGCAGCAAAAAGGCGTGCCCATCCAAGCCCTAGGAGGCGCATTGATTCACGTGCCTTATGGCGTTTACTCACCGCTACGGGGTGAATACCTAGACCTCCTCTTACAGGCACCGCTGCCCACACCTTGCGCCCTTGCCCTAGACATTGGTACCGGCTCTGGCGTGATTGCGGCGCTATTGGCCCAGCGCGGCGTGGCCAAAACCATCGGCACCGACCTGAACCCTAAGGCCATCGCTGCCGCCCAAGCCAATCTGGCACGCCTAGGCCTCACCGATCAAGTCGACATCATCGAAACCGATCTATTCCCTACGGGCGTGAAGGCCGACCTCATCGTCTGCAACCCGCCGTGGCTGCCGGCCAAGCCCACTTCCTTGATTGAATCAGCCCTCTACGACCCTAAACACCAAATGCTGCAGGCGTTTCTCACACAGGCGCCACAACACCTCAACGAGACAGGTGAAGTCTGGCTCATCATGTCTGATTTAGCCGAGCATCTCGGCCTACGCCAGCCTGATGCCTTAGCTCAATGGTTTGCCCAGGCGGGCTTAAGCCTGATTGAGCAACACCACACTCGGGCCCAACACGCCAAAGCCAACGACGTTGACGATCCGCTATTCAACGCCCGTAGCCAAGAACACACTTTCTTATACCGTCTGCAACTGGCGCGCTAAGACACCCCCTCACTCAAGGCGCCGCCTACTCGGCGCCTTTTTTACACCAAATGCTTATGGCGCATAACGCCTAAAAAAACAGCCATTCCAGTCATACATCCCACGATATCAATCAATCTTAATTTTAATGGTAAAAGCTAAGGCTATGCTGCGGCACAGTATTGCGTCCAAAACCACAACCCGATAACATAGTCTATTCGGCCACATCTGGCCGATCACGTACAGAACGAGCCTTTACACAGGCCAGCGTCGTTAAATCATTATTTCCAAAAGAAATATCAGGAGACTCATGTGAATCAAAAGAACACCGACTCGTCGTTATCGGCGAGTGAAATCGAGGCCATCGACCGCAATTTCTTAGGCCATCCTAAGCCGTTACGGTCGCTTTTTTTTACCGAAATGTGGGAGCGTTTTTCCTATTACGGCATTCGCCCACTGCTGATTTTGTTTATGGCGGCCACCCTCTACGATGGCGGCTTGGGCTTTAGCAAAGAAGTGTCGTCACAAATTGTGGGGATTTTCGGCGGCGCGATTTACCTATCCGCCGTACCGGGTGGTTGGCTGGCCGACAACTGGCTAGGCCAAAAAAAGGCCGTGTGGTACGGCTCCGTCATCGTGGCCCTAGGCCACTTAGCCATTGCCCTGGCCTATTTCTTTAACGCCGCCGCCTTTTTTGTCGGCCTGGCCTTAATCGTGGTCGGCTCTGGCCTCTTTAAAACCTGTATTTCAGTTTTAGTAGGCGGCCTGTATCAAGAGGGCGATGGCCGTCGCGACGGCGGCTTCTCCATCTTCTACATGGGCATCAACCTTGGCTCGCTGCTGGCGCCTTTCGCCACCGGCTTATTGACTCAAAAATACGGCTGGCACCTAGGCTTTGGCATCGGCGGCATCGGCATGTTGATCGCCTTAATCATCTTCCGCTTCAGCGCCATCGGTAATCTACGTGAATTTGCCGACGCCAAGAACATCAAGGCCGACTGGGAAGCCCCCGTTCGCCCGCGTAAAAACGTCGGCCGCTGGGTCTTCGGCATTTGCATTGCAGCCATCGTCCTCATCGTCCTCATGGTGCAAGGCGTGATTGTGCTCAACCCGGGCGCCATCGCCACCTCCATGACCTACATTATTTGTAGCTTTGTGGGCATGTATTTTATTTACCTATTTGCCTTCTGTGGCCTGAACAAGCTGGAACGCGCCAAATTAATCGTGTGTTTGATCTTATTGATTGCCGCCGCCTTCTTCTGGTCAGCCTTCGAGCAGCAGCCCACCTCGTTTAATCTGTTTGCCCTAGACTACACCGATCGCCACGTCTTTGGCTGGGAAATCCCTACGGTTTGGTTCCAATCGGCCAACCCCTTATTCATCTTATTGTTTGCGCCGTTCTTTGGCTTTTTGTGGCCTTATTTGGCCAAACGCAATATTGAGCCAAGCAGCCTGTTTAAGTTTGCCATGGGCCTTTTATTTGCCTGTGCGGGCTTTGGCATCATGGTGTTTGCCGCCAAATCCGTGCTCAGCGGCAACGGCAGTCTGGTGTCGCCCCTATGGCTGATCGTCAGCTACTTATTCTTGACCTTGGGCGAGCTGTGCCTGAGCCCAGTTGGTCTTAGCACCATGACCAAATTAGCCCCCACCATGATGCGTGGCCAGATCATGGGCCTGTGGTATACCGCATCAGCCCTAGGTAACTTATTCGCCGGCCTAGTCGGTGGCAACGTGTCGGCAGAACGTCTAGACTCGCTGCCCACCCTCTTTGCCCAATGCGCATTGGCCTTATTCATTGGCGCCATTGTGCTGATCATCCTGAT
Organism: Neisseriaceae bacterium CLB008; assembly: GCA_041228285.1. Taxonomy (NCBI): domain Bacteria; kingdom Pseudomonadati; phylum Pseudomonadota; class Betaproteobacteria; order Neisseriales; family Neisseriaceae; species Neisseriaceae bacterium CLB_ANTARCTIC_008. The sequence continues at coordinate 208,906 of CP166133.1, read as the reverse complement.
CAAACCCGTCCAAGCGATGCTGGCTAACCAAGCCAAGCACGCTGCTTAATGATTGGAGCGAAACATGCAACAAAATATGGACACCATTCCTGAACGTTTGGCCGCCTTACGTGCCGCCATGGCAAAAAACCACCTCGATGCTTGGCTCGCGCCCTCGGCCGACCCACATTTATCAGAATACCTCCCGGCCTATTGGCAAAGCCGCCAATGGCTATCGGGTTTCAGCGGCTCTGTGGGCACCCTGGTCGTGACCGCTACCGACGCTGGCCTCTGGGCCGACAGCCGCTACTGGGCGCAGGCCGAAGAACAGCTGGCCGGCAGCGGCATTCGCCTACAAAAACTGGGCGCGCCTAATCAGCCCGACCACGTCACTTGGTTGGCTACCGAACTGGCACCAGGCGCCCGCATCGGCGTTGATGGCCACGTGCTCGCACGCACAGAAGCCCAGCGCCTACAGCAAGCCTGTGCCGCCAAAAACATCAGCCTGCATCCAGAGCATGACTTATTAAACGACGTGTGGCCGAACCGCCCCAGCCTGCCCACGGAACCGATTTATCCACACGCGGCTCAATTTGTGTCCCAAACCAGCCGCGATAAATTGGCGTGGCTACGCAGCCAAATCAGCGCTGCCCACGCCTCAGGCCATTTGGTTTCGTCGCTAGACGACATCGCCTGGCTCACCAATTTGCGCGGCAGCGATGTGTCCTACAACCCTGTGTTCTTGGCCCATCTTTGGGTTGAAGCCAGCGAGGCCACCTTATTCGTTGCCCCCGGCAAGCTCAATGCCGACGCCGAACAGGCTTTAAATGAAGCCGGCATCAGCGTGGCTGACTACGCCGAGGTCGGCACTTATCTAGCCAGCCGCGACCCAGCCAGCGCCGTGTTGATCGACCCCAGCAAAGTGGCCATCAATACGCTGCAAAGCCTACCGAGTACGGCAACGCTGATTGAGGCGATCAATCCCAGCACCTATGCCAAATCCAAAAAAAGCGCCGCTGACATTGGCCACATTCGCACCGCCATGGCCGAAGACGGCGCGGCCTTGTGCCACTTTTTTGCTTGGCTAGAAGCCGCCTTAGACGCGGGCGACACCGTTACCGAATGCGACATCGACGAGGCTTTAATCAAAGCCCGTTCGGCGCGCCCACTCTATGTTTCGCCCAGCTTTGCCACCATCGCGGGCTTTAACGCTCACGGTGCCCTACCTCATTACCGCGCCACGCCCGAAAGCGATGTCGCCATCAAAGGCGATGGCCTGCTCTTGATCGACTCTGGCGGCCAATACCAAAACGGCACCACCGACATCACCCGCATGGTGCCGATCGGTACACCCAGCGCCGCCCAAATGCGCGACTGTGCACTGGTGCTGAAGGCCCACATCGCCTTAGCCCAAGCCGCCTTCCCTGAAGGCATCATGTCGCCGCTACTGGACGCCATTGCCCGTGCGCCGCTGTGGGCGGCTCAACGCGACTATGGCCACGGTACAGGCCACGGCGTTGGCTATTTCGTCAACGTCCATGAAGGCCCGCAAGTCTTGTCTTACCATGCGCCTTGCCATCCTAAAACGGCCATGCGCGCCGGCATGATCACCTCGATCGAGCCTGGTTTGTATCGCCCAGAACGCTGGGGCATTCGGATTGAGAACTTGGTCGCCAACGTGGTGGTGGCCCAGCCTGAAGAAACCGAATTCGGTGACTACCTCGAATTTGAAACCCTGACGCTGTGCCCCATCGACGTGCGCTGCATTGATTTAAGCCTCCTAACCAGCAGCGAACGCGCATGGCTCAACGACTACCACGCTCAGGCACGCGGCACCCTACAGCCCATGCTTGAAGGTGCGGCCTTGGCCTGGTTGCTCAAGCGCACCGAAGCCATTTAAGCCTTAGGCTAAACGTTCAAAAGCCCTGCACCGTCCACGGTACAGGGCTTTTTTTCGGCAGCTGGTCTGCGGCTGACTAAGCCAGCTTCAACGCCAGCTCGGCCAAACGCTGACCTTGAACGAACGCAATGGTCAACTCATGAGCGCTGAGCTGGGCGGTATTGGCGGCACCAGAAACGTGGGAAGCACCATAAGGGCCACCGCCGGTGGTGGTTTCGGCGAGGGCCGTTTCGCTAAAGGGCACGCCCATCAACACCATGCCGTGATGCAACAAGGGCACCATCATGGTCAGCAAGGTGCTCTCTTGGCCACCGTGCTGGGTATTGGTCGAGGTGAACACGCAAGCGGGCTTGCCCACCAGTGCGCCGCTTAACCAAAGGCCACTGGTGCCGTCTAAGAAATACTTCATGGAGGCGGCCATATTGCCAAATCGGGTAGGGCTACCCAAAGCTAAGCCGGCGCAAGTTTGTACGTCTTCTAAGGTCACATAGGGCGCACCGCTGTCAGGGATGTCAGACGCCACGGCTTCACACACGGTGGACACTTTGGGTACGGTGCGCAACACTGCTTCGCAACCCGCCACACTTTCAACCCCTTTGGCGATTTGGCGCGCCAGATTCTGCGTGCTACCATGTTGACTGTAAAACAAAATTAAAATTTTCATTGAGCCCTTCTTTCAGCATGTCATGTATGAATCATATGTTCGATGGCTGTTTTCAGTTAAAATAAGCAAACACTATGGGACCGCCTATGCAACTAAAAATCAAGCACCTGTCTATTTGGCAGGCAAAGCCAGTGGCTTTTTTCTTCTTTTTATTACGCCGTATTGGCGACGCACAGCTTAATCAGGTCGCAGCAAGCTTAACATTTACCACCTTGCTGGCGCTAGTGCCGTTTATCACCATCACTTTTATTGTGATCTCGGCGTTTCCAGTGTTTTCAGACATTTCCAGCCAGTTCCAAAACATGATTACCTCTACGCTGATGCCCTCCAGCAGCGAAGTGATCAGTACCTATATGAACGACTTCATCGGCAAGGCCGGCAACCTCACCGCCATCGGCATCGTGGCGCTGGGCATTTCTGCGGTGTTATTGATCAATACCGTTGAGCGTACCTTTAATCAAATCTGGCAGGCCAAGCAAGAGCGCCCCTTAGTCTGGCGCGTGCTGATTTATTGGACCATTCTGACCCTAGGCCCCTTGTTAATCGGCGGTGGCCTCAGCGTGTGGTCGTGGCTGTTCCGCTTCACCAACTTTCCACTACTCTATCCTAGCCTCGCCGCCGTCATCCGCATTTCTGGCTCGATTTTCTTGGCCACCTTGATTTTATGGGCCATCTTCCGCTTTGTGCCCTACCGCTACGTACCCAGCCGCCATGCGCTGATTGGTGCCCTTTTTACTGCCGTTGCTTTGGAGATCACCCGCCGCGGCTTTGGCTTTTACGTGGCCAACTTCAACAGCTACCAGATCATCTACGGCGCCTTTGCCGCTATTCCGGTCTTTTTGCTGTGGATTTTGTGTTTGTGGTATGTGCTGCTGTCAGGCGCAGTACTCACCGCGTCTTTATCGTATTGGCGCGGTGAAACCTTCCGACGCCGCGGTCGGCGTCGCGGTCGCTTCGATGACATCATTAAGGTGTTAATCCACCTGTACGACGCACAGCAAACCGGCACCGCCCTCAAAACCCAAGATTTTCGCGATGAGGTCGCCATGGGCTACGACGAATTGGGTGATTTATTGGTTCGTCTGGGCAAAATGGGCATCATTCAAGACGGTGCCGACGGCTGGGTACTCAAGATTGCCCCCGAGCACATTATTTTGGCCGACATTTTCGAATCGTTTGTCTACTGCATCAGCGACGACGATCACGACCTTTGGCTGCAAAGCCTGCACGACTTAATGGCGCCTGGGCTCAACACCTTGAAGCTATCGCTGGCTGAATTTGTGCAGCAAACCCAGGCCAAGCTGGCTTAAACCCAACGGCCACAAAAAAACCCTGCGCCAAGCGCAGGGTTTTTTACGTGACCATCAAACTAATTATAGTTTGCTGGCTTCAGCAGCTAGGTAAGAAGCCACGCCTTCAGCGTTAGGTTTCATGCCTTTGTCGCCTTTGTTCCAGCCGGCTGGGCAAACTTCACCGTGCTCTTCAGTAAACTGAAGGGCGTCAACCATGCGCAACATTTCGTCAACGTTACGGCCCAAAGGACCATTGTTAACTACTTGGTGCTGTACCACACCGTCTTTGTCGATCAAGAACGAACCGCGGAACGCAATCGCGTCGTCGCTTTGTACGTCGTAGGCTTTAACCAATTCTTGGTGTAAGTCGGCAACCATAGAGAAGCCAACAGGGCCAATGCCGCCGTCATTCACGGCAGTGTTGCGCCAAGCAGCGTGAGTGAAGTGGCTGTCGATAGACACAGAAATCACTTCAACATTGCGTTTTTTGAACTCTTCCAAACGGTGATCAAAAGCGATGATCTCAGAAGGGCACACAAAGGTGAAGTCTAGTGGGTAGAAGAACACCACGGCATATTTGCCAGAGGTTTCTTTTTTGAAGTTAAAATCACCAACAACGGCACCGTCGCCTTTTACAGCGTTAAATGTTTTGTCAGAATCGTGAAAGAAAGGGGCGTGTTTACCAACTAATACGGCCATTATAAACCTCCTAAAATAGAATATTAAAAGACTCTTCGTCGAGTCTTTCTGGCGAATCAAACTCAAGAAACTATTTATATGTCAAAGCAGCCGCAGTGTCCAATTAAATCTAAAGATTGCGGCCATAAGATTAAACAATACCCTAAGGCTGAGGCGGTGAGCCGGCTTCGTCTTCGACCTCATTTTCAGCCGCCTCTTGCGCACGCGCCTGAGCCGACTCAGCATGCCGCCGGGCACGACGACGCAGGCGCAACCACAGCCGATAGCGCAGCTTAACGTCATGCCAAATCGGCCGAATGCCCAATATCATCAACACAAACGCCACCGGCAAGGTGAACTGAAACCCAAGGCCATGAAAGCCATAGGCCCCCACGACGCCACCCAAGAAAAAGCTCAGCAGCAGGCCACTGAACAATAAAATCTTGGATCGATCCGGGTTGATATTAAGCTCTTTGGCCCGCGGATCACGCTGACGATACAGCGCTTTAGACAGCTCAATGCCGATGTCGGTGGCAAAACCTGTCATGTGGGTGCTGCGCAGCACGCCGTTAGACAAAACCGTCATCACCGTATTGTGCATGCCCATGATGAAACACAAAATCATGATGGTCGGCGGAGTAAAAAACGACACGCTAAACCGCGACAGCGCCGCCCCCAACAGGCCAAACACCAGCAAGTAACAGGCCTCAATCCAGATGGGCAGGCCATAGCTGGCGCGAAAGCGGTTGCGCTTACCCCAAATGATCAACCAGTTGGCGTGCATGGCGCCGCCGATGAAGCACAGCAAAAAGATAAAGGAGCTGAGCGCCAGGCGCATTTCACCGATGACCAGCATGTCGGCCATGCGCGCGATTTCGCCCGACATATGTGAGGTGTAACGCGCCACCGCAAAAAAACCGCCAGAGTTAATCGCGCCGGCTAAAAAAGCCATCACATAGCCCAACATTCGAAAGCCCCGAAAAGATGCGCTAGCGGTTTGGGCATAAGGCAGCCGGCTATGCCACATGGTCGGGTCATAGCTATAGGGTCGAAAATTCTTAATCCGAGCTCGGCGTTTGCGTTCTTTGCGGTTCACGTTACGGGTTCATCCTCACCACAGCGGTTAATTTAAAATCTTGCCCACCAGCTCCGTCACATCTTTAGACAAGGTTGGCACCGCCATGATGGCGTTTAATTGTTCACGCATCAAGCGTTGGCGATCCGCCGTCAGCTTATTCATCACGTTAAAGGCCTGGACCAAACGCGCCGCCACCTGTGGGTTAAAGGCATCAACTTCCATGACTTTTTGTGCCACAAAAGCGTAGCCCGAACCGTCAGCCGCGTGAAAATGCTTCATATTACGGGCAAAGCTGCCCAAGAGCGCACGTGCCTTATTCGGGTTTTCCAAGCTAAACTGTGGATGACTTAAAGCCGCCTCAACATGGCTCAGCGTGCCTTCGCCCAAAGAGCTGCCGATCAAGCTGAAGTATTTATCCATCACCAGAGCATCATCCTTAAAGCGCGCCACGAATTGATCCAAAAGCTTAAAACGCTCTGGGTATTCACTGTCGTTCACCGCCCGCAATAGACCCATTTGGTGGGTCATGTTTTTCACCAAACGTTCAGCGTGGCCAGCGAAATACTTCACCGCTTCTTCATTAGCGGCCACCATCATGCTGCGGCAAACGTCTAATAAGCGGCGGGCGCTGGCCAGCTCTGGATGGTAGGCGTAAGGATTGGGCTGGTCACTATTGGCCTCGATGGCCTTCACCCAGCCACGTAGCTCGGTAAACTCCTGCACACAGGCTTGGGCTATGGCTTTTTGCAAGGCTTGCTTCGCGCTCACCAAGGCCACAGGATCAACGTCGACATAGGCCTCAAGCAGCTCATTCTCATTCGGCAAGGTCAACAGCAAGGCCTTATAAGCACAGTCCAAATCGGTTTGGGCTAAGATAATCTTGATATTGGCAATCAATTCGGCGTGTGCCGGCAAGACTGCCCCCGAGCGCAGCGCGGCATAATGGGCGCCAATCGCTTGGCGATAGCTGGTTTGCGCTGCCTCCCAGCGAGCGAACGTGTCGCTGTCGTGGGCCATCAATAAAGCCAGATCGGCCGCACTGTAGTCATAGCTTAACTGTACCGGCGCACTAAACCCGCGTAAAAGCGACGGCACCGGCAACTCAGCCACATCGTGTAGCACAAAGCTTTGTTCTGCCTCGGTCAACACCAGCACGGCCTCTGCCACTGCCGTCGCCTCATCCCCAATATTAAAGCTCAGAGCTTGGCCATCTTGGCCCAAAAGGCCCATGCGCACAGGAATCATCATCGGTTGTTTATCGGTTTGGCCAGGCGTATCGGGGATGTTTTGCTGCATGCGCAAGGTTACGCGCTTTTGTGCGGCATCGTAGTCCATCTGAACCGATACTCGAGGCGTGCCGGCTTGCGCATACCACAGCGCAAACTGACTAAAGTCGCGGCCGTTGGCGTCGGCCATAGCAGCTAAAAAGTCATCGCAGGTGACGGCTTCACCATCGTGGCGTTCAAAATACAGCTTCATGCCTTTTTGAAAGCCTTCCTCACCCAGCAAAGTATGCAGCATGCGCACCACTTCACCGCCTTTTTCGTACACCGTCATGGTGTAGAAGTTGTTCATTTCTACATACGACTCAGGCCGAATCGGATGCGCGGTTGGGCCCGCGTCTTCAGGAAACTGAAGGGCACGCAACACATTGACGTTTTCGATGCGGCGCACGGCACGGCTGGCGCGGTCAGCGGCAAACTCTTGCTCACGGAACACCGTCAAGCCTTCTTTAAGCGACAGCTGGAACCAGTCGCGACAGGTGACGCGGTTACCGGTGTAATTATGGAAATACTCATGCCCAATCACGCTTTCGATGCCGTCGAAATCACTGTCGGTCGCGGTTTCGGGCGTGGCCAAGACGTATTTGGTGTTAAAAACGTTGAGGCCTTTGTTTTCCATGGCGCCCATATTGAAGTCGCCCACGGCAACCACCATGTAAATGTCTAAATCGTATTCCAGGCCGAAGCGGGTTTCGTCCCAACGCATGGCGTTCTTCAACGACTCGATCGCAAACGCGGTTTTACTGGCGTCGGCGCTGTCGGTGTAAAATTCAATGGCTACTTTTTTGCCCGACTTAGTGATGAATTCATCGGCGGTTAGGGTGAGATTACCCGCCACCAGAGCAAATAAATAGCTAGGCTTACGGTAAGGGTCGCGCCATTTTACCCAATGGCGTTTTTTATCCGCCAGACCTGAGCCAATCTTATTACCGTTGGACAGCAGCACCGGATATTTTTGCTTGTCTGCCACAATGGTGGTGGTGAATTTACTCATCACGTCAGGGCGGTCAAAATAATAGGTGATCTTACGAAAGCCTTCAGGCTCACACTGGGTGTAGAGATTATGATTAGACTGATACAGGCCCATCAAGCTTTTATTGGTCTGCGGCAAGACCTTGGTCACCACTTCCAGCACAAACGTGTCGGCAGGGACGTTTAATAGGGTCAGCGTCTCGCCCGACACCTCGTAGTCGGCAGCGCCTTGTACGGCGCCATCCACGCACAGCATCACCAAGTCAGCCGTTCCATGCAAGACGCAGCGTGTGGCAGCAGGCGTCACGCAGGGCGTTAAAACCATGCGGTTGCGCACTTCGGTGTGGTCGTCATGCACGTCAAAATGTAAATCAATTTGGTTTACGACAAACTCTGGTGCTTGATAATCTTTTAAATACTGTACTTGGGTGGTTGTGCTCATGGCCCATCCTTTACTTGGTGTCGGTTTATTGGTCTTAACTGATGGCTGATGCTTCTAGCGGCAACCCTTAATCAGGGAAGGTTAAATCGGTAATCACTTCCACATCAGCATGATGCCAAAGCTTGGTGATCGGCCATTCAGGATTCACATCGCCCTGCAGCAAATGCGTCATGGCGGCGCGTTTACGCTCGCCAAAGGCCACCAAAATGATCTTTTTGGCCGATAAAATAGACTGAATGCCCATGGTCAGCGCGCGCGTGGGCACGGCCACATCTGGAGCAAAAAAACGTTGGTTTACGGCCAAGGTCGAAGCCGTTAATTCGGCCACGTGGGTCAGCGACTCAAACGGCGTGCCTGGCTCATTAAAGGCAATATGGCCGTTTTCGCCCACGCCCAATAGCTGTAAGTCTAAGCCTGCGTCTTGCAACAAGGCTTCATAGCGCGTGCATTCAGCCTCTAGATCAGCCGCCATGCCGTTGGGCAAATGATTGCTTTTGAAACCCACGGCATCAAATAGCTCGGTGCGCATAAAGTGGGCGTAACTATGAACATCATCCGCCGCCAAGCCTACGTATTCATCCAGATTAAAGCTGGTCACGCCTGAGAAATCGCCGCCACTGGCCCTTAGGCGTTCGTAAATGGGCAACATCGTCCCGCCGGTGGCCAAACCAATGGTGCGTAAGGTCTGATTGCGTAAGCCTTGTTGAATTGTATTAACGACGTCTACTGCGCCCGCCGCCGGTGTGGCCACGGTTTTGATTTTGATGTTACTGCCCACTGATCACCTGTTTTCTTTTGCTCAGGCCGCCTTGCGGCCCATTACCTAGTTAACTCACGCCCGTTCACGCAGCCATTGGCCACAGTCTTGGGCGACCATTTGTAAATAGGCGGTGTTTTTCGCCGCCGCCAGCGCCGTCACCGTCGTCTGCTGCAGCACGCCGGCGCGGAAGAAATGCATATTGACCTCATCGCCCACGCGTAAATTGGCCCATTGACGGGCAAAGTCGGTGGCTTGAAAGCCGTTGATGGCAATGATTCTATCATGTACCGACAGTCCTGCGCTTTGCGCTGAGCCGCCATCGTACACCTGTGTCAGGGTAATGCCCTCATTATTTTGCACATATTTAGCCCCGAAAACGATTGCCGCCTGCGCCACCGGCAGCTGCGCCACATAGCCGCCGCGCTCCTGTTCCGCCGTGGCGTGCCAGGTCAACGACACCGAATGTTGGGCCAGTAGTTCAGATAGGGGCAAATCATCGGTACCGTAGAGCGCACGCGCAAAATAGTCAGATAAATCCAATCCTGTAACCTTCATCGCCATTTTTTGCCAATCGGCCTCGCTGATGCCGCGGCCATTGGCCTCATAGTCCGCATAGAGGGCGCGCATGACGTCATCTAAGGCATATTGATTTTGGCTACGCAGTCGAATCAACAAATCCAGGCCCAGAGCCATCAAGGCGCCCTTTTGATAATAGCTGACAATGGCGTTGGGGCTGTTTTCATTTTGCTTATAATATTTATGCCAAGCGCTCAAGCTAGACTCAGCTAAGGTCTGTTTGGTTCGGCCCGAGCCGCGCTCAACTCGAGTCAGGTTTTTCGCCACCAAGTCTAAATAAGCCGTCTCAGTGATCACTCCTGAGCGCAGTAAAAATAGGTCGTCGTAATATGATGTAATGCCCTCAAACGCCCACAATTGCTCGGTATACACCTCTTGGGTTAAGTCGTAGGGATCAAACGCGGCAGGCTTAATCGACTTAACATTCCAGGCATGAAAATATTCATGACTAAATAGGCCTAAGAGCAGCACATAATCATCGCTTAGCCCCTTCTGAGCGCGGCTAGGCAAACACAGTCTATCGGCCAGCAGCGCGGTTGAATCGGTGTGCTCTAGGCCGCCATAAATGTCTTGGCCCACGTGTAATAAAAACACATAGCGTTCAAACGGCGTGCGGCCCTTAAAAAAGCGAATCTGGCTGGCGCAAATTTTGGCCACATCATTCACCAAACGCGCCAAATCACCCTGATGTGCACCGCTCAGAACAATCTCATGGGCGATGCCTTCGGCCTCAAACGGCAGCCGCGTCAGCACGCCCATCTCCACCGGACAGTCGATCAGATGGGCATAGTCACGCGCCGAAAAGACATGTTCTTTACCCTCAAGCGCCGGCAGTGCCGTGGCCACCTGCCAGCCTTGCTCACGCAGGTTCTCCGGCAGGCTGATGCTGAGTCGACAGGGCTGAGCTTCTTGCCCTACCCAGCTTAAGAACAACGCCGCACCGTCAAAAAAGCCCCGCTGCTGATCTAAAAATGCGCCGCGCACCGACACGTCAAAGGCATACACTTGATACGTCACGGTGACCGCCTCAGCCTTAGGCGCCTTTAAACGCCAAGTATGCTTGTCGATCGATGTCAGCGGCAGCGGCGCACCGCCCTGCTCAGCCACCATCGTCACGATGTGTCGTGAGAAATCTCGGATCATATAGCTGCCCGGCACCCAGGCCGGCATACGCAACGTCAACTCACCCGCCGCAGCCAGCGGCACCACCATGGACACCTCGTAAAGATGAGCCTCGGTACTCAAAAAACGCACGCCATAATCAACCATCACACCCTCCGTTCGCAGCACAAGTCTGCCTTTTCCTGTTAAAACCTTCATTTATCTAATGTTTACCGACCTCAACTTTAGTGCGATTGACATTCATCAACGCAACAAAGTGACTATTTTACTACCCTAGGCCAAACGGGTCGGTCGACGATACAACGCTTGGCCCGCCATTAATCTGTTAGAATACTGGGAAAAACTAGTCTGACTAGCTAATTTGATTTAAAATGACTGACAAGTTGTGCGTGGACAAACCGTCACAACGCACCACATATTTCCAGAAGTATATACCATAGCTGGTTTGTGCCCGCTATGGTGAAGCCTTTGGAACGATTTACTTACTACTACCATTTGTTAAACTCGGAGATCCACACATGGAAACGCAAACCACTTATAACTACAAAGTCGTAAGGCAATTTGCCATTATGACCGTAGTTTGGGGCATTGTCGGCATGTTGGTTGGGGTAATCATTGCAGCGCAGCTATTTTGGCCTGCTCTTGACCTCTCTAACGTCGGCCCATGGTTCCACTTTGGTCGTTTACGCCCATTGCATACCAACGCTGTAATTTTCGCCTTTGGCGGTTGTGGCCTGTTCGCCACTTCTTATTACGTCGTGCAACGTACGTGTAACGTGCGCCTAATCAGCGACAAACTAGCCGCATTTACCTTCTGGGGTTGGCAAGCAGTCATCGTGGCTGCCGTCATTACCCTACCTATGGGCTACACCCAAGGTAAAGAGTATGCAGAATTAGAATGGCCAATCGACATTTTAATTGCTGTGGTTTGGGTGGTTTACGCCATCGTGTTCTTTGGCACCATCGCCAAACGTAAAATCAAGCACATCTACGTAGCCAACTGGTTCTACGGTGCCTACATTTTAGCGGTTGCCTTGCTGCACATCGTGAACAACTTGGGTCTTCCTGCAGGTGGCATGAAGTCTTACCACGTTTACTCTGGCGCCGTTGATGCCATGGTTCAGTGGTGGTACGGCCATAACGCCGTGGGCTTCTTCTTGACCGCAGCCTTCTTGGGTATGATGTACTACTTCGTACCTAAACAAGCTGGTCGTCCAGTTTACTCTTACCGTTTGTCAGTGGTTCACTTCTGGGCCCTGATCTTTACCTATATGTGGGCTGGTCCTCACCACCTACACTACACCGCCTTACCTGACTGGACTCAGTCTATCGGCATGGTCTTCTCTTTGATCCTATTCGCACCAAGCTGGGGCGGTATGATTAACGGCATCATGACCTTGTCTGGCGCTTGGCATAAGCTACGTACCGATCCGGTGTTAAAATTCTTGGTGGTGTCATTGTCTTTCTACGGTATGTCTACCTTCGAAGGCCCAATGATGTCGATCAAAACCGTCAACGCCTTGAGCCACTACACCGACTGGACCATTGGTCACGTTCACTCTGGTGCCTTAGGCTGGGTTGGCTTCATCACCATCGGTTCGATCTACTACTTGCTACCACGTCTATTTGGCCGCGACAGCATGCACAGCACCAAATTGATTGAAGCGCACTTCTGGATCGCCACCATCGGGATTGTTTTATACATCTCTTCTATGTGGATTTCTGGCGTGATGCAAGGCCTAATGTGGCGCTCGCTAAACATCGATGGCACGCTTGCCTACTCGTTTGTAGAGTCAGTTAAAGCCAGCATGCCGTTCTACGTGATTCGCTTTGTGGGTGGCCTAATGTACCTAATCGGTATGATTATCATGGCATACAACACTTACCGTACCGTTATTGGCGGCAAACCTTACGATGCGAAAATCCCTGCCGTATCACAAACTCAACATTAATAGGTAGGCGACAAAATGAAGCTACAAAAACTCGCGGAAGAAAACGTTGTTGTTTTGATTATCTTTACGTTTTTGGTGATCAGCATTGGCTTGTTCATTGAAGTGATCCCACAAATGTTCTCCAAAACCGCAACTGAACCTGCTCCAGGCGTAAAGCCTTACACGGCGATTCAGGTCGCTGGTCGTGACATCTATGTGCGTGAAGGTTGCTACAACTGTCACTCACAAATGATTCGTCCGTTTAGAGCCGAAACCGAACGTTACGGCCACTACTCTGTTGGCGGTGAGTCTGTATACGATCACCCATTCCAATGGGGTTCTAAACGTACTGGTCCTGACCTAGCCCGTGTAGGCGGCCGTTACTCTGACGAATGGCACCGCATTCACTTGCTTAACCCTCGTGACGTGGTTCCTGAATCAAATATGCCTGCATTCCCATGGTTGGCTAAAGCGGCGGTTGACGGCGACGACGTGACCAGCCACATGAAAACATTGCGCACTTTGGGTACCCCTTACACCGACGAAGAAATCGCTCAAGCGAAGGCTGACGTGGAAGGCTACTCTGAACTAGATGCGTTGATCGCTTACTTGCAAGGCCTTGGCCTCGCATTGAAAAACGTAAGGTAACCTTTATGGCTGACGTAAACACTGGACGCATTCTGTACACATTGATGTGCTTGGGTATTTTCCTCATCGTGTTATTTGTGGTGTATGGCCGCAAATCCAAGAAGCGCTACGACCAAGTAAGCCAAGCGTTGATTGACGATGATGATCTACCCCATGAAGACGGCCTTAAGAACACGTCTACCACTACTGATCGCAATGATGGAGTAAAATAATAATGAATGCAGATTTCACAAACGACTTTTGGCATTACTACGTAATCGTCATTGTTGTACTGAGCTTTATCGGCTTGATCTGGCTTTTGTTCTCACAGAACAAAGTGACGGTCAAAAAAGGCGAAGAAGTCAAAACAACTGGGCATGAATGGGACGGGATTGCAGAATACAACAACCCCCTACCCCGCTGGTGGTTCTGGCTCTTCATCATCACCATGATTTTCGGCGCCGTATACTTGGTGCTTTATCCTGGTATGGGTAACTACAAAGGCACTTTAAACTGGACCAGTACCAACCAGTTAGAGGCTGAAGTAGCCGCCGCTGAAAAAGAGTTCCAACCTTTATACGACAAGTTTGCCAAAATGAGCGTAGCCGAAGTAGCCGCCGACCCTCAAGCACGTACCATTGGTCAAAACTTGTTCAACACTTACTGTATCCAATGTCACGGCTCTGACGCCAAAGGTCAACGTGGGTTCCCGAACCTAACCGACCACGACTGGCTATGGGGTGGCGAACCTGACCAAATCAAGGAAACCATCGCCAACGGCCGTTTGGGCGTGATGGCACCTTGGGGCGCTGTATTGGGTGAAGAAAAAGTTAAAGACGCTGCTCACTACGTGATGTCTCTATCTGGCAAAGCCCACGACGAAAACCGCGCCAAACGTGGTCAAGTCGTGTTCACTAGCCCACCAGCTAGCTGCACCACCTGTCACGGCACCGACGGTAAAGGCATTCAAGGCCTAGGCCCGAACCTAACCGACGACATCTGGCTATGGGGCGGTACCGAGAAGAGCATCATCGAAACCATTACCAATGGTCGCACCAGCCAAATGCCGGCTTGGAGCAACTTCTTGGACGAAAGCAAACTGCACATTATGACTGCCTATGTATGGGGTTTCTCAAACAACCCTAAAACTGAAGCAGCCGCTAAATAAGGCGCATACGCTGACCCAAACTGCCCTCGTTTCAGAGGGCAGTTTTTTTATGGGCGCTTAATGTGTCTTTTCAGCCCCTCCTCCCACCAAAAAACAACAATCTCCTCCAAGCCTCAAGACAAAATCTGCGCCAACCGGGGCCAAATCTGACATTGGCAACAATATCGCAAAAGCGCCCTTTTTTTTGGCCACTCACACTCAATCTGCGCGGTAAAAGATAGAAAAAAGGGCTGACGCCCTCACTACACCATAAAGCCATTATGGTCTTCGCCTATTTTGACGACAATTCATCCGTTTTAGTCATTCCTGTTGGAACTAAAACGGTTTAAAGCACCACAACAGATGCAGTTAGGCGTAAACTTTGTTAAAATTGTAGTGTTAGTTACACCCAAAAACATCATATAACAAAAAACATCCGGTAATTATTTCGGTTTTTACTGGAACTAGGAAAGTAAACCACAAGGATTCGACATGTCAAAACAGCAACAACCTGACGAACAGGTTATTGAGCTTTATCAGTCGGCAAAACGGATACACCCCAAACGGGCCAAAGGGCGCTTCGCCAATTGGCGCATTATTGCCATCATCGTCACCCAAATATTCTTCTACGTGGTGCCTTGGCTAAACTGGAATGGCCGCCAAGCCATGCTTTGGCACATTGCCGAGCGTAAGTTTTACATCTTCGGCATCGTTTTGTGGCCGCAAGACTTCATCTTCTTGGCCGGCCTGCTTATGATCTGTGCCTTCGGCCTCTTCTGGTGGACCACCATCGCTGGCCGACTCTGGTGTGGTTATGCTTGCCCTCAAACCGTCTACACCGAAATCATGACCTGGATTGACCACTTCTTTGAAGGCGACCGCAACAAGCGCCTCAAGCTAGACAAAGAACCTTGGGGCTTCCACAAAATTCGCATTAAAGCACCTAAATACCTGGTGATTTTCCTGGTGTGTTTCTGGACCGGCTTTACCTTCCTTGGCTGGTTCACCCCGATTCGTGAAGCGCTGAGCGACCTCATCAGCTTCAACTTGGTCGGCGGCGAATGGTTTACCCTTGCTTTTTATGGCTTCATGACCTATTTATTTGGCCACATGATGCGCGAGCAAGTGTGTAAATACATGTGTCCATACGCCCGTTTCCAAAGCGCCATGTTTGACCGCGACACTTTAGTGATTTCCTACGACGAAGCCCGCGGCGAACCGCGCGGTAAGAAAAAACAGGCCGAAGGCGCAGCTTCCCCTAAAGGCGATTGCATCGACTGTACTTTATGCGTTCAGGTTTGTCCGGTTGGCATTGACATCCGAGAAGGCTTACAATACGAATGTATTGGTTGCGCGGCCTGTATTGATGCCTGTGATGAAGTCATGGACAAAATTGAATTGCCACGCGGCCTGATTCGCTACACCACCGAAGCCGCACTAGAAAAAGAATACCCAGAGTCACAGATTGTGAAACGCCTATGGCGTCCGCGCGTGTCTGGCTATGGCGCCATTCTATTCGGGATCATGATTGCTTTAGTTGTGGGCCTATTCATGCGCCCAACGGTGCGCGTTGACATCATCAAAGACCGTGGCGTCATGGTGCGTGAAAACAAACAAGGCTGGTTGGAAAACGCCTATATGCTGCACATCATCAACACTAAGGACACTCCTCAGTATCTGGTGGCAGAAGTAGAAGGCTTCCCCGACATCGCCATTACAGGCCTGCCTGAACCCTTGCTGCTGCCTGCGGGTCAAACCATCGAGAAATCGGTACAAGTGGCCACCATTCCTGAATATGCAGGTAAAGGTAGCCACCCGATCAAGTTCCATTTCCGGGTATATGGTGCCGCAGACGCAACGCCAGACAGCAAGCCTTTAGAAACCTTAACTGAGAAGTCTAACTTCATCGGAGAGTAAACCCCATGAAAACCACCTTGTTACCCATGAGCTCGAAACCTTGGTACAAAGAACCTTGGCCTTACTACTTAGCCATAGGACCCGTCATTGTTCTGATCGCAGGCTTTATCACCTATTACATTGCCGCCACCACGGCCGACTCATTGGTTACCGATGACTATTACAAAGAAGGCAAAAACATCAACCTTCAATTGGAACGTG
The DNA here is from genome assembly GCA_041228285.1 of Neisseriaceae bacterium CLB008. Lineage (NCBI taxonomy): Bacteria > Pseudomonadati > Pseudomonadota > Betaproteobacteria > Neisseriales > Neisseriaceae > Neisseriaceae bacterium CLB_ANTARCTIC_008. The sequence goes on along the minus strand of CP166133.1, from coordinate 192,337 downwards.
ATCAATTGGCCTTAGCCAACAAGGTGGACGCCACCGTGATGTTTAGCCCAGACGGCACCACGGCACGCATCTTCATGAACGGCACGTTTGACTCAACCGACGAGTTATCCTTACATTTGATGCACCCTACTTTGCAAGAATACGATCAGGTGATTAAACTGACGCCTAACGCCGTCAATAAAAATCTATACGAAGCTGAACTAAAAGCGTTACCAGCCTCTAAAACGTGGTATGTTCGTATTGATGACGCCGATTCTGAATGGCGCATCCAAGGCAAATGGCTCACCTCTCAAGGGTCAACGGTTGAGCTCTCACCCTTGCTTGCTAAAGTACAAGAAAACACAAAACAGCAACCTTAAGCTTTTTTACGCCAGTTAAAGCAGTGATCCCTATTTTATATTGCGCTGAAATCCGTATAATAGGGGTCACTTTTGTTATTTGACGATTTGCGCAGCGCCAAATAACCACCATGGCGAATTAACTACAACGGAGTTCCAAACCAAATGGATGAATTAATCAAAGAAGCCGCTCTCAACTTCCATGAGTTCCCAAATCCAGGCAAGATCCAAGTGGCCCCAACCAAGCCATTGGCTACTCAATATGATTTATCGCTAGCCTACTCTCCAGGCGTGGCCGCACCCTGCTTGGCCATTCAAGAAGACCCGCTAAACTCTTACAAATACACTGCTCGTGGCAACTTAGTGGCGGTGATTTCTAACGGCACCGCTGTTTTAGGCCTAGGCAACATCGGCGCCTTAGCCAGTAAGCCAGTGATGGAAGGCAAAGGCGTATTGTTCAAAAAATTCGCCGGCATTGACGTATTTGACATCGAAATCAACGAAACCGACCCAGATAAACTGGTCGACATCATTGCTTCTTTAGAGCCTACTTTTGGCGGCATCAACTTGGAAGACTTCAAGGCCCCTGAGTGTTTCTATATTGAGAAGAAACTGCGCGAACGTGCCAATATTCCGGTATTCCACGACGACCAACACGGCACCGCCATTATTGCCGCTGCCGCCGTTATGAACGGCCTGCGCGTGGTCGACAAGAAAATCGACCAAGTTAAATTAGTGTGTTCAGGCGCTGGCGCTGCCGCCATCGCTTGTCTAGACCTATTGGTTGCCTTGGGCATGAACCGCGCCAACATCACCGTATGCGACTCTAAAGGCGTGATTTACGAAAACCGTGACGACCGCATGGACGAAAGCAAAAAACGCTACGCCATCGCCGACAACGGCAAACGTAACCTAGCCGACAGCGTAGTTGATTGTGACATTTTCCTAGGCTTATCTGGCGCCAACCTATTGAAGCCAGAAATGCTGTTGACCATGGCCGCCAACCCATTGGTGTTTGCCCTAGCCAACCCAGAGCCAGAAATTTGGCCACCATTGGCACTAGAAACCCGCCCTGACGTGATCATCGGCACTGGCCGCTCTGACTTCCCGAACCAGGTCAACAACGTATTGTGCTTCCCCTTCATCTTCCGTGGTGCCCTAGACGTTGGCGCCACCACCATTAACGAAGAAATGAAGCTGGCCTGCGTGAAAGCCATTGCCGACCTAGCCTTGGCGGAACAAAACGACGAAGTAGCAGACGCCTACGGCAACGAAACGGCTGAATTCGGTCCTAAATACCTGATTCCAAAACCATTCGACCCACGCCTAATCGTGCAAATCGCACCGGCCGTGGCACAAGCCGCTATGGATTCAGGCGTGGCCACTCGCCCGATTGAAGACATGGACGCCTACGTTGAGCGCCTATCACAATTCGTGTACAAATCTAAATTGTTCATGAAACCGGTGATGTCACAAGCCAAAAAAGACCTAAAACGCATCGTGATGTGTGAGGGTGAAGACGAACGCGTGCTGCACGCCACCCAACAAATCGTGTTGCAAGGCATTGCTTATCCTGTTTTGATTGGTCGCCCAAGCGTCATCGAAAAACGCATCCAAAAATTAGGCCTACGCCTAACCGCCGGCGTGGATTTCGAACTGGTGAACAACCAAGACGATCCTCGCTACCGCGACTATTGGGAAGATTACTACGAAATCAGCAAGCGCAACGGCGTCTCTCCTGAGATGGCCCGTCGTAAGTTGATCGGCAATACCTCGTTGATCGGCGCCATCATGGTTCGTCGCGGCGACGCCGACGGCATGATCTGCGGCACGTTTGGCACCTACCAACAGCACTTCAGCATCGTTGAAGAAGTATTGGGCTACGACAACCCTGAAAAAACAGCGGCTGCCATGAATGCCTTGATCTTGCCTAGCGGCAACATCTTCATCGCCGACACCTACGTGAACGAACAGCCAACCGCACAACAGTTGGCCTCGATCACTCGCATGGCCTCAGAAACCATGAATCGCTTTGGCGTGACGCCGAAGGTGGCTTTGTTGTCGAACTCAAACTTCGGCTCTATCCAAAACGACACCTCTCGTCGCATGCAAGATGCTTTAGGCCTGATCCAAGCGGCTCAGCCTGAATTGGAAATCGACGGTGAAATGCAAGGTGATGCTGCCTTGATCGAAACCTTCCGCACTCAAGTATTGCCCGATACCACGCTTAAAGGCGCCGCCAACCTATTGGTGATGCCTAACGTAGAAGCCGCCAACATCAGCTACAACCTGTTGCGTGTTTCTGCCGCTGACGGCGTGACCATCGGCCCAATCTTGATGGGGATGAACAAACCGGTTCACATCTTGACGCCTATTTCTTCTGTTCGTCGCATCATCAACATGGTGGCCTTGGCCGCTGTGGAAGCACAACGTGAAGTAGACGCTAAGTAATCACGATTCGCGTAAAAGCCCACCTTTTGGTGGGCTTTTTTTGTGGGTGATTAAACCATGGTTTATCATATCGTTCGCTATTCTTTTTTTACGACTAAAACGTAACCCCTTAAGCGTAGGGTGGGTCGTGACCCACGCGGGTTTTCAATGTGGGCAGAAGGACACGTTAAGAACGGTGGGCACGCTGCGCTTTGCACCACCCTACACAATAGCGCCCCAAGCCACCACGCTAAAGTTGGCAACCGCCCACAAAGCACGTTATGATGATCTTTATTTAAAATACCAAGGAAAACCATGTCTTGCCCCCTGTGCCAGCCAGAAAATGAGCAGGTTCTGCTTCAAAATGACGACGTGCGCATCATTGCCGTCACCGACGACGCTCACGCCCCTGGCTTTTGCCGCGTCATCTGGCAAGCCCACCAAAAAGAAATGACCGACCTCACCCCTGCCGAACGACACACGCTCATGCACTGGGTTTGGGCCACCGAGCAAGCCATGCGGACCATTTTAAATCCCGATAAAATTAACCTCGCCAGCTTTGGCAATATGGTGCCTCATTTACACTGGCACGTCATCGCCCGCTTTGCCGACGATGCCTGCTTCCCCGACGCCATCTGGGCGCCTGCCAAACGCAGCAACGCCGTTCACTTACCCAGCGACTGGCCAAACCAAATGCGCCTGGCCCTGTCTGAGCTTGATCAGCCCCATTAACCCTACAGAAAGCAGCCTTGCCCATGATGACTTTTAACTCCCCACGCCGTCAGTTTTTAAAAGTGTCGTCTGCCATCGCCGGCGCCGGCATCTTACAAGCCTGTACCAGCCCCCAGCAGCCAAGCGTTAAGCCCACGTCGCCGGGCAAGCACCCACGGCCTCGACCTAATGTGGCCGGCGCCTCTATGCGCCTGATTGCCCCCTCAGGCTTCATGACCACCGAAGCGCAATCGCAGCGCGCCCTGACCCTATTGACTCAGGCAGGCTTTAACCTAAGCAATCAAAGCAGCCTGTATCGCCGCTACCAACGCTTTGCGGGTACAGATGCCCAACGCATTGCTGACCTGCAAGACATTGCCTCTGGCCGCGTAAAAGCGCCTGACTGCCTCATGGCGGCGCGTGGCGGCTATGGTGCCATTCGCCTCCTGCCCCACATCGACTTTGCCAAACTGGCCGATAAGCTGCGCGAACAAGATACCTTATTCATTGGCTACAGCGACGTGACCGCCCTACAGGTGGCCTTATTTGCCAAAGGCCAGTACATGAGCTTCGCCGGCCCCATGGCCTACAGCGATTTCGGCTCCAGCAACCTCAGCATACCAGCGATGGAAGGCTTCATCACCGGCACCACCGAAGCCAGCTTCACCATTGACGTACCGCGCATTCAGGCCCAAAGCGTACGCACAGAAGGCATTCTTTGGGGCGGCAACCTCAGCGTTTTGGCCTCTCTTGCCGGCACCGAATACATGCCCAATGTACCGGGCGGCATTTTATTTTTAGAAGACACCAGCGAACAGCCTTACCGTATTGAGCGCATGCTGCAAACCTTACACCTGTCGGGTGCCTTAAAGAACCAAAGCGCCATTATTTTAGGCGATTTCAATATGGGTAAAATCGTCGACACCTACGACAGCAGCTACACCCTCAGCACCGTCGCCGAATACATCAGCAAGCTCACCAAAACGCCTGTACTCACCGGTTTCCCCTTTGGCCACGTGCGCAATAAAGCCACCTTCCCCTTAGGCGCCCGCGTTCAAGTTCGCGACTTTGGTAGCGGCTACCAAGTGGTATTCAATGACAAAAACATGCCCAGACTAGACGCTAAGGCTTTGAATTTAGCCGCACTCTTACCCCCTCCACCGGAGGTCAATGTCTTGGAGATGTTTGGTGGTGAAAATGGCTTAATGTCAGAGGATGGGCTATAATTTAAGTCCTGCCTTGCTTCGCCGGGTATTTTTTAGTCATTGTATGAGTATCGCCCAACCATTTTTAAATAATCTCAAGAAACACCCTTCGTTACCTTTTATTACCCTCATTTTAAGTATTTGCGTGGTCAGCCTGAACACCGGGCTGACCATTCCCTATACGACGTTTAAGCTCAAATATCTGGGCGCCACTGACTTCATCATTGGTCTCATGGCCGCTACGCCTGCTCTTGGCATTGTCATCATGGCCTTTTTTGCCAACGCCATCGCCAAACGCTTCAGCATTAAATCCTTATTCGTGGCCAGCACCGCTTTGTTAACCCTAAGCATTCTGCCCTTGGCCTACGTTGATCACTTCACCCTCATTTTCCTACTGCGCCTCACCGCCGGCATTGCCAGCAGCCTATTGATTATTTTGGGAGAAACCTGCGTCAACGACCTCGCCGGCGACCACGATCGCGGACGAATTGTGGCCATTTACACCACATTTTTTACCATCTGCCAAATTCTCGGCCCCTTTATCTTATCCATGCTCGGCGCTCAAGGTGGCGCCGCTCTATGGCTGTTATTTGCGTTTCACCTCATTGGCCTCGCCATCACCATGTGGGCGCCGCTGGATTTTGCCTTTCATGAGAAGCAAAAGCACAGCAAGTCTTTGTTTTATTTTGTGCGCACCGTGCCCGTGATCATCCTGGCCATTTTCTTATTCGCCTTCTTTGACGCTGCGGTGCTGTCCATCATGCCGCTGTACAGCATCGAGCATGGCTATAGCGAACGGCTGGCGGTGCTGATTGTCAGCATGATCTTCATCGGTGATGCCTGCTTCCAGATTCCCTTTGGCTGGCTCAGCGACGCCTATGGCCGCGTGCGCATCCACGTATTGTGCGCCGTCGGCACCCTGCTCTTAACGATCATGATTCCGTTTTTAATGCCTTATCCTATTTTCCTCTGGCCCACCCTCTTCCTTTGGGGCGGCTTTGCTGGCTCGATTTACACGCTGGGCTTGGTGCGCGTAGGCGATTATTTCACTGGCCCCAACCTCGTGGCCGCCAACGCCTGTCTCGGCCTCGTATGGGGCCTTGGCGGCCTCGTAGCGCCGATGATGAGCATGGGCTTAATGCATTATCTCGGCAGCAATGGTTTAATCATCGGCATTGCGCTGATGACGGTGCTGTTCCTGCTGTCGTTTGGCAAGAAGGTCAAACTCGAGGCCTAAATGCCATAACGCAAACAGCCGCAGCCTATCAATGGCTGCGGCTGTTTCTTTAAAGCCCTAGCGTTTATGCTGAACCCTGACGCCGCAGTAAGGGCACGAAGGCCAAGGTCAATACCGCCAAGACTGCCGCCACTGGCGCCACCATGGTCAAACCATAAGTCTGAATCACCCAGCCGCCCAACAGGGCACCCAGCCCCGTACCGGCATTCGCCGCCGCCACATTGAGCGTCCCCGCCAAGGCTTGAGCGCCGCGTGCGGCCTGCATCACGCGCACCTGACACACGGGAAACAGCGCCGTATAGGCAATGCCCCATAAAGCCAGCCCCACCACCAGACCCAAACCCTGTTCCATCCACCACGAGGTCAACAACATGGCCAAACCCAATAGCAGGCTAAAGCCAGCCGTTGCTGCCAAAGGCTGCCGACTCACCCAACGACCACCTAAGCCATTGCCGATCAAACCCACTGCCCCAAAGCCCATCAACCACCAGCCCACTTGATTCGCTGGCACTTCAGCCAAGCGTTCTAAAATATCGGCCAAATAGGTATAGGCCGTAAACATGGCGGTGAACACCCAAACCGACGTCAACACCTGCCAGCCAAACTCAGCCTGCCATAGCTGAGCGATCTGCCCACGCAGCGACTGCCGCAGCGGCATGTTTACCCGTGGCATCCAGCCGTATAAAGCCATTGCCATCAGGAACGACAAGCCTGACAACAGCCAAAAGGCGCTGCGCCAGCCCCAGGCGCTGGCCCACAGCGTACCGAGAGGAATCCCCAGCAAAAGCGCCGCCGAAATACCCAAATACACCCGCGCCACCGCTCGCCCCGATTGCTCAGGGCCCACCATTTGTGCCGCAGTTTCGCTAGCGGTGCCCCAGAACACGGGTAATAGCAGCGCCGGCACAAACCGCGCCAACGCCAGTACCCAGAGCTCATTGGCCACTGCTGCCAAGGCATTGGCGCCGGCGAACACCAGCAAAATAAACACAAACAGGCGGCGGCGCTCAATATGTGCCAAGAGCGCCGTCAGCACTGGCCCAAACAGCATCACCGTAAAGGCAAACAGCGTCACCAGCCAGCCCATGACGTCAATAGACACTTTAAAGTCCCGTGCCAAAGCCGGCAATAACCCCACGATTAAATACTCTGTAGTCACGATCACAAACGCCGCCACCGCCAAGACGGCGATGGCCAAACCCGATTTTTTAACCTGAACCATCTCTATTCCCTCGATCACCTTCATCAAGGGCATCAGCTTATTCTAGATATATAGAGTTGTCTTAGATCATTATTCCCACTATTATGGAAATTATTTCCACAATAAGGCACATCATGCCGTCAACAGAACGTCTCAAAGGCATCAGTGCCTTTGTCACCAGCGCCGACTCAGGCAGTTTCACCGCCGCGGCAGAGCGACTACACCTCACCAATTCCGCCGTCAGTAAACAAGTAGCCCGCTTAGAAGCCCGTTTAGACACCCGCTTATTTGAGCGCACCACGCGCAGCCTGAGCCTCACCGATGCCGGCGCGGCTTTTTACGCTACCTGCATTCAGGTTTTGGCCGACTTAGACGAGGCCGAAGCCACCCTACAGGCTCAGCAAAGAGCGCCCATCGGCAAACTACACCTCAACCTACCGGCCAGCTTTGGCCACCGTAAAGTCTTACCTGTCTTGCTGCCCTATTTAGCCGACCACCCACGCCTACAGCCTCACATCTCATTCACCGATCGCTTCATCGATTTAATTGAAGAAGGCATCGACATTGCCATACGCCTTGGCCTACCCAACGCTGAACCGTCTGAGCGTTTAGGCCAACGCTATTTAGGCACGGAAGAATTGATTTTTTGTGCCGCCCCCACCTATTTGGCCCAATACGGCGTGCCCCTGTGCCCAGCAGGCTTAAGCCAACACCGAGCCATTCTCTACGGCAAGGCAGACGGTAGCACGCAAGCCTGGCGACTGCCCCAGCCCACGCCCAAAATGACCCACACCCTCATCATCGGCAGCGGTGATGGTCTGGTGCAAGCCACCGTTGCCGGCATGGGCATCGCCCAGCTGGCCAGCTGGCTGATTGAGGACGAGCTGGCCTCAGGCAGCCTCGTGCCGCTCCTGCCCCAGCTCAATACACCCGGCCTACCCATACACCTGCTGTGGCCTCGTAAACGGCAGCTACTGCCCAAAGTCACCGCTGTTTTAGATCTGCTAACCACAGCGCTACTCGTCCAGCCCGATCAGCGCCCATAACAAAGCCCCCTACCGCCAGTAGGGGGCTTTGTCGCCAAAGGCTTAAGCCGCTTTCAAAGAGCGAATGTAGCGCAAGCAGGCAATAAAGAACACAAAGCTTAGGCCCGTCGCCAACGCCGCACACAGCCGACTTAAAGGATCGGCATCAAAGAGGCGCATCACGCCTTCGGCAAAATAAAACAGGATCAGCATCGAGCTGTATTGATAGGTGTATTTTTTGCCGAATAAAATGCCTGCTAGGGGCAAGCATAAAGGCAAGGCTTTTAAGGCCAATAACGAGCCGCCAGGGCGTGCGGGCGCCAGCCACATCTCCCAAGCCAGGCTCACCACAATCAAGCCAATCAAAGTCGCACTGGCGACCCAGCGTGCGTTACGGTTGCCCATCATGGTGATTCATCCTGGTTGGTTTTATCTTTTAAAGCGGGCTTTTCCTGTACTGCCTCGGCTTCATTCTGAGCCGCCGTCTCAACCACGGCCACCTCAGTGCTGATTGGCTTCACTTTCACAAAGCGGCACATAAACAGGCCAAACTCATACAGTAAGCACAGCGGTACGGCCAATAAGGTTTGCGACAAAACGTCTGGCGGCGTCACCACTGCGGCTACCACAAACGAGCCCACGATCACGTAAGGACGAGCTGATTTAAGCTGAGCCAGACTGACGATGCCTGCGCGGTTCAGTACTAACACCACAATCGGCACCTCAAAAGTCAGGCCGAAGGCAAGAAACATGCCTAAAATAAACGACAAATACTTATCGATGTCGGTGGCCATACTCACGCCAGCTGGGGTAACCGACGCCATGAACTGAAAAATCACCGGGAACACAAAAAAGTAGGCAAAGGCCATGCCGATTAAAAACAGCAGGATGGTCGAGGCCACTAAAGGAAAAATCAACCGCTTTTCATGTTGATACAAAGCGGGGGCAATAAACGCCCACAGCTGATAAGCCGTATTCGGTAGGGACAGCAAAAACGCCACCATCATGGTGACTTTAATCGGCACAAAGAATGGCGCAATGACGTCGGTGGCAATCATGCTGCCACCGGCAGGCAGGGCATCAACCAAAGGTTGGGCCACAAAGGCGTAGATTTCTTGGGCAAAGGCAACCAGCGCCAAAAAACAAACCAATAGGCCAATGATGATGCGCACAAAACGGCTACGCAACTCCACCAAGTGGCCTAAGATAGACTGTACTTCTTCATTCATGGTGGGTATCTATGTGTGAAGGATGAACACGAGCCCCACGCGCACGCAGCTTAGGCGGCGTTAAACGACGAGGCACCAAACGTTTCTTTTTTTGTAGGCTTTGCAGATGTAAAGATCGGCCAAGGCGAGCTTGACCAGCCGAATCAGTCTGGCCACCGAATAAAAAATCATCCGGATGACTCGGCGTGGGCAGGTTTTCCCAAGCGCGATACGGCTGCTTAGACGTGGCTGTGGCGGTATCACTGCCGCCGTTCGATGTCGTCTGGCCGCTAGGCACATCCTGATTCAGCGAACTTTCCAAATCGGTCACGCTTTGCCGCACGCTGCTGGTCACGTCGCTGACGTTGTTTTGCAACGTCTTAGCCGCCTCCTGCAAGCTGTCGCGCACCTGAGCTAACTCAGTGTCTTTAATTTGCTGACTCACGTCGGCCTTCACGCCATTCACAAAGCGCTGTAAGCGGCCCAGCATGACCCCTGCGGTTTTTGCCACGACGGGCAGGCGCTCTGGCCCTAAGACCACCAGCGCCACCACAGCGATTAAAGCGAGCTCACCAAAACTAAAACCAAACATAGGGGCTCAATTAATCTTTTTTATCAGACGGGGCATCGTCGGTTTTTTTCTCGGTTTTTTGCTCTTCGCTAGACGCTTGGTTTAGGCCTTCTTTAAAATCATGCACCGCACCGCCAAGGTCTTTACCCACGTTGCGCAGTTTTTTGGTGCCAAACACCAAAACCACCACGATTAACACAATGACCCAATGCCAAATAGAGAACGAACCCATAAAAAATCCTTTAAATAATGGTTCTGATCCAATCAGAACCCACAACATCATTCGGACCAAGCGACGCCATTGCCGCTCATGCCCTACCACCATCTATTTTACAAAAAATAGCGCGGTTCATAAACACATTCCCGCGTAATCAGCCGAAATACCTGTAAAAAAAATTAAACGCTCCGGACAAGCCTAGGCTTTTGGCCGCGAAGCCTTTTCCACCAAGCCTGAAGTATGCTCACGTCGAGCCAGTTCGGCCATGACGTCTTCAGAACTAAGGCCATGATAAGCCAACAGTACCGAAGTGTGAAACCATAAATCCGCTACTTCTTTGACTAGATACAAGCGCTCTTGCGTATTTTGGGTTAAATCCTTAGACGCCATGATCACTTCAGCCGCTTCTTCAGCGACTTTCTTCAAAATCGCGTCTTCACCTTTGTGAAACAACGACGCCACGTAAGAGGTGTCTGGAGCTGCTGCTTTACGCGCCTGCATGACCAAATCCAGTTCGGCCAACATATTTTTACTGCTCATGATTCATCTTTACCTTTAGTAGCAGCGCCATAAATGGCCTCTGCCGACTTTAATACAGGATCCACCGTTCGCCAGTCGCCGTCACGCCAAACCTGATAAAAACAGCTGGCGCGACCAGTGTGGCAGGCGATCCCACCGTGTTGGGTGATGTGCATCACCACCGCATCGCCGTCGCAGTCTAAACGAAGTTCATGAACTTTTTGTGTATGTCCCGAAGATTCGCCCTTGCGCCACAGCTTTTGGCGCGAACGGCTAAAGTAATGCGCGTCTCCCGTTTCAACGGTTAGCCGTAAGGCTTCGGCGTTCATCCACGCCACCATCAGCACTTTTTGGCTGATGCCGTCTTGAGCAATGGCGCACACCAAGCCCTGCTCATTAAATTTAACCGCATTCAACCAGCTTGGCTGTTCCGTCTTCATATCCATCCTTATAACCGTACCGGCACGCCAGCGGCCGCCATTTGCTGTTTGGCTTCAAGAATGCTGACTTCACCAAAGTGGAAAATGCTGGCCGCCAACACCGCATCGGCATGGCCAAGGGTAATGCCCTCAACCAAGTGCTGCACATTGCCCACGCCACCAGACGCAATCACCGGAATATTGACCGCATCGCTGACCGCGCGGGTGAGCGGCAGGTTAAAGCCCGCCTTAGTGCCGTCTCTGTCCATGCTGGTGAGTAAAATTTCACCGGCGCCACGCGCCTGCATTTCCTTAGCCCAAGACACTACCTCTAGCTCAGTTTGATTGCGCCCGCCGTGGGTAAACACCGCCCACTCCGAGTTGTCGGCGTTGATCGCCTTAGCGTCAATGGCCACCACAATGGCTTGGCTGCCAAAGAAGCTGCTGGCTTCATTGATTAAATCGGGGTTGGTCACCGCACTGGTGTTGATGCTCACCTTATCGGCGCCGGCGTTCAGTAAACGACGCACGTCGGCTACGCTGCGTACGCCGCCGCCCACCGTCAATGGAATAAACACCTGACTGGCCACTTCTTCAATCACGTGCAAAATGGTGTCGCGCTCATCGCTACTGGCGGTGATGTCTAAGAAGGTCAGCTCATCAGCCCCTTCGTCGTTGTAGCGCTTGGCCACCTCTACGGGATTGCCGGCGTCACGCAGGGACACAAAGTTAACGCCCTTGACCACGCGGCCATTACTCACATCCAAACACGGGATGATTCTTTTGGTTAATGCCATGATTGTCTCTATTTTCCTTGTTCTGCTGCGTCTTCATCCAGCAGCACATTGCTGTTTAGCTCCACCACCACATGCTTGGGCGGCAGCAGCACGCTCAACAAACCCACCACGGCGCAATAGGCCGCAAATAAGAACCACAGTGTCCAAGCGTTCAGCACCACGGCCAAAATTTCATTTTCCGTCATCGGCAGCGTCCACACCAGCGACGCCACGGCAGCCACGGCGGCCACCGTTAACGGCAGCAGCACCAAGGCCATCACCCAACGTCGATGGCGGCTCACGTACACCGCCCACACCGGCAGCAGCAGGTTGAGCAGCGTCATAAAGCCTTGTGAAAAAGAGGCAAAGCCCTGCCGAATCGAGGCCTCAAAGCCTTGCTGAAAGCCTAAAGGCTGGGCCAGTTCGGCCGCGTTTAAGACTAGACCACGGCCTTGCCAGGCGCACACGGCCAGCCAATACACTAGGCCAATGAGGAAGGTGATTTTTTTAAGATGCTTCATTCATCCGCCAGACGATCGGCCAAATCCTGAGCCTCGGCTAAATTAATCGTGCCCTCATAAATCGCTCGGCCCGTGATCACGCCTTCGACGCCATGCTCTTCAATCGCGCACAGCTCACGCACATCGTCTAGATTGGTCAAGCCGCCAGAAGCAATCACCGGCACGCTCACGCCTTGCGCCAGCTTCACCGTGGCGTCGATGTTCACGCCCGACATCATGCCATCGCGACCAATATCGGTGTAGATGATGCTGTCGACGCCGTAGTCAGCGAATCGCTTGCCGACTTCGATCACGTTGTGCTTAGTCACTTTAGCCCAGCCATCGGTGGCCACTAGGCCATCTTTGGCGTCCAAGCCGACAATAATTTGGCCTGGGAAGGCATCGCAGGCATCGTGCAGGAACTGCGGATTTTTAATCGCCGCCGTGCCAATGATCACGTACTTAATGCCCATGTCTAAATATTTCTCGATGGTGTCCAGATCACGAATGCCGCCGCCGATTTGCACCGGCAGATCCATACCCACTTTTTCCACAATGGCGCGAATGATGGCGTGGTTTTTAGGCTGACCAGCAAACGCGCCATCTAAATCCACCAGATGCAAGCGGCGGGCGCCTTGTGCCACCCAGTGCTCAGCCATCTCAACTGGGCTGTCAGAAAACACCGTTGCTTCTTCCATCAAACCTTGACGCAAACGGACACATTTACCTTCTTTTAAATCAATTGCAGGAATCAGTAACATAATATAAACGCTGTATAAAAGGTTAGTCACGATGGTCGGCGTTTAAGCCTGACCATCCCAGTTTAAAAAGTTCGCCATCATCCGCAATCCGGCCTCATGGCTTTTTTCAGTGTGAAACTGTGTGGCAAACACATTGTCTCGACCCACAATAGAAGCAAATGAATCGGGATAATCAGTGGTCGCCAACACCATGCCCGCATCGGTTGGCGCAAAATAATAGCTGTGAACAAAGTAAAAATAAGCGTCGTTGGCAATGCCGGCAAACAGTGGATGTGCCTGAGCTTGCTGCACATTATTCCAGCCCATGTGCGGCACTTTTAAATGACCACCCTGAGCGTCGACTAAGCCATCGGCAAAGCGTTTGACTTCGCCCCCACACCAGCCTAAGCCCGGCGTATTGCCTTCTTCGCTGACGTCAAACAAGAGCTGGGCCCCGACGCAAATGCCAAAAAATGGCTTGCTTGCCAAGGACTCTTTAACGGCTTCGCCTAGGCCATGTTCGTTCAGCGCCTTCATACAGTTCGGCATGGCGCCTTGGCCAGGAAACACCACTTTATCGGCGGCCATAACCGCCTCAGGATCGCTGGTTAAATACACATCGGCCTGAGTGTGCGCCTGGCTGTCGGCCATTTGCACCGACTTAAGCACCGAGTGCAAATTGCCCATGCCGTAATCAATGATGGCCACCTTCATGCGGTTAAGGTTCCCTTAGTCGAAGGCATCACACCGGCCATGCGCTCATCGGGCTCAATCGCCATACGCAAAGCACGTCCAAAGGCTTTAAACGTGGTTTCGGCCTGATGGTGGGCGTTTAGGCCGCGTAAATTATCAATGTGCAGCGTCATCATGGCGTGGTTGATCAAGCCGTGAAAAAACTCGCTGAATAAATCCACGTCAAACGTGCCAATGGTGGCGCGCGTAAACGGTAGGTTATAGGTTAAGCCTGGGCGACCAGACAGATCCAACACCACGCGGGTTAAAGCTTCATCTAAGGGTACGTAGGCATGGCCGTAGCGGCGGATGCCCATTTTATCGCCCACGGCTTGCTTAAGGGCTTGGCCGATGGTGATGCCGATGTCTTCCACCGTGTGGTGGGCATCGATGTGCAAGTCACCCACGGCCTTCACGTCTAGGTCGACCAGGCCATGACGGCAAATTTGGTCCAGCATGTGGTCTAAAAAAGGCACGCCGGTCTCAAAGCGACCAACGCCGGTACCATCTAGGTTTAAAGTCACGGTAATCTGTGTCTCACTCGTATTTCGACTAATAGTAGCAACGCGCATAGTATTTATGTTCTTCCGTATAGTTGTTCAATGACTGCTAAAACCGCCTGATTATCTTCCGGTCGGCCGATGGTCAAACGCACGCACTGCGCCAATAAGGGGTGGGCATGGTGCAGGTGTTTCACCAAAATTTTGTTTTGTTTTAAGGTTTCGAACAATAGGCTCGAATCGGGTACGCGAATGGTGATGAAGTTGGCTTCTGAAGGAAAGTCTTCAATTTGCTCATAGGCCTTCAACGCCGTACGCACACGCTCACGCTCCGCCTTCAGGCGCTCCGTATTTTCTAAAATAAACGGTTGATATTGTAGCGCAAATTTGGCCGCCACAATGCTGAGCTGGTTCATATTATAGGGTGGCACCACTTTAGCCAACTCATTCATCAATACCGGCGCGCCGGCCGCATAGCCTAAGCGCAGACCAGCGAAGCCAATCTTGCTGAGGGTACGCATCACAATGAGGTTATCATATTGGCCGGCCAAATCCATAAAGGTATCGGAAGAGAAGGCGCTGTAGGCCTCATCCACCACCACCACGCCTTTAGCCGCTTTAATAATGGCCACCACGTCTTCACGCTCAAAACGACCACCGGTGGGGTTATTCGGATAGGCAATAAAAATCAAGGCAGGCTGTTCGGCCTCAATGGCGGCCAAGGTGGCTGCTAGGTCTAGGCTAAAGTCTTCATTTAAAGAAACCCCCACATAGCGCATACGATGCAGCTTGGCGCTTAAGGCATACATCACGAATGATGGCTCTAGCGCCATTAAGGTGGCACCTTCTTTAGATAAAGCTTTGGTGACGATGTCGATCAGCTCATCCGAGCCATTGCCTAAAATCACGCCCGCATCAGGCGGAATCTCAAAAGCCGCGCGTAAATCATCTACCAAACCACCGCCATTAGGCTCAGGATACAGATTAATCGGTGCTTGGCTCAGCTGCTTACCCAATTCTTCTTGCATTTCGTCCACATAGGCATAAGGGCTTTCCATGGCGTCCAGCTTAATAAAATCATCGTCGACGGTGGCCACTTGATAGGCCTGCATCGCTCTGATTTCCGGTCTGACGTAGTCTAATATACTCATCTTGTTTCTCCTTTGGGTTGTGATGGCGGCTCGTGTTTGCTTGACGTCAACGGCGGCCGCTGAATGAACCTTCTGTCTTAACCATTCTATACTTTTTTCATGTTTCGGACAGCCCTAATGCACGGGCGCAAAAAAAAGCTGCCTAAGCAAGAGCTTAAGCAGCTTTCGGTTTGAGCATAAAACTTACTCTAGGCCGGCTGCTTGACGCAGCGTATGAGCCTTATCGGTTTTTTCCCAAGTAAATTCTGGTTCTTCACGGCCAAAGTGGCCGTAGGCAGCCGATTTACTGTAAATTGGGCGCAACAAGTCTAGCATTTGCACAATGCCTTTCGGGCGCAGGTCAAAATGCTCTTTCACCAAGGCCACGATCTGGTCATTCGGGATCACGCCCGTGCCAAAGGTGTCGATGGAAATCGACGTCGGCTCCGCCACGCCAATGGCGTAAGACACCTGAATTTGACACTGACGCGCCAAACCTGCGGCCACAATATTCTTGGCCACGTAACGAGTCGCATAAGCGGCTGAACGGTCTACTTTGGTTGGATCTTTGCCTGAGAATGCACCACCGCCGTGAGGCGCAGCGCCACCGTAGGTGTCTACAATAATCTTACGGCCGGTTAGGCCACAGTCGCCCATAGGGCCGCCGATCACAAAGCGACCGGTTGGATTAATGTGGTATTTGGTTTCTGGACGCAGCATTTCTGGCGGTAATACCGGTTTGATGATCTGCTCCAACACCGCTTCGTAAATTTCTTCATGGCTGATGCTTGGGTCGTGCTGGGTAGACAACACCACGGTGTCAATCCACTTAGGTTGACCGGTTTCGCTATCGTAAGCACAGGTAATTTGCGCTTTTGCATCTGGACGCAGCCAAGGCAAACGGCCATCTTTACGCAATTCACTTTGGCGCTGCATCAAACGGTGAGCATAGTAAATCGGGAACGGCATTAACGTGGGGGTTTCGTCACAGGCGTAACCAAACATCAGGCCTTGATCGCCGGCACCTTGATCTAAATTTAAGCCTTCACCTTCATTCACGCCTTGCGCAATGTCGCTGGACTGTTCATCATAAGCGGCCAGTACAGAACAGCCGTGGTAGTCAAAACCCAACTCTGAGCGATCGTAACCAATGCGGCGAATGGTTTCGCGCGCTACTTTAATGTAATCTACACGAGCGCTTGTGCTCACTTCACCGGCCAAAATGACCAAACCCGTATTAACTAAGGTTTCTGCTGCCACACGTCCACGAGGATCTTGTGCCAAAATCGCATCCAGAATCGCATCGGAAATCTGATCCGCTACTTTGTCAGGATGGCCTTCAGAGACAGACTCTGAAGTAAATAAATATTCACTCATGAATTTTCCTAAAAATGGGCAAACACCAAAGGGTTTGTTAAAATAGACCCAGTTAAAACAGAAGACATAATATGCAATCTTTAATACAGACGTTTTTTTGGCTCATAGCACGTATCCCCTTACCTGTATTACACGTCATGGGGCGGGGGTTCGGCTATCTGATGTATTTAGGCAGCGCCGGCATGCGCATACGCATTAAAGAAAATCTGCACACTAGTCGAGCGGTTGAAGACTACCAAAATAGTGGCCCAAAAGTCAAATTAGTGTGCCAAGAAATTGCCAAATCTGCACTCGAATTGCCAATAGCATGGACGCGATCTTCTGAGGATATTGCAGCCCTCTTTACGTCTGTAGATGGTTGGGCCCATGTGGAAGAAGCGATACAACAAGAACAAGGCCTGTTGTTCATTACCCCACACATTGGCAGCTATGATTTAGCCGGCCGCTACATCAGCCATCAGCTGCCTTTTCCCCTAACCGCCATGTACCGCCCGCCTAAACTGTCGTGGCTCGAGCCCGTCATGAACGCCGGCCGCGTGCGCGACAAGGGCAAAACGGCTCCAGCCAACGCCCAAGGCGTGCGTCAAGTCTTGCGCGCCTTACGCGACAAAGAAGCCACCATCATCCTGCCCGATCAAGTACCCAATGGCGGCGACGGCGTATGGGTGCCGTTTTTTGGCAAGCCCGCCTACACCATGACGCTGGCCGCACGCTTGGCCGAAATGAAAAACGTGCGCACCTTTTTCTTTGTCGGCGAACGCCTGCCCAAGGGTAAAGGGTTCAAATTACACATCCGCCCCTTGAATACGCCGCTCACACAGGATAAAGTACAAGATACTGTCATCATCAACCAAGCCGTAGAGGCCTTAATCCTCGAGTTTCCAACACAATATTTATTCAGTTATAACAGATATAAAGTGCCTGCCGGCGCGGAAAGACCTCCAGCACCATGATGAAACTCGCCTTTGCCTTCTTATATATGGTTCGCCTGTTGCCCTATAGCATGATACGCCGCCTGGCCAACCTATTGGGCGCCGTGCTGTATCGCCTCATCGGCAATCGCCGCCACATCGGCCAGACCAACTTAGCCCTGTGTTTTCCAGAGAAGACCCAGGCCGAGCGCGACCGCATTCTGAAACAGAACTTTCAGCACATGACCAGCATGATTCTCGAGTATGGCATTTGCTGGTATTCGTCGGCCGAGCGCATCGACAAACTGGTGACTTATAAGAACAAACACTATTTAGACGAAGCCTTGGCAAAGGGCCATAAGGTGATTTTACTGTATCCCCATTTTTGCGCGTTTGAAATGGGCGTTTTTAAACTCAACCAAACCCAGCCTCTTTTGAGCATCTATTCCAAGCAAAAAAACCCCATCATGGACAAGCAGATGTACGACAGCCGCCAACGCTATCACAACGCCCACATCGTCCCTCGCACCGCCGGCCTCTTGGCCATGATCAAAACCATTAAGGCCACCGACGCGCCTTTTCTGTATTTACCTGATCAAGACTTTGGCCCCAAAGACTCTATTTTTGTTGATTTCATGGGCGTCAACACCGCCACTACGCCAGGCTTAAGCCGCATCGCTAAATTAACCAACGCCAAAGTAATCCCCATGATCACCAATCGGCGCAACGATGGCTTTGAGCTGGAATTTTTTCCTGAGTGGGCTGACTTTCCCTCAGAAGACGCCGAAGCCGACACCTTGCGCATGAACCAATTCATAGGCGAACAGGCCCGCCGTCTGCCCGAACAATATTTCTGGCTGCACAAACGCTTCAAAACGCGCCCAGAGGGCGAGAAAAGCTTCTACTAGGCTCACCCATTACCCGCATCCAGAAATACGAACGTATAGCCATCCAAATGCCTTTATGGCAGCATCACAGCAGTTGGCCTAAACCTAAAGACTGAATCTTTGCATGAGATTCAGTCTTTTTTGTCTGACGCCGCAGGAAAGTGCCAATAAACCATGGTTTATAGTGTCGGTCCTCAATGCGCCTTAATGGCAATCATGTTTTACCGTTAGGCGTAGGGTGGTGCTAAGCGCAGCGTGCCCACCGTTTTGAATTATTTGTTTCATAATGCTTCGGTTATTTCGCTATTGATTAATCGTTTTGTTTCGCCCCTTGGGCGACGTCATTTCTTTTGGATGTCCAAAAGAAACGAAGCAAAGAAAAAACACCCCACTTTATCCGCCCGCTTTGCGGGTGCCCTCGTTGGCCCGCACATTGCCGGCGGCAAGAAGCCATGCTTGCCTCAAAAGCCCCGGCCCTGCACGAACCGCCTCAGCGGCTAAAAGGGGACGGTACTTCACCTAGGGGAGACGTGGGGAGTTGTCACACAAGGTAGTGAAAGGTAACCTTCAATTAATAGGAATATGATTAAGGCATTTTTGTGGATTTAATACCTAGCCTTAATAAACCATAGTTTATTGGCCATTTGTAAGGTAGGCAAAGCGCAGCGTGCCCACGTGCCAAAACCTAAAACTGCGTGGGTCGCGACCCACCCTACCCAACACCACAGCGACATCCACAAAAAAACCGCAGGCGCTTAAGCAGCGGCTGCGGTTTTGACATCGTTCATGCCTTTAGGCCAATTTACGACTGGCCCAAAAATAGCGGATCACAAAGCCAGGAAACGCAAACACCAAGAACAGGCACATAGTGGTCACAAAAAACTCCCACTGCTGTTCGTGGACCGACATCGACCCTTGCTTTTCCAATACATAGGCCATGCCGCCTACCAGTACATACCATACCGCCAGCTCTAATAAATGGTAAAACGCATGCTTTTTTTTCAAAGGCAGCACAAAAAAGAGCTTGTCGCTGGCAAACGGTAGGTTGGCCGCAATAAAGGCCACCAACAATAAAATGTACATACTGGCTGTCATGATTTTTCCATAAAAAAACGGCAACCCAAGTTGCCGTTCGATTGAGTGTTTCAGTGATTATAGCAAGAATTGAAAAGCTTGCGTACTCCACTGAACCAAAGCATCAGGCATGATGCCCAAAGCCAATAGCGCCAAGGCGTTGATGCTCAAGAATAGCTTCACTTCCCACGTCATGTTAACAGCGGCAACGGTTTGGCTAGGCTGATCGAAGTACATCACTTTCACCACGCGTAGGTAGTAGAAAGCACCGATCAACGACATGATCACCGCAAACACAGAAACCCATAAGTAGCCTTGAGCCAACAAGGCTTGGATGATGGCAAACTTAGCGTAGAAGCCCAACAA
Source organism: Neisseriaceae bacterium CLB008 (assembly GCA_041228285.1). Taxonomy (NCBI): domain Bacteria; kingdom Pseudomonadati; phylum Pseudomonadota; class Betaproteobacteria; order Neisseriales; family Neisseriaceae; species Neisseriaceae bacterium CLB_ANTARCTIC_008. Next base: position 172,263 of record CP166133.1, on the reverse strand, counting down.
CGGAGGAATACCAGCCATAGAGAACATGGTCAGCAGCATCAAGAACGCCATCCATGGATGCGTTTGGTTCAAGCCGGCTAGATCGGTTAGCTTTTCACACTCGTGTTCTTTGGTCGACAAGATCATCAAGATACCGAAGGCGGCAACCGACATCACCACGTAGGTCAAGGTGTAGATCATGGCCGCTTGGTAGCCCAATAGGTCGCCCATAAAGCCCAGCACCACAAAACCCATGTGAGAAATGGTTGAGTAAGCCAACATCCGCTTCACGTTGGTCTGCATGATGGCAGATAGGTTACCCACCAACAATGAGGCAATCGCCAACAGATTCAACATCGGCACCCACTGCTCGGCCAATGGGCTTAGGCCCATCACCAAGATGCGGAACATGAAAATCACCGAAGCAATCTTAGGGGCCGCGCCCAAAAACGCGCCCATAATGGTCGGTGCACCTTCATAAACGTCAGGTACCCACATGTGGAACGGTACGGTGCCCAATTTAAAGGCCAAACCCACCACCACAAACACCAAGCCAAACTGAGTCAGGGTGGCGTTTGCCGTCCCGTCGCTCAAGCCTGCTACCATATCGGTCAAGTATAACGAACCGGTACCGCCGTACACCAAAGACATACCGTACAGCAACAAGCCTGAAGACAAAGCGCCCAATACGAAGTATTTAAATGCGGCTTCACTGGCTTGCGGATGGTCGCGGCGCAGCGCGATCATGGCGTACAGAGCCAAAGACATCAACTCAAGACCAATGTACAACACCAAGAAATGGTTGCTGCTGACCATAATGGCCATCCCCAACAGGGAGAACAGCGACAAGGTGTAAAACTCGCCTTGATACATGTCACGGCTTTGTAGGTAAGGACGGCTGTAAATAAACAGGAAGAAGGTTGCAATATACATCGCAAACTTGGCCACCTGAGACAGGCTGTCCGACACGAACATATCGCTAAACGTCATGGCAGGCACTACTTCACCGGCTTTAAATTGCAGGCCCGCCACCACTACCAACGTCACCAAGCTCAAGCCATAAGCCACCCACTTGGCTTTATGGCTAAACAACACGTCTACTAATAAGACAACACACAATGCCACCAGAAGCACAATTTCAGGCATTGCGGGGATAAGATTTAAATCGGCCCAGTTCATTCACACTTCCTTAAATTTTGCTTTGCGCCACATGGGCAATTAAATCATTCGCAGCCTGATGAATCACAGCCACAAATGGTTCTGGATACAGACCCATACCTAATACAGCGATCGCAAGCACGGCTAAAATCAAAAATTCGCGTTTTGATACGTCTTGTAGTTTCTCTACTTCAGGGTTGCTTACCGCACCGAACAGCACCCGTTTGTACATCCACAAGGTGTATGCCGCACCGAAAATCAACGTAGTCGCAGCCAAAGCACCAATCCAGAAGTTGGTTTTGATGGCGCCCATGATCACCATGAATTCGCCCACGAAGCCAGAAGTACCTGGCAAGCCTGAGTTGGCCATCGCAAACAACATCATGAAGGCCGCAAAAATCGGCATCTTATTGGCCACACCACCGTAGTCGGCGATGTTACGCGTGTGCATACGGTCATACATCACACCGATGCCCATAAACATGGCAGCAGACACAAAACCATGCGACACCATTTGTACAATGGCACCTTTCACGGCAATCTCATTCAAATCCATGCCGATGAACAGGAACATACCCAAGGTCACAAAACCCATGTGGCTAATGGAAGAGTAAGCCACCAATTTTTTCATGTCGGTTTGTACTAGGGCGACGAGGCCAATGTACACCACCGCGATCAACGACAGCACGATCATGGCAGGCGCAAAGTAGCGCGCCGCATCGGGCACAATCGGCAACACGAAACGTAAGAAGCCGTAAGCACCAATTTTCAAGGTAATCGCCGCCAATACCATCGAACCACCGGTAGGCGCTTCCACGTGGGCGTCTGGCAACCAAGTGTGCACAGGCCACATCGGCACTTTAACCGCAAATGATAAGAAGAAGGCGATGAAGATCAAGATCTGCGTGGTCATGCCAATTTTTTGGATGTTTTGAAAATCCAAAATGGCGAAGCTGCCGCCGGCTAGGCCTGATAGGTAAATCAAGGCCACCAACATGAGCAATGAGCCCATCAAGGTGTACAAGAAGAACTTCATGGCTGCGTACACGCGACGCGGACCGCCCCACACACCGATGATCAAATACATCGGAATCAACATGCCTTCAAAGAACACGTAGAACAGGATGGCGTCTAAGGCACTGAAAGCACCGTTGATCAAACCTGACATGATCAAGAACGAGGCCAAATATTGGGCCACGCGCTTTTCGATGACTTTCAAACCCGCCAACACAACCATCAGGGTGGTGAAACTGTTCAAAATCACGAACAGCACGGAAATACCGTCTACGCCCAAATGGTAGTTTAAGTTCAAGCTTTCAATCCATGGATGGAATTCCACGAACTGCATGCCGCCGCTGAGTCGGTCAAAGTAGATGAACAACGGCAGCGTGACTAAAAAGCTGATGCCAGCGCCCACCACGGCCAAGGTTTTGGCCAGTGGGGCTCTTTTATCCGATCCCGTTGCCAGTATCAAAATACCGGCAAGGATGGGGATCCAAATTGCTAAACTGAGTAAATTCTCGTACATGGTTTATGCCTAAACTAATGATGATGAAACAAAGCAAACGCTTAACGACTGATTAAGGGTAAAAACCACATAGTAACCAGCACCAACACCCCAACAATCATGACTGTAGCGTAGGTATAGATAAAGCCCGTTTGGATTTTGCGTACCACACTGGCAATGACACCGACCATTTTGGCCGCGCCGTTGACAAAAAAGTTATCAATGATCCAGGTATCCCCTACTTTCCAGAAGAAGGTACCTAATGCTCGAGAACCTTTGGCAAACACCGCATAGTAAATCTCGTCTAAGAAGTATTTTTTCTCTAACAAGATGGTAATCGGTTTAAATGCACTGGCGATTTTACCCGGTACGGCTGGGGTCACCATATAGAACACATAGGCCACAACCACGCCCAATAGCGACAACATAATGGGTAAGGTGGTCAAGGCATGGGTCACCATATTCCAAGCGCCGTGGAATTCACCGGCCAAGGTCGTCATGGCTGGATGCTTCGCTGCATCAACGGTGATCACACCATCAAAGAACGAGCCGTACAGCATCGGTTCGATGGCAAAGTAGCCCACCAATACCGAAGGAATCGCCAACAGCACCAAAGGCAGGGTCACAACCCAAGGGCTTTCTTTAGGATTGTCGTTCGGGCCAAGGCCGTGGTGTTCGCCATGATCGTCGTGGCCGTGGTCGTCGTGAGACGCTTCGCGCCAGCGATTTTTACCATGGAACACCAAAAAGTATAGGCGGAACGAGTAAAACGCAGTCACAAACACGCTGGCAATCACGGCAAAGTAAGCAAAGCCGGCGCCTGGCAAGTTAGAAGCATGTACCGCTTCAATAATCGAATCTTTAGAGAAGAAGCCTGAGAACAACGGCGTGCCGATCAATGACAGCGAGCCCAACAGCAAGGTAATCCAGGTAATCGGCATGTATTTACGCAGGCCGCCCATCTTACGCATGTCTTGTTCGTGATGCATACCGATGATCACCGAACCCGCAGCCAAGAACAACAAGGCTTTAAAGAAGGCGTGGGTCATCACGTGGAACATGGCGATTGAGTAAGCCGAAGCGCCCAAAGCCACGGTCATATAGCCTAACTGAGACAGGGTTGAGTAGGCCACAACGCGTTTGATGTCGTTTTGGATCATACCCAAGAAGCCCATGAACAAGGCCGTAATCGCGCCAATGATCATGATGACGTTCAACGCCACATCGCTCATTTCGTACAGCGGCGACATGCGTGACACCATAAAGATACCCGCAGTCACCATGGTGGCGGCGTGAATCAGAGCAGAAATCGGAGTAGGACCTTCCATTGAGTCTGGTAGCCACACGTGTAGTGGGAACTGCGCTGATTTACCCATGGCACCCACAAACAGAAGCAAGCAAGTCACGGTTACCACTGACCATTCAGTACCAGGAATCAAAGAAATAGTGGCGTTCATCACTTCAGGTGCGTGAGCGAACACATCTTTATACTGTAAGCTGCCGCCGAAATAAATCAGCACCATGCCAATACCTAATAGGAAACCAAAGTCACCCACGCGGTTCACCAAGAAGGCTTTTAAGTTGGCGTAAATCGCAGTCGGTTTTTTGAAGTAAAAACCAATCAGCAAGTAAGACACCACACCCACAGCTTCCCAACCGAAGAAGAGTTGGATGAAGTTATTGCTCATCACCAACACCAACATTGAGAAGGTAAACAGTGAAATGTAGCTGAAGAAGCGTTGATAGCCTGGGTCACCGTTCATGTAGCCAATGGTGTAAATATGCACCATCAGCGACACGCTGGTCACCACGACCAACATCATCGCGGTTAAGCTGTCCATCATGAAGCCGATCGAAAGATCGACGCCACCAACGGTCAACCAAGTGTACAGGTTTTCGTCGAATGGCTGTGACTGTCCGGTCACGTAGCCATATAGAACATAGGCCGACAGTACGGCCGAAACCGCAACCCCAAGGATGGTAATAACATGAGCGCCTGTGCGACCAATTAACCATCCAAACAACCCTGCTATTAAAGACCCCACGAGAGGTGCGAGTGCAATTAGCAGATATAAGCTCATTTTGTCCATGCGTTTTTTGCTTTATGTCTGGTTAAACTTTAGCCTTTTAGGCTGCCCAAGTCTTCTACACTGATCGAACTATGCGTGCGGAACAACAGCACCATAATTGCCAAACCGATGGCTGATTCTGCTGCCGCCACGGTCAAGATGAAGAAAACAAAAATTTGTCCTGCGGTGTCGTTCAAGTATTGCGAGAACGTAATAAAGTTAAAATTCACCGCCAACAACATCAGCTCAATCGCCATCAATAGCACAATGACGTTCTTGCGATTCATAAAGATGCCCAACACGCTGATGGCAAACAGCAGCGCGCCTAACACCAAAAAGTGTGTAATCGTAATCATTTGTTCTCACTCCCTGCATTCGCCTCAACGTCATCCACAACTGGTGCAGCGGGACGCTCAGCGGCCACTTTCACCATACGTAAACGATCTTGACTGCGGACTTTCACCTGAGCCGACACGTTAATATTGTTGGTTGTTTCACGTTTACGATGGGCCAATGCAATCGCGGCCACAATCGCCAACAGCAACAACACCGCCGCTAATTCAAACGGCAACAAATACTGAGTGTAGATCAATAGGCCAAGTTCGCGTACGTTGTTGGCATCTGCCGCCACGTCAGGCAAGGCGCCAAAAGAAGCAAGGTTTAGCTTAGGGTCGATCAGAATCAACACAATTTGGACCGCCATCAAAGCACCAACAATCAGTGCAACCGGTAGGTGGCGCCAAAAACCCTGACGAATGGTTTCCAGATCGATGTCGATCATCATCACCACAAACAGGAACAGCACCATTACCGCACCAACATAGACCAGGACCAACAGCAAGGCCAAGAATTCAGCCTGCATCAACATCCACAAACAAGCGCTGGTAAAAAACGCCAGCACTAAAAACAAGGCAGCGTGTACCGGGTTTTTGGACACCACCACGTTAACCGCAGCGGTGAGCAAAATGGCCGAAAACACATAAAATAAAACCAATTGAAAAGTCATGACCACCCCTTAACGATATTTGGCATCAGCTGCTTTGTTTTTGGCAATTTCGGCTTCATACTTATCGCCAATCGCCAACAGCATCGGTTTGGTGTAATACAAGTCACCACGTTTTTCACCGTGATACTCAAGAATGTGTGTTTCCACAATGGCATCTACTGGACAAGCTTCTTCACAAAAGCCGCAGAAAATACACTTGGTTAAGTCAATATCGTATTGAGTGGTACGACGGGTGCCGTCGCTGCGCTGCTCAGAAGCGATTGAAATCGCCATCGCAGGACACACGGCCTCACAAAGTTTACAAGCAATACAGCGCTCTTCCCCATTGGGATAACGACGCTGGGCGTGTAGTCCGCGAAAGCGCACTGACTGAGGGGTTTTCTCTTCCGGAAATTGAATCGTGATCTTGCGGGCGAAGAAGTTCTTCAGCGTCACGCCCATGCCGACCAGCAATTCCGTTAAGAAAAAGGTTTTAAACAGATTTCGCATTTTCATTCACTCTCAATCGCTTACCAAATTGTCCAAGGCGTTACCATCCACGCAGCCACAACGGCCACCCAAATCAAGGTAATGGGAATAAAGATTTTCCAACCCAAACGCATGATCTGATCGTAACGGAATCGAGGGAACGTCGCACGCAACCAGAAGAAGCTGTACAACACCATAGACATTTTCAAGAACATCCACAAAATACTAGATTGGCCGATGAAGCCCCAGCTCGCTGGGAACGGAGACAGCCAGCCGCCCAAGAACAGCAAAGCCACCAAAGCACCAATCAAAATCATGTTGATGTACTCGGCCAAGAAGAACGCCGCAAAGGCCATACCTGAATACTCAACGTGGAAACCAGCCACAATCTCAGATTCACCCTCGGCCACGTCAAACGGTGCACGGTTGGTCTCGGCCACGCCAGAAATCAAGAACACCACAAACAAGGGGAATAAAGGCAACCAGTTCCAAGAGAACACCGAACCGCCGGCAATGCCGCTGGCCTGTGAGTTCACAATGTCAATGAAGTTCAGGCTGCCCGATACCATCACCACGCCCACCAAAGCAAAGCCCATGGCGATTTCGTAGGAAATCATTTGGGCCGATGAACGCATCGCGCCTAAAAACGCATACTTAGAGTTAGAGGCCCAGCCTGCAATGATCACGGCGTAAATACCCATCGACGTCAACGACAGAATGTACAGCACGCCCGCATTGGTATTGGTCAACACTAATTCTTCATTAAAAGGAATCACCGCCCAGGCCGCAAAAGACGGCATGATGGCCAGCACCGGCGCAATCAAGAATAAAGCCTTGTTGGCGCTGCTGGGGTGAATAATTTCTTTCATCAACAGTTTTAAAACGTCGGCGAAGGGCTGAATCAAGCCCCAAGGACCCACGCGGTTTGGACCCGTACGCAGTTGCATATAGCCAATGACCTTACGTTCAAAGAAGGTCAAGTACGCCACGGTTAAGATCAATGGAATCAAAATCAGCACGATTTTCAACAGAATTGAAATCGTCAGCCCTAGTTCCATGCCCAATAAGTTTTGTAACCAAGCTTGCATGATTATCCTCGTTTCAACTCAATGGCACCAACCAACGCACCCAAAGCCTGCGTGGTTTGATGGTGGGCCAAACACACAACGGCTTCTGGCAAGGCATCGTCAGCAGCCAATGTCACCATAACGGCACCACTGCCCTTCTGCTCAGCCAGAACGCTGTCCCCTGCAGCAAAGCCCAGTTGGCTTAAGGTGTTCGAATGAACGTAAGCCAACGGTGCAGCCGCTTGTGCGGTTTGCTGCAAGGCTGGCGCACGGCGCACAATGGCGTCGGTGGCGTAAGCCGCAACATAACCCACACGGGTCAATTCAGTAGGAGCGCGCTGGGCATCAGCCGCCACGCGCACACCTGCAATGTGGTTATTCAAAGCAGTCTCAAGATTCAGGCCAGATAAAGCAGCGGCGTGAATTTGATCCACTGATTCATAGTCAAAACCAGGCAGATTCAACACGTTGCCCATCACGCGCAAAACTTTCCACATCGGCCGTGCTTCGCCCAAAGGACGCACCACACCGTGGAAGCTTTGTACTTTACCTTCCATGTTCACGAACGAACCAGCGGTTTCGGTAAACGGCGTCACCGGCAACAGCACGTCGGCGTATTCCAGCATCGCCGCATCTTTATAAGCGCTCAGCGCGATCACGGTTTGGGCTTGACCCAAAGCGTTCACCAGCGCCGCACCGTTGGCCACGTCCATATTGGCTTCAACGTTCACCAACACCACGGCTTTATTAGGCTTAGCAATCATCTCTTGGGTATTCAAACCACCCTGAGCTGGCTTAACACCCATTAGGCTAGCGCCCACAGTGTTGGCAGCCTGAGGCAGAATGCTCAATACAGAGCCAGTGGCTTCGGCCAAGGCTTGAGCAGCGGCATAAATGTCGGCGTAACGTGGATGGTTTTGAGCGATGGCGCCTAATACGATGGTGCTGTGCTCTGCGTCTTTGAGGCTAGTGGCAACGGCGTCGCTGCCGCTGGCCATGGCTTCAAGAGTGCTGACCCAGTCGTTTGGATGAATCGCGTCTTGACGCACTAAATCCATGTGTAGGGTTTCTTTGCTGCTGGCCAATACGCTCACCTTGGCGCCTTTTTTGGCGGCTTGGCGAATGCGGGCGGTCAATAAGGGTTGTTCAGCGCGAAGCTGCGCACCCACCACCAAGAACGCATTGCTGGCGGCAAAGGCTTCAATGCTTTGACCCAACCATTGGGTGCTGTCGTTGACGGCATCTAGGCGGAAATCTTGTTGCAGTAGGCGGCTGTCTAGGTTTTTCACCCCAAACGCTGCGGCCAATTGCTTGGTCAAGAAATGCTCTTCCACGGTGTTCATTGGGTTGGCCAAGATGCCAATGCTGTCTTTGCCAAAATCGTTGCCAACGCCGTTTAGGCCTTTGGCCACGTATTCCAAAGCGGTTTCCCACTCAACGTCAAACCATTCACCGCCGTGTTTGATCATCGGGCGCTGTAAGCGCTCAGCGTGGCTCAAACCTTCGTAGGCAAAACGATCGCGGTCTGACAGCCAGCATTCGTTAATCGCTTCGTTTTCCATCGGGATCACGCGGCGCACGCCGTGGTCTTTCACCTGCACCACTAGGTTAGAACCCAGGGCATCATGGGCCGAAATCGATTTACGGCGCGACAGCTCCCAAGAGCGGGCATCGTAGCGGAACGGTTTGCTGGTCAGGGCGCCCACTGGGCACAGATCGATCACGTTACCCGACAGCTCTGTTTCTACCGCTTGACCAACAAACGACATAATTTCAGAGTGTTCACCACGGTTCACCATGCCGATTTCCTGCATGCCGGCGATTTCTTCGGTGAAGCGAACGCAGCGGGTGCAGTGAATGCAGCGCGACATTTCTTGCGCCGACACCAACGGGCCCATGTCTTTACCGACAACGGCGCGTTTTTCTTCTTGATAGCGGCTGCTGCTGTTGCCGTAGCCTACGGCCAAGTCTTGCAGCTGACATTCGCCGCCTTGGTCACAGATTGGGCAATCCAATGGATGGTTGATCAGCAAGAACTCCATCACACCTTGCTGGGCTTTTTTAGCCAAAGGCGAATGGGTCATGACTTTCATGCCATCGGTTACAGGCGTGGCGCACGCAGGCAATGGTTTAGGGGCTTTTTCCACCTCAACCAAGCACATACGACAGTTCGCCGCTATAGATAATTTTTTGTGGTAGCAAAAGTGAGGAATATAAGTACCTGCCTTATTGGCGGCCTCAATCACTGTGCTCCCTTGCTCTACCGTGAGCTCTTTTCCATCAATTTCGATTTGCAACATGACTTAAGCTATCCTAATCGTTACGCTTAGTGCGTGTTAAAACCATTTGTGATCAACCAAACATTTTTTATGTTCGATGTGATGCTCAAATTCATTTAAGAAATGTTTGGTAAAACTACGCACCGGGAAGACGGCAGCATCAGCCAAGGCACAAATGGTGCGCCCTGCCATGTTGTCGCCTACAGAAGCCAATAGTTCTAAGTCTTCTGGACGGCCCAAACCATTCTCAATACGGTGGACTACTTTGTACAACCAACCTGTGCCTTCACGACAAGGGGTACATTGACCACATGATTCTTCAAAGTAGAAGTAAGACAAACGCTCCAGTGCTTTCACCATGCACACATCTTCGTCCATCACAATCACCGCACCCGAACCCAACATAGAGCCAGCCTTGCTGATTGAATCGTAATCCATATTGGTGTTCATCATGATGTCGGCAGGCAACACCGGCGCAGATGACCCACCAGGAATCACGGCTTTCAATTTTTTACCGCCACGCATGCCGCCGGCCATTTCCAAAAGGGTGGCAAAAGGCGTACCCAAAGGCACTTCATAGTTGCCTGGACGCTCTACGTGACCCGAGATTGAAAATAGCTTGGTGCCGCCGCTATTGGGGATCCCTTGCTCGGCAAACTTGGCCGCGCCGTCGGTAATGATGAACGGCACAGAAGCAAAGGTTTCAGTATTGTTAATGGTGGTGGGCTTACCGTACAGGCCGTAAGAGGCTGGGAACGGTGGTTTAAAGCGCGGTTGGCCTTTTTTACCTTCCAGCGACTCTAGCAAAGCGGTTTCTTCACCACAAATATAGGCGCCGTAGCCGTGATGGCCGTATAGCTCGAAGCTAAAGTCGGTGCCCAAAATATTTTGGCCCAAATAACCGGCGGCTTTGGCTTCAGCCAGCGCTTCTTCAAAACGCTCATACTCGGCAAAAATTTCGCCGTGAATGTAGTTGTAACCAGAAGCCGCACCCATCGCAAAACCGGCAATGATCATGCCTTCAATCACCGCATGGGGATTGAAACGCATGATGTCGCGGTCTTTAAACGTACCGGGCTCACCTTCGTCGGTGTTACACACCACGTATTTATTGCCGGGGAAAGAACGGGGCATAAAGCTCCATTTTAAACCGGTCGGGAAGCCCGCACCGCCACGGCCGCGCAGGCCCGATGCTTTTACTTCGGCAATGACGTCGTCTTGCGTCATGTTTTCGGTCAGAATTTTTTTCAGTGCTTGATAACCGCCACGAGCCTCATAGGCTTTAAGGGTCCAGCAGTCTGCATCGGCAGTATCTAACTGATTAAAAATCACACCTGATTCATAAATAGCCATCAGTCTAACTCCGCTAATTTCTGCTCAATCGCCTCTGGGGTCATGAAGCTGCACATTTTGTGATTATTCACCAGCATCACTGGCGCATCACCACAAGCACCCATGCACTCACCCTCAACCAGGGTAAACTTGCCGTCGGCGGTGGTTTGGCCAAACTCAAGACCTAATTTTTGTTTTAGGTATTCAGCGGCGTTCACCCCACCACGCAAAGCGCAAGGCAGGTTGGTACAAACGGTTAGTTTGTATTTACCCACAGGCTTTAAATCGTACATATTATAGAACGTGGCCACTTCTAAGGCCGCCACAGGAGCGATGCGCACATAGTTGGCCACAAACTCGATCAACTCTGCGCTGAGATGACGGTGTTCGTCTTGCGCAATGCGCAGCGCCGACATAATGGCAGAGCGGCGTTGATCTTCTGGATATTTTGCCAATTCGGCATCAATTTTTTGTAATGACACGGTAGATAACATTATCGGTCAATCTCCCCAAATACGATGTCTTGGGTACCAATGATGGTCACCACGTCCGACAACATATGGCCTTTGGCCATTTCATCCATACCACTCAAATGAGCGTACCCTGGTGCGCGAATCTTCACGCGGTAAGGCTTATTGGCACCATCTGAAATCATGTAAATACCAAACTCACCTTTAGGGTGTTCCGTACCCACATACACTTCACCTTCAGACACATGCATGCCTTCAGTAAAGAATTTAAAGTGGTGGATCAATTCTTCCATATTGGCCTTCATCGCTTCGCGCGATGGTGGGGCCACCTTGTGGTCATCCACGATGACTGGACCTTCGTTGACTTTCAACCAGGCCACGCACTGTTCGATGATGCGTACCGATTCACGCATTTCAGCCACGCGCACCAAGTAACGGTCGTAACAGTCGCCGGTCGCGCCTACAGGCACGTCAAAATCCAAATCGGCATACACGTCGTAAGGCTGCGATTTACGCAAATCCCAAGCCACGCCAGAACCACGCAACATCGGGCCGGTAAAGCCCATTTGGTAGGCGCGCGCTTCGCTCACCACACCGATGTCGACGGTACGCTGTTTCCAAATCCGGTTATCGGTCAACAAGGTTTCGTATTCATCGATACTGGTTGGGAATTTCTTCGCAAAACCTTCAATAAAATCAAGCATGGTGCCTTTACGGTCTTCGTTCCAAGCTTCTAAGGTTTTGGCGTTACGGAATTTATTGGCCTTGTACTGAGGCACGGTGTCCGGTAGGTCGCGATACACGCCACCAGGACGGAAATAAGCCGCGTGCAGGCGAGCGCCCGAAACGGCTTCGTACATGTCCATAATGGTTTCACGCTCACGGAAGGCGTATAGGAACACAGTCATGGCGCCTACGTCCAAGGCGTGGGCACCGATCCACAATAAGTGGTTCAAGATACGGGTCAATTCGGCGAACATCACGCGGATGTACTGGGCGCGAATCGGCACTTGAATGTCGAGTAGCTTTTCAATGGCCAAGCAGTAAGCGTGCTCGTTGTTCATCGTGGACACATAGTCCAGACGATCCATATACGGCAAGCCTTGAAGATAGGTTTTTTGCTCGATCAGCTTTTCAGTACCACGGTGCAATAGGCCGATGTGGGGGTCAACGCGAATAATCGTTTCGCCTTCCATCTCCACAATCATCCGCAACACGCCGTGAGCGGCCGGATGCTGAGGACCGAAGTTAATGGTGTAGTTTCTTAGATTAGCCACCGTACTGCTCCTCTCTGACGATCCGAGGCGTGATTTCACGAGGCTCAATCGTAACCGGTTGATAAATGACGCGACCTTCTTTTTCGTCGTAACGCATTTCCACATAGCCTGAGACTGGGAAATCCTTACGGAAGGGATGGCCCACAAAGCCATAGTCGGTCAACAAGCGGCGCAGGTCTGGATGGTTATTAAACATCACGCCATACAGGTCGAACGCTTCGCGCTCAAACCAGTTCACGCCGTTATACAGAGGCACAACGGAATCCACGACAGGGAAATCATCGTCTTCGGCAAACACCTTCACGCGTACGCGCTGGTTGTTTTTAACCGACAATAGGTGGGACACCACGGCAAACCGTTTACCCGCCCACGGCTGGTTTTTATAGGTGCTGTAGTCTACGCCACATAAATCGACAAGGATTTCAAAGTGAAAGGCTTCATCGTCACGCAATTGCTGCATCACGTTGAAATAGGCCGAAGCAGGACACTCAAGGGTCACTTCGTCTTTGAATACTATAATGTTACAGCCAACCGCAGAAAAAGCACTTTCCAAGGCCGCCTGTAGTTTTTCAGCTTTTACCGACATGAGAAACTCCTACCGTGCGATGGTTGCGGTGCGTTTAATCTTATTCTGCAGTTGAATCAAGCCATAAATCAGGGCTTCAGCCGTGGGTGGGCAACCTGGTACGTAAACGTCCACAGGCACCACGCGATCACAGCCGCGCACCACAGAGTAAGAGTAATGATAATAACCACCGCCGTTGGCGCATGAGCCCATAGACAGAACCCAACGAGGCTCGGCCATTTGGTCATACACTTTACGCAGCGCAGGGGCCATCTTATTACACAAAGTCCCCGCAACAATCATCAAATCGGATTGGCGAGGACTTGGTCTAAAAATAATACCGAAGCGGTCAAGGTCGTAACGAGCCGCACCAGCGTGCATCATTTCAACCGCACAACAAGCCAAACCAAAAGTCACCGGCCACAAAGAGCCCGTGCGCGTGTAGTTCAAAACTTTATCCGCCGAAGTGGTGATAAAGCCTTGCTTGAAAACGCCTTCTATTCCCATTCTAAAGCGCCTTTTTTCCATTCATACACAAAACCCACCACTAAAATGGCCAAGAAGACCATCATAGAACCGAAACCAAACATGCCTAATTCTTTGTACACAACGGCCCACGGAAACATAAACGCAATTTCCAGGTCAAAAAGAATGAAGAGAATGGCGACGAGATAGTAGCGGACGTCAAATTTCATGCGTGCGTTTTCAAATGCTTCAAAACCACACTCATAAGGAGAGTTTTTTTCAGTACCAGGCCGACTGGGCGCTAACACACTGCCCAAAATGACAAAAACGCTGCCTGCCACCAAACCGATAATGATAAAAATCAATACGGGAAAATAGTTAACTAACATGACTCAGACAATTCCTCAAAAGCGAAAAATTTGTGTACATTGTACAGAACATCCCATGACTTTGAAAGGGCGCAAAAGCAACTTTGTTCAACTACCTACGCTGCTTTGCACCATATTCGCACGCCATTTCACAACCTACAGACAACAACAAAACCCATAAAAAAAACGCAGGCATCACGCCTGCGTTTTCTACTTCCGTTGGTGCCGACAGTGAGACTTGAACTCACACGACCTATGGCCACCACCCCCTCAAGATGGCGTGTCTACCAATTCCACCATGTCGGCATCTTTAGAACTTTATTCCGGGATCACAGCATCCTTATCCGCTGGGGCCGGAACCACCTGTTCCACCGCCGCAGGCTGCGTCACAGAGTTGAAATCTAATTTCTCAGCGCCTTGAGTAGAGAAGTAACCCAAAGCCAAGCAGCTTGCAAAAAAGATGAACGCAGAAATAGCCGTACTGCGACTCAAAAAGTTTGAAGAGCCCGCAGAACCGAATACCCCTTGTGCACTACCTGAACCGAAGGCAGCACCCGCATCCGCACCCTTACCATGCTGTGCCAATACAAGCACAATCAGAGCGATTGCAGAAAAGATATTAACGATCCAAACAACTAGTTTTAATATGTCCATAATTTTAAGATTCTTGTGCCACTTTCAAGATATGTGCAAAGCTTTCATATGAAAGAGAGGCGCCGCCCACAAGCGCACCGCCAACCTTGCCAACGCAGAAGATGTCGCGCGCATTATCCGCATTTACACTTCCACCATAAAGGATGCGAATCTTAACAGCCTTTTCTAGTTTCGACAAGATTTGTGCATAAATAAATTCATGCATATCTGCAATTTGCGCCAAGCTCGCCACTTGGCCCGTACCGATGGCCCACACAGGCTCATAGGCAACCACCAACTCATCGCCCAACAAATCCACCGGCAAATGATTCAACACATTAAGTTGATCTGCCACCACGGCATTTTGCCGTTCGGCCAAACGATCTTCCAGCGGCTCACCCACACATAATACGGGCGTCACGCCCGCCTGCAGCGCATTTTCAAACTTAGTGCGCAGCACCGCATTGTCTTCTTTAAAGTACTGACGGCGCTCAGAGTGGCCAATCAGCACAAAATCTGCGCCCACGTCTTTAAGCATGGCCGCAGACACTTCACCGGTAAAGGCGCCGTCTTCTGCATACTGACTCACGTCTTGGGCACCCGCCAAAAAAGCAGACTGAGCCAAGGCCGTCGCGGCGCTGGCAACGTACGGCATCGGCGCGGCAATACCGGCCACCACCTTGTCGGTTAGGGGCAAGCTGGCGAACTGAGCCAGCAGCGCAGCATTACGCTCAACGCGGCCATTCATTTTCCAATTGCCAAGTATCCATTTTTTTTGCGACATGGGCAGCCTTCACTCACTTTCGATAATAGGCGGCATTGTAACCACATTCCCTGATTTACGCAAAACCCCTATCCCTCACCACAATTGAAACATTAAATACCGTTAAAAATCAATAGTTTAATAAAAATGAAACATATTGTGACGGTTTGTCACACTTTTGAAATATTGTTTTCTTAGACTGTGCACATCGAAATAACTTTTCTCACTAAGGAGTGATCTTCCATGCAAGTCCTAACCCGTACCACTCTAGGCTTAAGCCTAGCTCTTTTATCTGGTAGCTTGTTGGCCGCCAACATCACTGGCGCAGGCGCTTCTTTTCCACAGCCGGTTTACGCTCAATGGGCGCAGGCTTATAAAAAAGAAACCGGCAACCAAGTAAACTATCAGTCTATTGGTTCTAGTGGTGGTGTGAAACAAATTAAATCTAAAACCGTAGACTTCGGCGCCTCTGATGCCCCGTTGACTTCGGCCGAACTCAAAGAAGCAGGCTTGGTACAGTTCCCCACCGTGATTGGTGGCGTGGTGCCCATCGTCAACATCGACGGCATTAAACCTGGTCAGCTAAAACTCACTGGCGACGTCTTGGCCAATATCTACTTGGGCAAAATCACCCAGTGGAACGACCCTGCGTTGGTTAAATTAAACCCAGGCCTAAAACTGCCTGCCACCAAAATCACCACCGTATTTCGCTCTGACGGCTCAGGCACCACCTTTAACTTCACTAACTATCTAAGCAAAGTGTCTGCCGACTGGCAAAAAACCGTGGGCGCCGCCAACTCGGTTAAATGGCCCACCGCCACCTCTGGCGCTGCAGGTAAAGGCAACGAAGGCGTGGCCGTATACGTACGCCGCGTGAAAAACTCAATTGGCTACGTTGAATACGCCTACGCCAAGCAAAACAAAATGTCACACACCGCCTTGAAAAACAAAGCCGGCAACTTTGTACAGCCTTCAGAAGCTACCTTTAAAGCTGCCGCCAACACCGACTGGAAAAAAGCCGCCGACTTCCACTTGATTTTAACCGATCAAGCCGGTGCCCAAGCTTGGCCCATCGCCTCTGCCACCTTCATTTTGATGCAAAAAAATGCAGTGAATGCAGAACAGTCTAAAGAAGCGTTGAAGTTCTTTGACTGGGCTTACAAAAAAGGCAACGCTGCCGCCAGCCAATTGGACTACGTGGCCATGCCAGACAGCACCAAAGCCTTGATTCGCCAAAGCTGGAAAAACATCACCGCCAATGGCAAAGCCGTTTACTAAGCCATAGCATCAGAAGCCCAAGCACACGGTTAAAAGTGGGCTTGGGTTTTGCCACACCCAGACTAACTCAGAAAAAGAGACCTTATGTCGACGATTCAAAAACGCATGGCCACCCAACGCAAAGTCGATTGGCTATTCGTCAACACCACTAAGTTTTTTGCCTTTTTGGTATTGGCTTCGCTAGCGGGCATCCTGATTTCCCTCACCATTGGCGCCTGGCCCAGCCTGGCACACTTTGGCTTAGACTTCTTCACCAGCAGCAACTGGGACCCCGTTGCCGGCGAATACGGTGCCCTGGCGCCGATTTACGGCACCATCGTGACCTCCGTCATCGCGCTCTTGATTGCCGTACCGGTCAGCTTTGGCATCGCCATTTTCTTGACCGAATTAAGCCCGATCTGGCTACGCCGCCCTCTGGGCATCGCCATCGAACTCTTGGCCGGCATCCCCTCCATTATTTATGGCATGTGGGGCCTCTTCGTGTTTGCGCCCTTCTTTGCCGAATACATCCAGCCGTGGTTCATCGACAACCTCGGCGACGTGCCCGTTATTGGCACCTTATTTAACGGCATCCCCATGGGCATCGGCCTATTTGCCGCCAGCTTGATTTTGGCCATCATGATCATCCCCTTCATCGCCTCGGTCATGCGCGACGTGTTTGAAGTGACCCCTACCCTGTTAAAAGAATCGGCCTATGGCCTCGGCGCCAACACCTGGGAAGTGGTGCGCCACGTGGTACTGCCCTACACCAAAACCGGCGTGGTTGGCGGCATCATCCTTGGCTTGGGCCGCGCACTGGGTGAAACCATGGCGGTGACCTTCATGATTGGCAATACCTTCAACATCAGCCCCAGCCTGTTTGATTCAGGCGTATCAATTACGTCCGCTCTGGCCAATGAGTTTGCCGAAGCCGTGGATACCTTACACCTGTCTTCGCTTTTAGCCTTAGGCCTAATTTTATTCTTCATCACCTTTGTGGTGCTGTCGGCCTCTAAACTGATGCTATTGCGTCTAAAACGCAACGAAGGCCGCAGCCATTAATCTGGCCCACGAGGAACTAAATATTATGAATCAATCTTTGTATCGCCGCCGTCGCTTCGTCAATGGCTTTAACCTAACCGCCTCTATGCTGACCATGGTCTTTGGCCTGTTTTGGCTGGGCTGGATTTTATGGACGCTGTTCTCTTTTGGCACCGAAGCACTATCGGTGACCTTATTTACCGAAAGCACGCCCCCACCGGGCACTGAAGGCGGCTTGGCCAACGCCATCGTCGGCAGCTTGATGATTACCTTCTTCAGCCTATTAATCGGTACGCCTATCGGCATCCTGGCCGGCATTTATCTGGCCGAATTTGGCGACCGCGGCTGGTTGGCACCGGCCACCCGCTTCATGAACGATATTTTACTGTCGGCACCCTCCATCGTGATCGGCCTCTTCATTTACGAATTAATCGTGGTCACCCAAGGACACTTCTCTGGCTGGGCTGGCGCCTTAGCGCTGTCGCTACTGGTGATCCCTGTGGTCGTGCGCACCACTGAGAACATGCTGCGCCTGGTGCCTAATTCGCTGCGCGAAGCCGCCGCCGCCCTAGGCGCACCTAAATGGAAGCTGGTTGGCATGGTGACCCTACGTGCCGCCAAAGCCGGCGTCCTAACCGGTATTTTATTGGCCTTCGCCCGCATCACCGGCGAAACCGCACCACTCTTGTTTACCGCCTTGAACAATCAGTTCATGAGCACCGACATGAACGCGCCCTTGGCCAACCTACCCAACGTGATTTTACAGTTCGCCATGAGCCCTTACGATGACTGGCACGCCCTGGCTTGGAGCGGCGCCCTAATCATTACCTTAGCCGTGCTCACCGCCAACATTTTGGCGCGCATCTTGAGCCGCAAATCCAAACACGCATAATTTTATTAAGAGCCTACTGATATGAACACCACTGCACAAACAGCGAAAATCAACATCAATCATTTAAATTTTTACTACGGTGATTTTCACGCCTTAAAAGACATTAACCTCAGCATAGCACCGAATCAGGTGACGGCCTTTATTGGCCCGTCTGGCTGCGGCAAATCAACGCTATTGCGCACCTTCAACCGTATGTACGACCTGTACCCTGGCATGAAGGCCGAGGGCGAAATCATGCTCGATGGCCAAAACATCCTCGACCCCAGCATCGACATCAATCTCTTGCGTGCCAAGGTCGGCATGGTGTTTCAAAAACCCACGCCGTTCCCAATGTCGATTTACGACAACGTGGCATTTGGGGTCAAGCTGTACGAAAAACTCAGCCGCGCGGAGCTGGATGACCGTATTGAATGGGCGCTGAATAAAGCCGCCCTGTGGACAGAAGTGAAAGACAAACTGAAGCAGTCTGGCCATTCACTGTCCGGCGGCCAGCAACAGCGCCTGTGTATTGCGCGCGCCGTCGCCACCAAGCCAGAAGTATTGCTCTTAGACGAGCCGACCAGCGCGCTAGACCCGATCTCAACCGCCCACATTGAAGATTTGATTACCGAATTGAAGCAGGACTACACCATTGCCATGGTGACCCACAATATGCAGCAAGCCGCGCGAGTATCTGACACCACGGCCTATATGTACTTGGGTGATTTAGTGGAAGTGGGCGACACCAATCAAATTTTCACCACACCCGCCAAAAAAGCCACAGAAGATTACATTACTGGGAAATTTGGCTGATTCGTGGCACAATGCCCCCACATTTTTATGCCAATAAGCGTGCATGCCTGCCCTAGCAGGCATTTCGCTTTTGGGTAAAAGTCAACAGACACACACCGTAGTAGATGAATATAAAAACAAATGACGCATTATTGACCTAGACGGCAATAATTCAAGACAAAGCGCTTGACGCATTTGCTAGTAAAGCTAACAATTCACCTACCATTCTCAACTTAATTTATGTTTGCTAAATCATGTTTGAACTCTTCTCTGGCTTAACTGCCGGTCTCGTTATTCTTTTATTATTGTCGCTCCTATTGGTATTGGCCTTTGAATTCATCAATGGCTTTCACGATACCGCGAACGCTGTAGCGACCGTTATTTACACTCAATCGATGAAGCCTACCCATGCGGTTTTGGCCTCTGCGGTTTTTAACTTTGTCGGGGTATTGGCTGGTGGTTTGGCCGTTGCCTATTCTATCGTGCATTTGTTACCGGTTGATGTCTTAGCTTCAGATGACTCGGGACGAATGCTGGCGATGATTTTCGCCCTCTTGATCGGCGCCATCATTTGGAACTTGGCCACCTGGTATTTCGGCCTACCCGCTTCTAGCTCACACACCTTAATCGGCGCCATCATCGGCGTGGGCGTGGCCAATGCCATGCTGGCAGGCCAAGACTTAACCCAAGGCATTAACTGGGGTAAAGCTTACGACGTGGGCCTATCACTGCTGCTCTCCCCGATTGCTGGCTTCTTCTTAGCCTTCTTTATGCTGCATGCGTTTCGCTTTATTTTCCCCGAAACCAATATCCATAAATCGCCTTACCAACGTCAAGACGTAGAAGGCCGTAAACACCCTGCTTTCTGGACTCGCTTCATGCTGATCCTGTCGGCCTGTGGCGTGAGCTTTGCGCACGGTTCAAACGACGGCCAAAAAGGCGTGGGCTTAGTGATGTTGGCGCTGATTTGTATTGTGCCGGGTAAATTCTTATTGAACTTAGACACCACCCAATACCAAATCGAACGCACGGTTGATGCCGCAGGCTACCTCAGCAAATTTGCCGATGATCGCAGCACCGACATCAACACCTTCTTCCCTGCCATGCCGGCACCAGAAACCCAGCAAGGCATTCACTGTCAGGCCACCGACACGCAAATGCACGCCGCCGAGTTAACCACCCTATTCAAGGGTAAGGCCAGCATGCGTGAATTGAGCACCGAACAGCGTAGCCAAGCCCGTAGCCACCTATTGTGCTTAGACGATGCGGCCAAACAGTTTGCTTCGTTGCCCGACGTGAACCATCAAGACAAACAATATCTGTCTGCCCTACGTAAAGACTTGGCGCTGTCGACTGAATACGCTCCGCTGTGGGTGATCATTGCCGTGGCCTCAGCCCTAGGCCTGGGCACCATGATTGGCTGGAAACGCGTGGCCAAAACCGTGGGTGAAGGCATTGGTAAAAAACACATGACCTACGCTCAAGGCGTATGTGCCCAGCTGACCGCCGCCATCGGCATCGGCATGGCCAACGTATTGGGCCTACCGGTTTCCACCACTCAGATTCTCTCCAGCGGCGTTGCCGGTACTGTGGTGGCGTCTAAAGCAGGCTTACAGATGAAAACCATCCGTAATATTTTGCTGGCTTGGGTGTTCACCTTCCCTGCTGCGATGGCTCTGGCCGGTGGCTTATTCTTCTTGATCGTCCAGTTCATCTAAGCTGTCACCGCTTATCACGCCAACCCGCCCATTGGGCGGGTTTTTTGTGGCCGCAAGCCACACAAAAGCCATTTAAAGCACCCTAACGAACTGTTTTAGACTCAACCACCCCTACCCCTGATCGTCGTCTAAAAATGTCTCTGATGGCGACTACAGCGCCTCAGGCGCCCACAAAAAAGCCCTCTGTCGTTCACAGAGGGCTTGCTTATTCAGGACCGCCGTCAGCAACACTTACCGCTGCCGCTGTTGTGTCGTCGTTCGGCACAATAGCGCACAAACTGCTGCTCCGTCATCACTGGGGCCTGAGGATTGTGGCGGCGCCGCTGAGCGACGTAACGCTCATAGTTCGGCACCCCCACCATTAGCCGTCCGGTATCCGAAGCCAGGCGCCACCAGCGCCCGAGCTTGGCCTTAAGCTTGATCCACATTCTGAACCTCATCGCGGTACACCGCAGGCACTTCACTGGCGGTTGCCCAGCCAATTTTACGGGCCTTCAAGGCGACCTTAATGCCGTATACCAATACAATGAACACCACCGCCAAGAACAGCACGGTCAAGCCTGAGTTCACATAGTCGTTAAACACGATTTGGGCCATTTGCTCCATGTCTTTAGCTGGCGCCAAAACCGTCCCCGCATCGATAGCAGCTTGGTATTTACCGGCGTGAGCCAAGAAGCCGACCGCTGGGTTGCTGTCGAACAGTTTTAAGAACCCGGCATAGGTGGTCACTACAATCAAGAACAAGGTCGGCACTAAGGTCACCCACACATAGCGTTCGCGCTTGAGCTTGACCAAAACCACGGTGGCCAGAATCAGAGCCGCACCTGCCAGCATTTGGTTACCGATACCGAAGAGCGGCCATAAGGAGTTAATCCCGCCCAGTGGGTCAGTGACGCCAATGTATAAGAAATAGCCCCATAGGCCCACGGCGAGGCCTGTCCCGATTAGGTTGGCCGGTAATGACTCGGTGTTGGCAAACGGTTTGATGAAAATGCCGCCCAAGTCTTGAATCATAAAGCGACACACGCGGGTACCGGCATCTACGGCGGTCAAAATAAACAAGGCTTCAAACAAAATGGCAAAGTGATACCAAAACGCCATCATTTCCTTACCACCCAAAGCCTGATGCATGATGTGGGCCATCCCCACCGCCAGCGTGGGCGCACCGCCTGCCCGCGACAGAATGGTGGTTTCGCCCACGTCGGCCGCCATTTGGGTCAGCTCATTTGGGGTGATCGCAAAGCCCATCTGCGTCACCGCCGCCGCCGCATCCACGGCATTGGTGCCAATCAAAGCCGCTGGGCTGTTCATGGCGAAGTAGATACCAGGGTCCAAGACGCTGGCCGCCACCAAAGCCATAATTGCCACAAAGCTTTCCATCAACATGCCACCATAACCAATCATGCGCACATGGGTTTCATTTTCAATCATCTTCGGCGTGGTGCCCGAAGAGATTAAAGCGTGAAAGCCTGATACTGCGCCACAAGCGATGGTGATGAACAAGAAGGGGAATAGATTGCCCGAGAACACAGGGCCAGTACCGTCTACAAACTTAGTTAAGGCCGGCATTTCCAGATTCGGCGCCACGAACAAAATACCCAAGGCCAAGGCCACGATGGTGCCGATTTTCAAGAAGGTCGACAGATAGTCGCGCGGCGTCAACAACAGCCACACTGGCAACACCGCCGCCACAAAGCCATAGCCGACCAACATCATGGTCAACTGCACGCCATCAAAGGTAAAGTAATGCCCCCACGAGCTGGTCGCCACTTGGCCGCCGTAGTAAATCGCCGCCAACAGCAACACCACGCCCACAATCGAGATCTCACCGATTTTACCCGGGCGAATAAAGCGCGTGTACACGCCCATAAAGAGGGCAATCGGAATGGTCATGGCCACGGTAAAGGTACCCCAAGGGCTGCCGATTAAGGCCTTCACCACAATCAGCGACAGCACCGCCATGATGATCACCATGATCATCAAAATGCCGATCGACGCAATAATGCCCGGCACGGTGCCTAGCTCTTGCTTGATGATTTCGCCCAAAGAGCGGCCATCGCGACGCATCGAGATAAACAACACCATCATGTCTTGTACGGCACCGGCAAACACCACGCCAAAAATAATCCACAAAGTGCCCGGCAAATAACCCATTTGGGCCGCTAACACAGGCCCAACCAACGGCCCGGCGCCCGCAATAGCAGCAAAGTGATGGCCAAACAGCACGCCCTTATGGGTGGGTACATAGTCTAAACCATCATTGTGCCGCTCTGCCGGCGTCATTCGCCGCTCGTCCAGCTGCATTACGCTGTTGGCAATAAACAAACTATAAAAACGGTAGGCAATGCAATACACCGCCACCGCGGCCACCACAATCCACACTGCGTTAATGGGCTCATTGCGGCTGACGGCAAGGGTCATAAACGCCGACACCCCCGCCAACACCACCAGCCCCCACAGCAGCCAATCCCTTAGTCGCTTCATTGAGATGCTCCTTGCTTACATGGTTAAGTTTAAAAAATGCCTGATTAATACTTCTTTTACTTTATAGAGGTTCGCCTAGGCCATTGTCAATCGAAACGGCATAAAGTTAAGTTGTTTAAAAACAATGACCCACATAATGTCTACATTTAAAATCAAACACCTAAAAAAATCGCACCCATGTCGGAAACATGCGTGCGATTAACTTAAGTCAATAATCACTGTGGCCACATGGCCACTGCCGTGCATTACGAGCCGATGATGCCGCCATCGAGCTTTTGAATCACCACCGTAGCCGAGCGAGGGCGGCCACCGCTCGCGCCTTCTGGCCAACTGGAAATGCCTTTAGGGTTAAGGTGATCCGACGGGCCATCTGCTGGCTCACCCGGGTGCTGAATATTGATGAACAAGGTCCGGTTATCGGGCGTAAAGGCAATGCCCGTCACTTCTGCACCGTTCGGCCCAGTTAAAAAGCGCTTAAACTCTCCGGTTTCTGGCACCACCGCCAACATTTGGTTATTGCCCATGCCGGCATAGTCTTTGAGGTTTAAGGTTGAGGAAGACACGTCGGTTTGCACCCACAATACGCCGCGGTGATCGAAGCTTAGACCATCAGGGCTGCCAAAGGCATCGCCTAAATGATTGCCCTTATGCTCGGCTTTTTGCGCAAACGGACTGCCGCCTAAGGCCAAAATATCCCATTTAAAGCTCAGCTGCGCCACGTTGGCTTGGTCTTCCTGCCAATGAATGATGTGGCCAAACAGGTTATTCACCCGTGGATTGGCCGCATCGGCGCCAGGTTTGCCTTCTTTACCGCGGTCGTTATTATTGGTCAGGGTGCAGTACACGCTACCAGGGCGATTTGGGTCCACCGCAATCCACTCGGGGCGATCCATTTTAGTGGCGCCCACTAGGTCGGCGGCGCGGCGCGTATTAATCAACACCTCGCCCTGATCATTAAAGCCGTTGGCGCTGGTCAATGGGCCTTGGCCGAACACTAAAGGCAGCCAGCTACCTGAACCATCTTCGTTAAACTTGGCCACGTATAAAGTCCCCTCTTCCAACAGGCGCATATTGGCGGCGCGGTTGCTGGGTTGGTACACCTTGGCGCTGACAAACTTATAAATGTACTCAAACTTCTGATCGTCGCCCATATACACCACCACGCGCCCATCTGGTGCCACCGCCATGGTGGCGCCTTCATGCTTGATGCGGCCTAAAGCAGTGTGTTTCACCGGCGTGGACTTAGGATTAAACGGATCAATCTCGACCACCCAGCCAAAACGATTCGGCTCGTTTGGGTTTTTCAATACGTCAAAGCGCTCATCCACTTCCGACCAGCGGTAGCCACTGTCTTTAGTGGCGATGCCATAGCGTTTTTCCAAGGGCGTCATGTCACCGCTGGCCTTCACAAAAATATCTGACCAGTTTTCTTCACAGGTTAAGTACGTCCCCCACGGGGTTTGGCCATTGGCGCAGTTTTGCATGGTGCCCAACACCTTCTCACCGCGCTTGTCTGCCGCAGTACGCATTAAAGGGTGGCCTTTGGCCGGGCCGCTTAAATTCATGGGCGTGGCGGGGGTAATGCGGCGCGCGTAGCGCGAATTCGGCACGATGCGCCACTGGCCATTGCCTTTTTGCACTTCCACCACCGACACCCCCATGGCGTTCTGTGATTTACGCGCCTTATTCAAATCCCAACGAGCCTCGCCGTCTGGATACAACAGGCCCAAATCGACGTATTCATGATTCATGGCCAACAAGCCATGCTCGGCGCTGTCGCCGCCTAGAGGCAAGGAAAAGTAAGACATGCCGTCATGATTCATGCCAGCCTGAGCAGCCTGCTCTAGCGTGGTATTGCTGCCGTCTGGCTTAAACGCCGGCATATAGCCTGGCAAACCAACAGGATCGCCCCAGCGATAAAACGCTTGAGCGCGATAACCTTCGGGCACCACCACCGTGTCTTCGGCCGAGAATGGCACCGGTTTAAAGCCAAGGCTGGGTACGCCATGGCCGCCTACCGCACTTTGACCACCTAGCTGTTGCGCCAATACCTGAGGCACATAAGCACTCAGGCCTAAGGCACCGCTGGCCTGTAGCATATGGCGACGCGACAAACGGGTTTGCCAAACGGTGGAAAAGACCGAGTTAGTCGTGTCGTTGCTGACTTGGTCTGCCGACACGTGTTTTAACGATGAATTTTTAATGCGTGACATGCCCACTACTCCCAAAAGATAAAGCCGAATAATGGGCATAGCCTAAACGCTAATTGTGACAAAACCATCTCAATTTGATGACGGTTTTGTGACACTCTTCAGCGGCATAAAAATAGCCGCCCATTAAGGGCGGCCATTCATAAAATAATCACGTGCGTTTACAGCTGTGATTCAAGCGGCAACCAGCTGATGATGGTCGCCGTCCAACGCTGCCACCAGCGTGATTCCGGCTCTTTGTCCCACTCTTTTGGCTCTTGGCCATCGCTGTCGTCCTGCCAGCGCAGCTTACCTTCAGGGGCGCTCACGGCATAGCTGGCATTGGGGCTGGTGAGCTTGGCGAACTCCTGCTCCAGCAGCTTCACCATGGTCGGCTCGGTAAAGATCACCCCCATTTCGGTATTCCAAATCGCCGAACGGGGATCAAAGTTAAACGAACCGACAAAACCCACCTGATGATCGACCACGAAAGCTTTCGTGTGTAGGCTGGCGCCGCTAGACCCGAATAGATTTTTGCGCGGCCGATCGGCAAACGGCTTCAGCTCAAACAGCTTCACGCCTTGAGCCAGCAGCGGCAATCGATACGGTGCATAGCCCCCGTGTACGGCCAACACGTCGGTGGCGGCTAGGGAATTGGTCAAGACGCTGACGGCGACGCCACGGGTGCTGAGCTGTTCAAACATATTCACGCCCGCCTGGCTGGGTACAAAATACGGCGAAATGATTTTTAAATCTTCACGTGCACGCCCCCACTCGGCTAAGAGCGTACCCAAAAGCCAGCGCTCGCGGTCTTCGCCTTTGGCCTTACCAACGGGGTCAGAGACCACGCGTACGTGCTCTGTCCAATACACCGGCGTTTGGCCTTGAAACAAAGTGTGTACGCTTTTTGCTTGGCGCAGTTCTTGTATATAGGGCAAGGCTTCCAATCCTTGCGCCTGCTTGGCCACTTCGGTACGCAGCTTAAGTAAGGCATTTTCCGGCGCCGTCACCAAAGCCGACAGCGGAATCACTGCATCGCTGTTCCAATACTCATCAAAGATGGCTGAAGCTTCGGCAACGGCTTTGCCACCGACTAAGATGTCCATGTCGAAAAAATTAATGTGGGGAGAGGCGTCAAAATATTCGTCGCCAATATTGCGTCCACCCACGATGGCCACTTGATTGTCGGCAATCCATGCCTTATTGTGCATGCGTCGATTGGCGCTCAAGACCCTCAAGGCCAGCTCCATGCCACGCTTAAAGCCAGTGTCACGCGCACGCGTAGGGTTAAAGATGCGGATGCTGATATTGGGATGGCGAGTTAAGGCGCTGAGCATGCTGCTGCGGTTATGGGTGGTGATGTCGTCCAACAGTAAGCGCACCCGAACGCCGCGATCGGCCGCGGCCAATAGTTCTTGGCCCAACAGTTTACCGGTGAGGTCGTCGTGCCAAATATAATACTGTAAATCCAGGCTTCGGCCCGCCTCACGGGCACTTAAGGCGCGCACCGCGAACGCATCGAGATTGTCTTGCAGCATCACCAGACCACTTTGGCCTGGATGGGCCGCGATCAAGGGCTGTAGTGCCTTGTCCAGGGTGGTCAGCGCCTGCTCATCCATAGATAAAACGTGGCTGGGCTCGCCCTTAACCTGCTTGGCGAACACCCCATACCCGTAAACAGACAGCAACGAGGCCAGAATAAAGACGATGATAAACAGAATAACGTAGCTCAATTTTTTCTTCATTGTTCCTAACGTTCAGGCCTTAAAAAGGCCAGAATAGACATGAGGTAAGGAGAGGCGGCCCACACCGACATTGAGGGCTGGGCGGCGCCAGAATCAGACTGCCTCTAGAGTAGTCTATTGTCCTGTAAAAAACAAATAGCGCAACGCAGCCATAGAAAAAGCCACTCAGTAATCTGAGTGGCTTTTTCTATGTTCTGGTGGGTCGTGATGGATTCGAACCATCGACCAACGGATTAAAAGTCCGCTGCTCTACCAGCTGAGCTAACGACCCTTGCTCATCAAGAGAAAGCGAATTCTATAGGTCTCGATTCGACTTGTCAACAAAAAGATACACTTTTTTTTACATCTTTTTTGAATCAAAAAAAAATTTACTTATTTTTAAATCAAACTCTAAAAATATAGCTGGCCTGACTGAGCGCAAAATACGCCATCGGCCTATTTAACTCCAGCAAAACCAGACGGTTATTCCCTCAGCATCTACGCCTCAGGCGGCTCGGGCTGGGCTATTTTACTCTGGGCACGCCACATAAATAGACGTCGTTTATTTTTTTCGTAGGACCTTTAAAGTCAAGCTTTGAGCAAAAGTCAGAAAAACCTATCTTAACAGGCATCTAAATTCGCTAAATTTGCCTATTTAGCATAAGATAGGGGGGTCCAAGTGGCGGTTAATGTGGCTTTTGTGTAGAAAAAGTTTATAATTCTTCTATGCCCTAATTCACACATTATCCAATGTCCATTGGGCAGTTCGTTAATTCAACTAAAGGAATGTGCATCATGAAAAAAATCTTGGCTACCGCATTGTTCGCATTGGCATTAACTGCTTGTTCACAAGCTGACAAAACTGCAGAAGAAGCTGCTCCTGAAGCTGTAGAAGCAACTGAAGTTGCACCTGAAGCAACTGAAACTGGCGCTGAAGCTACTCAAGCAACTGAAGAAGCTGTAGAAGCAACTGAAGCTGCCGTTGACGCAAATGCAGAAGCTGCTAAAACTGAAGCGCAAAACACCGTTGATGCTGCTAAAGAAGCCGCCAGCAATGCCGTTGATTCTGTTAAAGATGCCGCTGACTCTGCTAAAGAGTCAATCGACGCGACTGCTGACAAAGCAAAAGACGCTCTTTCTAAGTAATTAGCGTACGCGCCCAATAAAATACCCTCTCACGAGGGTATTTTTATGTCTGCCGTTTACGCCTCACTCAAGGCTTTGGCCGCACACACCGCCGATGCCCAGGCCCATTGAAAATTATAGCCTCCGAGCCACCCGGTCACGTCCACCACTTCCCCAATAAAATATAGGCCTGGCTGGCGCTTACTGGCCATGGTTTTTGGTGACAGTTCGCGTACCGACACACCGCCGCGCGTCACTTCTGCCTTTTTATGGCCATCGTTGCCGCTAGGCAACAGCGTCCATGCGTTGAGGCTCTGGCCCAAGGCCTGCAAGACCTGATTGGGCACATCGGCCCACTTATGCTTGCCGTAGGCCACATAGTCGGGGCTGGCCAGCCAGTGCTGGATCAGGCGCTTAGGCAGCTGTGGAGCCAATTGCGTCACAGCGGTGTCTAGCTGAATTTTCTGGCCGTGCTTGTGCGCGCACAAGGCCTCGGCCATGGCCACGCCAGGGCATAAGTCAATGGCGATCGGCTGTCCTTTATGCCAATAGCTGGAAATTTGCAAAATGGCCGGGCCGCTGAGGCCTTTGTGTCGAAACAGCAAATCCTCGGCAAACGTGATTCTTTGCTTTCCCTCTTGGGTACTGATTTCTACCGGCAGGGACACGCCCGCTAAATCATGTAAGCCTTGCGCCTCCCAACCCTCAAAACGCAGCGGTACCAAAGCGGCTTCGGGCGTCACCACGGTGTGGCCAAACTGCTTGGCCAACTCATAGCCCAAGCCCGTGGCACCGATGGCTGGTACGGCCAGACCGCCGGTGGCCACCACCACAAAGCGGCTATGCCACAGGCCTTTACTGGTGCTGACGGCAAAACGCATCGCCCCGCCCTCTGGCAGCGCCGTGACGCTGTCGATGCTGCATTCAGTTTGCCACATCACCCCACCTTGAGCGCACTCAGCCTGTAGCACGGCCACGACCTGCTGAGCAGATTCATCGCAAAACCATTGGCCTTTATGCTTTTCATGGGTGGCCACACCATGCTGAGCCAACAGCGCCTGAAACGCCGCGGCAGGATATTGAGCCAAGGCGTGGCGCACAAATCGTGGCTGCTCGGACACAAAATAGGCTGAGCCATCGTGGCCATCGAGGTGATCGTTGGTAAAATTACAGCGGCCACCGCCTGAGATGCGGATTTTTTCGCCAATTTTTTTGGCGTGGTCCAGCAGCAGCACCGACAGACCTTTTTGCCCCGCCTGAGCCGCACACATCATCCCCGCCGCACCAGCGCCCAACACCACCACATCAACTTGATTCACCGCAACCGACCTCATCCACGCTCAAAACGCTCATTATAAACATGATTCAAGAAAACCCATAAAAAAACGGATCGAGTAGGCCTCGATCCGCTTCGTACTTGAGAAACCCCTTAACGATAGGTCAGCTTAGCCTTGGCGCTCACGCGCGTGCCTGCCGTACCGGCCACGATGGCCTCAATATCGGCCAAAGAGCCAATCACCGCATCGTTACCGCTGTTTTCCACAAACTCACAGGCGGCCAACACTTTCGGGCCCATAGAGCCGGCGGCAAAATCCATGCCTTTCAATTCAGCAGGGCTGACGGTGGCAATGGCTTTCTCGGTAGGCTTACCCCAATCCAAGAATACGCCGCTCACGTCGGTCGCAATCAAGAATAGGTCGGCCTTCACTTCACTGGCCAAGAGCGATGAGCAGAGGTCTTTGTCGATCACCGCTTCCACGCCCTGCAACAAGCCTTTAGGATCGCGGTAGGTTGGAATCCCACCGCCGCCGGCGCAAATCACCACACAGCCTTGCTCTACCAGCCATTTAATCGGCTTGATGTTGACGATGGCTTTCGGCCGCGGGCTGGCCACGACTTGGCGATACTTGTCGCCATCGGGGGCAATGTGCCAACCGCGTTCTGCCGCCAATTTTTCGGCCACGGCCTGTTCGTAAACCGGCCCAATCGGCTTGGTCGGATTCAAGAAGGCAGGATCTTCACGATCAACCTCAACCTGGGTCAATAGCGTCGAAAACAGCACGTCTTTGCTGACCAGGTTGCCTAATTCTTGCTCGATCATGTAGCCAATCATCCCCTGCGACTCCGCCCCTAAAACGTCTAGCGGATAGCTGGGCACTTCTTTATAGGCCGCATTCTGTAAAGCCAATAAACCCACCTGTGGGCCATTACCGTGGGCCACCACCACTTGGTTGCCGGCCATTACGCTGGCAATTTGCTTGGCGGCAATGCGGATATTTTGGCGCTGATTGTCTGCGGTTAGCGGCTCGCCTCGGCGCAACATGGCGTTGCCGCCCAATGCAATCACGATTCTCATTTAGCATCCTTTCGCGGTTAAAAAAAGCATATTGTCGCCAATATGCTTTTGATCACGAGGTTAAGTTAAACTGGCGTACATCACCGCTTTAATGGTGTGCATCCGGTTTTCAGCTTGTTCAAAAGCCAAGTTAGCAGGAGACTCAAACACGTCTTCAGTCACTTCAATCCCGTTTTTCAATTTAGGATATTTAGCGGCCACTTCTTTACCCACTTTGGTTTCGCTGTTGTGGAAGGCAGGCAGACAGTGCATGAATTTAACGCGTGGATTGTTGGCCGCGGCCATCAACTTGGCGTTCACTTGGTAAGGCAACAATTCTTTAATGCGCTCGCCCCAAGCTTCAACGGGTTCACCCATAGACACCCACACGTCGGTGTGGATAAAGTCCACGCCATCCACGGCTTTTTTCGGATCTTCCGTAATGGTGATGCGCGCACCTGATTCTTTGGCAAAGCCTTCACACATTTTGATCAATTCTTTTGACGGCCAGCGCGATTTAGGCGCGCCAATGCGCACGTCCATGCCCAGTTTGGCGCCAATTAACAATAAAGAGTTACCCATATTGTTACAAGCATCGCCTACATAAGCGTATTTGATTTTGTGTAAGGGCTGGTCGCTGTGCTCAATCATGGTCAATACGTCGGCCAACATTTGGGTGGGGTGGAACTCATCGGTCAAACCGTTGAATACAGGCACACCAGCGTATTCGGCCAGCTCATTGACGATGGACTGTGAAAAACCACGGTATTCAATCGCATCGTACATACGGCCCAATACGCGGGCGGTGTCTTTCATGCTTTCTTTGTGGCCAATTTGTGATGAATTAGGATCAATATAGGTCACGTTCGCGCCTTGATCATAAGCGGCAACTTCGAAGGCACAACGGGTACGGGTAGACGTTTTTTCAAAGATCAAGGCAATGTTTTTGCCTTTTAACTTTTGCTGTTCGGTGCCGGCATACTTGGCACGTTTCAAATCGCGAGACAGGTCCAATAAATAGTTAATCTCACGCTCGGTGTGGTTTACCAAGCTCAATAAATGCCTATTTTTCATATTAAAAGCCATAATTCTCTCCCGTTTTCAGCAACCGCCAAGAGGGCCTTCCCCCTTGGCGTATGCCAACAATGTTAATTAGTAGTCAACAGCATCACGAACAATTGGGCAGGTCATGCAGTGACCACCGCCACGGCCGCGACCTAATTCACTGGCACTGATGGTAATCACTTCCACACCGGCTTTGCGTAGCAAAGTGTTGGTATAGGTGTTACGGTCATAAGACACAATCACGCCAGGCTCAAGAGCCACAACGTTATTGCCATCATCCCACTGTTCGCGTTCGGCTGCAAAGCTATTCCCGCCGGTTTCCACCACGCGTAGGCGTTTCAAATTCAAGGCCTCGGCCACGACTTCAACAAAGTGTTTGTTTTCTTTCACCATTGAGAAACCATGTGCATTGTCTTCAGGGCGTAGCGTAAACGCAGTGATTTGATCGACTACTTCAGGGAAGAGGGTCACCAAGTCACGGTCACAGAAGGTGAACACGGTGTCTAAGTGCATGGCGGCACGAGATTTAGGCATACCGGCAATGATCACTTTTTGCGCAGCGCCCTTGGCGAAGAGCGATTTAGCCACTTGGCCGATGGCTTGGAAAGTGGTCCTTTCGCCCATGCCGATCAACACCACGCCATTACCTACAGGCATCACGTCGCCGCCTTCAAGACGGGCATTGCCGTGGTCTACGTCTGGATCGCCGTACCATACTTCAAATTCAGCACTGGTAAACTCAGGATGGAATTTGTAAATGGCGGTGGTCAATAAGGTTTCTTGACGACGTGCAGGCCAGTACATCGGGTTCAGCGTCACGCCACCGTAAATCCAGCAGGTAGTGTCACGGGTAAACTGCGTATTGGGCAGCGGCGGGAACACAAAGTCTGGATAGCCTAGGGCGGCTTTAAACTGGCCCACGTCGGTTTCAGACAGGCCATCGCCCATTTCTTCTAACACCACGCCACCGATCAAGAATTCGGCTAATTCGCGGCTGCCTTGAGCTTCCAACCAGCCACGTACGTCGGCTACCATGCTTGGGCCAACGGAGTTCGCGGTCACTTTGCGATCCAAAATCCATTTTTTGGCTTCTGGGATGGCTAAGGTCTCATCCAGCAAACGGTGCATGTCCAGCACATCAATGTCGCGTTCACGCATTTTAGTCACGAAGTCGAAATGGTCACGCTTGGCCTGATTCACCCAAATCACGTCATCAAACAATAATTCATCACAGTTATTCGGGGTCAATCTTTGGTGCGCCAAACCTGGGGCACACACCATTACTTTCCTTAATTTACCGACTTCAGAATAAACACCATATTTCTTTTCCATGATAAACACTCCTAGTTAGTTCCTACATTAAGTATTCAATTAAATCGTTAAACTGCCTTGGATCAACTGTACTGCAGCGATGATGGCGCTCAGCAATACAGCGGCAAAAATGACTTTTTCAATCGTTGTAAACACAGGCTTATTGGCTTCTCGCTTAGCTTTAATAAAGAGCAATGCGCCCGGTGCATACAGTAAGGTAGACAACAAGATGTATTTCAAACCACCTGCGTACAGCAACCAAATGGCGTAGATCACTGCGATCACCGCGATCACCACGTCTTTATTCCATGAGGCTTTCTCGGTTTCGTAGGTTTCTTTTTTCACACACAACAGCAAAGCATAAGCAGCAGACCACAGGTAGGGCACCAACACCATTGAGGTGGCCAGTTTAATCAACGATAGATAGGTACTGCCAGAGAACAAGGTGATGATTAAGAACACCTGTACTGCGGCATTACTCAACCATAGCCCGTTGGCAGGCACGTCGTTTTTATTCACTTTACCCAAGAAGGCTGGCATGGTTTTGTCGCTGGCGGCGGTGTAGAGAATCTCGGCGCACAGAAGCACCCAAGACAGTAGCGCACCCAAAAGTGACACACACACGCCCACACTGATCAAGAT
This sequence comes from Neisseriaceae bacterium CLB008, assembly GCA_041228285.1. Taxonomy (NCBI): domain Bacteria; kingdom Pseudomonadati; phylum Pseudomonadota; class Betaproteobacteria; order Neisseriales; family Neisseriaceae; species Neisseriaceae bacterium CLB_ANTARCTIC_008. The sequence goes on along the minus strand of CP166133.1, from coordinate 138,303 downwards.
ACCGCCCCAAGGGCCTACGGCATGCTCTAACACGGCGCCCAAAGAAGGCGACTGCAAGCCAGCCAATTGCGCTTGGCTCATGATGCCTAAAGACAAGACGTTGACTAACACTAAGAGCGACAACACCCCTAAGAAGCCCAAGACGGTGGCTTTACCTACGTCAGAACGTTTACGGGCGCGGCCAGAGAAAATACTGGCGCCTTCAATCCCAATAAACACCCATGCGGTCACCATCATCATGTTTTTAACCTGCGTCATGACGCTGCCCAGCTCAGGATTGCCTACGGCCCAGATGTCGGCGGTGAAAATTTCTAGTTTGAACGCCAGGAACCCGGCGATGATGAAAATGACCAGCGGTGCCAATTTGGCCACGGTCACGATGCTGTTAATAAAAGTGGCTTCCTTAACGCCTCGTAAGATCATGAAGTGCATGACCCACAAAAGCACGGAAGCCCCAATAATGGCCGCTAAACCGACCGTCCTGACCCCGGTTTCGGGATCGACCTGCAATAAGCTTGGGAAGAAATAACCCAAAGTAGTAAACAACAGCACCATATAGCTGACGTTACCCAGCCATGCGCTCATCCAATAACCCCAGGCTGATGAGAAACCCATGTAATCGCCAAAACCTTGTTTGGCATAAATATACACACCGCCATCTAAATCGGGCTTACGGTTGGCCAAGGTTTGGAACACAAACGCCAAGGTCAACATCCCGACACCCGTAATGGCCCAACCAATTAAGGTTGCCCCAACGCCAGCACTCTCGCTGACGTTTTGTGGAAGGTCGAAAATACCGCCCCCCACCATGGAACCGACCACCAAGGCGGCCAGTGCACCCAGTCCTAATTTTGTCGCTTTATCACTCATGATGCCGCTCCTTCTTAGCTAAGTTTCAGTATTTTCCATACATCCAAAATAATACTTAACACATCTCCTGACAAGTATAAGCACGCGCTTATTTGCGCCAAATCAACAGATAATCTCATTAAAAAGCTAGGTAAAAGGCACTATATTCCAAAAAATAAAATACTATTGGAACATTACCCCCAATAGATTGCCTCTATTCTGGCTCAGCGCCCGCTATGAGCGGGCTACTAATCAAATATTTAAAATAAGTAGTTTATATACATATAACATACTAGTATGAGAATAAATACTCTGGTACCTAAAAAAAAGCGCCTTAAAACGCTGAATGGCCGCTGCATCCACTCACTAAGGCAAAATAAAGACCTGATTAATCATCACCAGCGCCGCCGCTTAAGGCGCAATGCTTGCTATAACATGTTCTTTAATCTCAATGACATAAACAAGGTAGCCGTATGAAAAACGCAACACTTTCTCATTTAAGCCAGAGGCCTAAATAAAAAAAAGCGTAAAAAAATGATTTCACTCATTTTTTTACGCCAAAGTTCCCAACACACATCAAACCTATATCGAAAAACCGCCTAGCTTTGTCTGTAGATAAGCGTCTATGCCTTCCTGACCACCCTCTCGACCCAAACCGCTCTCGTTCATCCCGCCAAAAGGCGCGGCCGCGGCCGTCGGATTAATGTCATTGATGCCGATGATCCCAAAATTTAAATCTTCAAAAGCGTGTAAGGCCGTCTCCAGCCTATGAGTGTAGATATAGGCCGCCAGACCATATTCGGTGTCGTTGGCCATCTCAATCACGTCGTCTTCATCATCAAATGCAATGATCGCCGCCACAGGGCCAAAGGTTTCTTCTCGGTAGATCAGCATGTCTGGAGTGACGTTGGTCAGCACGGTGGGCGCATAATAATGCCCTTGGGCCAGCGCGCCTTCTGTCAACGCTTCTCCGCCTAAAAGCACGGTGGCGCCCTTGGCTTGGGCATCAGCCACCTGGGCCGCTACTTTGGCTACAGCTGCGGCGCTGACCAAAGGCCCAATGCTGACGCCGTCCTCTAGACCATTGCCCGCCTTCAGCTGGCGCACGCGCTGAATCAAAGTGGCCACAAAGGCATCCAGCAAGCTGCGGTGCACAAACACGCGGTTAGGGCTGATGCAGGCTTGGCCAGTATTTAAAAACTTCACCAAGGCCAAGCCTTTAGCAGCATGTACAGGATCGGCATCGGCGCACACAATAAACGGCGCGTGGCCACCTAATTCCATCGACACGCTTTTGACCTGCTCTGCCGCCTTAGCCGCAATGGCCTTACCCACTTCAGTCGAACCAGTGAAGGTGACTTTCTTCACCTTAGGATGGCTCAGCAGAACCTCACCAACCAATGCTGGCTGACTACTGTTGACCACGTTGACCACGCCAGTGGGCAGACCCGCTTCGATCAAAATCTCCACCACGGCACGCGCGCACAGCGGGGTTTCTTCAGCCGGCTTTAACACCACGGTACAGCCTGCCGCCAAAGCCGGCGCCAGCTTACGGGTGATCATAGAAATGGGGTAGTTCCACGGCGTAATCGCCACCACCACGCCCACAGCCTGCTTAAGGGTCATAAAACGCTGATCCGCGTGCGCAGAAGGAATCACTGCGCCATACACGCGCTTGGCCTCTTCCGCAAACCACAGCAAGAAGTCGGCCGCATACTGCACTTCATTACGCGCCGCCTTCAGCGGTTTGCCCTGCTCGGCCGTCATCAGCTGAGCCAAGGCTTCTTTTTTAGCCAACATCAGCTCATAGGCGCGGTACAGTACTTGAGCGCGCGCATAGGCCGTTTGCTTAGACCAGCTTTTAAACGCCGTCTGGGCGGCCGCAATGGCAGCAGTCGCGTCGTCAACGCTGGCGTCAGCCACCGTATCCAATAGCGCCCCGGTCGCTGGGTTATACACATTAAAGGTGGCGCCGCTGCTGGCGGCGCGCCATTCGTGATCAATCAACAACATACACGTTTCTCCTGATTTTTTAATTTTTGGCGGGTACATTGGGCAAACGTTTGAATCGCCTGCGCACAGGCCAAAGGCGCCTCTAGAATGGCGTGGTGGCCCACGCCAAACAGAATGTGATTCTCCGTGGGGCAATAAGCATGACTTAAAGCCACCGCGGCATTTTCAGGCAAGAGCCGATCTTCTGCACCAGAAATGGCCAGTACAGGCACCTTCAGCGACGCTAAATCTTGCTTGCCGCTGCGGTGCTCAGCACAGACCTGTAGATCGGCTGCCCACACCTCTGGCGCCGTCGCCTGCCACGCCGCCCGTTCCTGTGCCAACAGCGCGGTACACGCACTCTTGGCATAGGCTGCGTCAAACACCCTATCAGGACAACCCCGCGCCGACAAGCTTTGCCACACATCCTCGGCTACGGGTAGTTCATAAAAACTCGACGCCAGCACCACACCTTTAATCTGCGGTTCACGCGCCGCCAATGCCAAAGCCACTAGCCCGCCCATGGCGTGGCCGACCACAATGGTATTGGCCTTGATTTTGTCTTGTAGCCAGACGGCCATTTCTTCAATGCTGTGGCACAGCCCTTCGGCGCTGTCGCCGTGCCCGGGCAAGTCGATAAAGTCGGCGTCACAGCCTTTAAAATAGGGCGCAACCGCACGCCACTTGTCTTTGCTGCCGCCAGCACCATGGATGAATAATAAATTCATGTCTGTTCTCCTACCCGCTTGTATGGGCGTCTATTACTGGCCTAAGGCTGCCTGTTTGAGGCTTTGGGCCAGTACAAATTTTTGTAATTTACCACTGGTGGTCTTCGGTAAGTCGTCCACAAAATAATAATGTCGAGGCCGTTTGTATTTGGCCAAGCGTTCGCCTTCTAATAAAAAAGCATCCAGCTTCAGCGCATCTAACTGTGCCTCTGGCTTCACCACCACAAAGGCTGCCACGGTCTGGCCCCATACCTCATCTGGCTGAGCCACCACGGCCACGTCCAACACGCCAGCGTGCGTCAGTAAGCAATCTTCCACTTCGCGCGGATAAATGTTTTCGGCGCCTGAATTAATCATGTAGTCCATGCGGTCGCTGATCCACACATAGCCATCGGCGTCGCAGCGCCCCACATCGCCCGTGTGGTACCAGCCATAGGCCAAGGCCTTTTCGGTGGCCTCTGGACGATTGTGGTAGCCGGCCATCATGCACGGGCCGCGCACCACAATCTCGCCCACTTCATCTACGCCGCACTCATCGTCGGGATGAGAGGGGCTGCCGTCTTCCTGAATCCGCACCACTTTGATTTCATGCGTCAGCGTGGCCTTACCGGCTGAACCTGCATGGCTCAGCTGCTCATCCGCATACAGCACGCTCATCACTGGGCCCATTTCGGTGGTGCCAAACATCTGCACCAGCTCGGCGTTGGTCTGCTCGCTAAAGCGTTTAATCAACACCGGTGCCATAGACGCCCCGCCGTAGCCCAATAAACGTAAAGACGATAGGTCAAAGCGGGCAAACTGCGGATGGTTCAATAAGTAATTCACCATCGTCGGCGCCGCAAACACATGGGTCACGCCCGCGGTTTCAATCGTGCGCAACACCTCTTCAGCATCGAACTGGCGCAAGATGATGTTGGTGGCGCCCACATGTACCCGAGGCAAAAATGAGGTGTGAAGTTCCGCAATATGGTTTAAAGGCGCCACAGAAAGACCAACGTCATTCTTGTTTAAGCCCATGCACTGCATCATGATGAAGTTGTGGTGTACCTTGCTGTGGTGATTGTGCACCACGCCTTTGGGGCGACCCGTCGTGCCGCTGGTATACAGCATGATGTAGGGGTCGGCGTCCGCCACGACCACCGCGGGCGCGTGAACAGCGTCATTGGCCAGCAGATCATAAAACGACAGCGTACCGGCCAAGCCTTGTTCGTCAATGTCGATGTAGTGAGCCACGCCCGCGCCAGCCGCGCGCACCGCATCCACCACCGGCGTCGTGTCGCGCTCAAACAGCAAGACCTGAGTGTCTGCATCGCTCAAAATATAGCCCAGCTCATTGGCCGTGAGGCGATAATTAATCGGGTTGTACACCGCGCCAATCTTCGCCGCCGCGAACAACGCCACCGTGAATTCGCTGGAGTTGTATAAAAAAGCCGAAATCACGTCGCCTTTTTTAACGCCCAAGGCCAACAATGAATGCGCCAAGCGATTCACCTGTTCGTTCCACTCGCGAAACGTCCAACGATGGCCTTTGGCCTCATACACCAAGCCTAGCTTATTGGGGAAATTATGGGCTGCCCAATCCAGCACTGATCCTACTGTCGCCATGTCTTTTTACCTTTGCGGGTTTTGCCTTCATTGCTGAACGCACCCGTTGTTATGTTGTGGTCTATCGACCTTATGTGTTGGGGTTCTTAATCGTGGCAGGCGGTTCGTGCGGCGTCTGGGCGGGCATAAAAAAGGCCCGCTTCTAGACAGAAGAGGGCTGAGGTGGTGCGATGCCTCTCCTTATCTTTCAGGCCTTGTGGGCCTGTTGGATTTAGCACAGTACTTTGTTGGGCAAAGTCTGCTGCCGAGGCTTCAAAGGGCCATTCCCTCCACCTCTCTTGATAAGAAGCTCGGCCATTCAGACCGAGTTGGCTTTACTTTAATACACGTAAAGACATCTGTCAATCTAGACGTCTATATTGATTAAAAGGTGTGGTTTATGTGTGGTGATCAGGCGCCGAATGACGGTGAGCGTGACGGCTGTGAGCATGGTGGGTAGGCTGCGCTTTACCCACCCTACGCGGCAGTTCAAGCCATATAGCGTAGGATGGGTCGTGACCCACGCGAGATCGTGAACGATACGGCCGAGTCAAAACGGTGACAGGCAACGCTTTACCTACTCACCGCCCTGCTCCACTCTATGGCTGGGCCAATAGACGGCGATTAAAATCTTCGACTTGGCCTGTTTGCAGCCGTAAAAGCATGGTCTTGGTCCAGCTCGACGACAGCCCAGATGCACCCAATAAACGACGGCAGCGGCCCTCGTCAAACGGCTGACCAAAGGCAATGTCGATCGCCTCGGCTACCGACACGGCACTGGTGCGGGCAAACAGCGCTAAGCTGGCGGCGCTGTCGACGCTGCCGGCCGACACCACGCGATACAGCCAGCCGCAGCGACCGCTGGCCTGCATCTGTACCGATAAATCCGCCACGCCAAAATGTTGATTCAGCTTATAACAAGGCGAGCGCGGCTGCGTCACCTGAATCAGAGTTGATCCCCACTGAAACACATCGCCAATAAAGACCGTGTCTTCCATGAAGCCTTCGCTAGACAGGTTCTCCCCAAAGGCCGAGGCCACAAAGCGCTCAGCACGCTCGGGTAAGGCTTGGCGCCAATAGGCGTAATGTTCCCGCGGATAATGACAGAGCGCGCGATCGGGGCCGCCATGAAAGCGCTTTTCGGCCTGTTCGTCTTCGGCTAGACCTAAAGCGGTTAAGGTCAGCACGCCGCTGGCGCGCTGTTTGACGATGGCGCTGGGGTCGATGCCCTGATCAGCGTAGTCTTTGATCTTGCCCTGATACACCTGTGGATAACACAACATAGACCATCCTTTTTAATCTGTACCCCAAACTTATTGTGGATAACCGCCACGGTAGCGAATGCGCTGCATCACCTTACCGTCAGCATCTAGCCGCTTAGCAAAGCCTTCGGCCTTACCCTGCTCATAGGGAATGGTGCTTTGCAGTTGACCATTGGGCGAATAGCCCTTCGACAGCCCGTGCGCCAAGCCTGCCTGTAGCGGCGTGTGCGTGCGCAGCTGGCCATCGGTGTAATAAATGTCTAGATACTCATCAAACCGCCCCTGCTTCACCACGGTTTTCAAGCGCGGCTGGCCGTTGTCAAAATAGGCGACATAAGGACCGTCCGGCGTACCTGCTGGCGCGGTGACGATGGTTTGAATGATGACGGGATGGCCACTTTTCGCCGCCATCGCCTGATCCATACGGTCGCGATCATAGGCTGGCGTCAAGCCCATTCTATGCACGGTTTCGACATAGGTCTGCGACAGCTGCGCACAGCCGCCTAGCCCCACTACGCCCAGCAACAACCACGCTGTTTTAATGGCAATATTCATGTTTTGCCCTCCCTGTAGTCAGCCCTATTAGAGCACACCCCTTGATTCAAAAACAGCCCCCAGAAAGGATTCAGGGGGCTGCGATCAATGGCTATAATCTTTCATTTAAAATACGGCTCGGCGGCGTACGCAAAACGGTGCGCAGCACCGGATAGCCCGTCAACCATGCAAAGCCAACGCCGATCAGCGTGCCCCACAGCGGCAGCCACAGATTCACCCGCCACGGCAGCTCGAACAGCCACACCGATACGCCGGTGCCTAGGGCCATCGCCAACAGGCCGCCAACCAGGCCCGCAAAAGCACCCAAGAGCGCCAGCTCCACAATCAAGCCTTGGCGCAGTAATCGATTGCTGGCGCCTAAAGCGCGCATCAGCGCCACGTCAAACAGGCGCTCGTCTTTAGCATTGAGTAAGCTGGTCCAAATCACCATCGCAGTGGCCAATAGGCACAGCAAGAACATGCCGTTAATCGTCGCCGATAGCCGCGCCACGATGCTCTTCACCTCGGCCAAAATCATGCTGATGTCCACAAAGCTGATGTGGGGCATGCTTTTGCTGATGCGCAACAAGGTCCCGCGCAGCTCGTCAGGCACGTAAAAGCTGCTGATGTAGCCAGCAGGCGCCTCTTGGCCCCAAAGTTTAGGGCCAATGACAAAAAAGTTCACCTGAAAGCTGTCCCAGTTCAGGCTACGGGTGCTGGTGATCGGCGCCTCGTAGACGTTACCCGCCACATCAAAGCGCAGCGTATCCCCCAGCTTGAGCTGGAACTGTTTCATTAAGCCCTCTTCCATCGAAAAAGCAGGCTCGCTGCTGTCGGCGGCCCAAAACTGGCCCGACTTAACCGCATTGTGTGCCGGCAGTTCAGACAGCCAAGATAAATTGAACTCGCGATCCAACAGCCGGCGCGTGTCCTCATCGGCGCGTAAGGCCTCATTCGGCGCCTCACCATTGATCGCCACCAATCGCGCTCGGGTTGACGGATACAGCATGGGCACCTTCAAACCGCCAGCGCTGAGCGCCTGCTCAAACTGATCTTGCTCACCTTCCTGTACGCCCAAGACAAAATAATTGGGCGCGTTCGCCGGTACGCTTTGCGCCCAGGCCGCCAATAAATCATCTTTCACCCAAGTGAGGGTCAATAAGGCCAAGATGCTCACGCTCAGCGCCATCATCTGCACCAAGGTCACCTTGGGCCGCCGCGCGAGGCTGGCCAATCCTTGGCGCCAGGCTACCTGACCAAACGTGGGCAGCTTTTTCACCAGCGCAATCAAGCCCAAAGCACAGCCGCCCATCACCGCCGCCACCGCGGCCAAACCGAGCATGAACTGTAGTGACAGCGTCCAATCGCCCATTTGCAGACTGCTACCTAACACCAAGACAGCAATCAGCGCCGCGGCGCTGGCCACCTGGCTCTTGGGTAGGGGCAAATCATCACGCAACACCCGCTGCGCCGAAATGTGTTTCAATGACCAAATATGCGGCAAAATCAATACCCACACCAGCAGCACGCCCACCAGTGGAATCACCCACCATAGCCACCACGGCGCAGCGGCCACGTCACTCAAGTTCAATAACTGCTGCATCTGCGTCAACAATGCCAGATGCAGACCATAGCCCAGCGCCGTCCCGATCACAGACCCGACCAAGCCTAGGCAGGCAAAGCCAAACCAAAACAGGCGGTTGATTTGGCGGCTACTGGCGCCCAAAGCGCGAAAAATCGCCACTTGATGGGTGTGCTGCGCCAAAAAGCGACGGCTGGCCAAGCTCAGGGCCACCACGGCCAGCACCACGCTCAGGCTGGTCGCCAAGCCCAAGAAATTGCCCGAACGGCCAAGCGCCTGCTGAATCTGCGGCCCCGACGATTCGATGTCGTCCATACTGGCCGTCTCTGGCAAAATGGGGGTCAGGGTTTGCTGTAAGCGTTTAATCACCGCCGGTTCGGCGCTGACGAACAGCCGATAGGTGAGGCGGCTGCCCGGCTGCACCAGCCCGGTTTGGGGCAAATCACCAGCATTCATCAAGGCATTAGGTAAAACGCTTAATAGGTTAAAGCCCGAGCCGGCCTCCTCTAGCAACACCGCCCCTACCCGCAGCGTGGCGTCACCCACCACCAGCGTCTCGCCTTCTGCCACGCTCAGCTGCTGCATGAGCCGCTCGGATAGCCAGACCTCACCAGGTGCAGGGCTGTGGCTCACCTTACGCACCGCTTCGCCTTGGCGAATGCGGTGTTCGCCCTTCAGGGGAAAAGCCTCAGGTACCGCATGAATGCTGGCCATGGCAAAGGTGTCTTCCGTAGCCAGCATCGACTGCATTTGGCTGCTGGCCAACACGTTCGGCGTGGCCGCCGCTATCGCCGCCGTCACTTCAGTCGGCAGCGGCTGATTGTTGCGCACCACCAAATCCGCGCCCATCAGCTTACTGGCTTCAGCATGCAGCGTGGCCTCTAAACGCGTCGAAAAAAAGGCCACGCAGCTTGCGGCCGTGACGGCCAAAATCACCGCCACCAACATCACATTAAATGCACCAGAGCGCCATTGGCGTTGGCAAAAACGCCATTCAAACATGGCTGCCCTCCACCACAATCTGATCGCTGTCGGCGGCCAATAAACCTTGCTCGCTCAGCACCAAGGTGCGGTCGCAACGCTCGGCCAAGCGCATGTCGTGGGTCACCAACACCAGCACCGTGCCCTCTTCTTGATTCAGTTCAAACAATAAGTCCATCACCGCCACGGCGGTTTTAGGGTCGAGGCTGCCGGTGGGCTCATCCGCAAACAAAACCTTAGGCTGATTCACAAAGGCGCGCGCAATCGCCACCCGCTGCTGCTCGCCGCCCGACAAATATTTAGGATAATGATGGAGGCGATGGCCTAGGCCTACTCGGGTCAAAATGGCTTTGGCCCGTTCGGCGGCCCCTTTGCCCTTGGCCAGCTCCAGCGGCAGCATCACGTTTTCCAGCGCCGTCAGCGTGGGCATGAGCTGAAAGTTTTGAAACACAAAGCCCACATTATCGAGGCGAACTTTTGCCCGTTGATCCTCATCTAAGCGGTTTAACTCGTGTCCCAATAATGTTACGCTACCTGAAGTGGCGGTTTCCAAACCGGAAATCATCGACAACAGGGTAGACTTACCCGACCCAGACGCCCCCACGATGGCCACCGTCTCTTGCGCCGATACGGCAAAAGACACCTCACGAAAAATGGTGAGCGGCTGACTGAGGTGGTGGACAACTTGAGTCAGCTGAGTCACCGACAACAAAGGATTTAACGCCATAATGACCTTCCTATTACGCATATTAACTGTGGGTTTGTGCCTGGCCCTGCCCGTAAGCACGGTTTCTGCCGCCACCGTATTGGTGATGGGCGACAGCCTGTCGGCAGGCTACGGCATCAAAAAAGAAGCGGGCTGGGTAGCCCTGCTGGCGCAGCAGCTACAGCCCCAGCATAAAATCATCAACGCCAGCATTTCTGGCAACACCACCAAAGACGGCCAAACACGCTTAGCGGCCGCACTGAAACAGCACCAGCCCGATGTGGTGATCATTGCCTTAGGCGGCAATGACGCCCTACGCGGCCTGCCCTTAACGCAAATGCAGACTAATCTGAGCCAAATGGTCAAACAAAGCAAGGCCGCCAAGGCCAAAGTGCTGCTGGTGGGCATGGACATGCCCCCTAACTTTGGCAATGCCTATCGCAAACAGTTCAATGGCGTTTATCAAACCGTAGCCAAAGACACCCAAACGCCGCTGCTGCCGCTATTAGTGGCTGGCTTTGAAACCGACATGAAGGCGTTTCAGGCCGACGGCATTCACCCCAATGCCAGCAAGCAACAAGTGATGATGAACAATGTGTTAAAGCCACTGCGCCCGTTACTGCGCTAAAGCTTTAACGCATTTGGCATCATAGCACACACTCAACCGAAAAAACGGCTAAGACCTTGACGTCATAGCCGTTTTTTATCATCCTCATTTCACCTCAAAGCGCGTTTAGCCAAAAAAAAGGGCGCCGTTAAACACGGCGCCCAGCAATGAGGCAGAGCCTCTATCCACTACCTATTTCTAGGCAATCTCGGGCCCAACAATCTGCCCTTGATTCAGTGTGAGTACGGTGTCGGCCAAGCGCGCGACCTCGTCTCGATTGTGACTCACCAGCAGCACCGTCAGATGATGCTGGCGTTGATACGTTTTTAACCATGCCTGAATGTCTTCGCGTAGCGCCTCATCCTGGGCGCTTAAAGCCTCATCCAAGATCAACACATCAGGCTCAAACGCCAGCGCTCGCGCCAAGGCCACGCGCTGCTTTTGGCCGCCAGAAAGCGCCGCTGAGCGCTTTTTCAACAGCGCCTCCAGCTTAAGTACGCCCACCAGTTCAGTCAGCACGGCGCTGTCTTTGGGCGCGGCAAACGTCATGTTTTGCCAGACGTTCAAATGAGGAAACAGGGCGTAATCCTGTCCCACCATGCCGCAGCGGCGCTTTTGCGGCGGTACAAACGTCGCCCCACCATCGTCCCATAACTGCCCCGCTACGGTTAGATGGCCGCTATCCAACCGCTCAAAGCCTGCGATCAGGCGCAACAGCGTGGTTTTACCTGAGCCAGACGGGCCGACGATGCCGTGGGTTAAGCCGGATGCTAAATCAGTGGTCACCTCAAGGGTAAATTCGGGACGCTGTTTGCGTAAGGCCAGCTCAATCATGGCAACACCTTTAAACTCTGACGACGCAGTAAGTGAATCAATAACACCACGCTGAACGACACGGCACACAGCACGCCGGCGTAAACGTGGGCATCGGCATAATTCAGTAACTCAACCTGATCGTAAATCGCAATCGAGGCCACGCGGGTTTTACCCGGAATATTACCGCCTATCATCATCACCAGACCAAATTCGCCAATGGTATGAGCAAAGGCCATCAAACCACCGGTCAACAGCGCCGGGCGCACCCCCATCAACTCAATGCGAAAAAACGTGTACAGCTTGCTCTTACCAAAGCCGTAAGACACTTCTTTTAAGCCGCTGGGAAACTGACTGAGCGCCGCATACAGCGGGTTAACCATAAACGGCATGCTGGAAATAATCGAACCGACGACCAGACCAGGAAAAGAGAACACCAAGGTAATGTCGAAGTAGGTGGCCAAAAACGCCCCAATGCCGTGTTGAGGGCTCAACAGCAGCAGCAGATAAAAGCCCAATACCGACGGCGGTAAAAACAGCGGCAACGTCACCAAGGTTTCCACCAAGAATTTACCGCGGCTTTTACTGTGGGCCAGCCAGCCCGCAATGGGCACGCCGATGATCAACAAAAAGCACGCTGTGGTGAAGGCCAGCTTAAAGGTCAGCCACAGCGGTGCCCAATCAAATTCACTCATTTATTTTTTCACGTTTGGTTTGCCGTAGCCGTATTTTTTCATGATGTTTTGTGCTTCGGCCGTGGTCAAGAAGTCATAAAACCCCTTACCTTCAGGCTTCAACAACACCACGCTTTGGGCGATCGGGTCATACAAATTAGCTGGAATTTCCACCCATTTACCGCGGTTTTTCATGCCGTCGGCCAACACCACTGATTTAGCCGTAAAGCCGGCATCCACCACGCCCGATTCAATGTATTGACTGGTTTGGCCAATATTGGTGCCCTGTACGATTTGGTTTTTACCTTCAGCGCCTAAGCCTTTAAGCACTTGATTCGCGGCGCGACCATAAGGGGCCGTATCTGGGTTGGCAATGGCCAATTTATGGCCGCCTTTAGCCAAAGCCGCACGCCAGTTATTGACGTCAAACTTTTGCGTGCTCCACAGCACCAGCTGGCCATGAGCGTATTCTTTGGGGGCCTCTAACACCAATTTATCCTTAGCCAACACATCGGGAAAATGGGTATCGGCCGACATGAAGACAGCGTAAGGGGCGCCGTTGCGGATTTGGGTGGTGAATTTACCCGAAGCATTAAAGCTGCCCTTAACCACTTGACCGGTTTTTTTAGTGTACTGTTGGGCCAGTTCGCCAAACACGTATTGAGCATTGCTCGCCACCGCCACAGTAATATCGGCCGCCGCATAAACAGGCAAAGCCATCGCAAATAAAGCGCCTAAAAGCCATTTTTTCATGATTGTAATACCTTTTAAAAGTGGACCATCGTTATGTTTCACTACTGGCGCCTAGGCTAAAGGGTGACGCGAGCTTTGTCTATTCCCCTTTTGGCCTAGTTTGCAGCTGAAATCAGCAAAAGCGCGCGCAAACATGGCAAAATCATGCGAATTCTGCTTAAATAAGGCCATTCTTATTATTTAAAGCACGATCATGGAAGACCACGCGCTGCTACGCTATAGCCGCCATATATTACTCGACGAAATCGGCATCGAAGGCCAAACCCAGTTACAGGCCGCCACCGTGCTGGTGGTCGGCTGTGGTGGTTTAGGCACTTGCGCCATTCCCTTCCTAGCCGGTGCCGGCGTGGGCCACTTAATTTTAGCCGACTTCGACGACGTCGACGACAGCAATTTACAGCGGCAGATTGCCTTCAGCGAAAGCGATGTGGGCACGCCCAAAGTCGAGGCCATGGCCAGACGCGTCAAGGCACTCAATGCCACCACTCGCCTGACCTTACTCAACCAGCGCCTAGACTATGACGCCCTGTGTCACCACATGCAAACAGCAGACGTCGTCTTAGACTGCTGCGACAACTTCAGCACCCGTAAGGCGCTCAACCAAGCCTCGGTCAAAACCCGCACGCCCTTGGTATCCGGCGCCGTGGTGCGCTTTGAAGGTCAGCTCAGCGTCTACGATCCGCGCCAAGACAACAGCCCTTGCTATGCCTGTCTGTTTGACGGCGAAGACGCCAGCGACGGTGCCTGCGCCCTCTTTGGCGTGCTGTCGCCGCTGGTCGGCATCGTGGGCAGCATGCAGGCCGCTGAAGCCTTGAAGCTCATCATGAATATTGGCCAAAGCCCCGTCGGCAAACTGATGCTCTACGACGCCTTGGCCGGTAGCTGGCAAACCCTAGACTTTGCCCCCAATCCCGATTGCCGAGTATGTGCCCCTAAAGCCTAAGGCTGGGCCATTTTAGAAAGACTATTCACATGCCTCCCTTTTTACCGACCCTAGTGCGCCATAGCCTAGTCGCCCTAAGCTGCGCCGTTCTAGCCGCCTGCGGTTCGATACGCTACGAACCGATTAAAACGCTTTCCGAAGCCAATTTTGATGAAGGCTATCGCCTCTACGATTCTATTTTACGCCGCGACGAACTGGCGTTTAATAACCGCACCTCGAATCAGCTATTCATGATCATGACCTTCTCTGGCGGCGGCACCCGAGCAGCGGCACTGGGCTACGGCGTCCTGGAAGAGATGGCACAAAATCAAATCCAACTAGGGGACAAACAAACCACCTTATTTAATGAAGTGGATTTGGTATTCGGCATTTCTGGCGGCGCCATTTTGGCCGCCTACTATGGCCTACACGGGCCCGACACCCTAGGCCACTTTGAAAAAAACTTTTTACGCCAAAACCTCCAGGGCATTTTAAAACGCCAGCTGTTTGCCATCCCCAATCTGTCGCGCCTGTCGTCACCTGAATTTGGCCGCGGCGACCTGTTAGCCGAACAGCTAGATCAGGCCTTATTTAAAGGCAAAACCTATCAAGCCATGATCAGCGAGCGCAAAGGCCCGTTTGCCGTCATCAGCGCCACCGATATGTCCAGCGGCAATCGCCTCGACTTCACCCAAGAAGCCTTTGATTTAATGTGTCTGGATCTGGCCGACATGCCCATCGCGCGCGCCGTCGCCGCCTCAAGCTCCGTACCCTTAGTATTCGCCCCGCTCACCCTCAACAACAACGGGGGCAACTGTAGCTACAAAAACATCCCCGATGTACTGCAACAGCTAGAACAGGCCGTCGAGCAAAAAACCACGCTGTTTCGCGCCCAAACCCGGCGAGAAATGATCCGCGATCTGCGCCAGTACGCCAACAGCGAAAAGCGCCCCTACATCCACTTAGTCGATGGCGGCCTCACCGACAACCTTGGCCTACGCTCTTTATTGGACATGACCAATCTATTTAGCCGTGATTATTTATACGATGTGCTCGATCACGGCACGGCGCAAAAAATCGTCATCATCAACGTCAACGCCCAAAATGAACTTAGCCAACAGGTCGACCAAACCGCCAACATCCCTACCATGGGTCAGGTTTTAAGCGCCTTAGTGAGCATTCCCATCGACAAGTACTCGCAAGAATCAGAGCGCCAGTTCCGCGTTTTGGTAGACACCTTTAAAGAAGAGCAACGGCGCCAGTCTCAGCTTAAAGGGACGGCGCCAGTGGAAATCTACTACATCAGCCTGGGCCTGAAAGACTTACCGAATGAGTATTTACGCCAGCAGGCTTTAAATATCCCGACCAGCCTGTATCTACCCAACGAAGCCATCAACCAGCTCAAGAGCGCCGGCGCCACCTTATTGAATCAATCTGAAGAGTATCAGCGCCTGATGCATGATTTAGGCACGCGACCCAAACGCATTGAGCTGCCCTTGGCCGCACAAATCATGACCAAAGAAGCCGAGGCCGCCGCCCAAGCGGTAGAAGGCACTAAAGCGCCTCAGCCCGAACCCAATGCACCAGCCCCAAACATGCCGGCAGCGGCGATGACACAAGAGCTGTCGGTCAGCGAATGGCTACAGCAAGCAGGCGCCGATGGCGTAAAAAGCCAGATCAGCCCACCCTAGACATGCGCTTTTTTCCTTATCGAAACCAAGCGAACAGCCACAAAAAAGCCCACGTTAAAACGTGGGCTTTTTTTAACAATTGGCTGAAGACAGCGTATTGCTTAGTGTTCGCGGTAGCCAGCAATTAAATAAATGTAGGCGCTCAATAATTTTTTCAACATAGTCAGCCCTTTCAAGGATAACGGTCTAAGTAATTTATGAACCCATTATGGCACTACCCGAACAAAAACGCAAATAATTTGTGATATATATTTTCAAATAGATTCAAAAACGAACATTCAACCGAAAATATCAGCCAAAAGAGTTCGGTTAGACGTCAAATGAACGTCAAATCGAACTTAAGCATCTGGATACGTCCCGCACTATAGAGGGATAACCTGCCATCCAGCGGCCTTTAGCACGCCCTAGCCTGATCCGAATGCGCATGTGGTCAATCAACCACTCGGCTTAGGCTCGCTTAGCCACCCATAAAAAAAGCGAGCCTCAGGGCTCGCTTAAATAATTTATTGCAGGTCTAGTGGTTACTGCTTGGCGCGCTTATTAAAGCCCATGGCGTAATACATCACCACTAAGAAGGCCACCCAAACAAAACCCAATACCAGGCTAATCCACTGTGGTGAGAACGCAATCATCACCACCACCGTCAATAAGAACGCAATCGCTAGGTAAGAACCCAGTGGGTATAAAGGTACTTTATACTTTAATACTTTAATCTCTTGCGGATTCAATTGACGGCGAAAGCGCAGTTGCGAGATCAGAATCGTCAACCAAGTCCATACCGCACAGAAGGTCGATGCCGAGGTCAAGAGCAAGAACGTGTCTTCAGCCGCTTGATAGCTAGCCAATACGCTGGCGCCCAAAATCAAGACAGAAGCCAAAATCGCCACGCCAGGAATGCCTTTACGGTTTAAACCGTCAAACATCGGTAAAGCCTGCTTTTGCTGGGCCAAGCTAAACAACATACGGCCCGTACTGAAAATACCGCTGTTGCAAGAAGACAAGGCTGCGGTCAACACCACAAAGTTAATCACGCCCGCAGCGGCAGGAATGCCCATGCGTTCAAAAATCATCACAAACGGGCTCTTATCAGAGGTGATTTGGTCCCAAGGGTAAATCGACATAATCATGGTCAAAGAGATGATGTAGAAAATCAAAATGCGCCAGAAGACTGAATCAACGGCACGCGCCAATGATTTCTCTGGGTTTTTGGCTTCACCAGCGGTCAGGCCAATCATTTCCACGCCCACATAGGCAAACATCACAATTTGTAAAGAACGCAGCACGCCTTCCCAACCATTAGGCATGAAGCCGCCATGCGACCACATATTGCTAAAGCCTAGCGCCACACCATCATTACCAATACCAAACAGAATGATGCCCAAGCTCATGATGATCATCAACACAATGGCGCTGATCTTAATCAACGCAAACCAAAATTCAAACTCACCAAAGGCGCGCACGGCAATAAAGTTGATCGATGCCATGATGGCCAAAGCCGCCATGCCCCATACCCAAGGCTGTACGTCGGGATACCAATAGCCCATGTACACGCCCACGGCCACAATTTCGGTCATGCAGGTAATCAACCACAATAGCCAATAGTTCCAGCCCGTGATGTAGCCCGGCAAGGGGCCTAGATAGTCGGTCGCGTAGCGGCTAAAAGAGCCGGCAACCGGATTGTGAATGGCCATTTCGCCCAAGGCGCGCATCATAAAGAAGATCACTGCGCCGCCTAAACCATAGGCAATAATGACGGCTGGACCAGCCATATTGATGGCAGTCGCAGAGCCTAAAAATAAACCCACGCCAATGGCCGCACCCAGCGCCATCAGGTTAATGTGACGTTCTTCCAAGACGCGATTTAACTGCTGTTCGCCGTTTTTCTGTGTACTCATGCTTTACTTCTCCGATCAAATCCGTTTTGATTCAGGCGTTTATTATTATCATCATGGCGTGCTTGTGTCTCAGCCATCGGTGTTTGTGCCCATTTGTCCTGCAAGGGCGGAAATTTAGCATAGATATTGTTGGATTAGCAAATAACATTCCGTTTAAGAATGAACACAGAAACCACCACACCAAACAAAAAACCTTTAAAAAAACATACTTAACACGATTAACATAGACAAAAACCTTACCCCACCTTGCTTATCCCTACATTCAAAGTGGATTAAAATCGCTTAAATTCAGCTAAAAATAAAAAAATGGCGCCGTAGCGCCATCTCTTTATAAGCCAACATTAAGAAAATAAATCACATTAACAAGGCTTTAAGCGCCTCTGTATCGTCTACCAGCAGCACGCCCGCCTCCAATAGCTCAGCACGCGCCGCCGCCGTGGTTTCAGGCGCGATGCCGCGCGTGGCCTCTAGATTCACAATCACTCGCCAAGCGCCGTATTTAGCCAGCTGCAACGCCGTGGTTTTGACGCAATAATCCTCAGCCAGGCCGCCCAGAATAATGGTTTTAGCCTCCTTAATCTTCAACCATTCGATTAAGCCTGTGCTCAAACGCTCGGCAAAATCATGAAAACAAGCACCATAAGGGTGCATATCAGGCTCAATGCCTTTATACACTACGAAATCGTAGTCAATCACCGCCGGCAAGCCAGGCAATACCTCAAAGCCTTTCGTACCGGGCACCGCATGCGCCACCCAAGTTAAGTCGGCATTGGGCAAATCCAAAGGCTGGAGGCTGTCTTTAGGGTCATCCACCACCCACAGCGCCTTAGGGCTATGCGCGTCCTTGGTCAAAACGCGATATTGCGCCAGCGCGGCTTGCGCATTTAAGGCCGCAACAATATCGGCGCCGCCGGCCACCGGCAGCTCATTAGGGCATAAAGGGGTAAAGGTTTGTTGGGCGTCTACGTCAATGGCCACTGTGCTCATGGTTGTCTCCTCTTGTAGCATTTTATAAAAACACAAACAACTCGCTCAAAATTTTACTATTTCATTAGAAGCATATCTTTTTGAATTATTAATTAAAATGCTATTTTTGGAAGTCAGATCACCTCTTACCTCATCCCAAAGTAAATCTAATAAAATTTTATCTACTATTTCATTTTCCCCATTATATTTATTTGCATATAAACCAATAGGAACAACATCCTCTCCGCATAATTTTTTATACTTTTCAATTTCTACGCTTATAGTTTCCTTAGCCGTGTGTAATAATGGTTCCAGTAATCCTCGTACTTTTTTATGAATCGCACCTAAAGCCTCAAAATACAGTCTAAACATTAATTTTAAATCAATCCGTTCTGGCAATTCAATTAAAATACTTTGCTTAAATTTTGCATTTTGATTTAAAGTAACTTTAGTAACAAAAGGATTAATAGTATATAAACATTTTTCATGTAACCGATCCCAGCCACTCCCTGTACTTATACCTAAAGATAAACCATAATGTTGTACATGATTTCTGAAATGGTACATAAATCTATACCCAATGTTTTGATCATATTGTTCAGTTAACAATTGTTTAATCTCAACCTGCATTCCAACATTTCCCAACAATCTAGGCAATTGATCAATATAAGTTTTTACTGAAGATAATAAATTTGAAATCTTAAGTGTAATACGAGCAATTAAGTCATGAAAATCTCCATAACTTCCCTCTCGTCTATACATCCTTTCAATTGCAATAAGCATCAACTCTTTCTCCAGCTCAATAATATTTGAAATAACAATATCATAAGACTGTTCTATAGAAAGTCCGTCGGATAGCGTTTCGTTTAATTTTCTTAGATTATTGAAAAAACTCTCTGAAATCTCATATTTTGGTACTCGACCCATAACATCCTGTTCAATAAAAAACATAACTCCTCACTTGCACCTGAATTATTTTTTCTTAGGGCGAAACGCCTGACACACTTCTGGATCAGTCTCGATGTAGGCACCGCCGACCAGCTCCACCCCGTAAGGCACGGAACTGAACAGGCCATGCACCACTATATTGCCCGTGCTGTCGCGTACGCCTTCTAAGGTTTCGGCAATGGCCTTGGGTCGACCGGGCAGGTTCACGATCAGGCTTTTGCCACGCACGCCCGCAGTTTGGCGCGACAAAATCGCCGTGGGTACATAATAGAGGCTGATTTGGCGCATTTGCTCGCCAAAACCGGGCAGCTCCTTATCCAATACCGCCAGCGTGGCTTCAGGCGTCACGTCTCGCGGCGCTGGGCCAGTGCCGCCGGTGGTAAAAATCAGGTCGCAGCCATCGTCATCAGCCAAACGCTTCAGCGTCGCCTCAATGGTGGCTTGATCGTCGGCAATCAGGTGGGGGACATACTCAATCGGGTTGACCACGGCTTTGTCTAACCAAGCCTTAAGGCTAGGAATGCCTTCATCCTGATACACGCCCTGGCTGGCGCGGTCGCTGGTAGACACCAGGCCTATTTTTACCGTTTGCATGCTTAATCCTTTTATCCGTCTCATCTTCAAGGTTCCAGTATAACGTTGTTTGGGCAAAAGCTTAACCCTCTGTATTCGGTGCCAAAAGCCGCCGCAAAACATTTCCTGCTATAATCCCCCTTTATGTTTAACGTATTGTTCCGCGCATGTCTGAGCCTAATTTCTCCCAAGTCTTAACCAAAGACCGCCATTTTTTACAACTGGCTTTTAAACAGCCTAAACGACACGGCGGCCTTGAAACGGTTGAAAAAAAATACGCCCAGTCGCATGCTGCCTACCTGTCGCGCCTAGAACGACTGCCGCAACCCGTCTTTGACGATGCACTGCCGGTCAACCAAAAACTCGATGACTTAAAAAAACTCATCAACGATCATCAAGTGGTGATCATCTGTGGCGAAACCGGCTCGGGCAAGACCACCCAGATTCCTAAAATTTGTCTGGCCTTAGGCCGCGGCGTCAAAGGCCTCATCGGCCACACCCAGCCGCGCCGCCTCGCTGCCCGTTCGGTGGCCACACGCATCGCCGAAGAGCTGGACACGCCCATTGGCGAAGCCGTCGGCTTTAAGGTGCGTTTTACCGACCACAGCAAGCCCAGCAGCTACATCAAACTGATGACCGACGGGATTTTGCTGGCCGAAACCCAAACCGATCGTTTTTTAAACCAATACGACACCCTCATTATCGACGAGGCGCACGAGCGCAGCCTCAACATTGATTTTCTGCTCGGCTTTTTAAAGCAGCTCTTGCCTAAGCGCCCCGACCTTAAAGTCATCATCACCAGCGCCACCATCGACGCCGATCGTTTCAGCAAACACTTTAACCACGCGCCGGTGATGGAAGTCTCTGGCCGCACCTTCCCGGTCGAAGTACGCTATCGCCCATTAGAAGCCTTAAAAGAGGCCAGCAAGGCCGCCGATCTAGACCCGGCCGACCTAGACTACAACGACGCCATCGTGGACGCCGTCGACGAGCTCAGCCGCCTTGGCGCCGGCGACATTCTGGTGTTTTTACCGGGAGAGCGCGAAATTCGCGACGCCACCGACGCCTTACGCAAAAGCCACATCAAGCATTACGACATTTTGCCGCTGTTTGCGCGCCTGTCGAACGCCGACCAACAGCGCATTTTTCATCCCAACGGCAGCCGCCGCATTGTTTTGGCCACCAACGTCGCTGAAACCTCGCTCACCGTCCCCGGCATCAACTATGTGATCGACACGGGCCTAGCGCGGGTGAAGCGCTATTCGGTACGCGCCAAGGTCGAGCAGCTGCACGTTGAAAAAATCGCCCAATCGGCCGCCAATCAGCGCTCAGGCCGCTGCGGCCGGGTGGCCGCAGGCGTGTGTATTCGCCTCTATGCCGAAGACGATTTCAAGCAGCGCCCAGCGTTTACCGACCCTGAAATCCTACGCTCCAACCTAGCGGCGGTGATTCTGCGCATGGCGGCTTTACGCCTAGGCGACGTGGCTCAATTCCCTTTTCTAGAAGCCCCTGCCAGTCGCTACGTGGCTGACGGTTACCAGGTATTACACGAGCTTGGCGCCATTAAGGCCGATCAAAGCCTGACCGAAATTGGCACCCAGCTGGCGCGTCTGCCCATTGACCCTAAGATTGGCCGCATGCTGCTGGCCGCCCACAAACACACCTGCCTACAAGAAGCCCTCATCATCGTGGCCGCGCTGTCGATTCAAGACCCGCGCGAACGCCCGTTTGAAGCACGCGAAGCCGCCCACCAGGCGCAGCTGCGCTTTGCCGATAAAGAGTCTGACTTCTTGTCTTATGTGCATCTG
Organism: Neisseriaceae bacterium CLB008; assembly: GCA_041228285.1. NCBI lineage: Bacteria > Pseudomonadati > Pseudomonadota > Betaproteobacteria > Neisseriales > Neisseriaceae > Neisseriaceae bacterium CLB_ANTARCTIC_008. The sequence continues at coordinate 116,435 of CP166133.1, read as the reverse complement.
TGGCAGTTTTACGATGAAGCCTTGCAAAATAAGAGCAGCAACCGCCAGCTGGCGCAGCTGTGTAAGCAGCATTTTTTGTCGCCACTACGCATGCGTGAATGGCGCGAGCTGTATAAACAGCTCAAAGACATTTGCCACGAGCTGGGCTTTAAGCCTAATGCCACGCCGGCCACGCCCGAACAGATTCATCGGGCGCTGTTAACCGGCCTGATTGGCAACGTCGGCATGAAGGCCCCCGAAGGCAACGACTATATGGGCGTGCGCGGCATTCATTTTCACCTCTTCCCTGCCTCCAACCTATTTAAGGCCAAGCCTAAATGGGTGTTTGCCGCCGAACTCACCGACACCAGCCGTCTGTACGCGCGCGACGTCGGCAAGCTCAATCCCGAATGGATCGAGGCCGAAGTGCCCCATTTGGTGAAATACCATTATTTTGACCCGCATTGGGAAAAGGCCCGCGGCGAAGTGGTGGCCAGCGAACGCGTGACTCTCTACAGCCTCACCGTCAATCCTCGCCGCCCCGTTCAATACGGCCCCATCGACCCTGAAACCGCGCACGAGCTGTTCATTCGCGGCGCCCTCGTCGCACAAGAATGGGACACCAAAGCGCCCTTTTTCACCCATAATCGAAAATTAATTAAAGACGTTTTGGCCTTAGAACATAAATCGCGCCGCCAAGACGTTCTGGTCGACGATGAAGTGCTGTATGCGTTTTATGCGGCCAAAATTCCGGCCGACATCTGCAACATCCGCAGCTTTGAAAAATGGCGCCAAGCCACTGAGGCAGAAAACCCCAAACATTTATACCTCAGCCGCGACGACTTAATGCAGCACGCGGCAGAACACGTGACCGAGGCTCAGTTCCCTGAGTGGTGGCACAACGAGGACGGCAAATTCAAGCTCAGCTACCGTTTTGAGCCCAATCACGTCCTCGATGGCGTCACCCTACACGTACCGCTGACGGTGCTGAATCGCTTGAATCCTGCGCGTTTGGAATGGCTGGTGCCGGGCATGATCCGCGAGAAGCTCACGCTGCTGATCAAGGCCTTGCCCAAACAGCACCGACGCACCTGCGTGCCCGTGCCCGACTTTATTACTGGCTTTTTATCGCGTAACCCCAATACCGATGAGCCCCTTTTACCGCAGCTGGCCCACCACATCCTGCGCCATACCGGTGGCGCCGTCATCGTCGACATCGACGCTTGGCAGCAAATGGCCTTACCCGCCCACTGCCAGGTTAACATTCGCGTTCTCGACGACGGCAAGCGCGAGCTGGCCATGGGCCGTGATCTGCGCCAGCTCCAACAGCAACTCGGCAAGGCCGCCGAGCTGACCTTCCGCGACAACACCCAAGAGTTTGAACGAGAAGACATTCAGGATTGGGATTTGGGCACGCTGCCTGAAAGCATTCAGTTTGCCCGCGGCAAGCAGCAGCTCACCGGCTTTTTAGGCTTAAAGCTAGAAGAAGGCCGCATTGCGTTACGCCTATTCGACACCGCCGACAGCGCTGAAGCAGCGCATCGCTTAGGCGTGATTGCGCTGATGCAAAAACAGCTGCGCGACCACATGAAGGATTTAAACAAAGGCATTCAAGGCTTTACCCAGGTGGCCATGCAGCTCAAACATTTGGGCAACGCCGATCGCCTCTTGGCCGACATCAATCACGCCATTTGCGATCGCGCCTTCATCGGCGAAGACACACTGCCGCGCACGGAAAAAGACTTTAAAGAGCAGATTAAGCGCGCCCGTAGCCGCCTGCCCGCGGTGAAGCAAGGCATGAGCCAAATGCTCGGCCAAATTGCCGAAGGCTATGGCGACGTGCAGCGCAAGCTGGGCAAACACCCGCTGAGCCGCACCCTCAGTGAACAGCTACAGCGTTTGATCTACCCAGGCTTCGTCAGCGCCACGCCGTGGTCACAGCTGCCGCATCTGCCACGCTACCTCAAAGCCATGCTGCTACGCATGGATAAATACATGGGCAATGCCGCCCGTGACGGCCAGCGCGAACAGGAAATCATGGCGCTGTGGCAAACCTGGCACGATCGGGTGCAGCTGTTAAAACAGCAAAATCTAGACGTCTCGCCAGATCTGCTGGCCTTTCAGTGGCAGCTAGAAGAGCTACGGGTGTCGCTGTTTGCGCAAGAATTAAAAACGCCCTATCCCGTGTCGGTGAAGCGTTTGCAAAAGCAGTGGGATGCCTTAACCAAGCAGTTTTAGCGCCCAGCGTGGGCACAGGCCAAACCAAAGCCGATTGGCATGTACTAACGCATTACAGTTTAAATACCAATTAACTTTATTTTAATGGCAAACACATGACTTTTTTAAAGCGCTACACCTTGTCACTATGCACGCTAACACTATGCCTACTGTTGGGCGCCTGCCAAACCATGGCCGACCAGGCCATGCAATCCTTTGAACAAGGCGACTACGTCCGCAGCGTGGCCGAATACGCCGCCTACGCTACCGACCGCGGCGACCAAATGAGTGACAAAAAACGGCAGGAATTTCAACGTATCGTGCACCAGAGCGTGAGCCATTACGAAGCCAAGCTAGATCAGGCTGCCGCCCAAGACCACAGCACCAGAATCAACCAGCTGCTGGCCCTTAAAAACATGCGCCTCAGCCTCTATGCCCCCATTCATCGGCAATTAGTCCCCGAGGTCATCCAGCGCCTTGACCTAGACGGCCTCACTCAATCTGTGGCCGACCAATATTATCAGCTTGGCCGCAGCATCAGCGGCACACAGCGTGAGGACTATCGCCGTCGTGCCGAAGCCTACCAAAACGCGCTGGCCCAGGTGAATCCTTATAAAGACAGCCAGACTTTGTTTACCAGCAATGACAAGACCTATAAAGGTCTGCTCGCGGAAGAGCTCTATCAGGCAGGCCTCAACCTGGCCAAGCATCAAGATTACCGCGGCGCAGCCGCCAGCCTCGGCCAAATTGAGGCCATCTACGCCCCCTATGGGCATTACAAAAACACCGCAGCCCTGTTCAAGCAATACGAATCCATTTGGCGCACGGCTGAATACAAGGTTTTGCTGCAACAGGCTGAGCGTGCCGCTGGGCACATCCACAACAAGCGCAGCGCCCGTGACGCCGCCGCCTTATATCAACGCGCGGCCAATACCTTAAGCAACTATGGCGACGGGCAAATGGCGCGGCAAAAGGCCAAACAGTATCAACAACAGGGCCTGATTCAGGTCTTCGTCGACGATGACGGCAAGCCCCTCATGCACACCAGCTCCACCAGCAGCGCCTCAGCCGCTCTAGATTCAAGCACGCTGACGCCTTTTTTACGGGTCACTAAAGACCGTAAGGCCGCCGACATTGTCGTCAACATTCGACTGAAGGAAACCTATGAGCGCGACGGCGACGACACCGACAGAGTGAGCCAAACAAAGCAAATTCGGGACGGCAACAAAACCACCACCCATCCTAATGGTGCGGTCACCACCGAGCCCAACTACGTCACCAAACGCTTTACCCAAGTCACCACCCGTGCCGAAAACCGCTACATCACCACAGTAACCCTGTCGTTTAGCGGCCTGTACCAAAGCAAGGTCAGCCATGATTTCAGCGCTAGCTCAGAGAAAAAAGTGGTTAGCTACGAGGGCGACGTGCCTAGCGGCAAAGCCTATGATAAAAAACAGGTCAGCAGCATGAAAAGCAAGGAAGAGTTGGCCAAGGAGAGTCGCAAAAAAGCCGCTCAAGACCTCCGCAGCCGCCTGCTCAACATCGCCAGCAAGTTTGACACCCTGTAGGCCATCGCCCACAACCATGGTCATGCTGCGGCATGACCAACAAAAACCACAGCATCTGTCATAAACCTGTGAATTCACTCAAAAACACTTGTTTTTTAACCAAAAAATGACTACCATGCGCCACATTCTTGCACCAATCACGGGAGCCACCGCATGGGCCTAAACGCCGCCGCCTCACCCCACCCCCACACCGACGCCACGACAGTGGTGCGTGGTACCGCGTTTCACACCCCGGTTTTAGGGCACATCGACGTCCTCAGCGACCATTTATTCTGCGTCAATGCCCACGGCACCCTCATCGCCGTTGTGGCGCCAGACCATCCAGATTACGCCGCCATCCAGCAGCAGGCCGAAACACAGGGCCGCTACACCGAGCTCACCTCAGGCCAATACCTTTTACCTGGCTTCATCGATCTACACGTGCACGCGCCGCAGTGGCCACAGTCGGGCAAGGCCTTACACGTGCCCTTGCTGAACTGGCTCAACGACTACACCTTCCCCTTAGAAGCGCGCTACCAAAACCTCGATTTTGCCGACCAGGTGTATCATCAAGTGGTACGCACCCTCTTGGCCAACGGCACCACGACTTCGGTTTACTTCGCCACCGTGCATAAAGAAGCCTCTTTGCGCCTCGCCGAGATTTGTCTGGCGCTAGGCCAACGCGCCCTCGTGGGCAAAGTGGTCATGGACAATGACAGCTGCCCCAATTTTTACAAAGACGCCGACGCCACCAGCGCCGTAGCCGACACTGAGTGGCTGATTCAGGCCATTCAAGCGCTGGCCCACAACCCCGACCTGGTCTTGCCCATCGTCACCCCGCGCTTCATCCCCACCTGTAGCGATGAGGTTCTGTATGCCTTAGGCCAGCTGGCCCAAAAGCATCAGCTGCATGTACAAACCCATTGTTCAGAAAGCGACTGGGCCCACCAGCACGTATGGGACAGAATGGGCAAAAGCGACGCTCAATCCTTGGCCGACTTTGGCCTCTTGACGCGGCGCACTCTGCTGGCCCACGCCAACTTCTTAAGCCCTAGCGACACCGCCTTGATTCAAGCGCACGGCAGCGCCCTCGCCCATTGCCCTGTCTCCAACGCCTATTTTGCCAACAGCGTCTTACCCGTGGCCGAACACCTCCGCTTAGGCACCCATCTGGGCCTAGCCACCGACATTTCAGGCGGCTACAGCCCCAGCATGTTCGACGCCATGCGCCAAAGCATGATGTCGGCACGAATGTTGGAAGACGGCGTCAATCCGGATCTAACCGCCACCGAACGCGGCCGCGTCGACAGCCGCATCGATTTCAGGCATGCCTTCTGGCTGGCCACCACCGGCGGCGGCCAAGCCCTAGACTTACCCATCGGCCACTTCAGCATAGGCCAGCAGTGGGATGCGCAGCTCATCGACGTCAACGGCCCCGATTCCAACATCTGCCTGTATCCCGAGCTGGACACCGACGCCGACATCTTGCAAAAAATCATTCACAGTGCCCAGCGCAGCAACGTACACACCGTGTGGGTGAATGGCCGCGTCGTGCATCAACCGTCTTCACAACCAGAAAGAGCCTGACCTTATGTCTGCACCAGAACTGCCTTCTGAACACACCTTAGTGGTCCAGCCTGAAGAACAACTGCCGATGGGCAAAAGCCTGATCCTCGGCCTGCAACACGTTTTGGCCATGGACGTTTATGTGGTGCCCTTCATCATTGCCACCATTGTGTCGCTGTCGGTCACCGATTCGGCGGTGCTGATTCAAGCCACCTTTTTTGCCGCTGGTCTTGCCACCATCATTCAGTCGCAGTGGTGGATGAAGCTGCCCATTGCACAAGGCCCCTCTTATGTGCCCATTGGCGCTGTAGCGGGCATTGCCTTAAGCGCTGGCGGCGGCCTCAGTGGCATGTCGGCCGTTTACGGTGCGCTGATTCCCGGCGCCGTCATCATCATCGTGCTGGGCTTCACCCCTATTTTTAGAAAAATCATCAACCATTTGGTCCCACCCATCGTCGGTGGCACCATCATCTTGGTGGTCGGCATCGCCCTGATGCCGGTGGGCCTAAAAGCCAATATTTTCAGCGTCTATCCTGGCGGCAGCAGCCTGCACCAAAACGTGGCGCTGGCCGCCACCTCTGCCAGCCTGTTGATTCTGTTTGTGACCTTAGGCCTCAAGCTAGGCCAGCGTGGCATCTGGCTGCGCCTGTGCTCGGTCTTGCTGGCCTTGATCGGCGGCTGTCTACTGGCCTCCCACTGGGGCCTCTTTAACACCGACGCCATTGCCGCCGCCTCATGGTTCTCGCTGCCCCACCTGGCCTTCGTGAGCTTCACGCCCACTTTTTCAGGCTCGGCCATCGTGACCATGCTGATCATCTACGCCGTACTCTTGGCCGAAACCACTGGCACTTGGTTTGCCGTCAGCGCCGTCATTGACCGCCCTTTACAAGACAAGCAAATCGACCGCGGCGTAGTGGGCGAAGGGTTAGGCTGCTTGGTCAGCGCTCTGGTGGGCAGCACGCCCGTCACTGGCTACTCCACCAACGCAGGCATCATCGCCATCACCGGCATCGCCAGCCGTTTCGCCTTTTTATCCGCCGGCCTGTGGATGATGGTCTTTGGCCTCTCTGGTAAGCTGGCCGTGGCCATTGCCTCCATCCCTTCGCCCGTCATTGGCGGCGTGTTCATCGTGGTCTGCGCCATCATTGCCTTAAGCGGCTTCCGAGTCATTCGCCACATCGAGCTGAACGAGCGCAATATGTTTGTGATTGGCGTGCCCATTATCACCGCCTTGTTTATTGACTTAGCGCCACCGGAGCTGTTGCAGTCGCTGCCGCAAACGCTGCAATATCTATTGAGCTCATCCATTGCCGCAGGTGCCATTGTCGCCATTGTGCTGCACCAAATCCTGCCGAAAACCCTCAAACAAGTGTATTAAGCGTTCCTTATTCATCCAGCTGCCGTTTCTCGGCAGCTTTTTTTCTGAACGCCGTCAAGGCCTAACATGAACCCCGCATAAAAAAAACGAACATTTCTGTACTTTGATCGTCTATTATTAAACCTTAGGTTAAATACTTTAAATTTTGCAGCCGATGGCGCTGCCGAGGTAACCCCTTATGAGCGACCAAAACGCCCCTGCTTCATCTCGTTTAACCACCTTCGTGGCCCCTAAACCCAAGCCTTGGTTAATCAACGCCCTCACTTGGGTTAATCGCTACGTGATGCTCAAAGGCACGCCGGTGCTGCGCAACTGGCCCCTAATCAAGCATCTGCCGTTTATTCGGGGCCTGTGCGACATTCGCTACATCGATTTTCCTGCCGCCGACGCTCAACGCTTTGCCTACAGCACCCGACCCGATCACGCCTGCGTGATCACCCCAAACCATCCCGAATTTTTTACCGACTGGATGCTGGATAAGGAGTTGGCCGCCCGCTTCGCCCCCTATATGGCCAGCTGGGCCACCCACGACATCGTCAACGGCATGGGCCCAGGCATGCAAAAATTCTGGCTGGCCAACCACATCATTGCCCAAATTCCCAACCACACTGAGGCCGCCCTCGATTATTCTGTCCAGGCCCTTTTAAACGGTACGCCCGTCTTACTGCATCCAGAAGGCAACGTCTTGTGGCACAGCGACCAGGTCCAGCCTTGCTTTGCTGGCGCCGCTAAAATGGCGCTACAGGCGGTTCAGGAACATCCCGACCGCCCGGTTTTGATTGCCCCCATCGTGTGGAAACTGGTGTTCATTCGCAATGAAACCCGCGCCCTTGAACGTGAGGTTAGCCTCATCGAACGCCGCCTCGGCCTAGCCAGCAGCCAAGGACAGCTATTAAGCGACCGCGTACGCAGCCTATATGAAGGCGTTTTACAGCAGCGCAGCCGCTTATTTGGCTGCTCCGTCGCACCTATAGGCACCTACTTTGCCCAGCAGGCCGATTATCTGAATCAGCTGGTGGCGCCTTTGTGGGCACAGTTCTGCCCAGACGAACCCACGCCCACCGATCCCGCCGCCGCAGAACAGAATGCCAAGCACTTATTACAGTCCATGCGTCGGCAAACCAAGGCGGGGCTGAAGCTCGACCGCGATGCCTATAAGCGCCAGCAGGAAATCAGCCGCACCTTACGCACGGCCGCCCTCGTTTACGCCGAACCCACCTGGCAGCTCGAACACATCGCCGAAAACCTCAAGCGCCTGCGCTGCGACCTACTCAAAACCCACTGGCGCGACAAAATCCATCAATTTTTACCGCGCCCTGTCGGTGGCCGCATCGCCTACATCCGCGTCCCAGAAGCCTTTGACGTACGCCAAGCGCTGGCCAGTCAGCCTGACCTGAGCGCTGAAGACATCATGGCCACGATTCGTCAGCGCCTACAAACCGCGCTAGATGAGCTAAACCAGCAAATCAAGCCGCGCCGACCACGGCCAAGCTTTGTGAACCCCTTTACTCTTGCCGATAAGCCTCACGATTAACCAGCCATAAAAAAAGCGCCCGAAGGCGCTTTTTAAGCAGAAAACTGAACCCGATACCAAGGCAGGCCCACCCCATATTGGCTGCCCACCAGATAGCCTTCCTCGATAAAATAGGTTAATTCATTAGGGTCATCACTAGCCGACTGAGCCCAGGCGTGGGCGCCGACAACGGCCGCATGCTCAAACCCTTGGAAACGATAAATAGCGCGTTCGAAATGGCCATGTACAGGGGGAAAGGCCAACAGGAAATCCACCTCGGTGTACAGGCTACGCTCCGGCGGCGGCAAGGTGATCACGGTCACGCGCTGACCTAGCTCTGGCTCTGGCTCTGGCTCTGGCTCTGGCTCTGGCTCTGGCTCTGGCTCTGGCTCTGGCTCTGGCTCTGGCTCTGGCTCTGGCTCTGGCTCTGGCTCTGGCTCTGGCTCTGGCTCTGGCTCTGGCTCTGGCTCTGGCTCTGGCTCTGGCTCTGGCTCTGGCTCTGGCTCTGGCTCTGGCTCTGGGGCCACCGTAGGCCTCGCCTCGGTTGCCCCTAAGCCCCACTCTGCCTCATTCTCCTCAGCCACATCCAAAGGCGCTCGCTCCGCTGAAAACGCACCCTGTAAATGCGTTGCCCCGACCACCACATATTCACCCGACAGACTGTTTCCATCTTCGGCCAGCGTCCCGCTGACGGTTAAGGTGGCGGCATCAGCATCAGCAGCATCACGTAAAAATACCCCAGTACCGGCAAACCGCAGGCCGCGTAGCTCGGCTTCAAACTCAAAACCTATCCACTGCGTCGTTTGCGCCGCCGCTGGCAATAGATAATAGCTAAACAGTCGTTGGGTGAGCACGTCTAACTCAACCATCAAGCAAGGCGATGTATGGTCTTGCCCCTTAATCTGGCCCAAATACAAGCGCCGCTGCGGCACCCGCGCAGGAGAAGCAGGCACGATCGCCGGCATCACCGGGCGCAGCGGTGGCAGGCTTGGCTGCGATGGCTGCGCCACACGCCACAGCGGCGGTAGGCCGGTGACCGTCCAAGGCTTGGCCACGCGGGCGATGCTGCTGCTGGGTAACCGAGTATTTACGGGTAAATCCGTGGGTGGCGGTGCCACAGCAGGGTCAGGAATAGCCGCCACGGGCGCTGCAATGGCGGTGACGTGCCCAGGCATGCCTTCTGGACCAGCCTCTCTAGACAAAACGGTGCCCTGCCAACGTCGTTGGGCAACCGACGGCAGCGGTCGCGGCAGCTTTGCATGAGGCGTTGCCAACACAGCCATTGGCAGCGATGTAGCTTCGGGGACAGACGCCGACGGCCCCCATGAGGGAGCGGCATCAACAGTGGGCTCGATTAGCGTAGGCGGCGGCCACGACGGCGGCCGCTGTGGTTTGGACACACCACAGGCGGCTAAGATCAAGCTGCTGATCAATATCGTTCGGGTCTGGTACAGGCCTATCATGAGTGCTTATCAATGCCATGGATTTATTTAAAATTGAATGGCATCATACCACAACGATCAAAAAAATCGGCAATTAAAACCAACTAAGCCTTTGTTTATCATGAATATAATAGTATAAAAAAAGCCGCCCAGTGGGCGGCTTTTTATTTGGCGTTGATTTATTTCAACGGCGTTACTTCCATACCAAACATCGCGCGAGCGGTGTTCAACATTTGGCAGCTAAAGCCCCACTCGTTATCGTACCAAGCCAATACTTTAACCATATTGCCGTTTGACACCTTGGTTAAGGTGCTGTCGAAGGTACTGCCTTCAGTGGTGTGGTTAAAGTCGGTCGACACCAACGGTAGGGTATTGTAGCCCAATACGTTTTTCATGCTGCCTTCAGACGCTTGCTTCACAATTTCGTTGACTTCTTCAACGGTGGTGTCGCGTGCAGCTTCAAAGGTCAAGTCAACCAAAGACACGTTGATGGTCGGTACGCGCACAGAAAAACCGTCTAGCTTACCTTGTAACTCAGGCAACACCAAACCCACGGCTTTAGCCGCACCGGTTTTGGTCGGAATCATGTTTTCTACGGCGCTGCGGGCGCGGCGTAAGTCTTTGTGACGTACGTCGGTCAACACTTGGTCGTTGGTGAAGGCGTGAATGGTGGTCATCAAGCCTTTAACCATGCCTAAGCCGTCGTTCAGTGCTTTGGCCACAGGCGCCAAGCAGTTGGTGGTGCAAGACGCGTTCGACACGACGGTCATTTCTGGGGTCAATACGCTGTGGTTCACGCCGTACACAATAGTAGCGTCCACATCGGCACCGCCAGGAGCAGAAATCAACACTTTTTTCGCGCCAGCTTCAAAGTGGGCCTGGCATTTTTCTTTAGTGGTAAACGCGCCTGTGCATTCCAACACCAAGTCCACGCCTAATTCGCCCCAAGGCAATTCAGCTGGATTACGGGTGGCGAAAAACGGGATTTTCTTACCGTTGATGATCAAGTTGCTGTCGTCGTGGCTGATGTCTGCATTGAAACGACCGTGAACGGTGTCAAATTTAGTCAGGTGGGCATTGGTGGCCAAATCGCCAGAGGCGTTTACGGCCACAACGTCAAACTGATTGGTTAAGTCATATTCGTAGATCGCGCGCAAAACTTGGCGGCCGATACGGCCATAGCCATTAATGGCAACTTTGATGGTCATGGTTGTTTCCTTAAGGATTTAAGCCAAAAGCCAGCTGATCAATCAGACGACTTCGGCTGCAATAATAATAACGGCGCCGCCTAAACGGCAGCAATAAATAAGGCCACGATGCACACCAGCCCAACCATCCACATAGCCGACCGGCAGCTGGGCCAGTCGCGAACGTAGCAGACAATAAAGGCAAGGCGGCTGAACACAAACAGCGCGGCCCATAAATCAATCGTGGTTTGTGCCGCACCCCCACTCACATGAGCGATGATGACGGCGGCAGCAAAAAAAGGATTCACCTCATAGGCATTGGCTTGCGCTGCCTGAGCCCGCGCGGCGCGGCCTTGAAGCTGGCTGAGAAAAGCGCGTGGATCATGGTTGTGCTGAGGCTTAAAGCCACCGCTGGTCTTGGCATAGGCTGCGCTCAACAGCGGCAACAGCATCGCCGCCAAAACACACCAATAAGCGAAAGTCATACGCCCACCTTTCGGATGATTCCTGCTTCACTGCTTAAAAAAAGCTGCCCAGACATCGTCATCTAGGCAGCTAACTTGGTTTACAGTACCGATTTAACGGCCGCCACCACGTTTTCAGTGGTGAAACCAAAGGTCTTGAACAACTCGTTGGCAGGCGCCGATTCACCAAAGTGATCGATGCCCACAACGGCGCCTTCTAGGCCCACGTATTTGCGCCAGAAGTCGCTGACGCCCGCCTCAACCGCCACGCGTGGCAAGCCTTTTGGCAAGACGCTGGCTTGATAAGCCTTGTCCTGTTGATCAAATACCGTAGTCGCAGGCATAGACACCACGCGCACGGCCACGCCTTCGGCGGCCAATGCTTTTTGTGCGTCCAAGGCCAAGGCCACTTCAGAGCCGGTGGCCAACAGCACTGCTTGGGCGTTGTCGGCATCGCTCAACACATAGCCACCTTTGGCAATATTGGCCAACTGCGCTTCGCTACGCGCCACAAACGGCAAGCCTTGACGGCTGAAGATCAAGCAAGAAGGATGATCTTGCGCCTTAACCGCTTCCACCCAAGACACCAATGACTCAGCCGTGTCACAAGGACGCCAAACGGCCATATTCGGGATCATGCGCAAGGTGGCAATTTGCTCAACCGGTTGATGGGTAGGGCCATCTTCACCCAGGCCAATCGAATCATGAGTGTACACAAAGACTGAGTTAATCTTCATCAGCGCGGCCATGCGTAAAGCGTTACGGGCGTATTCACTGAACATCAAGAACGTCGCACCAAAAGGCTTCACGCCGCCGTGTAAGGTCATGCCGTTCATGATGGCGCTCATGCCGAACTCACGCACGCCGTAATGAATGTAGTTGCCGCCGGCGTCTTTGGTCAAAGCCTTAGACTGTGACCAGTTGGTCAGATTAGACGGCGTTAAGTCGGCAGAGCCGCCCACTAATTCAGGCAACACTTGAGCCAGGGTTTCAATCGCGTTTTGGCTGGCCTGACGGGTGGCCAATTTTTCAGCTTTGGCGTTGATGTCGGCTAAGGCCGCAGCCACATGGGCTTCAAAGTTGGCGGGCAGATCGCCGGCCATACGACGGCTAAATTCAGCCGCTAATTCAGGGTATTTGGCGGCATAGGCGTCAAAATCGGCCTGCCATGCCTGTTCCAAGACGGCGCCGGCAGCTTTTGCATCCCAAGCCGCATACACGTCGGCAGGCACTTCAAACGGCGCATGGGCCCAGCCTAGCTGCGCGCGCGCAGCGGCGATTTCGTCGTCACCCAAGGGGCTACCGTGGGTTTTAGCCGTGCCTTCTTTATTCGGAGAGCCTTTACCAATGGTGGTTTTGCAGCAAATAATGCTGGGCTGAGCGGTATTGGCTTTGGCTGCCTCAATGGCACTGGCCACGGCGTCGACATCGTGACCGTCTACGTTGGCCACCACGTGCCAACCGTAGCTAGCGAAGCGCTCAGGAATGTTTTCGCTAAACCAGCCGTCAACGTTGCCATCAATGGAGATATTATTGTCGTCGTACAGCACAACCAATTTGCCTAGGCCCAAAGTTCCTGCCAGAGAGGCCACTTCGTGCGAAATGCCTTCCATCAAGCAGCCATCACCCACAAAGGTATAGGTGTGGTGGTCAACAATATTGAAGCCGTCACGGTTAAACTCTTTGGCCAGAATGTGCTCAGCGATGGCCATGCCGACTGCGTTGGCAATGCCTTGGCCTAGGGGGCCCGTCGTGGTTTCGACGCCATCGGTGTAGCCATATTCAGGGTGGCCTGGGGTTTTGCTTTTAAATTGGCGGAAGGCCTTTAAGTCGTCGATGCTGACGTTGTAGCCGGTCAGATGTAATAGGCTGTACATCAACATAGAGGCGTGACCGTTGGATAACACAAAGCGGTCGCGGTTCACAAACTTAGGGTTGTTTGGGTTGTGGCGCAAAAAGCGCGTCCACAACGCCTGTGCCATTTCGGCCATGCCCATCGGCGCACCGGGGTGGCCTGAATTGGCCTTTTGTACTGCGTCCATGGATAAAAAACGAATGGCGTTTGCCAGTTGAGAAGCCATAATTTGCCTTACAGATTATTCAAGATGAGTGAGTGCGTGCGTGACGCAAATAAATTCTGCCTGAATTATGCCTTTTTATACCCCTTTCTTCAAGGTATGAACCACGATCTTCGGCATAATCCCCTTAAATTATCCGATGTCCCCCACACATTGTGGCGCTCTCCTATCTTAATACACACAATTCAGAAGCAAATCAGGATTTTACCCAAAAAACATAGCCCTGATGAATGCTGGCCTAGACCCTCGCTAAGCGCTCAAAACTCAGGATTATTTTTTTTACCGTCCACAAGAGAGACAAAAGCGTAACGGCTTGATACACTGAGGTTGGCTAAGACCAAAATCTATCTTGAATAGACCAATAATGTAGTCACATACGTGTGGCTGCGCATAAAAAGAGCGTGTCGTTTTCACAGCATGAGTCACTAAAGCAACGTCACGTTAATCAACCGGTACCTTCGTACCTAACTGGAGGAAGACCCCATGCAACAAAAATACATCCTTGATGAACAGGCCGTCGACGCCATTTTGACCACAGCCAAACAAGTGGCCAAGCAAAAGCAGTGGGCCGTCACCATTTGCGTGACCGACGACGGTGGGCATCTATTGGGATTATTGCGTTTGGATGGGGCAGCGCCCATGTCGGCGTTGATTGCGCAAGAAAAGGCCAAAACAGCGGCCCTATCGCGTAAGGAAACCCTAGTGTACGAAACCATGATTAACCAAGGCCGCTCGGCCTTTTTGTCGGCGCCCCTACACGGCCTTCTTGAAGGTGGCTTGCCCATCATTAAAGATGGGCACTGTATCGGCGCCGTTGGCGTATCAGGCCTGGCTTCCGATTTGGACGCCGAGCTTGCCCGTCTGGCCATTGCCAGCATTTTTTGATGACCCATACCTGCTTTGTTAACTTTAACAAACGACAAAGGAAAGAAGAGAGATGACCATGACCGATCGCACCACCCTAAACGGTTTACACGTTGACCAACGTTTGGCAAGCTTCATCAATACCGAAATATTGCCCCAACACAGCATCAGCGCCGATGATTTTTGGCCAGGTTTCAGCGCCTTAGTCGCCAAGTTTAGCCCTAAAAATAAGGCTTTATTGGCCAAGCGTGAACAGCTACAGGCGCAGCTAGATGAATGGCATCAAGCCCATCCAGGCCCCATCACCGACATGGCCGCCTACACCCAGTTTTTAACCGACATCGGCTATTTAGTGGCTCCTCCCGCCAACGTCAGCGTGACCACGGCCAATGTGGATACCGAAATCACCCGCCAAGCGGGCCCACAGCTGGTGGTACCGGTGATGAATGCCCGCTACGCCCTAAACGCCGTCAACGCCCGTTGGGGTAGCCTCTACGATGCTCTCTACGGCACCGACGTAATCCCTGAAACCGAAGACACTGCCAAAACCAAGGGCTATAACCCGAACCGCGGCGCCGCCGTGATTGCGTTTGCGCGTGACTTTCTGGATCAGGCGATCCCCCTTAAAGACGGCAGCCACGCCAACACTCAAGCCTACATCGTCAACCAAGGCGGCCTGGAAGCCATCCTCACCGACGGCCAAATCGTACCGCTGACGCACCCTGAGCGCTTCATCGGCTTTACCGGCAAGGAAACCTCGCCTACGTCGCTGCTGTTCAAGCACAACAATCTACACTTCGACATCTTGATCGATAAAACCAGCCCCATCGGGTCACAAGACGCTGCCGGCATCAAAGACATCATCATGGAAGCCGCCGTCACCACCATCATGGACTGTGAAGACTCCATCGCCGCCGTCGATGCGGCCGACAAAGTGTGCGTTTACCAAAACTGGCTCGGCCTCATGCGCGGTGATCTAGCCGAAGAGGTGTCGAAAAACGGCCAAACCTTCACCCGCACCATGAACCCCGACCGCACCTACACCACCGTGCGCGGCAAAACCATCACCCTACACGGGCGCTCATTGATGTTCATCCGCAACGTCGGCCACTTAATGACCACGCCAGCCGTATTAGACGCCGATGGCCAAGAAATCCCTGAAGGCATCCTTGATGCCGTGATGACGGGCCTGATTGCGCCTTTCGACCTCAACCGTCAAAGCGGCGGCAACTCGCGCACCAAATCGGTCTACATCGTGAAGCCTAAAATGCACGGTCCAGAAGAAGTCGCCTTTGCCAACGCGCTATTTGCCGACGTCGAAACCTTAACCGGCCTCGCACCGCTGACCCTTAAAATGGGCATCATGGACGAAGAACGCCGCACCAGCGTCAACCTCAAAGCCTGTATCGCCGAAGCTCAAGACCGCGTGGTGTTCATCAACACCGGCTTCTTAGACCGCACCGGCGACGAAATGCACACCGCCATGCACGCCGGCGCCATGATCCGTAAAGGTGACATGAAGGCCAGCGCCTGGATTCAAGCCTATGAGCGCAACAACGTTCAGGTCGGCCTAGAGTGCGGCCTACCGGGCCACGCCCAAATTGGCAAAGGCATGTGGGCCATGCCTGATTTAATGGCAGAGATGCTGGTACAGAAAATCGCCCACCCGAAATCAGGCGCCACCACCGCTTGGGTGCCTTCACCTACGGCCGCGACCCTACACGCTCTGCACTACCATCAGGTGAACGTACCTGAAGTACAGCAGCAGCTAGCCAAAGAGAAGGTCGACCTATTGTCTGATCTGCTGACCATTCCCGTGGCCACCGACACCAGCTGGTCTGAGGACGAAAAACAGCAGGAGTTAGACAATAACGTGCAAGGCATCTTGGGCTATGTCGTACGCTGGATTGACCAAGGCGTTGGCTGCTCTAAGGTACCCGACATCCACAACGTCGGCCTAATGGAAGACCGCGCCACCTTACGCATCTCCAGCCAGCACATCGCCAACTGGCTACTGCACGGCATCGTCACCGAAGCGCAAGTACGCGAAACCCTAGAGCGTATGGCCGCAGTGGTTGACGGCCAAAACGCCGACGACGCGCTGTACGAGCCTATGGCCGGCCACTTCGACACCTCGGCTGCGTTTAAAGCCGCCTCTGATTTGATTTTCAAAGGCACCACCCAGCCAAGTGGCTACACCGAACCGCTGCTGCACCACTGGCGTCAGGTGAAAAAAGCCGAAGCTTAAGGCTGGCTGATCCACCCAATCCAACCCCGCTCATTGCAGCGGGGTTTTTGTATGGCTAAACCAGCAACCATGTCATCCAACACCAATCGCGTGAGCACCCACCCTACGCCGAACGCACCGCATAAGGTGGGCAAAGCCCAGCCTAGCCACCATCCATCACCCCAACAAAAAAC
Source organism: Neisseriaceae bacterium CLB008 (assembly GCA_041228285.1). Classification (NCBI taxonomy): domain Bacteria; kingdom Pseudomonadati; phylum Pseudomonadota; class Betaproteobacteria; order Neisseriales; family Neisseriaceae; species Neisseriaceae bacterium CLB_ANTARCTIC_008. The sequence continues at coordinate 99,779 of CP166133.1, read as the reverse complement.
GGACCGCCTATGCGATCCGCTTTTATTCAGGTCATGCGTGCCTTACAGCAGGCCAATCCACTGCCAATACGTCGCACTGAACAGCAACACCAACAAATAACCGGCAATGGTCAAGGGTATGCCCGACTTCAAGAAGTCTTTGACGGTAAAGGCTCCAGTACCGTAGGCCAACATATTTTGCGGTGCGCTCACTGGCAATAAGAAGCCAAAGCTGATCACAAACTGCTGAATCAACACAAAGCCTGGCTCATTCACCGGCGCATTCAAGGTCGACACCAAGGCAATCACGATGGGGATCAAAGCCGAAGCCAAGCTGGTCGCGCTGGCAAAGCCTAAGTGGATCAAAATATTAAACGCGGCCAAAATGGCGATCACGCTCAACAGCGGCATATCGGCTAGGCCCATGGCGCCAAACACTTTACCCGAGAACCATGATGCACCTTGAGTTTGTAGCAGTACGGTACCGAGCGACACCCCTACGGCGAACACGATCAGCGTGCCCCAAGGAATTTTCTTCTCCACGCTGGCCCAGTCAAAGACGCCAATCTTAGGCGTCAACAGCATCGCCACCACCACCAAGGTAATGGTTGAGTTATCAAATGAGTGCAATACTTTCTCAGTCGACCAAAAGAATAACAACGCAGCAGAATAGGCCAATAAGCGCTTTTCAGGGCCGGTCATCGGGCCTAAATCACGCAGCTGTTGCCGCACCAAGTCTTGGCCGCCGGTGATTTCTTTGGTTTCTGGCTTGATGACGTTAATCATCACAAAATACAGCACCACCGACATAATCACCGCCCAAGGGCCAGCGTATAGCAACCATTGTCCCCAAGAGATTTGATAGCCAAATGCTTTGTCCATAAAGTCGACGGCCACCATATTTTGGGCCGCGGCGGTTTTAATCCCCACGTTCCAAATCGACACGGCCTGCACCGCGGTGATCACCAAGAGCGCCGACAAGCGGCTGTTAGCGGCCAAGCCAAACGCCGCCACCATGCCCAGCAAAATCGGCACAACAGAGCCGGCTCGCGCCGTGGCGCTGGGCACAAACAACGCCAGCACAATGCTCACCAAGATCGCGCCGATGACAATATTATTGGTTTTCACCCCCACGCGAGACAAAATCAATAAAGCTAGGCGCTTATGGAAATTAGTGGCCTGCATGGCCGCCGCCAAGAACAGGGCCGCCCCCACTAAGGCCACGGCAGGTGAGCTAAATCCGCTCAAGGCCAAACGTAAAGCGGCCGTGGTGCCAATCGCTGCATCGCCGCCGGCCGGTGGCGCTAGCCCCAACAGTACGGCAATCAAGCCAATAATCATAAAAGCACTGACGGTATAGGTGACGGCTTCCGTCACCCACAGCACGATGGCAAATGCCAAAATAGCCAAAGCCCGCTGACCAGCCACGGGTAAATCGGCCGGTGTCGGTAAAGCCAAAATGCCTATTAATAAGGCAAATGCAAGAATCAACCACAATCCGTTTAAATTACGTTTTTGCCGTTGCGCGGGCGCGTTCATATGTGAGCCTTTCGTGTGTGTCGGTGGATTTATACCTATACATCAATACAGTATAAACCATTTGGAATAATTTGTGACGTCATCTTACCCGCGATTGTCGACAGCCGCCTTGATCTGGCTTAAACCCATAAAAAAACAGCCAGACAATTGTCTGGCTGTAGTCGTTTATGAGGCCGCTAACGGCGCATCATCAGGCTTAGGCGGCGAATCAGGCTGCACTTCTGATTCTGGCTCGGCCTGTGGCTTAGCCGCCAATACTTTAATCATGCGTTCAGCCAACTCTTCTGGCGAGTAAATAATGTCGCTGGCGCCGTAGCGGCTGAGGTATTCAAACTCACCCTCAGTATCCGCCCGCACGATGATCTGAATGTCTGGATTCACTTCTTTGGCACGGGTGATGATTTGCCCAGCCTCAATAGGCTCGCGCATGGTGATGATGATGGTTTGGGCGCGCGCCACGTTGACGATGTCCATCATCTCATCCGCTAAAGCGTGACCAAACGCCACCGGAATGCCTTGAGCCTTCAGCTCTTCCACCACTTCTAGGCGGCTTTCCTGCACCACAAACGTGCGCTGCTGCGCCTGTAGCTCATCCACAACCAAGCGGCCCACTCGGCCATAGCCTACCAGCACCACGTGATCTTCCATCACCGGCACCTCAATCACTTCACCATATTCATCCACCACTTGGCTGACTTCTTCCACGCCATCCTCAACCACCGCCACTACTTTTACTAGCTCGGGCGCAACCACCGTCGCAGCTTCTACCACATCGGTCTCAGCTTCAACCACAGGCTCTTCCGCCGTTTTGGCCACAAATTTATGCTTATAGCGCTCAAGCAGCATGAACCACACGGGGTTTAATAAAATCGAGAAAATCGCGCCGCCCACAACCAGGTTACTGCCCAACTTCGGCAATAGGCCCATCACCATGCCCATGCTGGCCACGATAAAGGCAAACTCACCGATCTGGGCCAGGCTGGCAGAAATGGTTAAGGCCGTCAGGGTTGGATAGCCAAACAGGCGCACAATGCCGTAGGCGGCAATGGATTTACCCACCACAATAATCAACACCGTCGCCAGCAGTAACAGCGGCTCTTGGACCAAAATAGAAGGGTCGAGCAGCATGCCCACCGACACGAAGAACAGCACCGAAAAGGCATCGCGTAGCGGCAATGATTCTTCCGCAGCGCGGTGACTCAGCTCAGACTCACTCAAAATCATACCGGCGAAGAAAGCGCCCAGAGCAAACGACACGCCAAACACATAGGTGGCGCCCATGGCACAGCCCAAGGCTATAGCCAACACCGCCAAACGGAACAGCTCTTTTGAGCCGGTGTCGGCGGTTTTTTCTAAAATATAAGGAATGATGCGGCGGCCCAAGACCAGCATCACCGCCACAAACGCCACCACCTTACCAATGGTGATCAAGAATACTAAGGCAATGTCGGCGCCGCTGGTGCTGCCGCCGTCACCGCTGAGCACGCCGCCCAAGGCCGGGATCAACACCAAGGTCAATACCATGGCGATGTCTTCGACAATCAACCAACCCACCGCAATGCGGCCGCGCTTGGTCTCCAAAATCCGCCGTTCTTGCAAGGCCGTGAGCAACACCACCGTACTGGCCGTAGACAAGGCCAAGCCAAAAATCAAGCCTGCGCCCATGTCCCAGCCCATCAACCAAGCCAGCCCCATCCCCAACACCGTGGCCACCGAAATCTGCACCACCGCGCCCGGAATGGCAATGTTTTTTACCGCCAACAGGTCTTTTAAAGAAAAATGCAGGCCCACGCCAAACATCAATAAGATCACCCCAAGCTCGGCCAACTCTTGCGCCAGGCTGCCGTTTGCGACAAAGCCTGGCGTAAAAGGGCCGACCACGATACCGGCGACCAAATAACCCACCAACGGTGGCATTCTGAAGCGCTGTGCAATGGTGCCAAAAATAAAGGCAAAGACAAGGCCACCGACAATGGTGGCGATTAATGGGGTGGCGTGCGGCATAAGCGTGTGTGTCTCCCTGAAAGGCCGTTCCAAAACAGAACAGCAAAAAACAATTTAATATTCGTTATGTATAGCTTTTTTCTATCAGAATAAAAGTAACATAATCTGCCGCTCAAGTCTCATGTTTTTACATATTTTTTTATATATTTTTGTAAAAAATAATGTCGTTAGGCTAGATATGACTCAACTGGGCATTTAAATGCCAAACAGGTATTCTATCCGATTAAAATGCATAAAAAAAGCCACATCTCTGTGGCTTAGTCTATTTTCACTAAAAAAAGTTTACTTGATCACACCGGATGCATCAATAATGAATACAGCATTTGACCAGAGACCGTCAGCAGCAGCAGTGAAAAGATAATCTTCAAGAGTTTAGGCGAGATGCTGTGGGCCACTTTCACCCCAAGCGGCGCAAACACCACGGTGGTCATCGCCACCGCAATCACGCCAGGGAAATACACAAAGCCCACCATGCCGGGCAGGTCCACCTCACCTTGGCCCGACAGCATATAGCCAACGGCGCCAAAAAAGGCAATCGGCCAACCCAACAGAGAACTGGTGCCAATGGCCTGTCGAATCGGCACCTTACACCAAGTCATAAACGGAATGGTCATGGTGCTGCCACCAATGCCAATCCAGCTCGACACCACGCCGATGATGCCGCCCACCACGCCAGAACCCAACCAGCCCGGCAACTCACGGCTGCCACCGGTTTTACGGCCCATAAAGGTTTTAACCCCTACGAAGAAGACAAACACCACGAAGAACCACTGTAGCTGCCGCCCCGGAATATAGGCCGCTGCCTGTGCGCCCAGCAGCGTGCCCACCACGATGGCGGGACCGAGTTTTTTAAAAATATCCCAACGTACCGAGCGCTGCTTTTGCTGCGCCACCACGCTAGAGAAGCTGGTACAGACCATGATCGCCAGCGACGAAGCCACGGCCACGTGCTGCAAGTAAGGGCCGCCTAAGCCGTGGCTGTTCATCCACCAAACAAATACCGGCACAATGATGAGCCCACCACCAACGCCTAATAGGCCAGCCATAAAACCAGCCACGCAGCCCACCAATATCAGCGGGGCAAAAAGTGCTAAATCCATAATGTCTTTCTCTTAAACCAAACAAAACCGATGCGGCGCGAACGCATCGCACCAGCATCGGTTGTTGATTGGGGTCAGCGTGAATTAAAATTCACTGTTCACCACATCCGCCTCAACCAACTGTAGCGCTTGCTGGCGATGCTGTTCGGCCAAATGGGCCTTGTCGGTGGTTTCAAACAGCTGAGCTAGGCTTAGGTGTACATCGACGCTTGGCGCCAGCGACAGGCTGGCTTCTAAATAGCTTTGCGCCTTGCCCCAAAGCTGGTGCTTTAACGCCAGCTGGCCTAAACACAACAGCAACTTCGGATCTTTCGGCTGCGCTTTCAGCCAGCTTTCGGCCAGCTCCATGGCCTTACGCTGCTTGGCCTCGTCTAGATAATGCACGCTGTCAGCAAACGCCGGCAGTAAGGCCGAATCATGATTTTCAGGATAATATCGCTCTACCCACGCCACCACCGAGGCAAACAGCCCCAGCTGCTGATATTTTTGCGCCACGGCCAAACACATCACACCCTGCTTGTCCGCTTCTGGCATTTTTTTCAAGGCACTCTTCATGCTGGCCGCATCCACACACTGAACCAGCATCAAACGGTAGGCCATCATATTGTATTGCTCCGTCTCGGCCTCAGTTAAGGCGCCAACTTTACGCAGCTGAGCAGCCACATGCAGCATGCCCTCAGGGTCTTTTTGTGCAGCGGCCAAACGCAAGGTGAGCTTCATGGTGCGCACTAGGTTGGGGCTGATCGACTGGGCATTAGACAAGGCTTCTTTTGCCGCCTGATAGTCATGCTGCTCCAAAGCCATTTCCGCCAGCAATAGATGGCGCGGCAGCTGCATTTTCTTCGGCAGCTTGGCGACTTCTTCTAAATACGCTTGGCTTTTGGCCACATCGTGTAGCTGCGCCACGCTGTGCGTTGCCACCATCAATGCCAAGGCGTGATTGTCTTTAGCGTGTTCATTTTTCATGACCTTGCTGGCCTGCTCTTCGGCCTTCTGAAAGCGGCCTTCAAAATAGGCCATACCGGCCTGGCTCAAGGCCTGACTGCCATTTTTCATCTGCCGACGAACACGCATGTCACGAAAGCGCGTGGGTAGATTCAACACCCCAAATACCAAACGGATCAACACATACAACAGCACCACAAACACTAGGTTGGCGATGATGAACGTATTCAGATTAATCCGACGCACTTCTTGGTTCACCACAAACAGCACTTCACCAGGATAGTGGGTGACAAACAGCGACACCCCAACGGCGATGCCAAACAAGATCAAAATCCACATTAGCCATTTCATGATGCAATGCCCTCCCCTTGACCTTCCGCTTTAGCCGGTGCCGCTGGTGCGGGCTCAACGTCTTTAGTCGGTGTTTCTGGCTGGGGCTTAGCCGCTTGCTCTTTAGCATCCGCCTCGTTCAAGGCCTTCACTTCGGCCTCAGTGGGTTCAATAATGAGCTGCGTATTTTGATGCCCTTTAATCGCCTCAAGGCTGCCCGACAGAGAGTCAATCGACACGTTCTCAAACGGCATGGCGCGTAACTCGTCTAGTTCTTTTAACCACGCTTGGGTGGTGACGGCATTCACGTCAAAATATTGCTTGATGCTGGCCGACACGTTTTCTAAGTCGTAGCGATACACTTCCACCTGGCGCTGCAACAAGGCCAAGCGTGCATCCAATAAGCGTAGGCGAATGTTTTCTTTGACAAAATAAGCCTGTTCAGGCGACATCAAAATCGCGTCGCTGGATTCCAGCTTACGCACCGCCACCAGCTCACTTAAATTGGTTTTCACGGTTTGCCAAATATTTTGCCACCACGACGCATCCGCCTTCACCGCTGCCACATTGCTAGGCGCCTGTGGCTTGGCCAAGGTATCCAACAGCATGGGCAAGCCCGACACCCCGGTTTGTAGACGATCGAGCTTGAGCGATACGCCGGTGACGTCAAGATAAGGTGAGGCTTTTAGCTTGCTTAAATCCTCGCTCACGGCTTTTTTCAGCTGCACCAGCTCAGGACGATCAAACGCTGCTAGGCGTCGTTCAATGCCTTCCAAAATATTGATGGCCACCGGCACATTGCCCGATAGGCTCAGTTGCTGCGCCGCCATATTAAGGGCGTAATTCACTTCTTCTAATAGCCAGCCCAAACGCGATTTGGTCAATTCGCCGTAGCGGCGATCTAAGGTATCTAAACGATTTTGACCATCGCTTAATTGTTGGTTCATCTCGCGCAGGGTTTGCGCCAGCTCACTTTGCTTTTGCAGGCTGTTTTGCAATAGGTTTTGATTATTTGAATCTTCTAAACCCGCTTGATTGATTTTGTACTGCCAGGCCGTGTCCATATTTTTCAAGGTATTTTGCCCTTGAACAAATAAGAAGCCGCTGGCGCCTAAGGCCAACAGCGACAGCACCAGGGCACCAAACGCCATACCTTTGCCTGAGCTTTTGGCAGGCACTTCGACAATGGTCGGGGCCGCAGGGCTAGAAGGCGTCGGGGTGGGGTTGGATGGGGCATTTTTTTTCATAGGGGATTCCGGTTGGGTTGATTCGGGCGCCGCAGCCGCCTCAGAGGCTTTTGTCTCAGGCTGATCTGCCGCAGCGGTGGCCGTTTCAGCCTTAACGGCTGCTACAGCTTCGGCGTCGTTCGCCTCGCTCTGCGCCACATCGTTGGCCGTAACGGCAACATCGTGTTCGGTTTCTGAATGAACCTGATCAGGTTTGTCTTTAGATGGCTCCATTGCGCTACGCCCTTTCATGTACTTGTATGGCCGACACCATATTGTCATCACCCAAAGCACAGGTCACAACACGATCGGCACCAAGCGTTTGTAATGTTTGGCTTATTCTTTCATGTGGGGTCAAGTATAACAAGTTTTTAAATCTCTGTTGCAGGGAATCGGGGATCTGCGCCCATAGGCCACGCCCAATTTCACTCGAGGTCACGCACACCGCCACCAGTTCGGCCTCCCCCTGCTGCACCATTAATGTAGACCAATCAATAACTTGAGGCTGACGCCGATACACCTCGGCAAACGTCACGACATGGCCCGAGGCCGTTAAAGCATTGGCCAACCACGGCCGCCCACCGTCGCCGCGCACGATTAAAATACGGGCCGATGGTTGTCTTTGCCCCATGGCCGCCCACAGCGGCAAAGCCAAAACGGCTTCGGAGTCATGTCCTTCTTCTGGCGCCCACACCGATGTGAGACCAAGCCCACGCAATGCCGATGCCGTGGCCTGGCCTACGGCCACCCACTGGGGCCGATACGCGGTTAAATCCACCGCGGCGGCCACCGCGTCTACGGCGCTGGGGCTAACAAAAAACACCACATCGGCCGCAGCCAATTGCTGCGGCAAGGCCTGCAAGGCCACAGCATCAGCCTCAATCTCGATTGGGCTAGCCCAAAGCGGCAAAAAACCCGCCTCGGTCAGAAGACGCAGCAACTGCGTCGCCTGTTTCCGTGGGCGGGTCACCAAAACAGCCTTGGCTGGGCCGGTCATTATTGGGCTTTCAAAACCGCATCAATAATGGCCATGGCGCCGTCTTCAGCCAATTTTTTGGCTACGGCACGACCCAAGGCATCGGCGTAGGCCGCTGGTGCTTCTGCCATTTGCTGCAACACCACCGAACCATCGGGATAAGCAACTAGGCCGCGCAGGGTCAAAATGCCATCTTCTTCGGTCGCGTGCGCTGCTAAGGGCACCTGGCAGCTGCCGCCTAAAGCACGCGCTAAAGCACGTTCAGCCAAAACGCAGGCGCTGGTGCGCGCATCGTTTAAGGGCGCCAGCAATGCCATCATGTCGTCACGATCGGCTTTAATCTCGATACCCAAAGCGCCTTGACCGGCCGCAGGCAAGCTTTCGCCAATATTCAACGTCGCGCGAATGCGCTCGCCCAGGCCCAAGCGCTTCAGGCCCGACGTCGCCAAAATAATGGCGTCGTATTGACCTTCATCCAGCTTACGCAGACGGGTTTGCACGTTGCCGCGCAGCGGTATCACCGTTAGCTTAGGATGGTTGGCGCGAATCTGTGCTTCACGGCGCAGGCTAGACGTGCCGACCACGGCACCATCTGGCAAGGCGCTGAGGCTGTCGTATTGATTCGACACAAAGGCGTCGGTTGGGTCTTCCCGTTCGGTAATGGCGGCCAAGGCAAAACCTTCTGGCAACTGCATCGGCACGTCTTTGATTGAGTGCACCGCTAGGTCGGCACGGCCATCGGCTAAGGCTTGCTCTAGCTCTTTCACAAACAGCCCCTTACCACCGATCTTAGACAAGGTACGGTCTAGAATTTGGTCGCCTTGCGTGGTCATGCCCAAGATGCTGACGCTGGCTTCAGGATACAACGCTTCTAAGCGGGCTTTAATGTGTTCCGCTTGCCACATGGCCAATACGCTCTCGCGACTGGCAATCACTATTGGGTTCATATGCGCCATCATGCTAAAAAAAAGTTATTTTAACATGATGCGGCCAGCACACCTAAATTAGGGTCAAATGTCCGCCACCTAAACGTAATATTGAGTTAAACCCAAGCCACAGAACCTTGGTCACATGACAAGGCCGACTCAGTCCATTACAATAAAGCCGATACTAACTGGTTATTTTCATTACGCTAACCATCAACTCACCCCATCACACAGGAATATCTGCTTATTTATGATTGATACTACTGCTGAAAACACTGCTCAATTTACCGCCTGGTTTCGTGACACCCTTTTTGACATGGGGTTTACCATCACCGGCGTCAACGCCATTTTTTTAATGTCGGCTTTTTTATTTGCCCTATTGATTTTATTCATCAGCGTCAAGCTCAGCAATAAAGCTCTGGCCATTTTCATGGCCCGCATCAACGTCAAGCACCCGCACCAAACCTCGTTTGCCCAAGCCTTATTAAAATGCCGCACGCCGGTTTACGTGTCCGCCTTCATCCCCGTTGTGCTGCTGACCATCCTGACACCCTTTATCTGGCTAGAATTCCCCAACTGGTCGGCCACTATTTTATACGTACTGGACATCATTTCCATTATCTTGGTGGTTCAAATCATCCGCTCCTTAGTGTATGCCCTATCGAAACACTTAAAGGCCAAAGACAACTACCGCGACAAGCCGCTAGACAGCTACGCCCAAGTGGTGTCGATCGTGCTCTACTTCATCACCGTGGCCGCTCTTTACGTCAAATTTACCGACAAATCGCTGGTAGGCTTTTTCGGCACCCTAGGTGCGGCTTCGGCCATCTTGATGTTAATGTTTAAAGACACCATTATGGGCATCGTCGCCAGCGTTCAAGTGTCGATGAACGATATGGTACGCGTAGGCGATTGGATCACCATGAACAGCTACGGTGCCGACGGCGACGTTTTAGAAATCAATTTGACCACGGTAAAGGTGTCAAACTTCGACAAAACCGTCACCACCATCCCGACCTATGCCTTGATTTCCAACTCGTTTCAAAACTGGCGCGCCATGTTCGATGCCCAGTGCCGCCGAATCAAGCGTTCCGTCATCATCCGCCCCTCGTCGGTGAAGTATTTAACCCCCGAAGAAGTCGACGCGATGAAGAAGATCCAAATGATCGAACCCTACATCACCCAGCGTCAGGCCGACATCGAGAAATACAATAGCGGTAACGGCATCGATAAAGAGCTGATGATTAACGGCCGCAACCTGACCAATCTAGGCCTGTTCCGTAAATACATTGACACCTATTTAAATCAACACTCAGCCCTGCATAAGGACATGAGCCTGATGGTGCGCCAGCTCCAGCCAACGGAATTCGGCCTGCCCTTAGAAATCTACGCCTTCTCCAAAGACCCTCGCTGGGCCAACTTTGAGTACATTCAGGCCGACATCTTTGATCATGTGATTGCCGCAGCGCCTTATTTTGATCTGGTGCTGTATGAATTAGGCCAATCGCCCATGACCGGCGAACAACGCCTAACTCATTAAGCGCCTTCGTCACACCCACACATCGCCCCATTGCGGGCGATGTTTTTTGTCGCCCAGCAGCACCCTAAACATCGCTGCAACGCTACGCCGCGTGGGTCGCGACCCACCCTACCAAATACCACGCAACCCGCGTAGGGTGGGTAAAGCGCAGCCTACCCACCATTTCAACCCACAAGACATGCCTAAAAACAAAACCGCGTGGGTCGCGACCCACCCTACACCCAGCAACCAAAAAAATGGCCCTAGGCGTCTCTCGCCTAGGGCCATTCATTGCCATATAACTTAAGCGCAATAAGCGCGCGTAATCACGCCCTTGTCGTCAACGCTAAAGTTCAAACGGTTGGCGCGAAAATCCATGGTCGCGGCCGTGTTCGGGCGTAAAATACGCACCGGCCCTGCAAAATCAACCGTTTCCAAAACTGAGGCATTCTTGCCAATGAACTGCTGCGCCGCGGCTAGGCCGCACGTGTCTTGCTGCGCTGTTTCACCTTCGGCCACTTGTTTGGGATGGCTGGATTGACAGGCGCTCAAGGCCGCAACGGCGGCCACAGCGGCGATGCCTAATAGTGCTTTTTTCATGAGGGACTCCTGGTTAGGTGGTGCGTCAAATCGGCATAAAAAAACCGGCCTACACACTCAGATCAATGAATGGGTAAACCGGTTCCTAGCCTTCACTTAGTCGGCTTGGCGACGTAGGAAGGCAGGGGTGTTGTAGTCATCGGCTAAAGTGGTGTTTGAGAAGTCTGCGGCCGTCATTTGACGGTTAGAACGACCCGAACGAACCACGCTAGACACGTCTGGCATGCCGTCGTCGGTACCCGTGGCTTTCACCATGGTCAACTGTGGCTGCTGGCCTTGCTCTTGTAGGCCGGTGGCAATGATGGTCACGCGAATGCTGTCTTCGTCCATCTCTTCATCTTCCGCCGTACCGTATTTACGTTCGGCTTCAGGATGGGCGTACTCACTCACCACAGACATGATTTCACGGTATTCCGACATACGTAAGCAACCAGGCGCGGTGGTGATGTTCACCAATACGCCTTTGGCGCCGTCTAAGGTCACGTCGTCCAATAGCGGGCTGGCAATGGCTTCTTCGGTGGCCAAACGAGCTTTGTCCACACCGCTGGCCTGAGCCGAACCCATCATGGCCAAACCCATCATGCTCATCACGTTACGCACGTCAGCAAAGTCTAAGTTGATGATGCCTGGACACGTCACCACTTCAGAAATACCCGCAACGGCATTGCGCAACACATCGTCAGCAGCTCTAAAGGCTTCGCGTACGGTCACGTCTTCACCTAAGGCAGCCATCAATTTATCGTTAGGGATGATGATGAGCGAATCAACGTGCTCTTTCAATTTGGTGATGCCCGCTTCGGCTAAATTAACGCGCTTGCCTTCGTATTCAAACGGCTTAGTCACCACAGCAACGGTCAATACCCCAAGCTCTTTAGCGATTTCAGCCACCACAGGCACCGCGCCCGTACCGGTACCGCCACCCATGCCGGCAGTGATGAACAGCATGTCGGCGCCACGGATGGCGTCGGCAATGACTTCACGGTCTTCTAATGCGGCATTACGACCCACTTCGGGATTGGCGCCAGCGCCTAAACCGCGGGTTAAGTTTGTGCCTAGTTGTACTCGTTTAGGTGCATGGTTACGTTGTAAAGATTGCGCATCAGTATTTGCACTGATGAACTCAATGCCGTGTACTGCGCCCTTAATCATGTTGTTAATGGCGTTACAACCCCCGCCACCCACACCAATGACTTTAATGACGGCAGGACTAGCTGCGGACTCGACTACATCATAAACCAGTTGCATACGGACTCCTTTGCCAAACTGTTGCGATTATCATATAACGCGCTCTATTATGCTGAAATTATACAATGATTACTTGAGTTTAGCGATTAAATTATGTTGAATATTAATAATGTTTTAATAATGTGGTTTTATTAGAAATTATTCTTAAAGAAAGCCTTCAGCTTGCTCACGAATGATTCCCCTTTTTCTTCATTGTCCACCGTCATCATGACATTCTGGTCGCGCGCCGCATACAATAGGCCAATGGCCGTGGCGTAGCGGGGGCTGCGGGCTCGTTCAGACACACCAGCCATGTCTTTAGGCACGCCCACTCGAGCCGGCAAGTTAAACACTTCTTCAGCAATGTCGACGATGCCGGGCAGTAAGGAAGCACCACCGGTCAACACCACGCCTGAAGACAATTCCGTTTCAGGAAAACCAGAGCGACGCAGTTCGTTGCGTACCAACTCTAAAATCTCTTCTACACGTGGACCAATCACTTCGGCCAAAGTTCGTCTAGAAATCTGGCGTGGACCGCGATCGCCCACGCTGGGCACCTCAATCATTTCATCTAAGCCATCCATGGTCGGCAAGGCCACACCGTGATGGGTTTTGATGTATTCGGCGGCATTTTGCGGCGTGCGCAAAGCCTGAGCCAAGTCTTTGGTGATCAAATCACCGGCAATCGGAATCACCGCCGTGTGGCGAATCGCGCCATTGGTGTACACCGCAATGTCGGTGGTACCGTGACCAATGTCGATCACGCACACGCCCAAATCTTTTTCATCTTCGGTCAATACCGCTTGGCCACTGGCCAAGGGCTGCAAAATCATGTCGTCGATTTGCAGGCCGCAGCGCTGCACGCATTTTTGAATGTTCTGCATGGCAGTCAAAGCGCCGGTGATGATGTGCACGCGAGTGTCTAAACGCACGCCGCTCATGCCGATCGGTTCTTTCACGCCTTCTTGGTTGTCCACCATGTATTCTTGAATCACGGTGTGCAAAATTTGGTGGTCGGGCGGAATATTGACCGCTTTCGCCGTTTCAATGGCGCGCTCAATGTCTTGCTGCGTCACTTCACCGTCTTTGATTTTCACCACGCCCTGTGAGTTCATGCTGCGAATGTGGTTACCCGCGATGCCTGTGGTCACCTCATTAATCTTGCAATCACCCATCAACTCGGCTTCATTAATGGCTTGCTGTATGGATTGGACGGTGGTCTCAATATTGGTGACCATGCCGTTTTTCAAGCCACGAGAAGGCGCTTCGCCCAAACCCACAATGTGGATTTCGCCGCCCTCTTGTACTTCACCAATTAAGGCCACTACTTTAGATGTCCCAATGTCTAGGGCACTGATCATTTGTTTAGAATCTTTCACGTTCCATCCTACGTTAATTAGTTAATCCTAAGGTGCTGAGGGTTCAGCCGGTTTTTTTGTCGCATTCAAAGCAAAGCCATTGCGGTAGCGCAAATCCACGTAGTGGATGTTTTGATCGGCCATCGTTTCCATCAGTTTGGGCCATCCACGCACAAAGCGCTGAGCCCGAGCCACTGCATCATAACGCCCCAGCTTTAAGGTCAAATCATTTTCCAAGGTCACCGACCAAGCAGCGCGCTCGGTTAAATGCAGGGTTTTGATCTTCAACTGCAAAGGCTCAAATACGTCCGACAGCGCCGCATACTGGGCAATCATGCTTTGTTCTGAGCCCGCAGGCCCCATGAACACCGGCAGTGCCTCTGTCACATTTGCCTTAAAGCGCCGGCCCTTGGTATCCAATAGCCCCATGTCTTGCCATTTAGCCACCGGTTTACGCTCAACCCAGTCGATGACGATGGTGTCAGGCCAAACCCGACGCACATCGGCCGACTCAATCCAAGTAGAACGTTCGAATGTCTCTTTGATGTGGTTTAAGTCTACCTTAAAAATATTCCCGGTCACACTTTGTTTCACCATGGCATCCAATTGTGCCTTTGTCATCCTGTTTAGGTTACCATTTATTTCAATATGTTTCACTGGAAACCATGCAGAATTGACCACCGTCATCACCAAAGCCCCGATTAGGCATAAGATGATGAGGGTGTAGAGCCACAAAATGACGCGCCTTAAGGCACCAGCGTTATCCCACAGTCGCATGGCTTAAAATTTCAAGACATAAATCTTCAAAGCTTAAGCCCACTTCTTTTGCCGCCTTAGGCACCAAAGAGTGGCTGGTCATACCCGGTGCAGTATTGATTTCCAATAGGTACAGCTTACCGTCGGTGCCTTTTAAAAAGTCTACTCGACCCCAACCGCGGCCGTTGATAATTTTAAAGCCTTGCAAGGCCAAGGCGCGAATCCGCGCTTCATCTTCAACCGACAGGTCAGACGGGCACAGATATTCTGTGTCGTCACGGAAGTATTTGGCCTCGTAATCATAAAACTCCGTAGCAGGTGTAATCTTGATCGACGGCAAAGCGGTCTCACCCAAAATGCCGCAGGTGTACTCACCGCCACCGATGAATTCTTCCGCCAGAATAATGTCTTTCAGGGCTTTAAGCTCTTGATAGGCCTTGGCCAACTCGCCTGGCTGCTTGATCTTGGTCACGCCGACGCTGCTGCCTTCGCAGGCAGGCTTCACAAACAGCGGTAGGCCTAGGCTTTGCTCTACGTCGGCAAAGTCTGTGTGGTCGTCCAACACGCGGAATTTAGGAATCGGCAGGCCAGCGGCTTGCCAAATCAATTTGGTGCGAAACTTGTCCATGGTGATCGCAGACGCCATCACGCCACAACCGGTATACGGCATGTGCATCGCTTCTAGCGCGCCTTGCACCACACCGTCTTCGCCAAATTTGCCGTGCAAGATGATGAACACGCGCTCAAAGCCTTCTGCTTTCAGTAAGGCTAGGTCTTTTTCTGCGGGGTCAAAAGCATGGGCATCCACGCCCTTAGCCTTAAGCGCCGCCAATACGGCGGTGCCGCTCATTAAAGACACTTCTCGTTCGCTGGTGCTGCCACCGTACATTACCGCTACTTTACCAAATGCAGGCATGTTTATTCCTTCGTCTGTGGCCAACTGGCCGTCATTGATTATTTTTTGGGCCTAGGGCCATTACTTGATTATGGCTTACTTAAGGCCACAAGTTTCTCGGGTACGGCACTGATGTTGCCGGCGCCCATGGTCACCACCACGTCGCCTGGCTCTAGCACCGACAGCAAGGTTTCAGGCAGCTGGCCTACTTCGCTCACAAAAATCGGCTCAATCTTGCCCATCACGCGCACGGCGCGAGCCAAGGCACGGCTATCGGCAGCCACAATCGGCGCCTCACCAGCGGCATACACCTCGGTCAACACCAAAGCATCCACTGTATTCAATACTTGGATAAAGTCTTCGAATAAATCGCGCGTACGGCTGTAGCGGTGTGGCTGGAAGGCCAAGACCAAGCGACGATCAGGGAAGGCACCGCGTAAAGCGCTGATGGTCGCAGCCATTTCCACCGGGTGGTGGCCGTAGTCATCGACCACGCTGGCTTGGCCGCCTTCAGGCAGATCAATTTCGCCATAGCGTTGGAAGCGACGGCCCACGCCGGCAAAATTCAACAGGCCTTGCTGAATCGCGTCGACTGAAGCACCGCACTCCAAGGCCACGCCGATGGTTGCCAAAGCGTTTAACACGTTATGGCGACCGGGTAAATTAAGCGCCACGGTAAAGGGCGCCAAACCTAATTTGGGCACGTGCACGGTAAAGTGCATTTGCTCGCCAACGGCGTGAATGTCGTCGGCGTAAATATCGGCTTCATCGGTGAGGCCGTAAGTGGTATACGCTTTGCGAATCCGCGGCAAAATCGTGCGCACGTGCTCGCTGTCGATGCAGATAAAGGCACGGCCATAAAACGGCAATCGGTGTAGAAAGTCCAAGAACGCCTGATGCAGCTTGTCGATGCTGTGCTCATAGGTATCCATATGATCGGCATCGATGTTTGTCACCACCGCCATAATCGGCGTTAAGTGTAAGAAAGACGCGTCAGACTCATCGGCCTCGGCCACCATGTAGTCACCGTGGCCCAGCTTGGCGTTACTGCCTGCAGCGGTCAGCTTGCCGCCGATCACAAAAGTTGGGTCCAAATTGGCCGCCGCCAAAACTGAAGCCGTGAGGCTAGTGGTCGTGGTTTTGCCATGGGTGCCGGCAATCGCAATGCCGTGCTTAAAGCGCATCAACTCGGCCAGCATCATGGCGCGCGGAATCACCGGGATTTGGCGAGCCAAGGCTTCAACGATTTCTGGGTTATCGCCCTTAATCGCGGTTGAGGCCACCACCACATCCACATCGTGTACGTGGGCCGCGTCATGGCCCACAAACACCTTAACCCCCATTTTCCCTAAGCGGGCAGAAGCCGTACTGGCAGATAAATCAGAGCCAGACACTTGATAACCGAGGTTATGCAAGACTTCGGCAATGCCGTTCATGCCTGAACCGCCAATGCCCACGAAATGAATTTTTTTAACCTTATGTTTCATAATCACCTTTATATCCAAGCCCACCGCCGTCAAAGCAACCGCCTGTGCGCTTGTGCATGCTATTTAATCTGTGCCCTTAAGGCCTATTGGGTCACGCTGGCGAGGGCCGCCGCGGCCACCTTGTCGGCCGCATCGGCTAACGCTAAAGCGCGGGCGTTCTTGGCCTTGGCCAAACACGCTTCACGGCTAAGCCCCTGTAGGTAATCGGCCAGCCATTTAGCGCTAAATTCGGTTTGTTGCTGGCAGATCGCTGCGCGGCCTGCCACTAAATATTGGGCGTTCTGAGTCTGATGATCGTCCACCGCGTGCGGGAACGGCACCAAAATACTGCCCACGCCGGCCGCAGCCAGCTCCGCCACGGTCAAAGCCCCCGCGCGGCACAAAACCATATCCGCTTGGGCATAGGCGCCCACCATGTCGTCAATAAATTCTGAGCTCTGTACGTCTAAGCCTAGGGTTTGATAATGAGCCTGTACCGCAGCTGCCTTATCTTTACCGGTTTGATGCTGCACGATGGGGCGATCCGCTTCAGGCAACAGCGCCAAGGCTTCGGGCAGCGTGTCGTTAAACACTTTGGCACCGAGGCTGCCGCCCACGACCAATAGCTTTAGCCTACCTGATCGACCCTCAAACCGTGCTGCGGGTTCAGCCAAGGCGGCAATTTCTTCCCGCACAGGATTACCCACTAGGCCGTCGGCTTGATCAAACACGCCAGGAAACGCGTACAAAACGCGATCGGCAAACTTAGCCAATAGTTTATTAGACAAGCCCGCAATGGCGTTTTGCTCATGCACCAATACCGGCTTACCTAAGGTTTTAGCCGCCACGCCGCCAGGGAACGACACAAAGCCACCAAAGCCAATAACGGCATCCACGCCGTGCTTTTTGATGATTTGTCGCGTCATCGAGATGGCTTTCAACACCATCAATGGCATGGCCAATTTGCGCTTCAAGCCATTGCCGCGTAGGCCCTGCATCGGAATCACTTCCAAGGCGATGTCGGGATTCACCTGCGGCACCAAGCGGGTTTCCATCTTGCCCTCAGAGCCAAGCCAAACAATTTTATGCCCCTGCTTTTGCAAGGCCTTAGCCACGGCTAAGGCCGGGAAAATATGGCCACCGGTGCCGCCTGCCATCATCATAAACGTTTTTGTGGTCATACTTTATAGCCTCGCATCAGTCGTCTGCATTCCCAATCAATTCGCAGCAGTAAGGCCATACACACCAGCATCACAATCACCGCCGAACCACCGTAAGAAATCAGCGGCAGGGTCAAGCCCTTAGTCGGCAACAGGCCGATGTTCACGCCAATATTAAAGAAACTTTGAATCCCCAACCACACGCCAATACCTTTGGCCACAAAGCCGGAGAAGTACTGCTCTAAATCGCGCGCGCGTTTGCCGATGCTGAACGCCCGCAGCACAATCCATACGTAGGTGCCCATCAAGGCCAATACGCCCATAAAGCCGAACTCTTCCGCAATCACCGCCAAGATAAAGTCGGTGTGCGCTTCGGGCAGGTAAAACAATTTATCCATACTCGCGCCGAGACCAACGCCAAACCATTCGCCGCGCCCAAATGCAATCAAGGCCTGCGACAGCTGGTAGCCTGCGCCATAAGGGTCGGCCCAAGGGTCTAGAAAAGACACCACCCGCGCCATCCGATACGGCTCAAATAAAATCAGCAGCACAATCATGCTGGCGCCGATGGCCACCACCGCCAAAAACCACATAAACGGCAGGCCGCCTAAGAATAAGAGCGCCACCGACACCACGGCCACGATCACAAACGAGCCCATATCGGGCTCAAGCAGCAATAAGAACAGGCCTAGGCCAACCGGAATGCCGGCAAACCATACTTTTTTAAAGTTGGTGAGAATGTCGACCCGCCGCGTCATGAAGCTGGACAGATACAAAATCACCGCCAGTTTAAACGGCTCCGACGGCTGAATATTAAACGGTCCGACGTGAATCCAGCGTTTGGCGCCATTAATCTCGCGCCCCACCCCCAACACCAGCACCAGCAGCAAGAAGCTGAAGGCCAAGATATAGGGCATAAACTTGGCCCAGGTGCGCATCGGTATTTTAAACGCCATAAAGCCACAGCTGCCGCCAATGGTGACAAACATAATCTGGCGCACAAAATAGTGCCACTGCGTACCCGTTTCACCACCGTCTTTGGCGGCATAGGCGATCGACGCCGAATACACCATGATGAGGCTAAAGCCTACCATTAAAGCGATGACCCACAACAAAGATTGGTCAAGGGTTTGACCATTGTTGAGGAGTTTACGGTCTAATAAACCGCCGGCTAATCGCTTCATAGTGCGTGAAAGGCCTCAATAAAAACTTGGGCACGATGGCCATAGTTGTCAAACATATCCCAGCTAGCACAGGCTGGGCTCAATAACACAATGTCGCCTGCCTGGGCTAAGGCAAAAGCCTTTTGCGTGGCTTCTGGCAAGGTGTCGCAATGAATCAGCGGCACGCTTAAGTGGGCACAAGCCGCCGCAATCAGCGGCGCATCGCGGCCAATCAATAAAACGGCCTTGGCCTTTTGCGCCACCACGTCGGCTAGCACCGAAAAGTCCTGCCCCTTGCCATCACCGCCCGCAATCAACAACACTGGCGCCACAAAGCCCGCTAAAGCCGCGCAAGTTGCGCCCACGTTGGTGCCTTTAGAGTCATCAATGAACACCACGCCATTCTTTTCACCTACCTTCTCAACTCGGTGAGCCAGGCCGCGAAAATCAGGCAAGGCCTGCAATAGTTGGGCCTGGTCTAAACCAATGGCCTCGCACAAGGCCAGCGCCACCAAAACGTTGGCAGCGTTGTGCAAGCCTTGCAGCGGCAGCTGTAGGGCGCTGACCAAGGCTTGATCCTCATGCATCAGCGGTAGGCTAGGCTGGCTAACGTCAATCCAATAATCACTTGGACCCTGTAAAGAAAACCACTTAGTCGGCTCACCTTTAGCCGCCATGGCACGGCAAAGCGCGTCATCGGCATTCAACACCTGGCACTTGGCGCCCAGCAAAATTCTGGCCTTGCTGTGGGCATAGTCTAATAAGTTGTCGTAGCGATCCAAATGATCTTCAGAAATATTCAGCACGCACACGGCGTCGGCGTTCAAACGCGTCACTGTGTCTAGCTGAAAGCTCGACAGTTCCACCACCCACACCGCCACTGGTTCGTCCACTTGAGCACGCCATGCGTCTAACACCGGCAGACCAATATTGCCCGCTACTGCCGTAGCCACGCCCAAGCGTTCACATAAAAAACCCGTCAGCGCCGTCACCGTGCTCTTACCGTTAGAACCCGTAATGGCGATGACTTTGGCGTCGGTTTTTTGCACCAGCGCCGACCAAATCGCCACGTCGCCTACTACCAAGCCCCCTTGGGCCTGAAAGGCCACAATCTCAGGGCTGCGCGAGGCCACCCCCGGGCTCAGCGCCAAACAATCAAAATCATGAGCCGCCAATACGGCGCTTAATTCACCCGTAAACCAGGCGTCCGTACCGTAGGCCTCAGTTAAGGCCTGCACGCGCTCGTCGCTCAATTGCGCATCAAACCCCGCAACAGTCGCACCAGCTTCTTTTAAATAGGTCAGCAAGGATCGGCCTGTCTGGCCTAAACCCAACACCAACACCCGTTGATTCTGAAAGTTCATGTCGCTCTTCTATCGAATTTTTAAGGTAGCCAAACCAATCAACACCAAAATCATGGTGATGATCCAGAACCGAACCACCACTTGGGTTTCTTTCCAACCGGCTTCTTCAAAGTGATGGTGCAACGGCGCCATCAAGAAAATACGCTTGCGGCGCATCTTATATGAGCCCACCTGCAGCATCACCGATACGGCTTCCACCACAAATAAACCGCCCATGATGAACAGCACAATTTCTTGGCGCACGATCACCGCCACCGTGCCTAAGGCTGCGCCCAAGGCCAAAGCCCCAACGTCGCCCATAAACACCTGTGCCGGATAGGCATTCCACCACAAGAAGCCCAGACAAGCGCCACAAATGGCGGCGCAAAAAATCACCACTTCGTTGGCGCCGGGAATGTGCGGCAGCTGTAGGTAATGCGCAAATTCAGAGTGGCCGCTGGCGTAGGCAAAAATCGCCAGGCCAGCCGACACCAACACCACCGGCAAGGCCGCTAGGCCGTCTAGGCCGTCGGTTAGGTTCACCGCATTAGAGGTGCCCACGATCACCAAATAGGTCAGCACTAAAAAGCCTACGGCGCCCATGGGGTACACGATGCTTTTAAAGAACGGCACGATGAATTCGGTTGATGCAGGCAGATTAGCAGAATAGAACAAATACAGGCCAGCGCCCAAAGCGATGCTGGATTGCCACACTAATTTAAAACGAGCCGACACGCCGTTCGGGTCTTTATAAACCACTTTACGCCAGTCATCGTAAAAGCCCAGAGCGCCTACGCCTAAAGTCACCAACAGCAGCAACCAAATGTAGCCATTGGTTAAATTAGCCCACAGCAAAGTGCTGACGGCAATGGCGGTTAAAATCAGGGAGCCGCCCATGGTCGGCGTGCCCACTTTCACCAAGTGGGTTTGCGGGCCATCTTGACGAATGGCTTGGCCTACTTTTAACTGAGTAAGCTTTCTAATGGTCCAAGGGCCTAAAAATAGGCTGAAAATCAAGGCAGTAAGGGCAGCAGCCACCGCTCTAAACGTGGTATAGCTCACCACCCCAACACCGCTGACCCAACCATCAAAAAACTGGGCAATCCAAATTAACATGACGTTCCTTAACGTTACTGGTTATCCACAAGGGCTTTCACCACTCGTTCCATCTTCATAAATCGTGACCCCTTCACCAACACCGTGGCATCGGCAGGAGTCGTCTGTTGCACGGCCTCGATCAAGGCGGCCACATCGTCAAAGTGCTCAGCACCTAGACCAAAGGCATTCACGGCGGCTTGGCTCAAAGGGCCTAAAGCGTATAGGCGCTCAATGCCCACTTCTTTGGCAAACAGGCCCACTTCAACGTGTAATGCTTCGGCGCCGTCACCCAACTCACCCATGTCGCCCATCACAAACACACGAGGTGCCTCAAACTGAGCCAAAACCTGCAACGCCGCCTTCATAGAATCAGGATTGGCATTGTAAGTGTCATCAAGTACGCAGGCGCCGCTGGGGGCAGATTTTACTTGTAATCGGCCAGAAATGTTACTGAATTGTGTCAATCCTTGTGCAATATTTTGCAAGGACCAGCCTAAGGCCAAGCCGAGGCTGGCAGCCGCCACCGCATTGTAGACATTGTGGGCACCAGCCGTAGGCAACTCAATCACGTAACGCCCTTCGGCACACACCAATTCAAAGCGGCTAGACAGTGGGGAAAGCGCCACATTGTCGGCATGCACATCGCCTTGATTGAGCCCAAAGGTCTGGGTCCGCATGCCCTTAGTGGCCTCAATAAAGGTGGCCACATTGGCGTCTTCACACGGAATCAGCGCCAAACCATCGGCCTTAAGGCCGGCATAAATTTCACTCTTGGCGCGCGCAATGTCGCCCACGCCATCGAAGCCACAGCCCACGTGGGCACGCAGCGCATTGTTCACCAAAGCCACATCAGGGCGCGCCAAATGGGTTAAGTAGGTTAACTCGCCAAAATGGTTCATGCCCATTTCGATCACTGCAACCTTATGTGCCGCCGTCAGCTGCAACAGCGTCAACGGCAGGCCGATGTCGTTGTTGAGATTGCCTTGCGTGGCCAAGACCGCTGCTGAACCCAATTCGGCGCGTGCTATGCTGGCCACCATTTCTTTAACCGTGGTTTTACCGCTAGAGCCAGTAATGCCGATGATTTTAATATCCAAACGATCGCGCCAAGCTTTAGCTAATTGGCCCAAGGCAGCCAAAGGGTCAGGCACGCGAATCAGGCGTGGATCGGTCGATTGAAAGTCTTCGCGCACAATCGCCAAGCTGGCGCCTTTATTTAAGGCATCCAAAACAAAATCATGGGCGTCAAAGCGCTCGCCTTTAAGCGCCACGAACACATCGCCCTCGCCCACGGTTTGGCTATTGGTCGACACCTGGCGTACCTTTTGGTTGGCCTGGTCTAACGGGGTCGCAAACGTTTGGTAAACAAAGTTCAGGTCTAGAATCATGATGTTTATTTTTGCTCCAGTGCGTTTAAAGCCACTTCAAAGTCGGAAAAATGATGTTTCTGCCCGCCTACGTCTTGATAGGTCTCATGGCCCTTACCCGCGATCAGCACAATGTCGTTGGGCCGAGCTAAAGTGATGGTTTGCTCAATGGCACGGGCGCGATCCACTTCAACCAAGGCAGGATGAGGAACAGCCGGCAAAATATCGTCAATAATGCTTTGTGGGTCTTCCAAGCGAGGATTATCACTGGTCACCACCGCACGGTCGGCAAACTGCTGGGCAACGGCGCCCATTAACGGACGCTTGCCCTTATCGCGATTGCCGCCACAGCCAAACACACACCACAGCTCACTGTCGTGCGCCTTCACTTCATGCAGCGTGGTCAAAGCCTTTTCTAAGGCATCTGGCGTGTGGGCATAGTCCACCACGACCAAAGGCTTATTCGGCAGTTTGACGCAGTCCATGCGCCCGGTGGCTGGCTTAATCTTAGCCAACACCGCCAGCACCTGAGCCAAGTCATGTCCCTGGGCGCATAAAACGCCCACGCAAGCGGCTAAGTTCTGTGCATTAAACCGACCCAATAAAGCCGTGTTTAGTTCGCCATTTCCCCAAGGGGTTTCAAAACCAATGCGCATGCCATCCAAAGATGGCTCAAAAGAGGCAATCTTAACAATGGCTTCGTCTAAAAAGCCGTAGGTCACGACTTCGGCTTTATTTTGAGCCTCTTGCCCCAACGTCGCTGCTAATTGGGCACCATAATCATCATCCACATTGATCACGGCGTGCTGTAAACCCTGCCAATAAAATAAGCGGCTTTTCATGGCGCCATAGCTGGCCATGTCGCCGTGGTAGTCCAAATGGTCGCGGGTCAGATTGGTGAATACGGCCGTCTTAAACGCCACCCCATTAACACGTCCCTGCGCCAAACCGTGGCTAGACACTTCCATAGCCAAGGCCTGAGCCCCTGCCGCCACAACGTCGCGAATCACCGCCTGAATCGACACTGGGTCGGGCGTGGTGTGGGTGGCTTCGACCAGCTCGCCCCAAAAACCATTGCCCACCGTTCCCATCACGGCACAGCGTTGGCCCAGCAAATCCAAGGCCTGCGCCAGCCATTGGCTGATTGAGGTTTTCCCATTGGTGCCGGTAATGCCGATGCAGTTTAGTTTTTGTGAAGGATTGTCCATCAAATAAGCGGCCACCCGACCAGCCTGTTCGGCCAGCTGGGAAACCGCTAGATTAGGTACTTGCCAGGCGTCTTGCCAGACAAAGCCATCGGCATCATCCCAAAGCACAAAAGCCGCACCCTGTTTTAAGGCTGCGGCAATATAATCTCGTCCGTCAACGCTGCCCCCTGGGCAGGCCAAAAATAGGTCGCCAGGGGTCACCTTGCGGCTGTCCATCACAGGGCGAGCATTGTTTAGCTTATAGGGCGACAACACCGTTAAATCTAATGATTTTAAGGGGGTAAGTTGGCTAATCATGTGTGCTCTTTATTAGTTAGTGTTTGTTACAAAGACTCCTTGGTCGTCGCTTTGGTTGGCGCCACCCCTAGAATTCTTAAGCTGTTACTTAAAATTTCCTTGAAGGGAGGGCCTGCCACCACACCGCCGTAGTAGCCATTATCGGACGGCTCGTCGATCAGCACCGCCACAATGACTCTAGGATTTTGAGCGGGTGCAAAACCAATAAACATCCCCGTGTGCTTGGTGGCAGAATAGCGACCATCCACCAGCTTACGGGCCGTGCCTGATTTAGCCGCCACGTCAAATCCATCAATCGAACCACGCGTACCGGTACCGCCTTTTTCCGTAACCGAAATCATCATCTCACGAATCGCTGCAGCGGTTTCGGGCTTGATGACTTGCGTGCCTGCGGGGGCTTTATCCTGTTTAATGAAGGTCGCTGGCAACAGCTTACCGTCGTTGGTAAAGATGGTATAGGCCTGAGCCAACTGCAATAAGTTCACCTGAATGCCGTAGCCAAACGACATGGTGGCTTGCTCAAACGGCCGCCAGCCTTGCCAATGGCGCACCATACCAGGGCTTTCGCCGGGGAAGGTAGAGCCCGTCTTGCTGCCAAAGCCTACCGATTTATAAAACTGATACATCTGCTCAGGGGTGAACATCGCCGACATTTTGCTCGAGCCCACGTTAGACGATTTTTGCAGCACGCCCCGTACGGTCAAGCTTGGGTAATCGTGGGTGTCGCGCACGCGGTTCGGCCCAATATTGTAAGGCAGGGTATTCATCAAGGTATTGGGCGTCACTTTGCCCTCATCCAAGGCAAAGGCCACCGGGAACGGCTTCATGGTTGAACCTGGTTCAATCATGTCGGTCACGGCACGGTTACGACGCATGTCGGCATTCGACAGCCCAGGCTGGCTTGGGTCAAATGTCGGTGCATTCACCAAGGCCAACACTTCGCCCGTTTGCGCATCCAGTACCACGGCGCTGCCGGACTTCGCCTTATGTTTGTCGACCGCTTTATTCAGCTCATCATAGGCCAAAAGCTGGATTTGTTGATCCAAAGACAACACCATGTCCTGACCGTTAACCGGCTGCTTATTATTTGGCGAATCGATGTTGTCCACGATGTTGCCGCGGTTGTCGCGCAGCACCATACGGGCGCCATCAGTACCGGTCAGCAGCTTGTCGCGCGCCAGCTCTAAGCCTTCTTGGCCGTGGCCATCGATGCCGGCAAAGCCAATGACGTGGGCAAACAGATCACCCGTAGGGTAAAAACGCTTGGATTCAGGTTGAAATGCAATACCTTTAATCCCCAACGCTTTAATTTGATCGGCCGCTTCCATAGACATCTGGCGTTTTAAATACACGAAGCCACGGTCTTTACGGCCCAGCTTTTCTGACAGTTCAGCCACCGACAGGCCCAATAAACTAGCCAGCTGGCTCATTTCGGCGCTGGTTGGCTCGGGCATGCTCGAAGGCGTGGCAAAAATTGATTTGGTGGGGGCACTCAAGGCAATGGGGCGACCGCTGCGGTCGTAGATGGCCCCACGTACCGCCATCATAGGAATGGTGCGCACAAAGCGCTGATTGCCTTGCTTTAATAGAAAGTCTTGCTTAGACGTTTGTAAGTACACGCCGCGCCCAATGAGGGCGGTAAAGCCGACAGCCAGCAAAAACAAAACGAGCAGCATCCGCCCATTGCCAGAAGAGGGCTTCTTGGCTGGAGTGGCGGTCACCATCTGCGGCTTGTATTCGTTTTTAATCAACATGATTGGCTACTCTTGTCTTAGGTCAATCTCTTTAACATCTTGAATGGGCGGCACATGCAGCCCTTGTTGCTGCGCCAGCACCTGCACATTGGCGTGGCTGGCCAGCTTCGCTTGCTCTAACTGCATGCTGGCAAACTGCTCGTCTAATAGCTGGGCGGTTTTTTGGGCCCGCTCAATCTCACTGGTATAGCTGCGCGACTTATCCTGCACCGTCACCACCGCCACGCCCGAAGCAATCACCAACACAAACAAAAACACGTTCAGCTTATTCATCAAACGTACCCTGAGTTCGTTCTGCCACCCGCAGTACGGCAGAGCGTGAGCGCGGATTACCGGCCACTTCAGCCTTACTTGGCTTTTGCGCCTTACCGATTAAGGTTAGGGGCGGCTGCGGCAAATCAGCCTCTTTCACCATCGCCCATTTAGGCAAGGGCGCATGGGTGGCGTGTTTTTTCATAAACTGCTTCACCATGCGGTCTTCCAACGAGTGGAAGCTAATCACCGCCAAGCGACCGTTTACGGCTAAGTGCTGTACGGCCTGAGGCAGCATCGCCGCCACCTCGTCTAATTCGCGGTTAATAAAAATTCTTATCGCTTGAAACGTGCGCGTCGCTGGATCTTGTTTGTAGTCACGAGTGTGGACGACTTGTGCCACCAGCTTGGCAAGCTCACCCGTTGTTGTGATGGGGCTCTCTTCACGCCGCGCAACAATGGCTGCTGCAACCTGGCGATTAAACCGCTCTTCACCATATGTTTTCACTACCTCTCTAATGTCTTCTTCTGGCGCCTCAGCCAACCACTGAGCGGCTGTGATGCCTCGGGTCGTGTCCATGCGCATGTCTAAAGGCGCATCAAAGCGAAAGCTAAAGCCACGGCTGCCATCGTCAATCTGCGGCGAGGAAATGCCTAAATCAAACAGCGCGCCGTCAATGTACTCAATGCCTAGGTCCGCTAACGCCGTCGACAAAGTGGCAAACCCCTGATGCACCACCAGTACGCGCGGATCTTCCGCCGCCAACGCCTCTGCCACCGCAATCGCCTGAGGGTCTTTATCAAACACCACCAAACGACCTTTAGGGCCTAAACTCTTTAAAATGAGGCGACTGTGCCCTCCCCTACCGAAGGTGCCATCAATATAGGTGCCTTCCGGCTGGATGTTTAAGCCAGCGACTGCCTCATGCAGCAATACGGTTACGTGTTGGAATTGACTCACAACGAAAAATCTCCCAAATTCTGAGCCAACTCTTCACGACTAACTGACAATGCTGCTGTGGTTTGCTCGTCCCAACGACTCACGTCCCACAGCTCAAATCGATTACCCATTCCGACTAAAGCCACTTCTTTTGTTAAGGACACCCGCTCTCGTAAGCGATTTGGTAATAGAATACGTCCGGCGCTGTCCATGTCTTGGTTTTCGGCGTGACCCAAAACCAAGCGTTGATAAGCCTTTAAAACCGGATTACCGGTAGGCAACTTCAACAGCTTGGCCTCTACCTCACGCCAATTGTCTTCTGGATAGATCAACAGGTGATCATCCGCCTCTAACGTCACCACCAGACTTTGTGAGTACAAGCGCAACAAGACTTCCCGGTGCTTGGCAGGAATCGCCAAACGACCTTTGCCGTCTAGATTGAGTACGCTCACACCACCAAACATGGTCATCCTTTATGTGGTCAAGTCAAAAGGCTGGGTGGATCTGAGTGAATTATGGCTATTTTACCCCACAATCCCCCACTTTTCCCCACTTACCTGCACTATATTAAATAAATCAAGTAGCGTCAACCTAATAGGCATAAAATTCACTTACCACACAATCACTTAAATAGATTTACGCTCAGCAACTACCTGTTTTGGGTTTCGTTTCTTCAACCCAAAACTTAAAAAATCACAATATATTGTGACAAGCAATAAAAAAACCCCTTTATTTAGGGGTTACTTTCAAATTAACGGGTTTAAGCGAAATAAACGTCCCACATCAGCAACAAATGGTCAGAAAATAAGTGGGCGGCTATAATAGGCCATCAAAAACGACGCAGTGAAGACAACTCAGCATGGACCAGCACGCCCAACTCCCCGTTCCCAGCCCTGAAGCGGCCGCCGCCAGCCAAGCATTAGTGGCCTATATTAAAGAGCGCCTCGCCCAACAGGAGGGCTGGCTGTCTTTCGCTCAATACATGGATTTAGCGCTGTACGCCCCCCAATACGGCTATTACACGGGCGGCAGCGCCAAAATAGGCGCCGCCGGCGATTTCATCACCGCACCGACGCTGTCACCGCTCTTTGGCCAAGCCGTGGCGCAAGAGCTGGCTCTGCTGCTGCCCCAAACCGCTGGCCACATTTATGAGTTCGGCGCTGGCACGGGCGATTTGGCCGTCAGCATCCTCACCCAGCTGGCCAAAGACCAAATTGACGTTGTTGCCTATTATATTATTGAAGTATCACCCGAGCTGGCCCAGCGCCAGCAGCAGCTGATTCAAGCCCAATGCCCTGAGATGGCTGCCAAAGTACAGCATTTAAGCGCTTTACCCGAGACCTTCGACGGCGTCCTCATCGGCAACGAAGTGCTCGACGCCATGGCCTGTGAGCTGATTCAATGGCAGGCCGACGCCATCGTGCAGCAAGGCGTAGTCTGGCACGAAGACGGCTTTAAAATGGCCAGCCGACCCATCCCCGCAGACAGCCCTTTATTCGCCGCCGCCAGCGCCATCAACCCACCGCTGCCCGCCCGCCCTTATACCAGCGAACTCCATCTGGCCCAACAGGCTTTTATCCACACCCTCGGCCAGCGGCTACAGCGCGGCGGCATCATCATGATCGACTATGGCTTCGATGAGGCCCAGTACTACCATCCAGAGCGCAGCATGGGCACCTTAATCGGCCACTATCGCCACCACACCATTCACGACCCATTCTTTAACCCTGGCCTGACCGACCTCACCTGCCACGTCAACTTCACCGCCATGGCTCAAGCCGGCGTCGACGTCGGACTGGACCTGATCGGCTACACCACTCAGGCGAACTGGCTCATAAACTTAGGCATCACCAATCTACTCCAACAGGTCGGCCCAACCGACAGTCTGGCCTATATTCAAGCCACTGCCGCCTGCCAAAAATTACTCGCCACCCATGAAATGGGCGAATTATTTAAAGTCATCGCTTTTGGTAAGAACATAGATTTCAATTGGTTAGGATTCACCCACGGCGATTACTGCCATAAACTGTAAAAAGGGTGTTGACAGCTATTTTAAAGCCCTGTATATTTCGCATCCTACTTAAGGCGAATTAGCTCAGTTGGTTAGAGCGATGGAATCATAATCCACAGGTCCGGGGTTCGAGTCCCTGATTCGCCACCAAATTTAGAAAAACCCACTTTCTGCTGAAAGTGGGTTTTTTGTTGGCCTCATCATCCGCACAAAAAAACCGTCGGCACTGCCAACGGTTTTTAAATCACTTTAAACAACCTTCCTACCACACATGCTTCACACCTAGCTGCAAGCCGGTTTGGCGCAGGCGTTCATTCAAGCGCCCGAAACCTTGATCGCGGCGACCGAGGTGATCATAGGGCTCATCCCTACTACCCCAAAGGACAGCGCCTGCGCCAGTACTGAATACATCATTTTCTGCTAAACATTTGTTTTATTCAGAACCAGCCCTTATGCATACCATTCATTCATGCTGCCTAGCGATGAACGGCAACGACTATGTAAAAATCAGCACAATTTCATACGATTTTAACTTATCACATTATAATAAATGACTCTGCATCCACATCAACTGATGTGCCTCTTCTCTGACACCAAGCCACCCTAGTTGACCCACACCCTGACCCCAAAGCGATACCCGCCCGACCTTGAGTAGAATTCTAGGCGCTTTATCGTTCAGTAACCGTTTGTTAGATTAGCACAACAGGTATGTGAACCATCCATACTAGACCGCCCTCTTCTTTCCTTGATGAGCATGCCCACTGACCACGCTTCTTTATTAAGATTAAGCAGATTTAACGATATACCACACACAAAACCGCCCACTTTCTTACAAAAGCGGGCCGTTCATTTTCTCAAAAAATACTCAATACCGCTGAAGCGGCCTATTCATGCGAGACAGCAAACACATCAAACCTGAGGCAGGCAGATATCTATATCAGCCATCATCATTTAATCCAGCTTCGGACCAAATCATTTATATTCTTGATTATTCAGTAATCGGGCATGACACAATAATGCCCTCACATTAATTCAGATTTCCACACAATCGTCCCCACAATGACAAACTCACCATTTTTTAAAACTAGGGGCGGAATCAAACCATTAAGATCTGCTGACACAAACGTCGTTTCTCTTGCATGAAAAGCAGTAATCAGCTTAATTAAGAGCTGGCCCTTCACACACAAACAGACAAAATCCCCATTAATTGGCTGCTGGTTATCCGTATCAATCAACACTAAACTACCACGCTTAAATTGCTTTTCCATTGATGAATCAGAAATAAAATAACCTATTAGTCGATCAGTTTGGAGGCCTCTGACAAAACTTTCAAATGGAAACCAAATTTTACTCATAACGTTCTTATTCACGTAACATCGCTCACCAGACGAATAGAGCGCATTTTCATTTTCAAGTATCGATAGCATCATGCTACTACTGCTTGCTTCATCATAGGCAGCGCGGGCCGTGAACTGAGATGCGCTGTTTTGTCCCTCATTTTGCGCATCAAAAAAATGAGCTAATGGCACACCAATGCCCAATGCGATTCTATTTAACGTCTCTGGCCTTGGTACTACACGACCATTTTCATATCGTGACAATAAGGTCGTGGCGATGCCTGTCTTATGAGCTAAATCACGTTGCGACAAACCTGCATTCGTCCTCGCCATCTTCAAGAAATACGATAAATTCATTTTTTAACCTTATAAAACCAAGAGGCTGAACCCAGCCTCTTGGTCTAATTTAAATTAACTCAATAGATCTTTTGTTCAAGCTAAGGCATTTTCGTCACCCCTTTGACATCAATCGTCACTCGACGGTCCGCTTGCAAACAAGATTTCAGCGCTGCATCTCCTTTCGCATCAAAGCAGCCTGACGTCTTAGGAAGACTTTTACCTGCGCTATGAATGCTGATAGGTACTTCAACCCCATTTTGCTGCAACACTTGGCGCACTGTACTGGCCCTTGCCAAACCCAATCGTTGATTGTATGCCTCGCTACCCAATCGATCAGTATGGCCCGTTAACGCAATACTGCTAATCGACACATAGTTTTGGTTCAGTTTATTAGCCAAATCAGCCAAAATAGCTTGACCCTGAGGCAGTAACTCATCAGCCTGGGCCCCATCAAACCGAAAAAGAGCATCAGCTGATAATTCGATCATGGTACTTTGCGGCTGCCCCACAGGCTCATCCAATAAAGCAGCACAGGCTGGTTCACGCCAGAAAAAACTTTGTGCTAATTTATCTTGATCAAACAATACTTTGTACTGACAGGTAGCCACTTCACCGTTAGGCAGTGAGAAATGGAATAGGTAATCCCACTCCACCACGCCAATCAGGCCTTCATTAAAATGTGGGCGACCCAAAAGATTGTACAACTGATCTTTGGTCATGCCTGGGCGCACCAGCTTCAATGCGTTCACCACTGGGAAACTACCGGTTTTAAAACTCACACTTTCGGCGTCCGGCCAAACCACCTCATCGGTAGTGCCGTTCGATTTAACGTGACTCACGCTGGTACAGGCGCTCAACAACATCGCAGCAACCGTGGTCAAACCCAGCAGGGTTTTATTCATTTTCTTCATGTTTATTCCTTTGATCATTTCTGTCTGAGTAATGGGTTTACCACTGGTAGCCAACGCCGGCTGAAGCACCGTACTGACTACGTGCGTTACCAGACATATTGGCTTTAACTACCCAATTACCGTTATCAGAAATGGTGGACACACCAATTGCATAACCAGTTTCGCCGCGCCAAGTACTACCAGCAATCGCCATCATGCTCTTACCTGGTAGGTAGGCCTGTGGTAAACCTGCTGCGGCCATGGCTGCGGCCACGCCGGCACGACTATCTTTATCAATCTTATTGATCTTCTGGTCCATACGGCCCATATTATTGTGAATGTCCCCAATCTGGTTATTCACTTCAATAAACTGATTGTCGATTTTCGTCACAGCGCCTTTCAACTGGCTCACGTTCACAGCATCGTTGTCTTTCACGCCAGCTGCCACGTTACCTACGGTGACTTCAGTGCCTTTTTCACCCAACGTCACCTTAGACTTGTCTACTTTACCGTCTGCGGTTTTGTCGTAATGAACGGCGCTGTTGTCAATGGCTTTCATGGCATCGTTGATGGTGGTTTGCTTACCACCAGCCATGTCAAACTCAACGCTGTGCTTGATCTCGCCATCACGAGTTTGCGTCACCTTGGTTTGGCCACCGATGATGTTTTTGGTGTTTTCAGCAATGGCAACGGCAACATCATAAACCTGGCCACCGGTGATTACGTCCTTACTATTAGGCGCGATACTGCCCTTACCGGAGGTGCCCACGGTCACGGTATTGTTACTGCCATCTACCGTTACGCTGATGTTGTCTTTACCTTCCATGGTCACCGTATTACCGCCTGGTTTACCTGGTTGGCTGCCCCCATTACCTGAGCCCGTGCCGCCAGTACCATTACCGTCAGTTCCTGGTGACACTTCAATTTCACCCGTGCCGCCATTAGGAGCCTTGCCATCGACATACCATTTAATCTTACCGATTTCTTCATTCAGCTGATCAACGTTGACAGCATCGCTACCCGCAACACCCTTAGCGATGTTGTGAATCACATTGTTGCCAAAATCAATACGATTACCGCCACTGATGCTTATGCCACCGCCCAAGATATTGAGGCCACCCGCGACATCGACCTTATTAAAGGCCACGTTATCAGCGGTTGAGAACGTCAAATCATTACCGTTACGGGTAATTTCAATATTGTTCCCATCAATAAACTGTACCGTGTCGCCAGGTGCCACTTTAGAAGCTGCGTCACCATTGGCTTGTAGCTGCCAGCCTTTATTGGCGATCTCGGTGACGTTACCCAATTGGTCCATATTGACGGCGTCTTTACCATCTTTACCATCAGCTACGCCGGTAATGCGGCCATCATTATTAATGGTGATGTCGCCAAACTTAGGCGCATCGGCCATTTGGATGTTGATGGAGCCATCGGCATTGGCCACTGTTTTAAGGTTGCCGCCGCTGAACGTACCCTCAGTCGTCGCTTCGCCTTTAATGGTGGTCACTTCACCCAATTGACGGTTAAACTCACCTGTGTTACCAGCAAAGTTCAGGCCTTTATTCAGCTCTTCACCCACATCTAGATCTTTACCTGGCTGACCGCTCTCACCTGGTTTACCATCTTTAATGATGATTTTATCTGAGGTGATTTCTTTGGTTACGATGGTTTCAATACCGATTAGATCTTTAGCTAAATCAAAGCTTAGGTTATGGCCGTTTTTGCTCACCACGATGTTGCCATCGGCGTTAGCGAAATCAACGGTTTCACCTGGCTTCACATTGCTGCCGCCACCACCTTGAGCAGTCACATTCCAGCCTTTGTTAGCGATTTCAGTCACTTTACCCAACTGGTCCATATTGACGGCGTCTTTACCATCTTTACCATCAGCTACGCCGGTAATGCGGCCATCGTTATTGATGGTGATGTCGCCAAACTTAGGTGCATCGGCCATTTGGATGTTGATGGAGCCATCGGCATTGGCCACTGTTTTAAGGTTGCCGCCGCTGAACGTACCCTCAGTCGTTGCACCACCTTTAATGGTGGTTACTTCACCTAGCTGACGGTTGAACTCACCCGTGTTGCCAGCAAAGTTCAGGCCTTTGTTCAGCTCTTCACCCACATCTAGATCTTTACCTGGCTGACCGTTTTCACCTGGTTTACCATCTTTAATGATGATTTTGTCTGAAGTGATTTCTTTGGTCACGATGGTTTCAATACCGGTCAGGTCTTTAGCCAAATCAAAGCTTAAGTTATGGCCGTTTTTGCTCACCACGATGTTGTTATCAGCGTTAGCAAAGTCAACGGTTTCACCTGGCTGCACATTGCTGCTATTGCCACTTTGAGCAGTGACGTTCCAACCTTTATTGGCCACTTCTTTGACTTCGGTAAGCTGGCTCACGTTGACGGCGTCTTTACCGTCCACACCATCTTTGACGCCGGTAATGCGGCCATCGTTATTGATGGTGATGTCACCAAACTTAGGTGCGTCAGCCATTTGGATGTTGATAGAGCCATCGGCATTGGCCACTGTTTTAAGGTTGCCACCGCTGAACGTCCCCTCAGTCGTTGCACCACCTTTAATGGTGGTTACTTCACCCAATTGACGGTTAAACTCACCTGTATTGCCAGCAAAGTTCAGGCCTTTGTTCAGCTCTTCACCCACATCTAGATCTTTACCTGGCTGACCGTTCTCACCTGGTTTACCATCTTTAATGATGATTTTGTCTGAAGTGATTTCTTTGGTTACGATGGTCTCAATACCGGTTAAGTCTTTAGCCAAATCAAAGCTTAAGTTATGGCCGTTTTTACTCACCACGATGTTGTTATCAGCGTTAGCAAAGTCAACGGTTTCACCTGGCTTCACATTGCTGCTATTGCCGCTTTGAGCAGTCACATTCCAGCCTTTGTTAGCGATTTCAGTCACTTTACCCAACTGGTCCATATTGACGGCATCTTTACCATCTTTACCATCAGCTACGCCGGTAATGCGGCCATCATTATTGATGGTGATGTCGCCAAACTTAGGTGCATCGGCCATTTGGATGTTGATCGAACCGTCTGGCTTGGCCACTGTTTTAAGGTTGCCGCCGCTGAACGTCCCCTCAGTCGTTGCACCACCTTTAATGGTGGTTACTTCACCTAGCTGACGGTTGAACTCACCCGTGTTGCCAGCAAAGTTCAGGCCTTTGTTCAGCTCTTCACCCACATCTAGATCTTTACCTGGCTGACCGTTTTCACCTGGTTTACCATCTTTAATGATGATTTTGTCTGAAGTGATTTCTTTGGTCACGATGGTTTCAATACCGGTCAGGTCTTTAGCCAAGTCAAAACTTAGATTATGACCGTTTTTGCTCACCACGATGTTGTTATCAGCGTTAGCAAAGTCAACGGTTTCACCTGGCTGCACATTGCTGCTATTGCCGCTTTGAGCAGTGACGTTCCAACCTTTATTGGCCACTTCTTTGACTTCGGTAAGCTGGCTCACGTTGACGGCGTCTTTACCGTCTACACCATCTTTGACGCCGGTAATGCGGCCATCGTTATTGATGGTGATGTCGCCAAACTTAGGTGCGTCAGCCATTTGGATGTTGATAGAGCCATCGGCATTGGCCACTGTTTTAAGGTTGCTGCCGCTGAACGTCCCTTCAGTCGTTGCACCACCTTTAATGGTGGTTACTTCACCCAACTGGCGGTTAAACTCACCCGTGTTGCCAGCAAAGTTCAGGCCTTTATTCAGCTCTTCACCCACATCCAGATCTTTACCTGGCTGACCGTTCTCACCTGGTTTGCCATCTTTAATGATGATTTTGTCTGAAGTGATTTCTTTGGTCACGATGGTTTCAATACCGGTCAGGTCTTTAGCCAAGTCAAAGCTTAGGTTATGGCCGTTTTTACTCACCACGATGTTGTTATCAGCGTTAGCAAAGTCAACGGTTTCACCTGGCTGCACATTGCTGCTATTGCCGCTTTGAGCTGTGACGTTCCAACCTTTATTGGCCACTTCTTTTACTTCGGTAAGCTGGCTCACGTTGACGGCGTCTTTACCGTCTACACCATCTTTGACGCCGGTAATGCGGCCATCGTTATTGATGGTGATGTCGCCAAACTTAGGTGCGTCAGCCATTTGGATGTTGATAGAGCCATCGGCATTGGCCACTGTTTTAAGGTTGCCGCCGCTGAACGTACCTTCAGTCGTTGCTTCACCTTTAATGGTGGTCACTTCACCCAATTGGCGGTTGAATTCACCCGTGTTGCCAGCAAAGTTCAGGCCTTTATTCAGCTCTTCACCCACATCCAGATCTTTACCTGGCTGACCGTTCTCACCTGGTTTACCATCTTTAATGATGATTTTATTAGAGGTGATTTCCTTCGTTTCAATGGTCTCGATGCCAGTCAAATTAGCCGCTAAATCAAAGCTTAAGTTATGACCGTTTTTGCTCACCACGATGTTGTTATCAGCGTTAGCAAAGTCAACGGTTTCACCTGGCTGCACATTGCTGCTATTGCCGCTTTGAGCAGTCACGTTCCAACCTTTATTGGCCACTTCTTTTACTTCGGTAAGCTGGCTCACGTTGACGGCGTCTTTACCGTCTACGCCATCTTTCACACCGGTAATGCGGCCATCGTTATTGATGGTGATGTCGCCAAACTTAGGTGCATCGGCCATTTGGATGTTGATCGAACCGTCTGGCTTGGCCACTGTTTTAAGGTTGCCACCGCTGAACGTACCTTCAGTCGTTGCTTCACCTTTAATGGTGGTCACTTCACCCAATTGACGGTTGAACTCACCCGTGTTGCCAGCAAAGTTTAGGCCTTTGTTCAGCTCTTCACCCACGTCTAGATCTTTGCCTGGCTGACCGTTCTCACCTGGTTTGCCATCTTTAATGATGATTTTATTAGAGGTGATTTCCTTAGTTTCAATGGTCTCGATGCCAGTCAAATTAGCCGCTAAATCAAAGCTTAAGTTATGACCGTTTTTGCTCACCACGATGTTGTTATCAGCGTTGGCAAAGTCAACGGTTTCACCTGGCTGCACATTGCTACTATTGCCGCTTTGAGCAGTGACGTTCCAACCTTTATTGGCCACTTCTTTTACTTCGGTAAGCTGGCTCACGTTGACGGCGTCTTTACCGTCTACGCCATCTTTGACGCCGGTAATGCGGCCATCGTTGTTGATGGTGATGTCACCAAACTTAGGTGCGTCAGCCATTTGGATGTTGATAGAGCCATCGGCATTGGCCACTGTTTTAAGGTTGCCGCCGCTGAACGTACCTTCAGTCGTTGCTTCACCTTTAATGGTGGTCACTTCACCCAATTGACGGTTAAACTCACCCGTGTTACCGGCAAAGTTCAGACCTTTGTTCAGCTCTTCACCCACATCCAGATCTTTACCTGGCTGACCATTCTCACCTGGTTTACCATCTTTAATGATGATTTTGTCTGAAGTGATTTCTTTGGTTACGATGGTCTCAATACCGGTTAAGTCTTTAGCCAAGTCAAAGCTTAGGTTATGACCGTTTTTGCTCACCACGATGTTGTTATCAGCGTTGGCAAAGTCAACGGTTTCACCTGGCTGCACATTGCTGCTATTGCCGCTTTGAGCAGTCACGTTCCAACCTTTATTGGCCACTTCTTTTACTTCGGTAAGCTGGCTCACGTTGACGGCGTCTTTACCGTCTACGCCATCTTTGACGCCGGTAATGCGGCCATCGTTGTTGATGGTGATGTCACCAAACTTAGGTGCGTCAGCCATTTGGATGTTGATAGAGCCATCGGCATTGGCCACTGTTTTAAGGTTGCCGCCGCTGAACGTACCTTCAGTCGTTGCTTCACCTTTAATGGTGGTCACCTCACCTAACTGACGGTTGAACTCACCCGTGTTACCAGCAAAGTTCAGGCCTTTGTTCAGCTCTTCACCCACGTCTAGATCTTTGCCTGGCTGACCGTTCTCACCTGGTTTACCATCTTTAATGATGATTTTGTCTGAAGTGATTTCTTTGGTTACGATGGTCTCAATACCGGTTAAGTCTTTAGCCAAATCAAAGCTTAAGTTATGGCCGTTTTTACTCACCACGATGTTGTTATCAGCGTTAGCAAAGTCAACGGTTTCACCTGGCTTCACATTGCTGCTATTGCCGCTTTGAGCAGTCACGTTCCAACCTTTATTGGCCACTTCTTTTACTTCGGTAAGCTGGCTCACGTTGACGGCGTCTTTACCGTCTACGCCATCTTTGACGCCGGTAATGCGGCCATCGTTGTTGATGGTGATGTCACCAAACTTAGGTGCGTCAGCCATTTGGATGTTGATAGAGCCATCGGCATTGGCCACTGTTTTAAGGTTGCCGCCGCTGAACGTACCTTCAGTCGTTGCTTCACCTTTAATGGTGGTCACCTCACCTAACTGACGGTTGAACTCACCCGTGTTACCAGCAAAGTTCAGGCCTTTGTTCAGCTCTTCACCCACGTCTAGATCTTTGCCTGGCTGACCGTTCTCACCTGGTTTACCATCTTTAATGATGATTTTGTCTGAAGTGATTTCTTTGGTTACGATGGTCTCAATACCGGTTAAGTCTTTAGCCAAATCAAAGCTTAAGTTATGGCCGTTTTTACTCACCACGATGTTGTTATCAGCGTTAGCAAAGTCAACGGTTTCACCTGGCTTCACATTGCTGCTATTGCCGCTTTGAGCTGTGACGTTCCAACCTTTATTGGCCACTTCTTTTACTTCGGCAAGCTGGCTCACGTTGACGGCGTCTTTACCGTCTACGCCATCTTTCACACCGGTAATGCGGCCATCGTTGTTGATGGTGATGTCACCAAACTTAGGTGCATCGGCCATTTGGATGTTGATCGAACCATCTGGCTTAGCCACTGTTTTAAGGTTGCCGCCGCTGAAGGTGCCCTCAGTAGTTGCTTCACCTTTAATGGCTAATTCGGTTCCTAAATCACGATGAACCACACCACCGTTATTTGCACTAAAATTCAACCCTTTTGCAGTTAAATGATTAGTAACTTGATTGATATTATTGGTTAATTGTTTCACGTTAACGGCATCACCATCGGCAACACCTTCAACTAAATTAATGATTTTAGTATTATTAAGGTTAATACCTTTTTTATTAACGACTGGCCCACCATTATTAATCGTTATTTCATCAGCAGTGATTTTTTTATCTAAATTTAATTGGATATTATTATTGGTTTTACTGACGACAATATTGCCATCGGTATTAGAAAAGTCGACCGTCCCGCCAGGCGCTACATTCGTGGAGCCAGTACCTTGGGTGGTCACATTCCAGCCTTTAGAGGCAATATTATGAACCGCCTTCAACTGACTAACGTTGACCGCATCCGTATCCTTGGCACCAGCAGAAACATGTTGAATACGGCGTTCATTTCCTGTAGAACCGACCGACACAATAGACTTTGGCGCCGCTGTATTGGTTAAATAACCTTGCTCATTAGACACTGAGGTTGCCGAATTCTGGCCTAAGGCAATACTGCCTACCTCATTAACTTTGGCACCCCGTCCCAAAGCCACACCACCCTCGGTTAAAGCGGTAGCCCCTTGACCAATAGCAACGGCTTCTGCTGCACCTGCATTCGACCCCGTCCCGATAGCCACAGCTTTAGCACCACTCGACTTAGAAAATGCGCCAATAGCCAATGCGTCACGTTGTGTAGCATTAGCCCCGCCACCAAAAGCAATCGAATCCTCTCCTTTGGCTAAAGTTTGAGAATTGACTTGATAACCTGCTCCGCGAGACACCCCATCACCTGGGGCATTTTTCGAATCAGCAGCACCAATCGCGATAGCACGATACCCTTCAGCCGTTGCTGAATGGCCCATCGCAATACTGCTTTCACTTTTAGCATAGGCAACATTACCAATGGCTGTCGAAAAATCATTTTCTGCAACTGACTGACGTCCTAATGCAAAAGACGTATTACCCTTCGCTTGCGCCAAAGAACCCAAAGCAATCGCGGAATTATTTAGCGATTCAGCACCAAGACCTATCGCAATTCCCACATTTGTAGCCTGGGCATTGTCACCAAAAGCAATTGAGGCATTAAGCGCTTTCGCACGATAGCCAATCGCGGTACTAGCCGCATTGACCATTAAATATTCTTGTCCTACTTGTGGATTGCCCGGGTTATGCCGATTAACCAATTGAATATTTGTTGCATTATTGCTGTTTGCATTATTATTGGCTTCGGCTTCACACCCGATGGCGATCGCATGATTACCAATAGCCTGAGCCTGATTTTGCTTACCATTACAGGCAGAGATGGCCGTACCATTACTCCCCCCAGTCGCTTGTCCACCACCCACACCCTGCTGTGCATAAGCCGAGCCCGCCAAACCAGTCAGAGCGGAAAGCGTAATAAGCGCTGTTTTATTGGCGACAGAAGATTTACTTTTGGTTTTACTCTTTGACAGTTCAGAAGCCACCACCCACGATTTTAAAACCTGACTCCAAATAATTTTAAATACCTTATTCATAATGCCCCACCTTCACCAAAGATGAGTGATTCCGTACAGATTTTTTCAATTTACTCACAATCCAAACCTCATAAATTCATCATTAATAAAGACATCATAGTATGATATTTGGCTTGATTAATTTACGGAAAAATAATGAAAAAACGTAATTTAAATAAAGATTTAATTATTCCTTATTTTCCATATAAATATTTTTATTCATATTTACATGGCGTAAACAGAGCGTCTATATTTACAAAGACTTACCCAAACTTACTAAATCTTAACAAAAATGTTGGGTGCCCAATAATTGATCACATTTAAACTAAAATATTAAAAATAAGCATTTAAGCTAACAAATAAAAACAAGCGGGTGAGGACGTAAGCATGAAGAATGTATTGATGAAACATAATGAAAAAAAAAGACCAGAAATTCTACTTCACACAACAAATGGAAAACATGACAGCATAGCAATTACAGATGGTATTCGAATCGAACGCACCATAATCAATAAGGCCGGAGAATATCAACAACCGATGCTTAGGCAAAAACTCTATGATGATCATAATATTTATTTTCATTTCATTATCGATGCCGATATTCATGTATTCAATACCGAAGGCCAGCGCATCGGCCACTTAATTACGGATAAGGTCTACCAGGTTGTTGGGACCAATAGCAAACTCACGGAGGAAAACCAAAAAACGCGTGAAAAAAAACTAACGTTTGTCATCGCCATGCGCCTATTAGACAAATGGCAGCAGGACTATGAAATTCCAGAATGGCTAGATTACAAACAATCCGGCAAGGACTTTATTCGGCAGATCTCCTTAGGACGTTACCATAAAAGAATTATGTTATTAGTCCAACAATTACTCTTCATGGACATTAAAACCCTTTCTGACACACTGTCCTTCAAAAGTAGCGCCCTATCCATTTGTTCCAGCATCTTTCAGCTGTACAGCATCTCTAAGAATAATAACTTTATCGACGACGTATTATGTATTTTACATAAAGATCCGCTCACAAAATGGCATTTACCGACACTAGCCAAACAGGTTGGCACTAATGAATGCTATTTAAAACAAGAATTCAAAACAAAAACCGGCATTTCTATTGGTCGCTATATTAAAAATCTGAGAATGCAAGAAGCACTAGAATTAATCATTAATCATCAACTCTCAACTAAAGAGGCCGCATATAAAATTGGCTACGCTGATGTTGGTTATTTTTCTCGTATTTTTAAACAACAATACGGTTATACGCCCAGCGATCTTGTTTTAAAATAATCGGCAAGCCCTAGAATTCGCCGCCACTCACCCCCTTAAGTTTAGGGCCAGAACCATCTGCGCCCTAAGCTCAACCACACTGTTCTATGCATTTCTTATGGGTATCTCCAACCATTAACAGGCAGATGAGCCTAAAGCGCTAGAAGCTTATCGCTAAACTGTTCCCCCTCCTCACCATGAATGAATCAAACTTACTAAGCTGCGAGTGATACCTCTTGCGCATACTGTCTTCAAATAACAACCTATACACATCTACAGAGTAACGACAACGTAAACCCCACAAAAAACAGTCTCTACACTTTTTCTTGAGCACAATTCAAAATTCAGGTATTTTAGGCGCCAAACTCTATAATATAATTCATACACACTAAATCTAACCCAGTTTACCTACCCAAGAGGATGTCCCTTTGAACGCTAAAGCTCTATTACTGTCTCTTTGCCTGGCCTTTTCTGCGCCAGCTTTCGCTAACGACGCCGACCTAGCCAGCCAAATCAGCGCCGCTAAAGCGGGCGACACAGAAGCCATGATCAATTTGGCTGATCTATATTTCAACGGCAGTTACGAAGTCGAACAAGACTATGGCAAAGCCCTACAATACTATGAGCAAGCCGCCAAAGCAGGCAGCGCCAGCGCTCAATATTATTTAGGCTTAATGTATGAAAATGGCGATGGCGTGGCGCAAAGCTATCGCAAAGCCATGTTCTACTATTTACAAGCAGCCAAACAAGGCGATGTAGACGCTACCTTTACCGTGGCCACGTTTTACGATGACGGCGTAGAGGGCGTGAAGCAAAACTTCGCCAAGGCCAATGAGTATTATCAGCTAGGCATAAAACTAGAAGACCCTCGCGCCTTCAATAATATGGGCTTTAACTACGAAAATGGTCGCGGCCTACCGAAAGATTTAGACAAGGCCCGAAGCTTTTACGAACAAGCGGCCAATATGGGCAGCGCTGATGGCCTATTCAATATGGGCATCATCTACGACACCGGCCTAGGCGTCACCCCCAACGAGAAAAAGGCATTCCAGTACTATCTTAAAGCGGCGGCTGAAGGCCACCCTGGCGCTCAATACAATCTGGGCGTGATGTACGACAACGGTGAAGGCGGCGTGAAGAAAAACGCTAAGAAAGCCCGCGCATATTATGAACAAGCGGCCGATCAAGGCTATGAAGATGCCATTACGGCCTTAGAAAATCTAAGCTAAACAACAGATGACCGTCATGAAAAAACCAGCCTAGGCTGGTTTTTTTTAAAATAACATTGCTATTTACCTATTCAGTCGCAGGATCATCGGCTAAATCCGCATAAGACACACTGGGATTGGCATCAACCCGCACGTTTTGATCAGCCACATCGGAGAATAAATCATAATCCGACTTAAGCCCTTCTGCCTTAACCCCCAACCAATGCGCCAAACCATGCACCATATTAAAGCCAGACTTATTTGCCTTGATATAATTTTGCTGGGTATCATCACTATTTAAACGAAACAGCGGCACCTCAAACCCTTGCTTCACTTTGCCACTGTGACGCAACGCATTCGGAAACTGCCCCTGACCATGGTCGGAAAAATACACCATTGAAAAGCTACGGCCATGCTCTTTTTGGTCTTGACGTAAAGCCTCTGCCACTTCAGCCAACAGACGGTCCGTTTGCTCTATACTGGTTTGATAGCATTCATAAGGGCGTCCTAAACTATGATGAAACTTAGGATTGACCTCTGGCACTCGGTCACAAACGTCGGCATGAGAACCAAACAAATGCAAAACCAACAGCCTTTTCTCAGCAACCGTATCGTTAAACAATTTGTCCTTAAAAATAGGCAACAGCGATGCATCACTCGGGCCTCGTAAATTACTGCCTTTTATTTTAGCAAAATAGCTAAAATCACTTTTCTGACCCATAATCGAGACAGGGGATTCAGTCGAACCATATTTTCCCTGCGCTGAAATCCAATAGGTTTTTAGGCCTGCGGCCTTCGCTAAATCCATCAGACTATAACGATAGTTAATAGGCTCTCCATCATCGGGCGAAGACAACGTCAACATACGCGTAAGCGAAGCAACAGTGGAAGCACCAGGGCTCACTAAGCCCTCAACTAACGTGCCGGGTGACACGTTCATAAAAGGCGTCGTCTCTTGTGGATAGCCAAACGCAGATAAATAATCTCGACGGGCGCTCTCACCAATCACCAACACATAAT
The DNA here is from genome assembly GCA_041228285.1 of Neisseriaceae bacterium CLB008. Taxonomy (NCBI): domain Bacteria; kingdom Pseudomonadati; phylum Pseudomonadota; class Betaproteobacteria; order Neisseriales; family Neisseriaceae; species Neisseriaceae bacterium CLB_ANTARCTIC_008. The sequence goes on along the minus strand of CP166133.1, from coordinate 55,792 downwards.
TATCATAGGCTGGCGCCACCTCCTGTATCGACCAAAGCGATAATCCTTGCGCCCGCACATCGTCGCTACGGTAGGTCTGGGCCACTTCATAAACCTTTTTAAAAAACCCTACCGGATAAGAAACCTGCATCAGAACAGGTCGCAAAGGCTGAAGCATAAACAAAACAACCAAAACCGCGGCCGCAATCACTGCGGTTGTTTTTTTAAACCCAACTGAATACCGCTGATAACTCCAGCCAAACCCTATGCCACACAACAGCAAGGCCAGCGCATAGGCATACTCCTTCTTGGAGATGACAGACAAATACCCCATAGCCTCACCTGGATTGGTGTAAAACAAGGCCGCAACAATATCGGCGCTAGGAAAACCATACATCAACCCCGTCGGCAGATAAAACACCCCGATCAACACCAAAGGGAACCCCATCAGCCAATAAGCCTTACGATTCCAGCTAAGCGCTAAGATAAATAACAGTGTACTGATGCCCAATAGCTGCGAGAAGCCCACAACGGCACTCGCACGCAATAGAAAATAGGTAATGCCAAACAATAACAATAAAACCACCATCAACATCATGGTGGGTTTTATGGTTTTTACAATAGACGACATGTTTTACTCAGGTAACCATACACCATCAAGCTTCGTTCGCGATGCAAACACTCATCCCAACGTCGGCTTAGATTAAGATATAGTTAATATAGTCAAAGAATTAATAAAGCATGGATCATAGGCTATTTCATCCTACTATGTCACCAAAATCTTAACGTAGATAGGCACCTAAAGAATGCAGCCATTCTAAATGGCCTAATGATGCACAGCTCACAACACACATAAGTGCACACACATAAGTCATTCATTCTATAGTTCAATCACTCAAGCCTATTCCGTTTTAGGCTGCATCATCATGCCGTGATAGCGAAAGCCTTTACTTTGCATACAGCTGGTCACCAGCCGTTTTTTCTGAACGGGGTCAAGGTTGTGCTTTTTCATGCCAATCTTGTACTCACAATCGGCCAACTGACTTTGGGCCTCATGCTGGCTAAAGCCGTCTTGACGCCAGTTAGGCACAGACTCACAGGCAACCAACAGCATCGCGGTTAGAAAAATAAAGCTGTGATTTTGAGTATTCATAAAGAGCCCTTTAAGGAAGATGAGGCGTCATTTTAGGGCGGGCCAGACCAGAGAAGCTACGGCAAAATTGTCACAAATTGTCTGTAATTGTCGCGCTTAATCGATGCCCCCCTCACCAGCTAGCCATCGCAACCGGCGTAAAAAAGGCCGCTTCACAGAAGCGGCCTCGTTCATCATACTCAACGCTAGGCTTTGTCCACCATTTCTTCTAAACGCTGCACGCTGTCTGGGCGCAGCTTAGCCAACACCCATGCGTACGCATAGCCACTGATGGCCGAGCCAAACACCAATACCGGCACCAGATAAATCAGCTTTGACTTCAAACCACTCATGGTTTCAAGATTCATCACCACCAAATACAGCACCACGCTCATGGTCAAGGCCGACAAAATTGGCGCGTACTTAACCTTCCAGCTGGGCGCGCCCAATTCTGGGCGTTTATTAAAATAGGCCACCACGGCAATCGACACAAACATCTGCAACAGCAAAACGGCCATGGTGGTGATGGCTGAACCCCAGGTAAAAATGTCGGTGAGCGGATCTTGGCCGGCCAGGGCCAGCACCACGGTCAACAACACCATGGTGAGGGTTTGGTAGAGGCTAGATAAATACGGCGTGCCTTTAGTGGGGTGTAGCTTGGCCAAGCGTGACCAAAACAGGCCGTCGCGAGAAATCACGTAAAAATAGCGGGCAATATTATTATGAAACGACTGCGTCGCCGCAAACAGGCTGGTGATCAGCAAGATATTGATCACCAATACCGACCATTTACCCAAGGCGCGTTCCGCCAACTGAAACACAAACAGTTCAGGGTCTTGCGCCACGGCGGCCTGCACCCCTGCGGCGCCATGGGCCTGAATCAGCCCCCAACTGCAAAAAGCAAAGAAGCTGGTGATCAACAGTACCGCGATGATGGTCGCCAATGGAATGGTTTTTTCGGGGTTACGGCACTCTTCAGTGTAGATGGCCGTGGCCTCAAAGCCGATAAAGGCCGCTACGGCAAACACCAGCGCGATGCCCACATTGCCATCAAACACCACTTTGGGCGCAAACGGCTGAAAGTCCAGCGGGCCTAATTGTGCCTGCTGATACACAATAATGGCGGCGATGATGACGGCGATGCCCACTTCCAACAGCATCAACACGCCCAGCACCTTGCCACCAATCTCGATGCGCTCAATGCCTAACCAGCACACCACCACCAGCATGGCGATGGTGTAGAGCCACCACGGCAGATCAAGCTGAAAATATTCTACGAAAAAGATTTGCGTGAACAGGCCAAAAATAGCCGCAATCGCAATTTGAATCGACACATAGGCCAAGATAGCCAAGGCCAAGCCGCTGACGCCCAGCTTACTGCCTAGGCCAGCGGAAATGTAGGCATAAAACGCACCCGAATTCTTGATGTGGCGACTCATGGTGATAAAACCCACCGAAAACAGCAGCAACACCAAACCTGAAAGCACATAAATACCAGAAATGCCCCCGCCGTTACCTTCTAAAATAGCCACCGGCATGGCCCCAATGAGCCCGGTCAAAGGCGATGCGGCCGCGACCACAAAAAACACCAGCGATGCCAAGCCCAAACTGTTTTGCTTTAACTGCGTAGATGATGCCATATTACTCCTCACTTCTGCCTTCAAGGCAATGCGCTATTTCACTTTGTGATGCGGCTATTGCCGCTATTCTCTTTAGTCCTTACGGACTTTTCTTAGTGTGATTAGCATAGTGAGAAGGCTGCGCAAACAAATAGAATAAATCGGCCATGCTCAGCCACATGGCGCTGATATCATTCGTATGCCGACAGCAATATACGCCCCTGATAGCGCTCTTGATCCTGCCCTAAAGCTTGCACAAATTTGGTAGGCGCCAGCGCGGCAAATTTTTTAAACTCACGTAAAAAATGGGATTGATCGGCATAGCCTTGCTCTAAGGCCAGATTAGTCAAGCTGATGGGGCCGGCCAGCGTCAGCTTCTGTAAGGTGTATTGGAAGCGCACGATCAAGCAATATTGCTTGGGCGACAGGCCAAAATGCTCGGTAAAGGTTTTGTTGATGTAGCGCGAAGAATAGCCGGTATAGGCTTCTAACTCATGTACGCGAATGTCGCCGTGGCGCGATAAAATCAACGCGCTGATCTGGGCGCACAGCGGCGACTGAGGCCGTGCCAGCCGATCGCCATAGTGGTGCATAAAATACGCCACTTGATCTTCAAACGAGGGCGCCGCAGTAATCTGTGCCAAAAGCTGCTGCCCTTGGCTATCAATGTCTTGTAACGCCACTTCGGCCTCGATCAAATCACGGGAGGCCAATGGAATGAACGCGGGAATAAAGCCAGGGCGAAAGCGCACGCCAAAATAACGCTTATTGGTTTTTAATTCGACCAGCTTAGCGCTCACCGTACTCCCGCACACCCTCACCTTAGGCTCATCAGGATCGCATAAAAACAAAACGTCGACGCTGGCATCCGGCACCGCAAACGCTTCGCCCGCCGAACAGTCGGCCACAAAGCTATAAAAGTGAGCAATCGGTGAGTCTGCCACGATTTTTTTACGGTAGGTTGACGCCGTACTCAAAACAAAATAGGGCTGGATGGTGCGTGAACCTGACCCAGCATAATACTGATGATTCAACATAGGCCTTCTTTCTCCTTCAGCCTACCGCCAGCGCGGTAAGTCTCCTTGGCAATATATTTGATTGGGCTCTACGGCCTTTTTTTAATTACAAATATATTAGCAATAATTGCTCATAAATAATTGATTGTCAATCGATTTATTTTACAAAACTCCTTAAAAACAAAAGAGAAAGTGCTGATTTATTCTATTTTTCTCACCAGACTTACCGCAACAATGTCTACAACTTGGCATTCTTGCGTCAATGCAACCCTCAATCCGAGCGGCCACATAGCCAAACCTAAGAGAAGGCAGAGAAACATGATTGAATCTGAAACACCCACGTACTACACCGCCACCCGTAAATACCACACCAGCTACCCCTCGCTAGAGGCCGACATAGACGTTGACGTAGTGGTCATCGGCGGTGGTTTTTCCGGCATCAATACCGCCCTAGAGCTGGCAGAAAAAGGCGTCACCAGTATTGCGGTATTGGAAGCCAAACACCTAGGCTACGGCGGCACCGGCCGTAATGGCGGCCAAATCATGGCCGGCATCGGTCACGACATTGAAGTCATCAGAAAAGACGTGGGTGAAGAAGGCCTAAAAACCGTGTTTGCGCTGAGCGATCAAGGCGCCCAAATCATTCAGGATCGAATCAAAAAATACGACATCCGCGCCGACTTTTGTCACGGTTATGCCTATTTGGGCTTTAACGCCCGCCAGACCAAAACCCTCAAACAATGGGAACAGGATTTTAAATCGCTAGATCAGGTCAATGACATTTACTTGGCCACCGGCAGCGACATCCACAACGTCATCGGCTCCGATGCCTACGACAGCGCCCTCGTCCACATGGGTGCAGGCCACGTGCATTCGCTCAACCTGCTGTTGGGCGAAGCCGAAGCGTTAACCAGCTATGGCGCCCAGATTTATGAATTCAGCCCCGCGCTGGAAGTCAGCTACGGCGACACCGTCACCGTACGTACGGCCAAAGGCAGCGTGCGCGCCAAGAAAATGCTGTGGGCCTGCGATGGCTTCTTGAATAAAATGGAGCCAGAGCTTCACAAAAAAACCATCAACACCTTCGCCTACCAGCTGATGACAGAACCTTTGTCTGATGAACTCATTGAACGCATCAGCCCGATTCGCGGCGCCTACAGCGACATCCGCCCCGTCATCGACTACTATCGCGTCACCAAAGAAAACCGCCTCTTATTCGGCAACTCTACCCGCTGGGTAGAGCACACGCCGCAAGACTTAAAGGCCTATAACCGCAAACTGATGTTGGCCATTTTCCCCTACCTCAAAGACGTCAAAATCGACTTGGCTTGGGGCGGGCCGATGGCCTGTAGCGCCAATCTGTTCCCACAAATCGGGAGCCTGCCTGGGCATCCAAACGTCTTTTATGTCCAGGGCTATTCTGGCTTTGGCGTGACGCCCAGCCACATTATTTGCAAGATTTTGGCCGAGGGCATACACGGCGGCTCCGATCATTACGACTTGATCAGCCGCGTCAAACACAAATCCATCATCGGCAAAGACCGTTTTCGTCCTTTCCTGTTGACCGGTGCCAAAACCCTGCATCAACTATCAGGCTACTTCACCGGTCGCCGCTAAACTTTCATTAAGGAGTTTCACATGCAAAAAATTAAATCCGCCATGACGCTTGCCGACTTAGACAGCTGGGGCACCGTGGTTGACCTCGGGTCTGAAATCCTCGAAGGCGAATGCAAAGCCTATGGCAAATTCACCGTCGGCAACCCAGAAGTGGCCATCAACGGCGGCTACTTCGGCGTCAGCAAAGGCGTGTTCCGCATGACCTACCCATTCAGCGAACAGGCCACCATCGTCAGCGGCAACATCACCCTGACCAACGAAGACAGCGGCGAAAAGTGGACGTTTGGCCCAGGCGAAAGCTGGGTAGTGGAACAAGGCACGACCGTGCTGTGGGAAATCCATTCCGATTACTTCGTGAAACACTATTTATCTGCGGTTTAAGCCTCACCCCATACGCCCCGACTCGCCAGCCGGTGGGCCGGGGCGTTTGTCTCACCGCCTTTGTTCAGACCCTTGCTTAAGGAAGCCCTCATGACCACCATCGCCGTCTTACCTGAAGTCAGCCAATTTTTAGCCACTGCCCAAGGCCATTTTATTGATGGGCGCACCGAAACCAACAGCGGTCCGAACCGCATCACCCTGTACAACCCGGCCACAGGCCAAGCCCTAAGCAGCCTCAACGACAGCACTTTGGCCGACGTGGATCGCGCCGTTAAAAGCGCCCACGCCGCCTTTGTCGACCGTCGCTGGGCCGGCATGCGCCCCGCCGATCGGGAAAAAATCTTGTTTAAGCTGTCCGAGCTATTAATTGAGCACGGGGAAGTCTTGGCCCAGCTGGAAACCCTTAACCAAGGCAAATCCATCCATATCTCCCGCAACGTAGAAGTCGGCGCCACCGCCGAATTCATCCGCTACATCGCCGGTTGGACCACCAAGATCACGGGCGACACCTTAGACGTATCCATCGCGGTACCGGCCCATGCGAAATACACTGCTTATACCCGCCGTGAACCCGTTGGCGTGGTGGCCGCCATCGCGCCGTGGAACTTCCCTCTGTCCATCGCCGCCTGGAAAACCATACCCGCTCTGGCCGCAGGCTGTTCGGTGGTGTTAAAGCCGGCCAGCGAAACGCCCTTAACCGCCTTATATTTGGCCCAACTCGCCCATCAGGCCGGCGTGCCTGACGGCGTGTTTAACGTATTAATGGGCGCCAACGGCAGCATGGGCCAAGCCTTGGTCGAACACCCATTGATCAATAAAGTCACCTTCACTGGCTCTACCGCCGTCGGTAAACAAGTCGGCCACGCCGCCATTGAACACATGGCCCACTTTTCCTTAGAGCTCGGTGGTAAAAACCCCATGATCATCATGGATGATGTCTCCGTGGCCACCGCTGTTGACGGCATCATTGCCGGCGCTTTTTTAAATTCAGGTCAAGTCTGCGCCGCCGCCTCACGCATCTACATCCAACGCGGCCTATATGCCGACGTTAAAACGGCCCTAACCGAGGCGGTCAAAGGCCTCAGCATCGGCCCTGGCCTCGACGAAACCGCCCAGATCCAGCCTGTGGTTTCGAAAAAGCATCAACAAAGCATCTTGGCCCACATCGCCACGGCCAAAGCCGAAGGTGCAACCGTCATCAGCGCCGACTATGCCGCCAGCGGCGACGGCTATTATGTGCCGCCGACCCTCATCATCGACGCCAAGCCCGACAGCAGCATCATTGAACACGAAGTGTTCGGCCCAGTGATTACCTTAATCGTGTTTGACACCGTTGACGAAGTCATTGCCGCCGCCAACGATTCAGAATTTGGCTTGGCCGCCAGCCTGTGGACCAATAATCTGACCCACACCATGAATATGGTGCCGCGCATCCAGGCCGGTACGGTTTGGGTGAACGCCCACGTCCCCCTTGATCCTGCCATGCCGTTTGGCGGCGTCAAGCAATCGGGCATTGGTCGTGAATTTGGCAAAGCCTCGGTAGAAAGCTTTACCGAGCTTAAATCGGTGTGCATCGCCCACTAAACTTTCTGTGTGATCTTTAGCCACGCCTTGTGCGTGGTTTTTTTTATGGCCAACGCCCACAAAAAAGCCCTGCCGCAACAGGCAGGGCCAACACACGCGAAGGCCGCGTTTACTTAAGCGCCGGCAACACCGATGTCGCGCCAGCAGGCACGGGCGTACGGCAGGCATTCATGGTCATCGCCAAAAATGAATAATAGCCATTCAGCCCAATCAAATCGACCACGCCTTGCTCACCCAATAAGGCTTGCGCCTGCGCCCAAGTCGCATCGCTGACGGCCTTGTGCTGGTGCAGCTCCATCGAAAATCCATACACAATGCCCTCGTCTTCGGCCAAATTCGCAGGCCATCGCCCTTGGCTAATCGCCTCAATGCTGTCTGCGGCCAAACCCGCCTCGGCCGCAATCGGCGCGTGGATCGCCCACTCTACCGGCTGATCCCACAGGCGTGCATTGATGAGAATAACCAGCTCCGACAAGCGTAAGGTCAGCGCGCTGCGATAGCGCAAATACGCCCCCATGCGCTGGGCGTGGGTTAACAGCTCAGGGCTACGCAGCAGCGGCACAAACGGCGCGATTAAGCCTTTACGAGGCCCGGCCATCACTTCTTGTGCAGCCTCGGTTTGCGCCTCATCCCAAGATGATTCGGGCAAAGGCGGCATGCGGTCGGCCATCATAGGCGGCCTCCTTGGGCCAAAGCCCACAATATAGCCGCATCAATCGCGCCCTTGAGTTTATCAACGAGTTCATCCAGCTGGGCATGGCTGCTGATGAAAGGCGGTGCCAACAGCACATGATCGCCCTGCCGCCCATCGATGGTGCCGCCCATAGGATAGACCAATAGGCCCAACGCCATGGCCTGCGCTTTAATCACTTGATGCAGTTTAAGCTCGGGCGCAAAAGGCCGTTTACTGGCCCGATCGGCCACCAGCTCTACGCCCCAAAATAATCCACGACCACGAATGTCACCCACGTGGGGGTGGTCGCCCAAGGCCGCCCGCAACTGCTGGGCCAAATAGTCGCCTAAGCCGCCTACCTGAGCCAAGACGCCATCCTCCAGCAACACTTGCTGTACCGCCAAAGCCGCCGCACAGGCAGTCGGGTGGCCAATATAGGTATGGCCATGCTGAAACAGGCCACTGCCTGCTTTCAAGGCCGCCACGATGGGCTCGGCCGCCAGCACTGCGCCAATCGGCTGATAACCACCGCCCAAGCCTTTAGCCATGGTCAATAAATCAGGCACGCAGCCTTCTTGCTCGATGGCGTACAGGCTGCCGGTACGGCCCATGCCACACATCACCTCGTCGGCAATCAGCAAGATGCCATAGCGGTCGCACAAGGCGCGAATGCCTTTAAAATAACCCGGCGTCGGCGGCACGGCACCCGCCGTTGCCCCTACCACCGGCTCGGCACAAAAGCCCAAAATGGTCTCTGGCCCCATGGCCACAATTTGCGCTTCCAGCTCGGTCAATAGCCGCGCAGTGTAGTCGTCTTGGCTTTCGTGATCCTGCCGATCTCGATATTCATAGCAAGGCGACACCCGCCCCACATCCATTAACAAAGGCTCAAACTGTTTACGGCGCCATTCATTGCCGCCCAAGGCCAAGGCCCCGAGCGTATTGCCGTGATAGCTTTGGCGCCGCGCAATGAAGCGCGTACGCTGCGGCTGGCCAATCTCCACAAAATATTGCCGCGCCAGCTTGAGGGCTGCTTCCACCGCCTCGGAGCCGCCTGAGACAAAATACACCTGGTTTAAACCAGGCGGTGCGTGCGCAACCAGATAATCGGCCAAAGCTTCTGAGGCCGCCGAAGTAAAGAAACTGGTGTGGGCGTAAGCCAGCTGATCGATTTGGGCGTGCATGGCGGCCAATACCTTAGGGTGGCCATGGCCTAAGCACGACACGGCCGCGCCGCCGCTGCCGTCCAAGTAACGACGCCCTTCTTGATCGTAAATGTAGACCCCTTCGGCGCGAACGGCGACCTTGGGCACGTGATGTAAACTGCGGTGAATGATGTGGCTCATCAGGCAAATCCTGTCAGCAAATACGGGTTAGGAGGGCAATGACTCAATATTTTTAAACCGCAGCACCGGCTCAATCGCGGCATACTCATACACACACCAGTCCCAATCATCACCGTTGGCCTCAAAGCAGACTGTAGCCAAAGTGTGCTCGTTGTCGCTGTCCTGTTCGTCTTCTCGAAACAGCGGATAGTTGGGGTGGTCTTTGCTGAATAAAATCGCTAACGGCGCCGCACCTTGGGCCAACAACGCATCGCCCGCAATCTGGCGAAACGCCGATGAACCGGTAATCAACTGCGGATAAGGCCGCATCGCCGCGTGAATCATGTGGTTGGCGTGGACGCTGGGCGTTTGCACCTGCTCTACCGAGCAATGGTAAGGCCCAAACTCAACGCTGTAGAGGCGTTTAGTCGCCAGCTCGGCCACGGTAAAATGAAAGCCTCCGGCACGGGCCGTTTGGCTTAATACCGTACGCACTTCGTCTATCGTGCGTGCCGCCACCGTGGCGCGCGCCAACACCATGCGCGGCATGCCCACGTCTTCATTTTGCAGCCTCAGATTATTCACCGTGATGGCCAAGCCGTGTTGATTGGTGGCAAACGTATGGCCAAGCAGCGAGCCTGGGTAAAAGAACGACACAAAGGCCTCATCGCCCACCCTCACCTGAGCCACGCCACAATGGCCTCGAAACAAAGGATCGCCGTCTTCGTTATGGGCCACGGCCAATCCCGCACCGGGGGTTAAAATCGTGGTGCAGCCATCGGGCGCAAGCGCCCAAAAATCACCGCGACAGTTCCATAACAAGACTTGATCAATGGGCAGGCCCAAGCCTTGCGCGAGACCCAGCAGTTCTTGCCAATAGTCGGGATAATGCGTCTGCACCAAGGCCGCCATTTTTTGCAGCTCAACGCTCGGCAGCCAGCGCAATAAATGCTGCCACGCGGGGCTTTGCGCCCGAAAGCGCGCAAATGCCTCGGCCCCGAAACGCCCCAGCGCCTCACCCACTTCAAAATGACTGCCTTTTAAGCTTAAAAATGCCAGCATGGCCTACTCCACGTGCTTTAAGAAGGCACGCAATCTTGGGTTGGTGGGCTGATCCAACAGCGTGCGAGGGTCGCCATCAACCGCAATGTGTCCGTCTTCCATAAAAATCAGCCGCGTCCCCACTTGCTTGGCAAAGCCAATTTCGTGGGTCACCACCACCATGGTCATGCCCTCCTCAGCCAGCGATTGCATCACCTTCAACACTTCTTGGCGCAGCTCAGGGTCGAGCGCCGACGTCGGCTCATCAAACAGCATCAGCTTGGGCTTCACCGCCAGCGCTCGGGCAATCGCCACCCGCTGCTGCTGACCGCCAGACAGCTGGCTAGGCAGGTGATCTTGCCGATCTCCTAACCCCACCTTATGCAACAGCTCGGCCGCCTCTTGCTCTGCCACCTTGGTCGACGTGCCGCGCACGTGTCGCGGCCCAAACGCCACGTTTTGCAAGGCCGTTAATTGGGGGAATAGGTTAAACTGCTGAAACACCATCCCCGCCTCTTGGCGAATCTCTCGCACCACGGCCTTACTCGAGCGCACGCTTAAGCCGTCGACGATGAGGTCGCCGCCGTTAATGGCCTCAAGGGCATTGATACAGCGCAGCAGCGTGGACTTACCCGAACCAGAGGGCCCGATCACCACCACCACTTCGCCTTGCTCAATACTTAGGTCAACGTGGTCTAACACCACGTTTTGGCCAAATTTTTTCACTACTTTATCGAAAAGGATCATGGTCATAAGATGCGCATCCTTTTTTCAATCACGCGTAAGGTCACCGTCAACACCCCAATCATCAGCAAGTACAAGACCGCCACCGCCGTCCAAATTTCCACTGCACGGAAATTAGAGGCCATGATTTCTTGGCCCTGACGGGTCAGCTCACCCACGCCGATCACAATAAACAAAGAGGTGTCTTTGAGGCTCACAATAAACTGGTTGCCCAAAGGGGGAATCACCCGCCGTATCGCCACCGGGCCGATGACAAAAATCAACACCTTCCACATCGGCAGGCCCAAGGCCAAACCAGCCTCTTTAAGGCCGTCGGAGACGGACAAAAATGCCCCCCTCACGATTTCGGCGATGTAGGCCGCCGCATTCACCACAATCGCAGTGATGGCGGCGGTTAAAGGGTCAACGCGAATATTGGCCAGCAGCGGCAGGGCAAAATAAATAAACATCACCTGCACCACAATAGGCGTGCCGCGCACCAGCTCGATGTAAATCGTCGCGATGGTATTGCTCAACACATGCCCATAAGCGCGCATCAGGCCCAGTACAAACCCAATCAGCGTGCCGCCCAACAGCCCTATGGCGGTAATCCATAAGGTCAGCTTTGCCCCCTGCAATAGGGCAGGCAAAGCGTCATAAACCACCGTCCAATCAAAGTTCATCGGCTTTCCTTCCCTGATTCATCATTTTAGTAGCCAGCCTTATTGCGGCTCTTTACCAAACCATTTTTTGTAAATCTCGTTGTAGCGGCCATCGCCTTTCAGCTTCGCCAAAGACGCATTAACCTCTGCCACCAATGGGCTTGCTTTCGGGAAGGCAATGCCGTATTGGTGTGCCAAGATCTGCTCGCCCACGTCTTTTACCTTGCCTTCACCAGCGGTGGCGGCGTAGTACAGAATGTTCGGCGTGTCGTGCAAGACGGCGTCAACTCGTTGGGTTTGCAGCTCTAGGTAGGCATTGTCAATATTGGGGAACTGACGCAGCTCGGTATTGCCCAAATTGGCCTTGGCGTATTCAGCCGCAGCGGTGCCGGTTTTAATCGCCAAAATCTTGCCGTCTAAGCCATCGATGCCGGTAATGTCGCTGTCGCTGCGCACCAATAGGGTAAAGCCGCTGTCGTAATAACCGTCAGAAAAATCAATCGCTTTTTGACGCTCTTCGGTAATGGTGATCCCGGCTAAGGCCGCGTCGGCATTACCCGTTTGTAACGAAGGCAAAATGCCGTTGAAATCCATAGGCTGAACCTTGTACTGCCAGCCATTGTCTTGCGCAATCGCATCCCATAGGTCGATGTCAAAGCCGACGTAGCGATCGCCTTCTTTAAACTCAAACGGCACAAACGCCGTATCCACCACCACGGTCAATTCTTTCGCTCCTGCCTCTGGCGCAGCGGCCTGCTCAGGCTTACTGCCGGAATCCGAGCAACCGGCTAATAAAACGGTTGCGCCTACGGTCAGCGCCGTCATCCAGCTCAGCATATTTTTTTTAATCAGTTCCATGACGTTCCCTTTGTAGATGGTTTGAAATCACGCATGTCGACACGACACGTCTGTCATCATAACCACAACATAAATTAATTTGCAACTAAAGGCCATTCGACATTTTATGTGTTAAATCAACCTATAAAGAATGAATATAGCAACCACAAAACCCTTTTTGAATATTAAAAAAAGATCGCCAAAAAATGCCTTTGTTGTAGCTATACGGTCAATGCAGCCAAAATAGAAAGGCAAAAAAACCGCGCCACAGCCATTTAGCTGCCTTTTTAATAATTGCGCCCTAAACCACTTTTAACCTATTTATTGCCATCACCCCCGCTGCGCTTTTTGTCGCTGTGCCCACAAAAAACCCCGTCCTGCTGAAACCTCAGCAGGACGGGGTTAAGCGGCCATCGCTTAATCGGGTTTAATGCCGCGCGTCAGGCGCACGTACCGAAGTGAGCTTAGCCAATAAATATTTCAATAAAACACCGTATAACGGCAAGAAAAACAGGGCGCAAATAATGATTTTAAACACATAGTCGACCATGGCAATTTCGGGCCAGTTGGTCGCCATAAAGGCATCGTCGCTGCGAAAAAAGGCCACCCCAAAAAAGGCCACCGTGTCCACTGCGTTACCGAACACCGCCGCCACCGCAGGCGCCACCCACCACTGCGGCAATTGACGCAGGCGATTAAACACATAAATGTCCATCAGCTGGCCGATCACATAGGCCATAAAACTGGCCAAGGCAATACGCGCCACAAACAGATTAAACTGCGACATGCTGTCCCAGCCCGACCAGGCACCGTCAAAAAACAGCACCGACACATAATAGGAAATCAGCAAGGCTGGCATCATCACCACAAAAATGATTTTACGCGCCAACGACGCGCCAAACACCCGTATGGTTAAATCCGTGGTTAAGAAAATAAACGGGAAGGTAAACGCCCCCCAAGTGGTGTGAAAACCAAAAATAGTAAACGGCAGCTGTACCAAATAATTACTGGAAGCAATCACCAAGATATGGAAAAACGACAGCCACAGCAGGGCTTTTTGCTTTTGTTGGGGCGTAAATTCAAACATCTTCAACCCCTTTATCCATGTCGCCACAGCTGGCTAAATACGCTTGTAGCCCCTGCTCGCGCAGCAAGCAGCTAGGGCATTCATGACAGCCGCCCTCCACACCCAAATAACAGGTGTGGGTATGGGTACGCACATAGTCTAGACAGCCCAAATCCGCCGCCAAGCGCCAGGTTTCGGCCTTGGTTAAATACATCAGCGGGGTTTTGACGTTAAACGCATAGTCCATGGCCAAATTCATGCTGACGTTCATCGACTTCACAAACACATCGCGGCAGTCGGGATAACCGCTAAAGTCGGTTTCACACACACCAATGATCACGTCGTGAATGCCCTGGCTTTTAGCGTAGCTGCCGGCCAGCAGCAAAAATAAGGCGTTACGGCCATCAACAAAGGTATTCGGATACGGGCCCTCGTCGCGAATAATGGCCGTGTCGTCCATTAAAGCGTTGTGGGTCACTGCTTGAATCACCGTGGTGTCGATGATGGTTTGCTTGACCTGCAAATCCTGAGCGATGGCCGTGGCTTTCGCCAGCTCAATCTGATGGCGTTGGCCATAGTTAAAGCTGATGACTTCCACATTGCCCTGACCATAGTCTTGCAAGGCTTGAAACAAACAGGTAGTAGAATCTTGGCCACCCGAAAAGATGACCAGTGCGCGCTTAGTGCTCATAAGGCCTCCTGTTCAATACAGGTGGCTACAGGCAAAGCAGACGAGACCATGCCCAAGCATGATCCGCGAGAAAGATACAGCATATTGTGTCCTTAGTTTTTTAGCGTGGGAGGGTTTCGAACCACGAAATCGAAGGGCGATTATAACCGAGTCCGCCTCTCGGGTAAATTTTCAGGCCACAAGTCGCAAAAGCACACCACAAGGCCACCTCATCGACAGGCTGGGGCTAAGCCAAAAGGCTCACCGCTCATTAACCTCACAGCCAACAGCCGTCATACTTAGCATCGAGCAGGGCTGCCTCAGCAACGCCCCAAAAACCGCATGGGCACGCCCCACCCGACATGATCCCTACATAAGGACTGGTTAATGCCCCTGCACCCGCTGCCGGAACGCCTTAATAAAGCACTGCTCTGCCTCACTGAGCTTACGTTCCTTATGCCACAGCATATGGATGGGGATGTCGCAGGCGCCTTCTAATGGCGGTAGTTTTTTTAACTTGTGGTTTAAATGTGGGTCGTCGGCAATGTGTTCGGGTAAAAAACCGATGCCAAAACCATTGATGATTAAGCGCATCACTTCATCCAGGCTGTTCGACGTGGCCTTAATCCGGTTCATCAGGCCCAACTTATCGCGAAACACCGTCAACGCCGACAACGAATCGCCGATCTGCTCGCTTTGAAACGACACAAAGTTTTGCTTTTGCAGCAGCTTAGGCGTGATCTTATCCACATTAAACAAAGGATGGTTGACCCCGCAAAACAGCGCATAGCGCTGGTTAATCACCAGCTCATCGTGGATTTTTTCGTCTTTATGCTTGTAAATGGCAATGCCAATGGCGGGGACTTTTTGCGCCAGCTGGCGCCAGATTTCCGAGCTGGGCAACACCTCAATGTCAAAACCGACTTCAGGATATTTACGGTTAAACGCAGTCAAGAAATCATCGTATTGCTGGTTTTGAATTCGGCTCAGCGCCAGCAGCCGAATCGTACCTTTAATGCCGGTATCGTCCTGTAAATCGTCGTCGAAGCTGGCGATTTTTTTATACATTTCTTGGGCAATCTTAAACAGCTCAGTGCCCTGACGCGTCAATTCAAACTGGCGATGGTTGCGGTGAATCAGCACGCAGCCCACCCGCTCCTCTAGCCGCTTTAAACTCTGGCTTAAGGCAGACTGCGTCACGTGCAGCCGCAGCGAGGCCTTGGTCAGGCTTTTCTCTTCCACGATGACCAAAAACGTGTGCAGCAGATTCCAACTCAGTGCGTCGGCCAAGTGATGGCGTGTTTTCATATTGCCTTAACCTCTGCTAATACCAACTATTAAAAATCATTAATTGAATTAACTTAACACATAGTAAAGAATGGTTTCAAGCGGTATGCTTGAACCTGATTGCCTTAAATGAATGGCATCAACGTGACGGAAGCGACCAGCACCACCCATCGTATACATCCCATTCATGGAGCCCCATCATGCGCATTAATCTAGATCGCCTCATGGCCACCTTTCACGAGCTGGCCCAAATCGGCCCCACCCCCGAAGGCGGCGCCTGTCGCCTCGCCCTCAGCCCTGAAGACAAAGCCGGCCGCGCCCTATTCATCGGCTGGGCCGAAGCCCACGGCGGCGTGGCCAGCTATGACGACATTGGCAACCTATTTGTGACCTTTCAAGGCCAAACCAACGCCGAAATCATGCTCGGCAGCCACCTCGACACCCAGCCCAACGGTGGCCACTACGACGGCATTTTTGGGGTTTTGTCGGCGCTAGAAGTTGTACGTACCTTAAAAGACCACGGCCATGAGCTGGCCCACACCCTCACCATCACCGCCTGGACCAACGAAGAAGGCGCCCGCTTCTCGCCCGCCATGATGGGCTCGTCCGTCTACAGCGGCCTACTGCCCCTAGATCACGCCCTCGAACAAACCGACCGCCACGGCGTTTCTGTCGCCAGCGAGTTAAGCGACCTGCCTAGCGCTCGCCGCGCCAGCTCAATGCCGTATCCGCAAGCCTATCTAGAAGCCCACATCGAGCAAGGCCCAGTGCTGGAAAAAGAAGGCATGGATATCGGCGTGGTCACCGGCGGCCAAGGCATCATGTGGTTTGACCTCAGCATCAGCGGCCAGCCGGCCCACGCCGGCACCACCCCCATGCCGCTGCGCCACGACCCGCTGTTCGCCTTTACCGACTTCGCCCAACGGCTAGAGCAGGCCGTCTTGGCCTTCGACGCCCGCGCCAACGTCACCATCGGTAAAATCCGGTCAGACAACAGCTCCTACAACACCATCATGCAATCGGTGAACGCCACCATCGACATTCGCCATCCCGAAGTCGCAGGCCTACAGGCCATACACCAGCGCATCCAAGACCTATTGGCCGACATCGACGCCGAACGCGGCGTGGTCCATAAGCTCACCGAAGTTTGGTACAACCCGCCCCAAGCGTTTACCCCAGATCTCATCGACGCCGTACGCCAAGCCGCCGCCGAGCTTGGCTACGCCCACCAAGACATCATCAGCGGCGCCGGCCACGACGCCATCCTCTTGGCCAAAGTCTGCCCCACCACCATGATTTTCATCCCCTGCCTCGACGGCATCAGCCACAACCCGGTCGAATACGCCTCACCCGAGCAAATCGACAAAGGCACCATGGTGTTATTGAAGACGCTGGTGCAGCTGGATCAGCAGATGGCTTAAGTACGGCAACACACACCAGCGCGATGAAGCGCATAAAAACAACCCCACCGTTTACAGTGGGGTTATTTTTTTAAGAGCGTCAAGACTGATTGCATCATGGTTCATTTTTACAACCACAGCATTGGCCGCTAAGCCGTAGGGTGGGTCGCGACCCACGCGGATTGACAGTTGAAGTGCGTGAAACGTGGGAAACGGTGGCTAAGCTGCGCGCACCACCCTACGCCCACGAAAAAGCCACTACCCCATCAAGGCAGTGGCTTTGTATGATCTGGATGAAGCACTCTCTCTTACACGGTCAGATCATGAATAACTTCAGCTTTAATTTTTTGACTGCTCGTACACGCTGTCGTCGATCAAGCCTTCTTTACGCGCAATACACAGCGTGCTGACCACGTCGCCCGTCACGTTAAGCGTGGTGTGGCCCATATCAATGATGCGGTAAATACCGGCAATCAAGCCCACGATCTCCATCGGCAAGCCCATGGTCGACAACAGCATAATGGTCATCACAATGCCACCGCCCGGAATACCCGGCGAGCCAATCGACACCAGCGTGGTCAACACGATAATCATGATCTGCTGATAAATGCTTAAATCCACGCCATAAATTTGGGATATAAAGATGATCGCCGCAGCGTAATACACCACCGCCCCATTCATGTTCACCGTCGCCCCAACCGGCAGGCTAAACTGCGACAGCTCATTGGCCACGCCAAACTTTTCTTCCGTCACCCGAATGGTCACCGGCAGCGTGCCGGCACTGCTGGTGGTGCTGGCCGTCACCAGCCAAATTGAAGTGATGTGTTTGAAGAAGTGGCGCAGCGGCACCTTGGCAATGAACTTCAACATCACCAAATACATCAGCACAATCACCGCAATCAAGCCCAAGTAGTCAGTCAAAATAAACTTAGCTAAAGGCCCAAAGATTTTAAAGCCGTACTCACCGATGGTGCAGGCGATCAAGGCGGCCACGCCGATGGGCGAGAACGCCATCACAATCGCAGTCATCTTGTACATGATCTCGGTGCCTTCTTTCATCAGATCATTCATCTTGGCGGCTTTTTCACCGATTAAAGTGATGGAAATGCCAAAGAACAGCGCAAACACGATGATCTGCATCAAGTTGCCGTCTACCAAGGCCTTCACCGGATTACTCGGGAAGATGCTCAACAACGTTTCGCCCAGCGTCGGCATCGCTTTCGCCTCTACCGCCGCGGCCGTTTGCAAGCTGGCCAAATCAAAGTTACTGCCCGGCTGCACAATGTGGGCTACCGCTAAGCCAATACAGCCCGCTAACATCGTGGTCACCACGTAATACAGCATGGTTTTGGAGCCAATACGCTTGAGCTTCTGCACGTCGCTGATGCTGGCCACGCCCGACACAATGGAAAAAAACACCAACGGCACCACCAGCATTTTAATCAGGGTTAAGAACAAATCCCCTACTGGTTTAATCACCAAAATGTCTTGTTTAAAAATCAACCCAAGGGCGATCCCCACCACAAACCCAAGGAATACCTTGGTTGATAGACCCATTTTTTTCATCTCTCTACTCCTTTGTGACTGCTTTTATTATATTAACTTATCGATTAGCGATCGCCGTTGACGATGGCTTGGGTAATGCTTAAAAATTGATCAATCTCAGCCTCGGTGTGGCAATGCATGGGCGACACCCGTATCGCCCCGCTCAAGCCCAAGGCTTCGACAATGCGTTTAGAATAAATACTGGTGTTCACCCGCTCATACACGGTGACGCCACGGCGCTGGTATTCGGCCCGTAATGCATCAAAATCCCAGCCCTCAAGGCCCATTGCCACGATCAGGTCGCGCTGGTCTAACGGTGCATCGTCTAGATAAACATTGACCCCCGCCATCTGGCGCAGCCCCGTTACCCCTTCACCGCCGTTCAGCAGGCGATGCAGCAGCGCCCGCTCGTGCAGCTCAATCGCCTCCATCCCGGCCAAATAGCGCGCGCGTGGCGTATCCGCGGCCTCATCCACCGCCGCACCCAGCGCATCAATATAGGCAAACACCTGATTCATCGAATGGAACAGCGACGCCGTCGGCGTGCCCAAGCCCCAAGCCTGATCAGGACGCGCCAATAGCTTATGGTGAGGCAAGGCAGACACCCGATCCGACACATAGCCAAAGCCAATGCCGCGGCTGGCCATGAACTTATACGGCGCAAAGTTCAGGCCGTCTAAAGGAATGGCGCTTAAATCAATGGTGCCGTGAGGTAAATGCTGAACCGCATCCGAAATAATGAATAAATCCGGCTTCTTCTCGCGCGCCTTGGCCACGATGGTGGCCAAATCCATGATGTTGCCCGAGATATTCGACGACGCAATGATGCTCAACAGCGTCGTTTCCTCATCGATCAGCGCTAGAATCGACTCCACGCTGACAAAGCCCTCTGCATTGGCCTCGGCCACGCGTAAGGTCTTACCGGTTTGGGCACAATAAAACGCCGCCGCATCATAGGCCGAAGGATGCTCAATATTGGACGTCACCACATTGGTGCCGGCCACATGGGTCACAATCGTGCCCACCATCTGGAACATCACCTGCGACGCGGTTAATTCCGTCAATAAAGACCCAGAAGGCGCATTCAGCATGGTGTGTAAAATGGTCTCTTCGCCCTTGGCCATGATGTCTTGCAGCATTAAGGCGCGCTCATGCACCCGCTCAGGACAATCTGGCAACAGATCAATGGTGTTCTTGGCCATAATGGCTTCAATCAGCCGCAGCGAGCCGCCAGAGTTGTCAAAAAACAGGCGCGAGCTGCCGTCCAAGTCCTGATCCAGATAGGCAAACTGCGCACGCAGCGCTTGGTGAATCTGGGGCGCAATCAGGCGCCCGCTTAAGGTATGGCTCATTTGGGTGTTCCTCTTCTATTTCTTATGGTGAATCCAGTATAGCCACGATTTTTTGATTAAAAAAACACAATCTCATCATATTAAATATCGAATTAATTCATGATTAAAGAAACACGCCGCCACAACCCCAAGCGCAAATCAAGCGCCCATAAAATAACTGATGTGACAAACCCTTAACCAATCTGCCATAATCTAAAGCCAGGCTCAGGCCACGCCGGCCACCCCATAATCTGATTAAAACGACCCAATAACCGAGAACCCAAGCGCCATGAACCTTGTATTTATCGAAACCTTTGTGACCGTCGCCCTATCCAAGAACATCACCGATTCGGCCGCCAAGCTGTTTACCTCGCAATCAACCGTCAGCTACCGCCTCAAAGAACTAGAGCGGCTGTTGGACGTGACCCTGATTAAGCGCGGCAAGGGCGAAAAGGCCACCGAGCTCACCAACGAAGGTAAGCAGTTCCTGCCCTTGGCGCTGAACTGGCTAGAGTTAAACAAAAAAATCAAAAACTTCCGCTCCGAAACCGACTATTACTCGCTCTCCATCGCCAGCGTGGAAAGCCTAAACATGTATTTATTAGGGGATTTTTATAAGAACCTACAGTTCGACGAACACGACTGGCGCCTGTCTATCCACAACCTACACAGCCACGAAATCGCCCGCCTCACCAACGCCAAAGTCATCGACATCGGCATCATCGTCAGCGACTTTACCGACATCGGCGTGGTCTCGGAAGAAATTTATAGCGAAGAAATTGTGGTGGTCACCAAGAAGCCGGGGCTATTCCCCAGCGACAGCATCGACAGCACCGAGCTCAATGAAGAGACAGAAATTTTTGTGGATTGGGGCTATGACTATAACCTTTGGCGCAAAAAGTTTTTAAGCGAAGCCTACGTACATAAATGGCGCAGCGACTCGTTTTCAGTCGCCTACCAGCTCTTGCACGATGACTATTGGTTCTTCGCCCCGCTGAGCGTATGCCAGCAGGTGCAGCAGCACGACGCGCTCTACTACCATCGCCTGCGCGACCAGGCGCCAAGCCGGAAGATTCACCTGATTTACAATCCGGCGCATCTGAGTGACCACCCGGAGGTGATTGAGGTGTTTCGGGAGAAGTTAGTGGGGTATTTAAGGGAGAAGGTGGAAAGTATCTGACATAATTTATACCAACAATACTAAGCCTATAATATAGCTATTGAATGTATAAAATAACTCAGTATATTCAATATTATTTTCCAATCCTTAACTTACTCCCAAGTGTAGTTTCATTACTGATAAGCTCTAGGACCCTGTAATAAACCTAGCAAATAAATCTTTTCCTGGTATACTTTCCATCTACTATTATTGAACTATGTAAAAATGAATCCTCCTATTAAAGTAATTGATTTATTCTCTGGGCCTGGCGGGCTAGGTGAAGGCTTTTCTGCACTTAAAGATGCTGATGGCAAACCCATATTCAAAATAGCTATTTCAATTGAAAAAGAAGCCAGCGCTCACGCAACTTTACGGTTAAGGGCTTTCTATAGACAATTTGGGGACAATGTACCCGATGAGTATTTTGAGTTTATGAAAGGTAATTTAGGAGAAAAGCCCGAGGAAAAGTTATATTCATTATTCCCTAATGAATATAAAGCAGCTGATGAGGAAGCTCTGTGCCTTACCCTTGGCCAAGATAATGACCAAATATTTAAATCGATCGAGAAATCAATTGGTCACGACGAATGTATTT
The DNA here is from genome assembly GCA_041228285.1 of Neisseriaceae bacterium CLB008. Taxonomy (NCBI): domain Bacteria; kingdom Pseudomonadati; phylum Pseudomonadota; class Betaproteobacteria; order Neisseriales; family Neisseriaceae; species Neisseriaceae bacterium CLB_ANTARCTIC_008. Next base: position 34,150 of record CP166133.1, on the reverse strand, counting down.
TAATTGGCGGCCCCCCCTGCCAAGCATATTCACTTGCAGGGCCAGCACGAAACAATAAAAACTATATTGCAGAAGACGACCATCGAAATTTCTTATATAAAGAATATTTAAAAGTCATTGCTAAATTTCAACCAGCTGTTTTCGTTATGGAAAACGTAAAAGGCATGCTCTCCGCAAAAATCAATGGGAAACCTATTTTTGACAGTATATATCGCGACTTACAAAACCCAACTAAATTTGGGCTAGAACAAGGTTCGTATACAGTAAATCACCATAACTACAAACTGTTCTCACTTGTCTCAAGCCCACTCACTAGCAATGACGTAGATCATCCGCCTCAAGACTTTATAATCAAATCAGAAAACTATGGAATTCCACAAAAACGCCATAGAGTAATAATTCTTGGTATAAGAGAAGATATTGCGGACAAATGGAATAGCTCAATGTTGCTAAAAGAGGAAAAAAAAATTGTCACTGTTAAGGATGTGCTGAATGGCTTACCAGAACTTAGAAGCGGCCTATCGAAGGTAAAGCATCACACCCGAGAGGATTGGACTAACGCGGTTATTAGTATCAAAAAAGAAGTCATTCCCGCCTTATCAAAATCAAAAATATATAAACATAATGTTATTGCTTGTGAACTTAAAAATATTATTAAAAATTTTCAAGCCCCTATTAATGAGCAAGGTAGTATTTTTGGCCTGCAGGCCAAGAAAATAAACTCACGTAATGAAATACTGAACAACTGGATTCATGACGAAAGGCTGAATGGTTATATTTCAAATCATGAAACCCGTGGCCATATCGAAAAAGATCTCCATAGATACTTATTCTGCAGTGCTTGGGCGGTTTGCGCAGAAAGGGAAAACTGGGATATAGCTACCCCAAAATCTAATGACTATCTTGATGAATTAGTGCCCAATCATGCAAATTTCAAATCTGGTAAATTTGCAGATCGATTCAGAGTTCAAGCACCGCATATTCCAGCAACAACAATTACGAGCCACATCTCTAAAGATGGACACTACTTTATTCATCCCGATCCAAAGCAATGCCGCAGCCTCACTGTCAGAGAGGCTGCTAGAATTCAAACATTTCCTGACAATTACTTTTTTGCAGGCAGTAGAACAGAACAATATGTCCAAGTAGGTAATGCAGTCCCCCCATTACTTGCCAACCAAATTGCTACATCTGTAATGAAGCTATTACTTAAGTAAAATCATAATAACTCAGACTGTATAATATGATAAGTATAGTGTTACACACCGCTCTACTTAATACTCATGACAATTAATGTTAAGTCTAAACAGTAAATTATATCAAAGTCTTATTAACTTAACAGCTCTATTCTTTCCTTGCATTATTAAGAATAAAAATAGTTTTAGGTAAAGCCATCCATGCGTACTCACTTAGGAGATCAAGTAATTATTTTGTTGAGCGGATAGTTATATTATGGTAAACCTCACCGAAATCTAGCTTCAGCAGGGTTTACTTCCACACTCCAAATTATATTTTTGAGTACTCGTCAATTGAACATATAACACTTGAGTAATGGGAGTTAGCTAGCATTGTCCAACAATCTGCTTTTTTGGCCCACTCTGATATCATTTTCCCTTGAGCCGTCTCATATAGATAACTTTGAACCTCTTCAGCCCAAATCAATATTTGCCTACTAAGCCCTTCTGATATTGCTTGATTTTTCCAGATCATTGCCAAATCAATCTTTTCCCCTAGAGTTTTTGCAATTAAAGACACAACATACGCAGTGATATTAGCTTGGTAAGCAGGAAATTGAGGTCTTATAAGCTTTTGAGCCGTCTTAAAAAGAATAGTTTTGGCTATTGTTTCTTTATAATAAGTGACATCATAATTAATATCCTTACCACTTTCTTCATCTCTTTGGACCAGCTCCATAAATGCAATAAAGTTTTTTTGTCCTCCTAGGCTAACCAAGTCTGGACGTTGTTCCCAAGCACAAAGGTATTTAGCTAATTCTGTTTTTGTAATTTTTCTACTAGTTGGTATACATGATTGGATCCGCTTAACTCCTGCTGGAGTTCTACCCTCCCTCTCAAGCATTACTTTATAGCTACCGCTTGCTCTCTCATAGAACCACCTACTTACTCCATCAGGGCAATAAGTAGATAGAGCCAATTTTTCTAAATGGATATGGTATGGTTTATTTGCAGAAAGATCAGATTGTCGTACTGCATTTTGACTATTTGCGTAACGAGAAATATCTGATATTAATTGCTCTTCCTCGAGCGGATCTGTTTTCTTTAATACAATAATTTTCGCTGGCACATATACTGCTTTTAAATTAATATGCGGGTTCTTTTTTTTTGTAAAAAACATGGATGCTGTGGTTTGGCCACCATTAACTATTTGCATCCCTTTTAACCACGAAATACCAATACCACCATCATCTAATCTTCCTAAATTAGCTTCATCTGCAATAATAACTACCCCATTGTTATAAGCCATAAATCGTTCTGGTTGATTTAGCAGAGTATCTCTGATGCCTCTATTCACTTTTCCTGTCTGACTTAAAAAAGACCTAACATTGGCCTCTAATATACGAGAACCATATTTTTCATAGATATGTCGCAACGCCTCACCAGGAATGACTGTCATCGCATAATCATATTCTCCCTCCTCATTTGGTACCCAAACACATGGTAGAGCTCCTCCAGAAACAACTTCAAAATTTACTACTAACTCATCCCTAGGCTTACCTTCTTGTAAATGATTGAACAATCTAGAGATATCGACTACCTCAAGCTTAATTGTTTTACCCTGTATTTCTCTACTTTTAAATTGTCGAGTCTTAACAACTCTATCCGTTAATACATAAATACGTATCTGATCGAATGTAGCGTAGCCATCCTCAATTGTACGGACTAATGAATACGCTTCATGAGACTCATCCATTTTGGTAGAAAGCTTTTTCTCAACGCAGTAATTGAGAAATCTCAAACAACGCTCTGCAGCTGTTTTAATTTCTGAGTCCGGTATACTTACTAATTCTCTAGTTCCGTTATACTCACTTACATATAGATCTAACTGCTCCCCATCCTCTGAAATTGCAAAGCCACTAAGTCGTAATATTCCTTGTATATTAGAATAATAATGACAGATTTCAGGATCGAACGTCATTCCTATCTCACTCATATGCCGTGCAACTATTTCGGCGAAAATAAGCTCCGTATATAAATTTTGTTTCCCTGAATCATCGTCACGAGCCAAGACTTCTTCCGCAATCTCATCTTGAATTCTTCTTAAAAAATCGACCAATTCCATTTATGCCATTCCTAATCTTTGAACAACAATTTTCATCTCCACAGAATCTATCATTAGTGGCGTTAAATTAATCTCATACTGAGCTTTATTTATATACACAGCAATATTTTCAGGTACTAATCTTGGGAAATTTTCATCAACCAACCAAAATAAAGATTTTTCAACCTTAAATTTACGAATATAGCATTCCGCATCACTTTCTAAATACCCACACCTAAGAAGCAAGTTATTAAACTTAGCAAGTTCGCCAGGATAACTCTTTAATTTAGTTGCGACTAAGTTAACCCTATCTACAAGCGTTTGTCCTTCGGGACTAATAGAAAACATATTACCATTCAAAAACAAAGGTGATACTTTACTAATATCCAATTGTTCTAGTGAACCAATCTTCACAATCATTCCAGCTCTTGAGATTGTACTTTTAGTTTCAACCGCACCATTTCTAAACTCAAAGTCCTTTATCCCCCCTAAAGGTCCTTTCCATGAAGCGATTACTTCGGGTGTCGGTATGTTCAAAGAAAGTAATCTGTATAATATTTCTAGCTCCCCTACTAATCCAAGTTCAGCTTCGGGGGATAGGGGTCTTCTATCTCCGTCCATAAATGAAAGCCATGCATTAATTCTATTAATAAATACAGAGGCTAATTTACTTTCACATAATGTTTGATGTTGAATTACGGTATGACAAATATCTGTCACCATTTTTGTAAATAGTTCAATATCTCCTTCATTTTGTCGTACCACAACAAAACCTGGCCCCAACTCACCTTTTAAAGGTAGAACTTTAAAACCTTGTGCCATAGGAAGACTTGAGTTAGCGTTGTCATTTTTAATTTTAAAAATGATAGCTTGCTCCCTATTAAGAGAGTTATAACTTACTAAAATGGACCAGTTATTATACTTATACAAATCAATAGACACCCACCCTTCAGGATCATCAATAGCGGATAGAGCCCTCCACGCAACAGTAATTTGCTGACTAATTGATAGATCCATACAAGTTCTCCCATTCAATATTATTTACTTTATATTCAACCTTGTTATCAATTTTGCTTTTAGGAAAACTACATGCAAAACCTACATATGGTGCCAAACTATTCTTTTCATCATCCAAACTAATATCCGCAGAATCTTCAGGGAGATATAAAATTAACAAGCCGACTTCTGGTCTTTTTCTCCCACGAACAGCACGACTACTTATTCCGCTTGGATATTCTATATTTATATCCAAACTGTCATGATTTAAGCCCTTCTTAGTTAATTCAATAGCTTCATCCCACTCTTCTTGGCTTAAGTCTAAAGATTCATCAGAAGGTGATAGCAATCGACGAATAGAATAGCGGTCATCATGACTTCCATTTCTGGTCCGTTGGGCCCTATTAACCGTAATTGATTCTGATACGTTTATTGGGTCATTAGAGATACTTCCTCCTATCAAGGCTATATTCCAAAATATTAGTTCTCCTTGATTTACCATTCCTTTTATATAACTACGTAACATTTTACTATTTGCTTTGAGTGATTCTGGGTGAGTTTGATACTCCTCGAGAAAATCTAAAACATTAGCATATGAGGCATTTTCCCAATAAAAATACCCAGATTTAGTACGCTTACCCCTAGAAGCACTACGGGTATGTAAGGGTACTTTTTTTTCCTGATCAACCTTATTTACTAAGTCACTGAAGGCCTCAAAATTAGTTCTACGTATTTCTTTATCTTTAATAAAGCTTACAGTTTCACTTACAGTACCACTAAATGATAAGTACAACGACTTTGCCGTTCTCATTTTCAAAGGTGAGGTTACCATTAGGGTTGGATGTGACTGTACTTTTAATCCATAGTCTCTCGGAGTTTCTCCGCTATCCATCATTAAATTAAACTCTTCTCTCAACTCTAGCGAAGCATCTGCAATATGTTCAAACCATTCCACTAATTCTGACGTAGTATAAAGCCTACAAAGATCAAGATACCCTCCCCTATAGCCAAACCATCGCCCCATTTGCATTAGGGTATCGTACATCCTAGATGCTCTTAAAAAATAACTAACACATAACCCCTCTAAAGTTAAGCCCCGCGCTAATTTATCTCCACCAATTGCAATCACTTTTAAACCACTCGCACTATCAGCATAATCTAAAGCATCTTTTGCCGTGCCATTAATCATTCTCACATTAATTTGCCCAACTATCTCAGGAAGTATACTTTCCACAGTATCCCAAGATGGTAATGAATCTGGGCATAAATCAGAAACTTCTATATTCATCTGCATATTAGTGGGAATAAAATCACTTTCCCAAAGTTTTTTTAACCTTAATAGAACTTTACTATCATCAATTCCTCTAATAAGTCTTTGACTTATTTTTTCAATGTACTCTCGTACTTTCACATATACTTCATGTTGAACAAGATTAAAACGAGTGACGTGTATTAGCATAGAGCTATGCTCCATCCCTTGCTTACGTAAATGTCTTACAGAGCAAGCAATAAGAAAAGAGTCAATTGCTTGCACTAAAGAGGAGGGGAAACCAAACTCAGATATATGATAAGGCTTATGCTCACTTTTATGTTTTAAAGGCATCCACCCACCTAATCCGTCTTCGGTCATGTGATCGTATATCTCATGGATAATTGGCAATTGGTTTTTTCTTGCTCCGGTCCCATCATTTAAACCAAATATTTTGGATGGACCTATATAATTCGAAGGGGAGGCTAAATTCAAAATAAATGATTCTGGGAATAAATCCTTACCCTCCTTTTGCGTTTCCGCTTGTTCATGAATATAAATATTTGCGAATGGTGTCGCGGTGTAACCAACATATGCTTTTCTAGCAAACAAATGCAGTATTTGCCTAATAAGACTATTTATCGCTTTTGGCTCATACTTTTCATCAGGGAAACCCATGTCATCAAATACTTGCTCACCAGTATCAACCGAAGCATGATCAGCTTCATCATCAATGATTAATAATGGAAAGTTTCTAACAATTTTTTGTCCCGCTTCTAAACCCTGAGTATCTGCTACATGTTTCTCAATCCATTTACGCAATCTTTCCAAAACTCTTTTATTTTTCTTCACTACAAATAACCAGGGCCGTTGCTCAGGACTAATCCCGATACCATTCGCTAATTTATCGCTAAAATCACCCTTTTCGGTTCTGTTTGTTACATAGTTAGGCCGTAAGACTCCTGAATCAATATTTCCCACACCAATTATTCTAATTTTTGAAGGATCCGGATGTGTTTCATATCCTAAGAATCCCTCATCTAAACGCATTTGAGTCTGTGCTCTTAAGTTATTATGCATACCTGCTAATACAATAATAATCTTATAACCTGCGTCAGCAGCTTTACATATCAAACCAGTAAAATTTCCAGTTTTACCAGACTGAACATGGCCAACAATTAATCCCCGTCTATCCCAAGAGCCTAATCTTTCTGGGTCTTCCAATAAACTTAGAATGGTATCTGTAGAGGTATCTAAAGCTTTTAATGAGGCCCAAGGTAGCTTTTTATCTTGCCATTCTTTATAACGCTGCCAATACTTCCATTCTTTTTTTCTTTCAATCGTTAACCATGGAATATGTCCAGTGTTATTGCATAAAATATTATCTTCTCCAATCCAGACACTATACCGCCGAATAAGCTCATCTATGACATAGTCACGATCTAAGCTCTCTTGGAACCTTGGGTCCAGTAATAATGCTAAATCTATTTTTTCATTAATCAAACTTGGGGTAATTTGATTAGTTTCTTGGTAATTTAATAAAAGCGTTTGTACTATTTGTATGACCTGTTTCTCATTTTCATTAAACAACATGGCATTTGTCTCTCTTTAAATATTTCAATCATCTAGCATGGCAATCAAATTTGGATAGTTATTAAATGGCTCTGTACATTGCAGACTAAACTTAGCCTCACGGCTCGTCATTCCTTTTATTTCAATCATGTTTTTATATGCTAAAGATATTACCTCAAACACAGCTTCTGAAGACTCTCCAGAAAAACTTGTTAATGGTATTTCTGTATTTTCTGCTGTATCTAACCATATTCTTTGGACTGGTACTGTTTCTTCAATAATTTTTAACATCATGTTTAAATCAGTACGAAACTCTTCCGCCTTTTTCAAAACAGAATAAATTATCGGATGACTTAAATCTATTTTATATCGTATTCCCGAATTAGAATGCTCCACCCGCCATGCCTGCTTAATCTCCATCTTCTCACTAGCACTTTTAGTCACTTGTCCCCTAGAAACAAATACTCTACGAGCTCGTTTTCGTGTATCTTCCGCATGTCTAGCTAACCAAGGGCGCAAATACACTGGTGGCCGTGCAGTCGCTTTACGAATATCAATCCCCCACTCTTGATCCATGGAGTTTGGTATATCCAGTTTTATTCTTGCAAATTTATGCATTTCATCTTTTACCCAATATTTCCCACCTAAGCGATGAGACTTAAGGCCAAGCCAACTACCTGCCACTAGTAATCTTTTGTTTCTATAAATATAAAACCCCTGCTGTGCAACCCAACCATTAGGCCCTTCTAATAGATCAAACTCTTTAGCAGTTAAATGATCTTTATGAGGCAAAACATGACACTCTATTTTAATTTTAGTCTCATTAAATGATTGGGTAGGAGAGTTCCACGGTTTAGATGGATGGTTTAGTAAAAATGGATCCCAAGCCTTAACATCCCTATTATTGATTTTTATTGTAAACAAAGCATTGCTTTGATCTAAATAGCGATGAAAAACCATTGACAAATGAGCTTCAACTCGATCTAGCAAAGCTAACCAATCATCAATAGTAAATTGATCTGATATTATTCGATCCAATTCATCCCAAATAACTATCGTTCCATATCCCAAACCTCTTAAATCTTGGGTTAACTTGTGAAACTCTGGAAATGGGCCCTCTAAAAGATGCCAGAATCCATCTGTTTGATTCCTGAGTACATCAAGATCCCACCTTAAGCTATTAACACTATCATCCTTACTGGATATGACTGTAAGCCTCCTGCATTGAGAAAATGAAGCTGTTTTTAAACCTAATCCAAAACGGCCTAGATCATTCTCTCCTCTCGTCTCTAAAGGATTTCTACCTCCCAGTCTCATAGCTATATCAATAGCTTCAGCATTCATACCAAAGCCATCATCTTTCACAACGATACGACTATTCTTTCCATCCCATTCAAAAAAGATCTCTATATTCTTTGCATTTGCACTAATACTATTGTCAATAATATCTGCTAAGGCGGTTTCTGTGTTATAACCCATCCCCCTCAAGGCCTCTATCATTGCACTAGCTTGAGGTGGAGCATGGCGTGATTTAATCTTATTAGTCATCTATTAATATTCCTGTATCTACTACCCAAAAATCAGAGCCTAAGAATTCCAAATATATTTTTCTTTAGTTTATTTATTGCTTTCAATTCAATTTGCCTAATACGCTCTCTCGTTAAATTGAACTGTTGCCCTATTTCTTCCAAGGTTAAATCAGCATCATCCCACAACCCAAACCTTAACTTAATAACTTCCCTCTCACGATCATCTAAACGACAAAGGCTCTTTAAAACTATATATTTTAATTCTTTACTAAAACATATATCTTCTACACTTCTATCATCGTTCACAAAATGATAATTGCAAAATAATTTTTTCCCATCCAAACTCAAATCGCTGAATAAAATGGTTTTACTATTCTCCATAAAAGCTACTACTTGGATTTCATCATCCAATGAGATAGGACTAGTGTTAATAGAAGAGCTATTTACATCAAGATCTTTTTTAGTTAAATCTAATTTATTCGCCTCTATGGCTGCTATTTTTTCTTGTATATGAACAGGCAACCGTATAAAATATGCACTATTCGCAATAGCCCTTGTAATCCCCTGCTTAATCCACCATGTTGCGTATGTCGAAAATTTGTATCCTAACTGATAATCAAATCTTTCAACTGCTTTAATCAAACCAATATTCCCTTCCTGAATTAAATCTTCTAAAAGTAACCCTGACCGTATATACCTTTTAGCAAAATGAATAACTAATTTTAAATTTGCACAAATAAAGCGATCTTTAACACGTCTATATTGTTTAATTATTTTCTGAATTTCTCGATCAGTAGTAGAGTTTAAATACTTAGACGATAATCTGAGAAGGATCTGGAGTTTACTTTCTTCGGGTCTTGGTAAATAGCTACTGCTATTTACACTATTTGGATACACTCTTATACAAGCCAATAGCATTCCAAAACTTTCAAATCCATTTTGATTACTAAACTCATCATCAGTGCTCTCAATACAAAAAAGCTCTTCTATATGCATCCATTCGATATCAGAAACTAAAGCCAGATTCTGAGCTAAATTATAGATACATAAATTCATTTGAAAACCTAAGCGCTCTTCTTCATTTTTATCGATCGCCAAGCCTTTATTTACTTCATTGAAATACATCTCGTAAGAAGAGTATTTTTGCGTGACCTCAAGATCTAACCCTTCTAGGGCTTCAATAAATAAATTTTTATTATCATATCCATCAGTACCACTTTTCTCAAAAAAATCATAACTGCTATTATCAATACAAATAGACAAGTCAGAGAATATATTTTCAATAATATTAATAATAGGTGTAGATATCGACTCTCCTAAATCGCATGTAGCAGCCTCTAATATTTGCGGATACAGAACAAACCCATCTCTATACCCTTGAGCTAATAATTTATATAAGTTCTTATATTCCTTATACAGCTTATTCTTATTATTAACTAAACTAGGTAACGTAACCTGGATATCAGACCAATCGGTAATACTTGAATCAATAATAGTATGTTTTATAATTTTTTCATGTTGCTTCTTAGCATCAACAAAACACGTATCATCATTAAGAGGAACTTCAATATCTTCCTCAGCTTCCCAATCGCTGACTAAAGCTAAATCCTCAGAAGATATCTTCTCCGGAGTAAAATCAATACCAGCCTCTTTACTTATGTCATCACCTAAAATATTTAATGTAGTTAAAGGTAGGCAAAAACTTCTTCTCTCCTCCAAGAGCTTTGTTACAAACATATGTAACTCATCATTTTCTTTTAAATAATCAAATATGCCTTTGCCGTAATTATCTTTAATCTCAACGCTTGCCCCTTCACTAATTAAATAATCTATTATTTTCTTTTTATTAAATAATATAGATAGCATGAGTAAACTTCGCCCCGTACCATCAATGGCCTCAATATAACCATCTTTTTTAAGATATAATTTAATTACATCTAAAGATCCAGCCTTTACAGCTACCTTAGTTAGAGGGTTTAATTTTTTTTTCTTTATGTCCATATATGTATCTTTGCATAAAAGCTATTACATATTAATTAAACTAGATAATATCTATATTAACTAATAGCATATACCTCATCAAAATCCCAGCTGTTTATGACTAAAATAATCACTTATTATGAATATTTACAATAATTGAAATTTATTGCAATTAACCATGTTTAACTTTTAAATCTAATCATTAGTAATCAAATAAAAATAATCTCTAATAATTATTTCTTTATTGCTCAACAAAACTATCTATAACCATATATAAATAGCAATAATTCATATTTTTTAATACAATAAATTAAGCACCCGTATTATTGTCAAAAATACAATATACTAAATATCTACAATGTACCAAAAAATGACCTCATCCTACTACAACCAACACGCCCAAGCCTTCATCAACGACACTCTAACCGTCGAGATGGAGGCTCTGTACGCGCCTTTTTTGGCGCTGCTGCCACCTGCCGCCCACATCCTCGACGTGGGCTGTGGCTCTGGTCGTGACAGCCTCTATTTTCAGGCCAAAGGCCATCGCATCAGCGCTTTTGACGCGGCCGAAGAAATGGTGGCGCAGGCGCGTGTCGTAACGGGTTTAGACATCCAACACGGTTCATTTTTTGAGATCGCAGCGGTAGATGAGTATGACGGCGCTTGGTGCTGTGCCTCTCTATTGCATTGCCCACCAGAGCGCTTGGTTGAAGTGTTACAGCGCCTGCTGACGGCGCTTAAGCCTGGCGCCGTATGCTATGCCTCGTTTAAATACGGCTCTGGCGTGAGGGCACACGGTGGGCGGGTGTTCACCGACATGAATGAAGTAGACTTTGCGGCCTTGCTCGCGCAGCTGCCTGACGCAGCGCTACTGAGCCAATGGCTGACGGGCGATCGCCGCCCAGAGCGCGCCAGCGAACAATGGTTTAATGCCTTAATCCAAAAGGCTCAAGCATGAGTAAAGCCTTTTACCTGGCCGACCCCACGCTCGTCGACTATTGGCGAGCGTTGATTTTATTGGGGCAAAACACCGCTAGCTATAAATTTGCCCTAGCCAAAACCTTATTAAACCTAAAGCCAGAGGCTGGCCAGCTATTGCTGCCTGATGATTTAACACCAGCATTTGCCGCAGAATTAAGCCAGCACATTAAAGAAATGCCCAAGCAGTCAACGCGCGCCCATCTGCCGTTGGTGGCGGCCGCTCAAGCCTTCCATCAAGGCGACACCACCCAAGGACAATGGGAAGACGCCGTGCGCCGAACGGGATTCACCTACGTTTTAGACGCCTTTCATCGCCTCGGCCCTGACGACATCGCCACGCCTTTTTATGTCCGCGCGGCTAAGGGCATCCTCATCACCGACGCCTTTGCTGAGCTGCAACAGCAGCAGGCTTTTAACGGCCTCATGAACGAGGCCGAATCACGCTGGCGCTTGGTTGAACAGGCTTGGGCCCTAAAGCTCAGCCGCAGCCATATCTACATCGGCTACGACGACGCAGATCAATCCCTATTCGTGCAGCAGCCCTTGCGCCGACGCACGGTTACATCTTCAAGATCAGCTTTAAATGGTTATCAAAAAGGCCACTGCTTCTACTGTCATGGCGACATCGACATCAGCGGCCAAGGGCTGCTGCCCGACGTAGACCACTTTATGCCCCATCAGCTCAAAACCATTTGGGGCCATGACCGCTATCGCCTGGACGGCATCTGGAACTTGGTTTTAAGCTGCCCAAGCTGTAATCGCGGCGAAGGCGGCAAGTTTGGGCGACTGCCAGCGCCGTCTTTATTGGCACGGCTGCATCAGCGCAACGAGTTTTTAATCAGCAGCCATCACCCCCTACGCGAAACCCTAATCCAACAAACCGGCCCAACCGTTTCCGCACGCCAACGCTTTATACAAGACGTTTATACAGAAGCAGGCAAATCTTTGCCTATGACGCCGTGGCTGCCTAAGTCGATTTAACGACTGGCCATGAAACGGGCAGGAAGATGAAGTGATACAAGAAGATAGCCATTAGCTCGCCGCGCTGGCCATAAAGTGAAGCCTCCGTCCCCTTTAGCCGCCGAGGTGGGTTCCAGATAAGGATCGACTACAGACGAAAGACAACCATCAATCAATAGCGACATAGCTCAAACCTTTGGGAAATTGGAAGCTTATGGTGGGCACGCTGCGCTTTGCACCACCCTACATGAGCTGGCCGCAGCACTACCTAGGTTACAAACCTAAAACCCAGTCAAGTATTGTCTTTACACATCAATAAATTGCAATGGCAAAACTTTAAAAAGTTTGCCACAGATCACCCAAGGAACGGATGCTTTCGGATGATAGCTAAACGCCCCTTGTGCATATACGTCATTGTCCGTGGTCACCCTAATGTCGCCATTGGGGCCATGCTGTAGACGGCGAAACGTCATCAAATCACCAAATCTCAGGCAATACACCCCATCACCTATAAACCGATGAACGGTATGGTCCATCAAGACCATGCTTTGTTTCGGTATCGTGGGCGCCATGCTGTCGTCACACGGCACCATCAAACACACGTCATCATGATGGCTTAAGCCAAGCTGGTCATACGCTTGAGCCGAAGAAACTTCTATGCTTTTCAACCAAGGTGAGGGCTGGATCGTGGTATCCACCTGCTCATCGCCAAACCGAAAACGCACCGTTGACGTCAATGTCGCTGCTTCAAGGCCATCGACCCACGCTTTAGACACGTCAAACGTATGCGCAATATGCTCCAGCATGTCGTCACCAATGCGCCTCTTATGCGCCTTTCCTTCTGGATACAGCATTCTCGACACATAGGAATGTGGGCGATCGAGCCGATCTGCCAAAAGCGAAATTTTATTCTGGCAAAACTGCTTTTTTAAAAATAATAGGCGCTGACGACGACGTTCATATTTATCCATAACTCATTATTACGATGACAGCCCTACAGGTAAACAACCCTAAGGAAATACTGACAAAGTTCAGCCTAAAAATGAGCAATAGCGATTCGCTAATTCAAAACAAATCAAGACAAAAAACCTTTAATTATTAACAAACTAATCAATATAAAGCGACATTTACGCCTATTTTTCGCTTATTCACCACAGGTTTAGAAAAATAAAACGCTTTTGTCATTTTATTTCCCAAGGGAAATATTTTTATGAAAAAATAATAACCAAATGACATATAAAGGAGACCCCCATGCTCAGCCTCATCATCATTCTCGCCCTCCTAGCCGCCATCGTCATCGGCTACCGCACTAAATTCAACGTCGGCCTCATCGCCCTCTTTTTTGCCTATGTGATCGGCTGTTTCGTCATGGACTTACCCGCGTCGGCGCTGTTGGCCAAATGGCCGATGGGCATTTTCTTTGTGATTTTCGCGGTGGCACTGTTCTACAACATCGCCTTGATCAACGGCACCTTAGAAAAGCTGGCGCTGTGGGTGGTGTATGCCCTGCGCGGCACGCCGCGGCTGTTGCCGTTTGCGCTGTTTGCTGCGGCGCTGGTGGTCGCGGCCTTGGGCGCGGGCTTTTATACGGTGTTGGCATTTATGGCGCCAATTACCCTGCTCTTGTGCGACAAGGTCAAGATGAGCCATCTGGTCGGGGCGGTGGCGATTAACTGTGGGGCGCTGGTTGGGGCCAATTTCATGATCAGCGGCAGTGGGGTGATCTTTCGGGGGCTAATGGACCATGCCGGCTACGGCAGCGAATCGTTTGGCTTTTCATTCGCCATTTTCGCCGCCACCTTCGCCTATGCGCTGGTACTGATTGCGCTGTTTTTATTCTTACCCAAAAGCAACCGCAGCATAGGCCAAGACATAGAGTTGGCGAGGCCAGAGCCGTTTGCCCCCAAGCAAAAAATCAATCTGCTGCTCATCGTGGTGATGATGCTCATCATTCTGCTGCCGCCGGTGCTGGCCTTTATTTGGCCCGACGTGGCCGTCCTTAGCTGGCTCAATGCGCGCATCAATGTGGGCTGGGTGGGTTTGAGCATGGCCGTGATCGGGCTGATGTTGGGCCTAGCGGATGAAAAAACCGTCATCGCCAAAGTACCGTGGGAAACGCTGATCATGATTTGCGGCGTAGGTGTGCTGGTGGGATTGGCCATTGAGGCCGGCACGCTGGACATCATTGCCAGCTGGATCGGCGGCAACATCCCCATCATTGCGGTGCCCTTAGTCATTGGCCTGGTGGCGGCCATCATGTCGTTTTTCAGCAGCACCTTAGGCGTGGTCACGCCGGCGCTGTTCCCGCTGGTGCCGGCCTTGGCCTTCACCACGGGGCTAGACCCGATGCTGCTGTTTATCTGCATCGTGGTGGGGGCTCAATCCAGCGCCATCTCACCGTTCTCATCCGGCGGCAGCCTCATTCTCGGGGCGGTGGCCGATGCCGATGCGCGGGCGCGCCTGTTCCCGCAGCTGATTTTTGTGGCGGTGCCGGCCAGCGTGGCCTTGTCTTTGCTCGCCAGCGTCCTCCTCAGCCTCTTTTTATGAAAAGGAATCCATATGTCTGATCTTCACATACCCAACGGCGCCGCAGCCAGCACCCTCATTCGGGTAGACACCCACGCCCATGTGTTTCACCCCGACCTGCCCATGGTGGCCGAGCGTCGCTATACGCCCAGCTACACCGCCAGCATCGACGATTATCTGGGCCATCTAGACCAACACCAGCTCAGCCACGGCATTCTGGTTCAACCCAGCTTTTTAGGCACCGACAATCATTATTTACTGGCGGCGCTGGCCAGCGCGGGGCCGCGCCTGCATGGCATTGCCGTCATTGATGTCGACACGCCTTGGGCCGATCTAGCGGCCATGGCCCAGGTCGGCGTGGTAGGCATTCGCTTTAATCTGGTCGGCACCCACCTGCCTGATCTGAATGCGCCCGCCTGGCAGGCGCTGCTGCCCCATTTGGCATCACTGGGCTGGCAGGTACAGCTACACGGCAACGTGGCCCAGCTGTTGGCCATGCTCCCGCCGCTGCTGGATCAAGGCCTAAACGTGGTCATCGACCATTTTGGCCGCCCCCAATACGTCGATGCGCTGGTGCAGGATCACGCTTATCACCAGCTATTAGATCAGGCGGCCGAGGCGCGCACGGTCTGGTTTAAGCTGTCTGGCCTGTACCGCATCAGCACCGATCCTGCCGAGCAGTTTACCTTTACCAGCACCGCCATACCGCTACTCCTGCGTCGGCTTGGGCCAGAGCGCTTGCTGTGGGGCAGCGACTGGCCGCACACCCAACACGAAACGCTGGTGAACTACGCCGCCACGGTGGCGCAGCTGTCTGACTGGCTGCCGGATGAAGGGCTACGCCAAACGGTGCTGGGGGCTTCGGCTCAGGCGCTGTTTCGGCTTTAGGCAAGAGTGGGCAAGGCCGCTTTTCCTATCCTCAGCATTCCCCTACAATGGTGGCTCCTACCTTGAGGGCTTTACCCATGTCGATCCACACCCAACCCTTGGCCATACTGGCCTTATCCTTAAGCCTAGGCTTGGCGCCGCTGTGGGCGCATACCTTAACGGTAGAGATTGAACCGCAAGGCACTGCTGGCTTAGTGATGGATCGTGAAGGCAGCTATTTAGCCGACGCCCAAGGCCAGCCTGTGGCCTATTTTGGCGGCTGGGACGGTTGGGGTAAAGAAGCCGTCGCGCCGGCCAGCGTGACGTTCAAAACGCTGTCGGCCTTGCCGACCAGCCTCAATATTGTGTGGTTAGACGGCGACGATGATCAATTTTGGGGCGGGCGCATGGCGCTGCCGCGCCAAGACATTGTGCGGCTCTTGCGCCAACACCCGCAAGAAGGCTTTAGCCGCTTAATCGTGAGCTTGGCCGACAAGGGCCGACTCACCCTATGGCTGGGCAGTAGCCAACACGAAGTGCAGCTAGGCGATGAATGGCAGGCGCAAAAAACCGATCGACCATGGGCCGACTTTATCGGCTCCTTACCGTCAACACGGCAGAGGCAAAGCCGGGCCGAGTTTGTCAAAACCGAAACCAAGCGCCGCACCAATCCCTATAACGATGAATTATTTGTGTTTCTTGCCGAAAAACAACCCATCGCCAATTTCACCTACCGAATTACCCGCGACGATGGCTTTCACTACTGTGGCCACAGCAATGCCCAAGGCGAAACTCGGCGAGTGAATACGGGAACAACTACGGCCAATCTAGCCGTCTACAGCGGCACTTGTACGCTTTTAGAGCAAGAGCCTGCGACGCCTAATCCGATACGCATCGTGCCCAACGTCATCCGATCGATGCAGCGGCTGTTGCCCTACTGAAATAAACCCCCTGTCCTAGGTGCACAGCCTTAATCTTGATCACAGAGCGGCACCCTTTTATGTTCAGATCATCACCTCCGTGATCAACCATAATTACCACACCACAATAAAGCCCTAAGTCATTGAAAAATATAAATGTCCATTTAATCATCCCTCTTAGCATTTTTTAAAATTGACACCGACATATGACTTTGTTTTAATCAGACACTTAGATTATATCCTGTGCATTTTTAATGAGATCGGAACCAACTTATGGCCATGTATAAAATAGCGTTAACGGCAGCCGCTGTTTTAATCCTCAGCGCTTGCGGCGGCGGTGGCGGTAGCAGTTCACCCAACACAGACTCAACGGAAAAACCTGGTCCAAACCAGTCTTCACTGAGCAATGTACCCACAGCGTATCAGTCGGCTGTTAAGCAGGCCAAGGACTTTGCCCCCTATGAAGATTCCGATCTGATCTACACCCAGCTCACCATTGACGGCAAAACTGTGCGCCATGATGAGAAGATTGATTTTTCTTCTTTAAAAGATGGGTTTTCTGATAAAAAAGTCACCCTAAATTATCAGGATGATTCTGGCCGTAAAGGCAATGCAGAAGCCACGATGAAGATTTATCAACAACCCTACTCTATGGTGATTGGCACCTTAGTCACCAAAGATTCTCTGAATCTTTCTGAAACAGGTAGGCTGTCGATTGATCATGTTCGCGGTCTCACCACCACGGAACAGGGATTACCCACCACCGGCACCTTTACCTATAACGGCGTGGCCTTTAGCGATAAAGAGCAAGGCACGCTCAGCTACAATGTCGACTTTGATGCCCGTACAGGCAGCGGCGCCATTTCTGGCCTTAATACCTATGGTCAAATCACCTTAGCCAAAGGCCACATTAATAAAGCCATGAATCAAGACATGGTCGGTATGGGCATCATGGGCCAAATGAGCGCAAGCAAACAGCCCAACGGCGGCGGCTTTTACGAGCTTGGCTTTTTCGGCCCCAACGCTGAAGAAATTGCGGGCGCAGCCTACTACGGTGACATCGTCAATACCGAAATCGGCTTCGCGGGCAAACGCTAAGCGAGTGTAAATAAGGCCGCCGAAAGCGGCGGCCTTTTGACTTTTTAACGATGGCGACCGCATGGCTTACTCTTTTTTACGGTTTCACTGCGGTTTTGCCGCCTGTTGTGCTGTGTATCCTATCCTGTCTGTAGCCGCCACGCCTTCGGCCTTACTCAATCCCAATTTCGACGGCGGCGCCTTAGTACAGCAAGCTGTACCTAGCGACCACAAACCCACCATTAGCGCGCCTGCCCAACCAACCACCAGCGTACTGGTCACTGATGTTGACCTCAGCCAACTGCGGCCCAGCCAGCTATTGCAAGATCAGCCTTTAACAGAACAGCTCCTACAGCAAGCGCTACAGCAAAAACAATGGCCACTGCTGGCCAAAATCATCCCCATTTATGCCCAAATACCCACACACGACTCGATTTTATTAGCCTATGCGCAAGGCGCGCTTTGGCGCCAGCAAGGACATCACGAACAGGCCATTAAAGCCTATCGTCACATCGTAGCGCAACAGCCTAACCTGCTTTACGTTCGATTCGACCTCGCGGCCATGCTCTATGAAAATAAAGAATACACGGCAGCCCAAGACCAGTTCATTAAGGTGAAGTCGGCCAATGGCCAACCCAACATTCAACACTTAAGCAACCAATACCTTGAGGCCATTCAACGAAAAATGGGGTGGGACATTCAGCTAGGGATGCAATACGTTAAAAACGACAACGTCAATAACGCCTCTTCGGTAAAGGAGTTTAACCTTGGCCCTTACCGCTTTACCAAAAACGATGACACACTGCCCAAAAAAGCCAATGGCATCAGCGCTTATTTCAGCGCCCACAGAGAATTCAATCTTAAGGGCAATCACTTTGCCACCCTTACCGCCCAGCTAAACGGTACGCGCTATTGGGACCAACCGGACTATAATGAGCACACGTTTAAACTCGAAGGCGGTTATAAATACCAAACCATTCATGCCAGCTTGGCCTTTACCCCGTTTGTGGAACAAAACTGGCTAGATGATCAACGCTATGGCCACCATCTGGGCCTGGTTTCTGAGTACAGCCGCTGGTTGTCGCCCCGAACGCAGGCTATTGGCGCCTATACTTACGCCCATAAACGCTATGCCGACGCTGCCTTACGCCGCTATCAAGGCAACTTACATGCTTTTTCCGGCACTCTGGCCCATTTTATGTCGCCCACCTTCATGCTGCATGGCGGCCTAGATCATCAAATCGACCGTCTTCAGGCTGTGGATGAATCTTCTAAAAAAATCAGCGCCCGCATTGGCTTTGCCAAAGAGCTGGCCGGGGGCATCAGCACCCGAGTCAACTTGCGCTATGGCCAACGCCAATTTGACGCTCCCCATTTTTTTCTAAACCAAACCAGAAAAGACACCGAATACCAAGCCAATCTTGCCCTATGGCACCGCGCCTTGCATTTCAAAGGCCTCACGCCTAAGCTGAATGTGCGCTATCAAAAAATTCGCAGCAATCTGCCCGCTTTTTACAGCAGGCAAAATCAACAATGGTATGTCTCGCTAGAAAAAACGTTTTAAACACACACAGCCTTCATTAGGTAAAGATAGGCAAATTAACCATGTTTTTAGCATGGTTAAGCTATGATCGAGCACATTGACCTTCTTTTCGATTTCTGACCACTCTATGCGCAAAACCTTCATCATTTTTGGCTATCGGCTGAGCCGCCCCTTGTATCAACGCGCCTATAAAACCAAGCCCGCTTGGCGCTTGGACTTGGCGAAAATGACGGCCTATCCCAACGACAGCTTGGGCCAGGCCCTGGGGCAGTTTTTAAGCCAGCACCGCTACACCCTCTTGTCTCAGTTTGAAGACCATGACGTGGCCCACGTACTGACGGCGATTCCGCCGACGGTTTTGGGCGAGATCGAAATGCAGTATTACCTATGGGGCAACGGCAAACGCAGCCCCTATCTGCGCATGGTGTTGATCACCGGCCTCCTGCTCTACCCAGAACAATGCCGCCGCTTTTGGCGCGCCAAACGGCAAGGCCAGCAGGCGCATCCTTTTTATCGCGAAGATTTTTTGCGCCTTTTAAGCTGCGATGTGGCCGATCTGCGCCGCTGCTTTAATATCCATACCCACCACGCCTAAACGACTTTCGCCCCAACGATCCACACCGTTGGGGCGAAAGCATCACTCAGGCTGCATTAAGCGCCTAATAGCCAAATCAAGCCATTGAGCGACGCCACCCCCACGATGACGCTCACAAAAACGTTGCGCCAAAACACATAGGTTAACAGCACGGCGCCGAGCGCCAGCACTTCGGCACTCAGGCGCGGCAGGCTAAACTTAGCCTCGCTCAGACTCAGGCTAGCCAAGATCAACACCACCATCACGCTGATCGGCAGGGCAAAGTTAAGCGCCCGCAATATGCGCGAATCCAGCCACTGCTTGGGCACTAGGGTTGGGAAGGCGCGCAATAAAAAAGTAATCACGCCCATGCAGACCGTACCGGCTAAAATCAAGGTGGTGTTCATGCGGCCTCCTGAGACAACAGCAGGCTACGCGCCAAGATCACCAGCATGCACAGCACTAAAGCCAGTACCAGCACAAACTGGGGCATGAGCCAGGCGCCGAGGGCAAAGGCCACGATGGCCAGCGCGCTCGGCCACCAAACCTGCTTGGCCTTAACCTGCTCAAACCACAAAATTACGAATAAACAGGCTAAAGCGAAATCTAAGTTCGGCACCAAATGAGCCAGCTGTTGCCCCACCAGCAGGCCCAGAATCGTCGCCCCAATCCAATAGCCGTGCACCAACACCGCCATTTTGAAAAATACGGCCTTTTGTTCTGGCTTGGACAAGGTCGTCATCAGCGAAAAGCATTCATCGGTGAGGGTGAACAGGCAATAGCTGCGCTTGAGCCGACTTTTAGGCAGCGCATCGAGCAGCGGCAAGGCATACAGAGCGTGCCTAAGGTTAATGAGCAAGGTGTTAAAGCTGATGCTGAATAGGCCAGCGCCGCTGGCAAACAGCGGAATGGCGGCGTATTGAGCGGCGCCAGAAAAGGCCACGATACTGATGAAGATGCTCACCCACCAAGGAATACCCGCTACGCTGGCGAGCACGCCAAAGGCGGCGCCAGCGGGCAGATAGCCCATGGCGATGGGTAGAGACACTTTAATGGCCTGAGGCCAGCTGTAACGAAGCGGCGCCGCAGGGGTCGCCGCTGTAGGGTCAATCATGAAAGGGCTTTCAGCTGAGCATTAATAATGAGGGGGAATGTCGTCGAATAAAGAGCGCGGCTCATCGCTGCCGTCGCCGCCTTTGTCCATGCCTTGCTGATACAGCATGCGTAGCTGTGCCTGCTGTAGGTCTAGCTGCGCCTGTAGTTCCGCCATACGGCGATTTAAGGCGTCCAAGAGCTCGTCCTGTAAGGCCAATTTAATTTCGGCCTCGATCAGCCGCTCGCTTAAGGTGTCTATGTCGTTCATTTCACAATACCATCGCTGCAATCCATCCCGTGATCATAACAGGAATATTAAAATGTAAAAAGGTGGGCAAGACCGTGTCGCGCATGTGGTCGTGCTGCCCATCCACGTTCAGGCCTGCCGTTGGCCCTAGGGTGGAATCTGAGGCGGGCGAGCCGGCATCGCCTAAGGCGCCAGCGGCGCCGATTAAGGCCACGGTGGCCAGCGGCGAAAAGCCCATGCTTAAGCACAGTGGCGTGTAAATCGCGGCGATGATGGGCACGGTCGAAAACGAGCTGCCAATGCCCATGGTGATGATGAGGCCCACCACCAGCATGGCTAAGGCAGCCATGCCTTTGGAGCCGGCGAACAGCGCGGCCGAGGCATCGACCATGGGCTTGATTTGGTCGGTGGCCTTCATCACCTCGGCAAAGCCTTGCGCCGAAATCATGATAAAGCCCACCAGCGCCATCATTCTAAGGCCTTGGTTAAATACATCATCGGCGTCTTTCCAACGCACCACGCCCGACACCATAAAGAGCACAAAGCCCACCAAGGCGCCGACGATCATGGAGCCGGTTTTGACCTGAATCACAAAGGCCAACACCACGGCGGCTAGGGCAATGCCGGTACGCCACGGTGAAGAAGCCGGCCCCTCGCTACTCGCTTCAGTGGCGCCAATGAGGGCATATTGGCGTGGCTTGCGGTAGGTGATCAACACGGCAATCAATAAGCCCCCCACCATGCCTAGGGCGGGGATGGCCATGGCGTGCATGACGTTGATGCCGCTGATGTCGAGGCCGGATTTTTGAATATTGGCGAGTAGGATTTTATTTAGGAAAATATCGCCAAAGCCATAGGGTAAAAACATATACGTGGTCACCAGGCCAAAGGTCAGGCAGCAGGCGACGGCGCGACGGTCGAGGTTTAATTTGGTCATGGCCACTAAGAGCGGCGGCACAATCAGGGGAATAAATGCAATGTGAATCGGCAAGATGTTTTGGCTGCTGATGCTGATGCCGACTAAGGCCAACAACACGCTCCATTTAATCAGGCCGCCCCGCCCTGCGCCCTCGATTTTGGCGATCACCCAGTTGGCAATGGCCTGCGGCAGGCCTGAGTGGGCGATGGCCATCGCAAAAGCACCCAGCATGGCATAAGAGAGCGCAATCGTGGCACCACCGGCTAAGCCATCTTGAAACACCTGCACGGTTTTCACCACGCCTAAGCCGCCAGCCAGGCCGCCCACTAAGGCGCCGATTAACAGGCTTAACACTACGTGGACGCGGGCCACGGACAACACCAACATGACCAAAACGGCCAACAACACTGCATTCATTCTTTGTCTCTTCAGTTCATTCTGGCACACGCCCAATCATGGGGCGTACAACTAAAAAAGCCGCTATAAAAGCGGCTTTTTTTCGGTTTGAGTCTCTTACTTAGTGACCCGCACGTTTGCGTAAATATTCCAAAGTTTTCAGCTGGGCAATGGCAGACGCCAAAGCGGCTTGAGCATCGGCAGTCGACTTTTCGTCTTTTGCTTTGGCCAAACGCTCTTTAGCGGCTTTTTGAGCCTCTAAAGCGCGAGCTTCGTCCAAATCATCAGCGCGAACAGCGATTTCGGCCAATACGGTAACCGCATCAGGCTGAACTTCTAAAAGGCCGCCAGATACCGCTACCGAAACTTTTTCAGCTTGACCTGGGACGGTCAAAACCAACACCCCAGGACGCACTTTGCTTAAAATAGGAATATGGCGTGGATAGATGCCCAACTCACCCTCTTCTGTTGGCACAACCAAGAAGGTTGCTTCACCAGAATAGATGCTTTGTTCACTACTGACCACTTCAACTCGCATGGTAGTCATGCCTGTCTCCTTAGTTTAAGGTTTGTGCTTTAGCCACAGCCTCTTCGATAGAGCCGACCATGTAGAACGCTTGTTCTGGTAGGTGGTCATATTCGCCTGCCAAGATGGCTTTAAAGCCAGCAATGGTGTCGCGTAGTGACACATACTTACCAGGCGCGCCGGTAAACACTTCAGCCACGTGGAATGGTTGTGAGAAGAAACGTTGGATCTTACGGGCGCGAGCCACAACCAATTTATCTTCGTCAGACAACTCATCCATACCCAAAATGGCGATAATGTCGCGCAATTCTTTGTATTTTTGCAAAGTGTTTTGCACGCCACGAGCCACGTCGTAGTGTTCGTCACCGATCACAGCAGGGTCTAGCTGACGTGAAGTTGAGTCTAGCGGGTCAACCGCTGGGTAAATACCCAAAGACGCAATGTCACGGCTCAATACCACGGTTGCATCCAAGTGAGCAAACGTTGTGGCTGGAGATGGGTCAGTCAAGTCATCCGCAGGTACGTATACGGCTTGAATAGACGTAATAGAACCGGTTTGAGTTGAAGTAATACGCTCTTGCAAGCGGCCCATTTCTTCAGCCAGCGTTGGTTGGTAACCCACTGCAGAAGGCATACGGCCCAACAATGCAGATACTTCGGTACCAGCCAAGGTGTAACGGTAGATGTTGTCTACGAAGAACAACACGTCACGACCCTTGCCGCTTTCGTCTTTTTCATCACGGAAGTGTTCCGCCATGGTCAAACCGGTCAACGCAACGCGCAAACGGTTACCAGGAGGTTCGTTCATTTGACCATAAACCATGGCCACTTTGTCCAACACGTTAGAATCTTTCATCTCGTGGTAGAAGTCGTTACCCTCACGAGTACGCTCACCCACGCCAGCAAACACAGACAAGCCTGAGTGTGCTTTAGCGATGTTGTTGATCAATTCCATCATGTTCACGGTTTTACCCACACCGGCACCACCGAATAGACCCACTTTACCACCCTTAGCGAATGGGCAAAGCAAGTCAATCACTTTAATACCGGTTTCTAGTACTTCAGAAGTACTAGACAGTTCATCGAACTTAGGCGCTAGTTGGTGAATGCCACGAGTTTCAGTAGCGGCCACTGGGCCCGCTTCGTCTACTGGGTTACCCAACACGTCCATAATACGACCTAGGGTGGCAGCACCTACTGGCACGGTAATACCGGCGCCAGTGTTGGTCACAGCCATACCGCGTTTTAGGCCATCAGAACTACCCATTGCAATGGTCCGTACCACGCCGTCGCCTAGCTGCTGTTGCACTTCTAGGGTCAGGTCGGTGTCGACCAATTTCAAAGCATCATAAATCTTGGGCATGTCAGTACGTGGAAATTCCACGTCGACTACGGCGCCAATGATTTGTACGATTTTGCCTTGGCTCATTATCGTATCCTAAAGTTTTTTTAGCGAAAACAGCCGCTTAAACAGCAGCTGCACCCGCTACAATTTCTGACAATTCTGTGGTAATTGCGGCTTGGCGTGATTTGTTGTACACCAATTGCAATTCTTTAATCGCTTCACCGGCGTTATCGGTTGCCGCTTTCATGGCAACCATACGCGCGGCTTGCTCAGAGGCCATGTTGTCACACATCGCTTGATAAACCACAGACTCAAGATAGCGTCGCACCAAAAATTCTAATACCGACACTGGATCTGGTTCGTATACATATTCCATGGCGCTAGACTGGGTGCCGTCTTGGTTCTCTGTAGACAAGGCTTCAGAGCCAATCGGCAACAACGTTTCTAGGCTTGGCTCTTGACGCATGGTGTTCACAAATTTTGAGTACACCATATAAACTGCGTCAATTTCACCAGCTAAATAACGTTCGATCAAAACGCGCACAGGGCCAATAATACGTTCCATTTTCGGGGTATCGCCCAAATCAACCGCGCTGGAAACCACGTCTAGCTGCGCGCGTTCGCACGCGGCCAGACCTTTGCTCCCGAAGCAAGACACTTCCACACCGATGTTTTGTTCTTGGCACTCTTGCACTTTGGCAAACAATGCTTTCAAAACGTTGGCGTTTAAGCCGCCACACAGGCCTTTGTCTGATGTCACCACCAGAATGCCCACGCGACGGATGTGCTCACGCGATTCTAAGATAGGCAATGCGTCCGCCACATCCGCTTTGGCAAGGTGGGCCATTACAACCCGTACCTTGTCTGCGTACGGACGCGCTGCGCGCATCCGCTCTTGTGTCTTACGCATTTTAGAGGTCGATACCATTTGCATCGCACGTGTGATTTTTTGGGTATTTTTCACACTACGAATTTTGGTGAGAATCTCTTTACCTGCTCCTGCCATGTTCGACCCTTTCCTTTAGCATTAAGCTTTGTAAGAATAGGCTGACTTGAAGGTTTCCATGGCTTTCGAAAGAACGGCTTCGCTGTCGCTAGACATTGCGCCACTTTCGTTCATTTGAGCCAATACTTCAGCGTGCTGGGTACGAACATGTGACAAGAATTCAGCTTCAAAAGCCAAAGCCTTGCTTACTGGCACATCAACGTATGATCCATTATTCACGGCCCATAGGGTCAAAGCCATTTCAGCAATATTCAAAGTGTTGAATTGTTTTTGCTTCATCAATTCAGTCACGATCTCGCCATGCTCAAGCTGCTTGCGCGTGGTTTCGTCAAGATCAGACGCGAACTGAGAGAACGCTGCCAATTCACGGTATTGGGCCAAGGCCAAACGAATACCGCCACCCAATTTTTTGATGACTTTAGTTTGTGCAGCACCACCCACGCGAGACACAGAAATACCGGCGTTAATCGCAGGACGGATGCCTGAGTTAAACAAGTCTGATTCTAAGAAGATCTGACCGTCGGTAATCGAAATCACGTTGGTTGGTACGAAAGCAGAAACGTCACCAGCTTGGGTTTCAATAATAGGCAACGCGGTCAAAGAACCGGTTTTACCTGTTACCGCACCGTTAGTGCGTTTTTCTACTTCATTCGCATTGATGCGAGAAGCGCGCTCTAGCAAGCGAGAGTGCAAGTAGAAAACGTCGCCAGGGTAAGCTTCACGGCCTGGTGGACGACGCAACAGCAAAGAAATTTGACGGTAGGCAACGGCTTGTTTAGACAAGTCATCGTATACAATCAATGCATCTTCACCGATGTCGCGGAAGAATTCACCCATGGTGCAACCTGCGTAAGGCGCAATAAACTGTAGGGCAGCTGCTTCAGAAGCAGTTGCGGCCACAATAATGGTGTGATCCATCGCACCGTTGGCTTCAAGTTGGCGAACCACGTTGGCAACAGAAGAGGCTTTTTGGCCAACCGCAACATAGATACAGATAACGCCCGTACCTTTTTGGTTAACAATAGCGTCTAGTGCCACAGCGGTTTTACCAGTTTGACGGTCACCAATGATCAACTCACGTTGACCGCGACCTACTGGTACCATTGAGTCAATGGCTTTAATACCGGTTTGTAAAGGCTCATCAACTGATTGACGGGCAATCACGCCTGGGGCAATTTTTTCGATCGGGGCAGTTTGCGTTGCGGCAATCGGGCCTTTACCGTCGATAGGACGACCCAAAGCATCAACAACACGGCCAACCAATTCGCGGCCAACTGGCACTTCTAAAATGCGTCCAGTGCAAGTAACTTCGTCACCTTCACTAATGTGTTCGTATTCACCCAACACTACGGCGCCGACAGAGTCACGCTCTAAGTTCATGGCTAAGCCAAAAGTGTCACCGGGGAATGCGAGCATTTCACCTTGCATCACGTTTGATAGGCCGTGAATGCGAACAATACCGTCTGTCACAGAAATAACCGTACCTTTGGTATGGGTTTCTTGACTCACGTTCAAGTTCTCAATCTTGGCTTTAATCAAATCGCTGATCTCAGCAGGATTCAGCTGCATGAATTATCTCCTAACTTTTAATTGCCGAGTACAAGGCATTCAATTTGCCCTGAACTGACATGTCTAGCACTTGGTCGCCAACTTCAATTTTGACACCACCAATGAGCTCTGGTTTGATTTCGACTGTGGCTTGCAACTCAGTACCGAAGCGTTGTTTCAAATCGCTCACGATTTGCGCCAACTGCTCATCACTTACTGGATAAGCGCTGTACACAACCGCTTTTTGGGTACCGCTTGCTTGCAACATCAAGTCTTGGTATTGCGCCAAAATTTCGGGCAATACAACCAAGCGTCCATTTTCAGATACGACGGTCACAAAGTTTTGTAAAGCTGCTTCGCCACCGAAATCGTTGCATAGGGCAAGGATTTCTTTGGTGCGTGCTTCGCTGCTTAACTCAGGCTGATCTAGATAAGCCTGTACTTTAGGTTGTGACACGATTTGTACCAGTGTCTCAAGTTCACTCAACCAAGGAACGAGTTTGTTACTTTCCTGAGCCAAACCAAACAATGCGTTTGCATAGGGCCTGGCAATTGTTGCGAACTCAGCCATAAGCGTTATAGCTCCTGTTTAAGGGTGCTAAGGATGTTCGCGTGTTGCTGTTCGTTAATCTCTTGACGCAAGATTTTTTCCGCACCAGCTACTGCTAAAGCAGCAACTTGTTCACGTAATACTTCACGTGCGCGGTTAGCTTCTTGTTCAATTTCTGCCTGCGCAGAAGCCAAGATACGAGCGGCTTCAGTAGAAGCAGTTGTTTTTGCTTCGTCTAAAATTTGTGCTGCTCTTTTATCGGCGTTGGCAACCATTTCGGCTACCTGATTACGCCCTTCGGCCAAGATTGCTGCAACACGCTTTTCTGCCTGTTCAAAATCGCTCTTACCACGCTCAGCAGCTGCTAAGCCTTCGGCGATTTTGTCGGCGCGCTCGTCAAGTGCTTTCACAATAGGGGGCCACACGAACTTCATGGTGAACCACACTAAGATGAAGAAGACAATTAACTGCGCAAATAGGGTTGCGTTTAAATTCACGGATTTAGCTTTCGTGATTTGTCATGTTCAAAAAAAGAATGGTTCAAAATTAACCAGCGAATGGGTTTACGAATGCAAATAGCAAAGCAATCGCAACACCAATCAAGAAAGCCGCGTCGATCAAACCAGCGATCAAGAACAATTTAACTTGCAATGGACCCATCAATTCAGGTTGGCGAGCAGAAGATTCTAGGTATTTAGCACCAACAGTAGCGATACCCAAACATGCACCAATCGCACCTAAAGCAACGATCAGACCACAAGCAATAGCAATTAAACCCATTTCCATTTACAGCTCCTTAAATATATAAAGGTAAAGATACAAAAAAAAGACAAAACTAAAAAATAAACCGAGCGACTTAAAACAAAATTTTAAGCCGCCTAGTCAAAACTACTTAATGCGAATCATGTGCTTGGCCGATGTACACAAAGGTCAAGACCATGAAAATAAAGGCTTGCAGGGTAATAATCAAAATATGGAAGATCGCCCAAGCAGAACCCGCTAAGATTTGCAATAAGAATAGGATAGGGTCAATCAGCGCTACTGAACCGGTCGACGCCCAAGCGCCACCCAATAGAGCGATCAACATAAATACCAGCTCACCCGCATACATATTACCGAACAACCGCATGCCTTGAGAGATGGTCTTAGACGCAAACTCAAGCAGGTTCATGGCAAAGTTAACGGGGGCTAACCAAGGGCCAAACGGTGCGGTGAACATTTCGTGCATCCAGCCGCCAATGCCTTTGATTTTTAAACTGTAGTATAGACAAACCAACAACACACCTACTGATAGGGCCAGCGAACCATTTAGGTCAGCGGTAGGCACAGCACGTAGGTAGTCTAGGCCAAACACGCCTGAAGCGATCATCGGGAACAGATCGACCGGCAAAAGGTCAACCGCGTTCATCATGAAAATCCACACAAAAATGGTTAGGCCCAAAGGCGCAACCGCTTTACGTGAAGCAGGATTGTGAACGATGTCTTTACACATACCTTCAACAAATTCAGTCAAAATTTCAACTGCGGCTTGAAAACGGCCAGGAACGCCCGCATGTGCTTTTCTAGCGGCGCGCCACAAGAAGAAGCAAGACAAGACGCCTAAAAGGATCGAAAAGAACAAGGTGTCGAGGTTGATGTAAGAAAAATCCACAATACTGGTTTGTGGCGTGTCTTTTTGCGAGAGTTGCACCAAATGGTGCTTAACGTACTCGGCTGCCGTAAGAGTGTGAGCGTCTGCCATAGTGCTTAAATTTCCAAAAAACAATAAAAATTACGTGACTAACCGCCAAGAACCCCACAAGAAAATAAGGCCATCTCAGCGTCGGATATACTATAAACACAACCACCATCATGATGATGGCTAAAATGATTTTTAAGCTCTCGCCTAGGACGAACCCCAGGGCCATGCGTTGAACGTTGTGGTTCGTGAGGCTCAAAAATAATGTCGCCACACAGGTTGGGAGCAAATAGCTCAACCCACCTAAGAGAGACGACCATACAGCTGCTAAATCTGCGACTAAGTAAGTCAGCACCAACACCACCGCCAAAGTTAAGGCTTGGTAACCAATGAGTTTGGTCATTTTTTTCCTTAAATTAAAAAGCGTTTTGAGCGGTAGAGACTGCTAAAGCGCCGTAACTATAATAAACGCGACCCAAATCGTCAAGAACAACCCTACAATAAACAATGATTTCTAACGACAAAACAACCTTTATTGCGGGACAACTTAGCATAATCTGGCGCGATTCTATCACAGTATCTAGGCGCTCGGCGTATTCTATAAAGCTCTTTTAAAAAAGCCCTTTATTTTACCCCTAATTTCTGCAACAAACCATCAAATTCGTCCAAATTATCAAAATGTAAAACCATTTTACCTTTTTGCTTTTGATTGCTTTTGATGTCCACCGTCACGCCCAGCGTTTGCGACAGCTGTTCTTGCAAAATAGCTAGGTCGGGATTGGGCTGTTTCGCTGCCGCAATAGGTGTTGTTTTTTCGGCGAGCAGCGCCTGGGCGCGCTTTTCCACTTCGCGCACAGACCAGCCTAGCTTAGCCGCCTTATGGGCCAAGTCTAGCTGTGCTAAAACCGGCAACGACAGCAAGGCGCGGGCATGGCCCATCTCTAGCTGCTTATTGAAGATAAAGTCTTTCACCTCCACCGGTAACGACAACAGGCGCAGGCTATTAGAGATGCTGCTGCGGCTGCGGCCGACTGATTTAGCCACGGCCTCATGCGTCATGCCAAACTCGTCCACCAAGCGCTTTAGCCCTTCGGCCTCTTCGATAGGGTTGAGATTTTGGCGCTGAATATTTTCGATCAAGCCCATCGCTAAAGCGGTTTCGTCGCTGATGCTTTTGATCACCGCAGGAATCTGGGTCAGCCCAGCCAATTGGCTGGCGCGCCAGCGACGCTCGCCGGCAATGATTTCGTATTTATCCAAGCCTGATTCACGCACGATGACAGGCTGAATCACGCCCTGCTCGCGAATCGACTGGGCCAAATCTTCTAGCGCCTCATCATCGATCTGCACCCGAGGCTGATAGCGCCCAGGGCGAATGTCGGCAATCGCCAAGGTGGTTAAGCGGTCGCTAAAGGCGCCCTCCTCTACCGAAGACACCAGTAATGCATCTAGGCCGCGGCCCAATCCCTTAGGTTTTGTCATCATCTATCCTATCGTTCGGCCACGCGGGCCATCACTTCGTCTGCCAAGGCCAAATAGGCCAAAGTACCGCGTGCATTGGCATCGTAGGCCAAGGCGGGCATGCCGTGGCTCGGCGCCTCGGCCAAGCGAATATTGCGGGGAATATTGGTGGCGAACAGCTCTGCGCCAAAGTGCTGGGTCAGCTGCTCCGACACCTGCTGCGACAGCTTGCTGCGCGCATCGTACATGGTGCGCACAATGCCCAAAAGGCCAAGGTTAGGATTGATGGCCTGGCGGATTTTACGCAAGGTCGCGATCAGATCGGAAATGCCTTCTAGCGCATAGTATTCACACACCATAGGCACGATCACCCCATCGGCCGCTACCAAACCATTTAAGGTTAAGAGCGTCAGCGTAGGCGGGCAATCCAGTAAGATGTAATCATAGTCGTCAATCACCTCTTGTAGCGCATTTTTAAGGCGCATTTCACGCGCCAGCTCCTGCACCAGCTCCACTTCAGCGCCCGATAGGCTACGGTTAGCGGCCAAGACATCAAAACCGCCGCTGGGGCTAGCCAGTTTAGCTTCAACCACGCTGTTGTCGCCCAACAGCACGTGGTAGACGCCCAGCTTCACGCTGCCCTTATTCAGGCCGCTGCCGGTGGTGGCGTTGCCCTGAGGGTCGAGGTCGACGATCAAAACCTTCTTACCCTTTTCGACCAAAGACGCCGCCAGGTTCACGACGGTGGTGGTTTTACCCACGCCGCCCTTTTGGTTTGCTACCGCAATCACATAGGCACTCATGGTGTCTCTCTCTTTTGCATACACACTAAATGGCGCTCTGCCGCCACGGCGGGCACAGACAGCGACTTCACGGCCGTCACCTCAACCCACTCGGGAAGGCGATCAATTTCTTCTTTGGGGTACATGCCCTTCATCGCCAACCACTCTCCTTGCGGGTGAATCAATTCACGCGTGAGGGTCACAAAATCGGCCAATTCCGCAAACGCGCGGCTGGTGACGATTTCATACGACTGATCGGCTAAGGTTTCGACCCGGCACGACTTAACCTGCACATTGCTCAAGCCTAGCTCAATCACCACCTGCTGCAAAAACGTGGTTTTCTTACGGTTGGCGTCCAAGAGCGTCATGTCCATTTCGGGGTAGCTGATGGCGCACAAAATACCGGGCATGCCGCCGCCAGAGCCAACGTCGATCAAGCGTTTGCTTGGGTCAAGGTGGGGCATCAGCGACAGGCTGTCGAGTACATGATGAGAAATCATGCTGGCCTCATCGCGCAGCGCGGTGAGGTTATAAGTGCTGTTCCATTTTTGCAGCAACGCCACATAGGCCAGCATTTGCGCCTGCTGTTCAGCACTAAACGACAGCTGCATGGCGTCTATGCCCTGTTGCAGCTGCTGCTGTCCACTCACCCGACTAGTCATGCGTTTTTGCTCCTTGGAATCCACGTTTTAAATGTACCAGCAACAGCGCCACGGCGGCTGGGGTCACGCCAGAGATGCGTGAGGCTTGGCCCACGGTTTCTGGCCGATGCTCGCTCAGTTTCTGCTGCACTTCTTTAGAGAGGCCGGCGACTTTACTGTAATCCGCATCCATCGGCAGCTTGGTTTCGTCTAAAGACTGGCGGCGCTCAATTTCAATGTTCTGGCGATCAATATAGCCTTGATATTTTACCTGAATGGTCACTTGATCGATGACTTCTTCACTCAAAGGTTCGGCCGCGGCCGACTCCGGAAACTGCATCAAGGTCTCATAGTGTACATTAGGACGGCGCAATAAATCATACAAACTGTATTCGTGAGTCATCGCCTGGCCCAAAACCGCTTGCTGCACGTCTTTGTCTACTTTACCCGGCGTGTACCACGTACTGCGTAGACGCGCCACTTCACGCTCAACCGCTTCACGCTTATCGCTGAAGGCGCGCCATTGATCTTCGCCCACTAGGCCTAGACGATAGCCTTCTTCGGTCAGGCGCATGTCGGCATTGTCCTCACGCAGCTGGAGGCGATACTCGGCGCGGCTGGTGAACATGCGATAAGGCTCGTTCACGCCCTTGGTGATCAAATCGTCGATCATCACGCCCAGATAAGATTCTTCACGTTTCGGCGCCCAAGCATCTTGCTCTCGCGTGTACAGCACGGCGTTGGTACCGGCCACAAGGCCTTGCGCGGCGGCTTCTTCATAGCCGGTGGTGCCATTGATTTGGCCGGCAAAAAATAGCCCAGCAATGGTTTTGGTTTCCAGGCTAGCTTTAAGGTTACGCGGATCGAAATAATCGTATTCAATGGCGTAGCCAGGGCGCAAAATATGGGCGTTTTCTAGGCCCTTAATGCTGCGCACCAGGCCAATTTGGATGTCAAACGGCAAGCTCGTCGAAATACCGTTAGGGTAATATTCATTCGTGGTCAAACCTTCTGGTTCTAAGAAGATCTGATGGCTTTCTTTGTCGGCAAAGCGGTTAATTTTATCCTCAACCGAAGGGCAGTAACGTGGGCCCACGCCTTCGATCTTGCCGGTAAACATGGGGCTGCGGTCAAAACCAGAGCGAATGATGTCGTGGGTGCGCTCATTGGTGTGGGTAATCCAGCAGCTCATTTGCTGTGGATGCAGGCCGGCATGGCCACGTACCGAAAACACCGGCGTTGGCGTGTCGCCTTTTTGTTCCGTCATTTGCGAAAAGTCGATGCTGCGCCCGTCAATGCGCGGCGGGGTACCGGTTTTTAAACGCCCAAGCGGCAAAGCCAGCTCTTTTAAGCGCGCGCCCAAGCCCATCGCCGCCATTTCACCGGCGCGGCCGCCTTGGTAGTTTTCCAAACCAATGTGGATTTTACCCGACAAAAACGTCCCAGCCGTCACCACCACGGCCTTGGCGTGAAACGCCAGCCCAATCGTAGTCATCACGCCGCTGATGCGGTCGCCATCCAGCAATACGTCTTCGACCTGCTGTTGGAAAATGTCTAGATGCTCTTGGTTCTCCAGCGCATGGCGCACGGCCGCCTTATATAAAAGACGGTCGGCCTGGGCGCGGGTAGCGCGTACCGCAGGGCCTTTAGAAGCGTTCAAGCGACGAAACTGAATGCCGCCGATGTCGGTGGCCAAGGCCATGATGCCGCCTAGGGCATCGACTTCGCGCACCAAATGGCCCTTGCCAATGCCGCCAATAGACGGATTGCAGGACATTTGCCCCAGGGTTTCAATATTGTGGGTCACCAAAAGGGTTTTAGCGCCCATGCGGGCGCTGGCTAGCGCAGCCTCGGTGCCGGCATGGCCGCCGCCGACGACGATCACGTCGTATTCTGTAGGGTA